>NZ_JADOUV010000001.1:0-693321 GCF_015751715.1 Arthrobacter sp. CAN_A6
AACTCTTCGGGAAAGGCCTTGGGCATGATGAACATCCTTCCACCCGCGAGGCTTATCCTCACAGGTCAGGAGTCAACCAAACCTTCAGCAGTCCCGATTTCTCGCGGCGCGAGCAGCAAGCACCGGGTCTACACGCCGGAGGATTTGGATCTGCTCACGTGGGTTTCCTGCTTGAGCGCGACAGGGATGTCCGTGAGTGACATGCGTCGCTACATCGGGAACGGGGCGCTGGGGGCTGAAGCGGCTCTGGAGCAGATAGAGCTGTTGAAGGCCCAGCAGGAACAGTTGGCTGTCGAAGCAAAGTCCATAGCCCTGCGCAGACGCTACGTCGCACTGAAGATCGACTACTGGGAAGCCGTCCACGTTGGCGACGAGTCCAGGGCCGCACAGCTTTCAGATGAGGCACGTTCCCTGGCCGATGACCTCAAGAAGACCAAGAAGCAGTAGGCACCACGCGCCCCCAGCGGACCGAAAGGTCCGGGTGTCCGGCGCGCCCTCATTATGGAAGGCACCGAGATGAAATACACCCGGAGCGGCGGCCAGAGCGCAGTAGGACCGGAGGCCTGGTTCACAGGTACCGTCCACATCGACGGCATCCGCAACCCCGACGAGCAATCGGCGGTCGGCTGCGCCCACGTGCGATTCAGCCCGAGCGCCCGCACCGCCGGCGCCACCGCCGACCGCTTCATGGCCCAGATTGCCGTCCAGGAAGCCAACGGCCACGGCCAGATCGTGACGTGGGGCGAGCACGTCACCGACCAGGACTACGGCCAGCCGGCCGCAACCAGCAATTGAACGCCCCCAAAAGGAGAAAACACATAACCACCACCGTCCACGCCTACGCCTCACCCTCCGCCGACGGGGACCTCGTCCCCACCACCATCGAACGCCGCGACGTCGGTCCCCAGGACATCCTGATCGAGATCAAGTACGCCGGCATCTGCCACTCCGACATCCACACCGTGCAAGGTGACTGGGGGCCGCAGCCCTACCCCCTGGTACCCGGCCACGAGATCGCGGGCATCGTCACAGAAGTCGGTGCCGAAGTGACCAAGCACGCCGTCGGCGATCGGGTCGGCGTCGGCTGCATGGTCAACTCCTGCGGGAAGTGCAAGAACTGCACGGTGGGCGACGAGCAGTACTGCGTCAACGGGATGGTAGGCACCTACGGCGCCACCGACCGTGACGGAACCATCACCCAAGGCGGCTACTCCACCCACGTCGTCGTCACCGAGGACTTCGTCCTGAAGATCCCCGAGGGCATCGAACTCGATGCCGCCGCCCCCCTGCTCTGCGCCGGCATCACCACCTACTCACCCCTGCACCGCTGGGGCGCCGGCCCCGGCAAGAAGATCGCCGTGATCGGCCTCGGCGGCCTCGGCCACATGGCCGTCCAGATCGCGCACGCCATGGGCGCCGAAGTCACCGTCCTCTCACAATCCCTCAAGAAGCAGGAGGACGGCCTCCGGCTGGGAGCGGACCACTACTACGCCACCAGCGACGAGACCACGTTCACCGATCTGGCCAGCTCATTCGACCTCATCATCAACACGGTCAGCGCCCAGATCGACATCAGCGCCTTCCTGGGACTCCTGACGGTCGACGGCGCCCTCGTCAACGTCGGGGCGCCCGCCGAGCCGCTGCCGGTGAACGCGATGGCACTCATCGGCGGTCGTCGCTCATTCGCCGGCTCCATGATCGGCGGCATCGCCGAGACACAGGAAATGCTCGACTTCTGCGCCCGAAACGGCATCGGCGCCGAGATCGAGGTCATCCCGGCCGAAAAGATCAACGACGCCTACGAGCGCGTCCTTGCCTCTGACGTCCGCTACCGCTTCGTCATCGACGCCGCTACCTTCTCCTAGGCGACCAACCCGGCCCCGGGACATGCCGTAACCCCTACGACCGCGCCAAAGCCTGGACTGGAGCGTGGTGGTAGGGGCTACGGTTCGGTTCTGCGGCCGCGGCGGCGATGCCCTAGGGCTCCTAGGCAGATGGGCCGTAGCAAACTACCAAGCACCACCTTGTGTAAGGAAAGTACCGTGGAACTCAACGATCTACTGACCGTCCCGAATGCCGGCGAAACTTCAGCAACGCCGGCTGCAAACTGCAGGACCAGGGCGGAGTAACCATTGGAGATGACTGCCTGATCGGACACAACGTGGTACTGGCAGCACTCAACCACGACCTCGACCCCAGCAAGCGCGCCGATATGCACCCAGCTCCAATCGTCATCGGCCGGAAGGTATGGGTTGGGTCCAATGCAACCATCCTTCCGGGCATCACCATCGGAGACAACGCCGTGGTTGCAGCCGCCGCCGTCGTAACGAAGGACGTACCCTCCAACGCCGTGATGGTGGGATCACCGGCACGAGTCGTGCGAGTGATCCCCGACTAACGGTTACCAGGAGGTCCGGCAAGTACGAAGCGCCTACCGCAACTTCATCCGCCATTACAAAGGTCCACGCTGGCGGATTCCTCTGCGGACAGCGCGGTATTGGCCTAGGGGATGGGCTCCGGGTCTTTCATGAGATGCGTCGTGAGCTGCGCGAAGTCACGGTCAAAGCCGTCCCGCTCATAGCGGGCCGTCTTCTGGTTCCAGTGATCTTCCTCGAGCTGCGGCAGGAATGCACTCAACGCGAGTCGGATATAGAGTCCGCGGCTGCGTCCCGTGTGCTCGGCCAGGGCGTCGATCCGTTTGACGATGTCCGGGGGCAGGCGCACAGAGACGACCTGACCGGACGGGTGTGACTGCTGATTCCAAGTTGCCATGCCGACCTCTCCCCTTCGGTAGGTAAACAAGGTGTACAACCGACCACTGACCTTCGAGAGCAGAACCATCCAGCCTCGTGGCCCGAAATAGCCCCCATCGCTGGCCCAGGCGACTGACCGGAATCAGTAACGCTTCAGACGGTCAGTGCCCCCATGAACCCCCCGCCGCCGGTGTTGCACGACGTCTAGACCCTCGAACATTCCTGTTGCAAAAGCCTTAAACGGTGTGAATCGCAGCGATGAGTGGCGGCGTTCTGTGATCACTAAATGGCGCAGGAACGCACGAACTTAGAGCTTTTGATCGCCCGCTGATGGATCGGGGCGCCTGATGTTGTTCAAGGGGTTGGTGGGGTGCGTGGGATCGAGAAGCTCCTTCAGCTTGAACATAATCGGTGTCCGAGTCCGCTAACGGTTTCGATGGCGTGACGCCGATTTTTACGCGGTGTTAGTCGTCGCTAGCAGTCCGCGGCGACTCCCGTGAGGCATACCCGCACGTCCAACCCGCGTACGGCGGGCAGGGTCGCGATGGCGCCACTGGCGACTCCGCCAAAGTTCGACAGCGCGCAGGACAAGAAGAATGAACGGCCGGTCGGCAGGCTCCTGGCCCGTGATTCTAGGACGCTCTACATCTAGCAGTGACACTTGACGGCGCGTGCTGTTATCCCGACGTTCGCAACGTTGGTCACTTTTTACCGATCAGGCGCAGGACATCCTCCACCCAACTCTTGCGTGCCTTTTTCCGGCGGTTCAGTTGCTCAATCATGTCATGGGCATCCGGACCGGCGGATCCGATCAAGCGACTTGACGGGCCCGCCCCCCAATCATCCCGCCGAATCTCGGCAACCGCTCCCCGACGAAGACGGTAGCAACGATCCCACTCGGGCCCAGAGGGAAGCACCGAGTTGAGCACTGCCCAACTTTCACTGTCAAACTGGGGGCTACGGAGTGCCTCGTGCAGGCGAGGAAACGTCAGCTCCCACGACTTCTTACGAAGCGTTGCATCGCCGCTCTGCGTTCCGGATACCAGGGCTAAGACGAGAAGCCGCTCGAGAATAAGTGGAGGGGCGCCGCGAAGCTCACCTTCTTGCGCAGCGATAAGCGCGTTGCTCCAATCCTTCGGCGCAAGGCGCCTCCAAAGTCCAGCCTGGAGCGGAGCTGCCAACAGCATCGTTAGAACGTACCGAGCGGACGCCCCCTTAACCGGGCTCCCGGACAAACCGGCCATTCCGATGCGCTCGAGAACTCCTTGCAGTACGGCCGCGTTCTCAGCCACGGCCGCGGCGGTCGTCGACTCACTGCTCATGATCTCTACAAGTTGCCACCACGTATCTGAAGACGCGTTGCACGCAATCGCGAGGGCTGAAACCGCACCAGACGCCAGTAGTCGACGGAGGATGGACCGCTGCACTTCCGGCTCGAGTGACATGAATACGTCACCAACGGACTCACCTTCGAGAGCCTCCCAGAGTCGGGCGTTCTCTAGAAAATCTGGTCTTCGCGCTGCGACGAGAAGCGCAAGATCTTCGTGCAGATCTGCGAATTGCAGGACAGTTTCGAAGTTCAAGTGATTCGCGATCTCCTCCAGGAGACCTTCGATCTGAGACTCGGGGATGGTCGCGAAATCCGTGCGCAATCCCACTCCCGTGTCGATGCTTTCATCAAGTACAAGTTGAACGAGTCTGCGGCCAATCTGCAACTCTGCTAAGTTCAAGTGCTCCGAGTTTGCTACCGCTAGGCCAACTCGCTCCGGCTCAAGGATCGGGATAGCGCCATCCTCTGCGAAAATGTCGTACTTGAGGCTCGGCATGTCTCGGCTTGAAGGAAACTCCTTAAATAGGGTGCTGACTGCGTCTTGCCCGTGACGAGTATTGGTCAATTCATCGTGCAGCCTCACCAGCACCGACATGTCGCGTCGCCCTCGGCGGCTCTGCGCTCCATAGCGTTGCAGGAAGGCGTGAAGAGTTGACCTAGCACCTTTCAGGTCGTTGGCGAGGGATTGTGCCCACTCTCGACCTGAAGGCAGATCAGAGGTTCGGTCCCGCTTTTCGACAATTTCAAGGTCGAAATTGATCGCTGTCTCGGACGAGCGGTAGCGGGTCCGGAAAGCAAAGGAGCGGCGCAGTCGTGGCCATTGCTGAGCAAAAAGGGCCAACAAGATTTGTTCTTCTTGGCGAGGATCCGGAGAAGCCACGCTCACGGTGCGACTGGAAGAATAGACACCACCAAGGAGTTTTTCGAGATCTATTGCGCTATCGGTCGTGCTGACTGGAGGTGGGTTGCCGCTCTCAAGATCGACTTCGAGTGGAGACGCCGAAGCTTTCATGAACTTCTCGAGCTCTCGGCTGTCTCGCAGGTCCACCGGCTTGATCGCCGCCACAACCTCGGAGAAATTCATGAGCGTGCCTAGGTCTTGCCAGGGTAAAAACAGTACTCGGGACCACACAGCGCCGGGTCGCATCCACGCCTCGGCGGGCCACGTGCGGATGAAAGCATGTGCACGAGCCATTGGAAGCGGAAGCACAGAGAGATACGACTTGCTCCGTCCTTCGAAGCTCATGTCAGTCACAACGCGGAGGACGCGACTAGATTCTTCATCGAGCGGCGCTGAGGCGCTGAGAAGCCGGTGACCGCGGGCGTATCCGAAGAATGCTTGATCGAACTGCCGTAGCGTCATCCGCGCCTGCCCAGAATCGGTGCATCTACATCGACGCTTGCGCCTTCCTCATCGAGAATTGATGCTCGTTCAAGCCCGTCTATCTGCGAAAGCGAATTCTTCTCCGTCACGAAGTTTCCGCCCTGTGCGCTGAGGCCGAAGAGTCGTATCGGTCGGCGGGTCCTATTGGCGGTGATGTACTGGTCTAGTAAGGGTGCGTTGTTACTCAACCATTCTCGCGGAGTCATGGACCCCGCCAAATCGAAGGCCGATAGAACGATACTGAGCGCGCATCCATCCTCCGCTATCTCGTCCACCGCTTGCAGGAGTTGGGCAATGTCGACCTGGGAAGGCCCTAAGGGCCCAGACTCCGGGTCTTCGGGCAAAATGTCAGCACCCAATGCGTCCGCCCCAGCATTTACCGCGGAAATCAGCGGATCCGTGGCGAAGTCTCCTATGTGGACGAAGACCACTACGGCGCCCGCCCGCTGAACTTCATCGAAGAGGTCCTGATCGATCGCACCGACCTCGAGCGCGTCGAGCCATGTTTCGCCAGACAAATCCGGAATATCGAGCGTCCACTCTAATCCCTCCCCGTCTCGGACGGAGAGCCGAAGACCTTTGGTCTGAGCAACTTCGGTTCGAGAGGCCTCTTCGCACTTGAGGAGCGCCTGCATCAAAGTGTTGACGTGTTCGCGATCATCCTTCGACGAAGCAAGTTGAATAGAGCAACGCTTTTTCTTGAGGATCGCTAGGTAAAGCAACGCCAGGTAACTCGATTTCCCGGCATGCGGGAGGCCAACCAAGATCGCTCCTGTGAAATCTGAGGTGTTCACCAGCTCCCTCTCCAATAATAGCGACCGTGCGTCAGAGCGCTCTCAGTCCTCGGGACCGCCGGCTTTCCCTCGTCATGTGTTAAGTAGTCGAGGAGCTCACTCAGCCCAACCGGCGCTGAGCCATCTTCGGGCCTCGCACTGATCGCGTGAACGCTGGAACTGACCGTCCGACCCTGTATCAATGCAACCAACTCGCTGAGCCCGGCCTCGGCTTCCGATCGGGCCTCGTCATCTAATGTATCGATCTTCGTGACCACCAGCATCACGCTGGAATCGTCCCTCAGGCTGTCCGGTTCGAGGAGCCCGTCGAGTAGCTGTTGTCCACGCAGCATCTGCAGGTCTCTTATCGATCTAGCGTTCATTTGTTCTCCGTCGAGAAGTACTAAACAGTAGTCAACTCGTGGAAGGAACGGCAGCTCATGACGGGCAGACCTGCCGTCAATTATCGCTTCGAACACTTCACCTCTGATGTCGGAAATGATCAGGTCGACTCTGCGCTCATCCGTTGCTATTGCGAGGTGCAAGTGACGCAGGTCGTCGTCCTGAGTTCGCGCAGTAGTCGCAGTGGATGCCCCAGTCGAGGCTCGTGCTGGCCTGTGCCTTCGATCGAATCCTCTTAAAGTACGGGACCCTGCATAGTGCCAGCTCCCTACGGGCCCATCGAGGAACTGCGCGAAGAGTTCGACCAAGAGTGTAGTCTTCCCCGCGTTCGCTTCTCCCGCCACAAGGACAACTACGGAGGGAGTAGCTCCAACTGCCTCATCGGCCTCACTGAGCGAGAGGCCGTCCCCACCGGTGATCTGTAGACGGTCTTCCGTTAATGCTTCGGAGGTTTCTGCCTCTGCATCGAGATCGAACTCGACGTCCTCGACTACGCCGTCTTCGCTATAGAGGCTAGCCGTATCGTCATGACCGGTCGCTGCGCTCGACTCGTCTAAATGCTCGATCGGCTCAGGAGTCATTGTGCTTCACCTCGAAATAGTATGACCGGACATCTCCTGACATCATGCGAGCACCTGGAGCATCGAATGTTCCCGAAGAATCTGCTCTCCTAGTCCCGCGACCTTCACCTCCTGCGAGGACGCGAGTCCAGTCGCTTGCCTAACAACTGATCCGGCCACACCCGTTTCTTCCGGATACGCATGGAGTGCGTGGACAAACGTCGCGAATGGCAAGAGGTGGTGTCCCTTCCTCGCGGACGCCCCACCGGAGGCAGCGAGTTCCTCGGAGACGGCTAGCAGCGACACATCAGGCTCCTGCTCGACGTCTCCCACGAGTTCGTTCAAGATCTCAACGGTTCCCCTCGTTGCCGGAGGGACACGCAAATACTCGGTCACCTCTTGCGCGGCGCGCGTGACGCGCTGCAACGCGGGCATCTCGCTCCACACATGCTCCGAGCCATTCGGGTGCCGCTTCCTAGCCCACCAGAGGGTATTCACCTCCTCGTCCATGCGATCCAACCGCAAGTTCGCATACTCGACAACTTCCTCGAACCGTCTCGCCAACGTTCGGACCGCCGTCACCGCTTCAGTACCTGACAGTTCCTGCTGACCTGAAAGTAGCCTTCGCGGAGTAGTTCCGAGCGGGGGAAGCGCTGCACGGGATCGCCCATCGGCCGCCGCACTGGACAACACCTGATTTGCGAGCAGTAGAAGCTCTTGAACGTTGGTCTGATAGCCGAGATACGTTGCTGAATGACATGCGAGTGCCGATAGCATGGAAGTGTCTTCGCGTCGCAACAGCCCGATCACCGAAGCGCCTGCGACGATGCGCGCAACCTCCGGGCGACGTCCGGGAATCCAAGTCTCGTCATGTGCCTGGATTGCTGCCTCAACGGACTCGGATGCGCCGGGAGCGGGTGCGCCGAATGCAACAGCTACGACGTCGAGGGCGGGTATTGCCTCGATCACGTCGTGGGCAGCCGTCAATCGACTCCGAACCTCACTGGAACCGACCTCCATCGAGACCCTCGAGAGCAATTGCGCCATCTCTTCAAATGTCGGCCCAGTAGTCACGTTAGCTCCTCTTCGAGTTGGTCAATAAGGTTCCTGTCACGAACTCGTTTGAGCACGACATTCCACAGCTCGCGATCAGGAATGGTCAAATCTTCGTCATCCATGACCTGAAGTCGGCGAGCGATCTCTCTCCGACTCGTGACCGGAAGCCGAAGAAAACGCACTGCAAGGCGGCGGAGGTCCTTGCGCGCTTCGCTCGACAGGGCGGCAGCTGATACCACCGCGGGGTCTTCTAGCAGCGGGGATGCGGTTGTAGCTTCATCCTCATCACCGTCCTCAGGCTGACTCGCACCTGGCGTGGCTTGGCCAAGCGGATCGTTCGCCACGAAGTACGCCTCATCGCCCTGCGGATGAGACGCGAAGCGCGTCGTCGGCTTGTCCCAGTAGCGTGGTTTCACCAACACGCCAAGGCCATCCTTCGCTTTCGACAAAGTAATGACGTTGTAACTGGCAAGGTACGGGTCGTTCTCTCCACCGGGTCGTCGCTCGGAGGCGACAGCACCAGCGTTCACGTGAACGGTGGCACCGACCCCCTCGGGCTGGAGAGTACTGTACGCGTGCTCATGCCCGAAGAGAACAACGTGGGCCCTCTTCAAGTACGGTTCGATTGAAGGCCAGTCTCTTAGCCAACTCGGTGGATGATGCATCATGACGAGGTGCACTGTCCCAGGCCTGCGATCTAGGCGCACCTGATGAGAGCCAACGACCAAGTTGAGTTGCTTCGGATCGTCGGAGTCTCTGTGGCTGGCGATCGCGGAGTTGACTCCGGTGATTCTTAACAGGAGACCGTCTACTTCGAGTGTGTCATCGATCCACATAGGAGCGTCTGCTGTCACTGCGCATCCGAAGGCGGCGGCGAAGTCGTTGTAGGCATCGAGTGGCGTCATCACAGCTGCGGCTTGGGGGTCATCTGCAAGTCGACGTTTGAGAACGAGATCGATGTCTGGTAGATCACACTCCAAGAGCGAGCGTCGAAAATCCTGCGCAATCTGACTGTGGTGAATCACATTCCACGAGACGTCATGATTTCCAGGAATGACCCATACGTCGCTGGGCTCTAAACCACCGGCTGCGACGAGCAACTGGTCGATCCAATCACGTGCGATGCGATACTGCGCTGGCTCGGCACCAAAAGCGATGTCGCCACCGATGAGGATCGCGTTTATGGTGCTGTTGCGTTCGACATAAGAAGCGACATCGCGCACGAGTTCAGTCCGCTGATCGTGATCCTCGTCCCACCCACTGTCATTGAAGTGGATGTCGCTCACATGCAGAATCCGTAACGGCACGCCGCCCCCTTTTGTCCGCTGTTAACCAGTATTGTATTGGTCGTCGCGGCCGCAGATACGATTCTTACCAGCCGACTATCGAGTTGTCTGCGGCTGGTGCCCCGTGCGGCGAGATCCGACAGTTCTCATCCTAGCGCCGCGACCGTCGGGGCGAGTTTGGTATGCAGCTGCACAGAAGCTCCCGAACTCCGCACAAATTGACGGAGCAGTCGTATCACGCGGCGTTCGCCACCCACGTGGTCGGCATAGGCGGCGGCTGTGCAGAGGTACATCAGGAGTCCTTTACACAGCCGTTAATGGTGAGTTAGGAACGGCCCGGTGAGGGGTGGTCTTCTGTACTTGCTGAGGAGCCAAGAAGCCAAGGAGCCGTAGGCCGCGTCGTCGCAGGGGAGTGGCGTTTACCCCGGACGATGACAATTGACGCACGGCTACCTTTTACGTACGTCATTCACCGCTGGTTTTGGTCTGTCAGGGCGGTGTTGATGAGGTCCACGGTTGTACGGGGATTCTCGACGCTGAGGTACAGGCGTTGGAAGCGTTGGGCTGTGGTTTGAATAACGATCGTGGTTTTCCCGCCGGTGACGTTCCAGTAGTGGCGTTCTCCGTCCTTCCGCCAGGTACCGGCCCACTTGTGGCCGGGGATGCCCAGGCCCGGTCCGCGCACTCCTTTGTAGTCCTCGATGACACCTGGGTCGTGTGTTGCTCCGCGTACCTGGTCGATGGGTATATCGATCGTGCGTACGAAGCCCCAGAGCTTATCCAGTCCTCGTGGTTCGATGACCAGGAGTCGGTGCTGAGAGTTGATCGATACCGTGTTCATGAGCGTCCTTTGTTCAGGCCGGCCCGTACCAGCAGGTGTATTCCGATTTCGTGCGCCGCGGCATCGCCTAGGGGTTTGATCGCTTCAGCACAAAGGGTCCGAATCTCGTCATCTCGGGCCGCGAGTTCTCCCAATGCCACAAGGAGGAGCTCGAATGAGCTAGGAAGATCATCGGTGGCATTCAGGGTGCTCCGTAGACATTCGAGGAAAATGCCGCGCTTACTCCCGAACGCCGCGTACAGGCTTCAAGAACGATCGGTCAAGAACCTTGCACTCGGCCCGGCCAATCAACCGTTCGCGGTGTCTCGGAAGTCTAGAGCTTTCCAAGACTCTCACCAAGGTCGAATATCGAGCATCCGTGCTCCCGGGCTTACAGGGCGGACCGTCTCTCGCGAACTCGTCTCGCCGTGTTTCGTCTACGGCACAGTTAACCGGCCTCCTGACCACCTGTGCACGGCGAAGGCTCCCCACGCTTCGCTGCTTTTCCCGCACACCTGGACAGGAAGAACCCAGGGGCCCGCCTGCACACACTCACCGCGTCACGGACACTAGATCGCTTATCTCGAGCGGACGGTGGGTGTGCACAACCTCCTTCACGCTGTGCCACTGGATACAGGGCGCGTGGATCTAATAGAGCTGATAGTGGCAATAGATACGTGCGCGGCAACACGGAAGTATGGGCCTCGGCTGTTGGCGGGTCATCCATCTGTGGGAGGGTGGAGCTTTCGCGGGCCAGCCCGGAGCCGTCCACAGATGGATGAACCACAGCATTTCCGGTTGCTAGAGACAGCTACGCCGATCAGCTGGAGGTACAACACCAGCCATTGGAGCGGTCTCAAGGGACGCTCCTGCCTACCGGAACCCACGCAGCAATAGCCGCCCCCCTTGGCCTCCGGAATCAGGTGTCGATAGAAACTCGGGGACATATTCACCGAAACGTAACAAATTGTATACGAAAAGGGGTAGGCTCCCCTGATTGTATGTAAAGCACAGACATTCCGACCCAGAGGAACATCATGTCCGAGCTATCTCCACGTATGTCCCCGCCTTCGACCCCGCGCATGGTGCGCCACAATATGCTTGTCCCGGTCCTCGCCCTCGGCCTGGTCGTGGGCGTCACCGCGTGTCAGGCACCTCAGACTGTCGCCGAAGCGCCCCAGGGTGAGGATGTTATGACTGCCCCGATCGGTGATCAGACGATCGTGGAGGGCGGCGATCTCGTCATGGCCCTTTCTGCAGAGCCCGATCGGCTCGATCCGACGACGTCGTCGTCGCTCTACACGCGTTATGTCATGCAGACCATGTGCCAGAAGCTCTACGACATCGATGCGAACGGCGAGATCGTGCCGCAGCTCGCTACCGACCTTCCCGAGGTCTCGGAGGACGGCCTGACGGTCAGCATTCCGGTCCGCGATGATGCGGTCTTCGCCGACGGAACCCCCTTCAACGCCGAGGCCGTGGCCCAGACCATCGAGCGCGGCCTGACCCTCGAAGGATCGTCGCGCAAGGGCGAGCTCGGTCCCATCGAATCGATCACGGCCGTGGACTCCACCACGGTGGAGGTGACCTACACAGAGCCTTTCGCACCCCTCACCGCCGCCCTGGCCGACCGCGCCGGCATGATCCTCTCACCGGCCGCCCTTGCCGCTAACGGTGAAGCGTTCGGCGACAGCCCCGTCTGCGTAGGCCCCTTCAAGTTCGCAGAACGGATTCCTCAGACCTCCATCACGGTGGAACGCGATCCGCTCTACTACGACGCCGAGAACGTGCACCTGGACACCATCACCTACCGCATCATCACCGACTCCAACATCCGTGCGGCGAACCTGCGCTCGGGCGATGTCCAGGTAGCCGACACCATCTCCACCCAGGACGTGGACGGACTCATGAACGAGGACGGCATCAACGTCCTGCAGGCCGGTTCCCTTGGCTTTCAAGGATTAACCATCAATGTCGGCAACACCGACGGCGTAGGCGCAGCCCCGGGAGTCATTGATACTCCCCTGGCCACTGACACGTCAGTGCGTCAGGCTCTGGCTATGTCGATCGACCGTGAAGCCCTCGTGCAGTCGGTCTTCGGTGGCTGGTATGAGCCGGCCTGCTCCCCCATCTCCCCGGCAAGCCCCTTCAGCACTGACGCGAGCGAAGCATGCCCCGAGTACGATCCCGAGGCGGCCAAGGCCCTACTGGAGGAAGCCGGCGTGGAAATGCCGTACAAGTTCACGATGCAGGTCAGCAACAACCCCGACACCATCCGGTTCGCGCAGGCACTGCAGGCTTCCGTCACGGAGGGCGGCTTTGAAATGGAGATCCTGCCCGTTGAGTACTCGACCCTGCTCGACGTCCAGGACCGCGGGGACTTCGAAACCGTCCAACTCGGCTGGTCCGGCCGCGTCGACCCGCACGGCAACATGTCCAACCGCCTGTCGACAAGCACCAGCAATAATTACATGGGCTACAGCAACCTCGAGGTCGATGAGCTCCTCGTCCAGGCAGCAGAAGCAAACGACATCGCCGAACGCTCCGAGCTCTACGGCCAGGCCGTCACCCAGATCCAGGAAGACAACCCCATCATCTACCTTTACCGCCTGCGTAACCTCACCGCCCACACCACCAACATCGCAGGTATAGAAACCTTCGCCGACGGCGTAGTCCACCTCAGCAACGCCGCATTCGTCGAAGCCGGATAAACCAAACACAACCACGCAACTACCCGAAACGAACCTGCGCTAGTCCCTCATCACGCTCGTCCTCGCGCCCATGCCGGTGATCTTCAGAAAGGCGGGAGTCCGTCATTCCGGCTCCCGCCTGAAGCAGCGAACTACGCGAACATGCGCGCTATTGGCGGCGACTGACCGGTAGCGGGCAGCTGGCGGCCATCGGGCTGGCAGCCGAGTTTCATTCAAGCGGAGCGGGTGGTTTGTCATCAACCAAGGTCACGTAGAAATTGATCTTGCCGGCGTATTCGGGCTGAAATTTCCCGGCCTTAAGTTTGATGACGACGTAGCGCAGCTGCTGCACATGGAAGAACAGCAGGTCGATGTAGAAATCATCCCCACCGACGTCGAAGTGCACCTGCCAGCCGACGAACGCGAACCCGGGCCCGAGCTCACGAAGCGTATCCACGATTCTGTTCATCGGGGCCTGCTCGAGGTCCTTCTCCGCGACGTCTCCGCTCAACCCAAGGAACTCGAAGGCGTACGGATCCCTGGCAGCCTGCTGCGCCAGTTCGGAACCAGGTGCCGAGAGCTGGCGGGTGAAGTTCGACGGAGCCGCCCCGGTACGCTCCATGAATTTGTTCATGATCATGTTCATCGGCAAGTTGCGGGACCACCCGTATTCCACCGCCGCCGCAGCGTACCAGTCCCGGGCGGGAGCGTCGTCGAGCTTGTCGATAGTGGCGACACTTCTCCTGCTGTTGTGGCGGCGTCCGCGGTCTACTGTTCCGTCGCGTTGCGCAGAATGGCAGCGATCTCTTGGAAGCCCCGGGACGTGGCGTGCTGCAAGGGCATCAGACCATCGCGCTGGGAGGGGAGCTTCACATCGGCGCCGCCGTCGACGAGCAGCTGCACGGTCTCCACGTACCGGGGCGAGCCATCACCCAGGATGATCGCCTCGTGCAGAGCGGTCCAGCCCGGGTTGTTGACGTGGTTTACGTTCACGTCGGTCTGCAGCAGCCTTCGCACCACGTCCGCGTGGCCACGCTCCGCGGCGCGGATCAGGGCCGTGCCGTTGTAGCTGTCGCGCGCGTGGACGTCCGCACCGTTGTCCAAGGTCAGCTCCAGCAACTCAAGGTAGCCCTCACTCGCTGCGATGAGGAAAGCGCTCTGTTCGCTCTCGTCCTCGTAGTTGACGTCAGCGCCGGCGGCGATGAGCCGGAGAGCTTCGGCGACATTGTTGTCCCAGGCCGCCCCGATCAGGTTCTGATTCAGCGCGGTCAGTTCGCCGGGGGCGAGCGACGTAGACGCAGCCGATCGGCTGCTCGGCGAGACACTCGGAGCAGACTCCACGGGTAGCGGCGACGTGCTCGACGGGCTCGACGGGCTCGACGGGCTCGACGGGCTCGGCGAAAGCGTGGACTCGGAAGGCGTCTGTTGCGTCGGACCGGTCACCTCGCCGTTGCCGGTGCAGCCGGTCATCAGCAGTAGTAAGGCCAGAACACCGCCCGGCACGAGGGCCCTCACCGGGACGCCTGCCGCGGGGCCACCGAGGTGGCACACCAAAACTTCATCGGGACCATTCCCATGCCTGTCAGCATACCCAGCCATGAATCGGACCACGTCGGCCAGGCACGGCTCAGCCCGGGCGTCACGGGCGTTCGCCAGATCCGGTTACCGATCCCCTGCCGGCCAACAGGACAACGACACTGCTCCGCGCTGACGTCAAGAATGGTAGGCCCGGAGAGCTCCTCTTCCTGGTCCTGCGGCACAATTTTCACCAAAAAGGGGTTCTTTGCGTATCCGAGGAGCAAGATGTCGTGTACCGCTCTGGCCCGGGCACACCGTCGTCGTCGCCAAATCAAAAAGGTAGCTCCACCACTGAAGAGCCAGTCACGGGAACCGCCACTCAACCCACATCAACGATGCTCTTCCGGTTCAGCGCTCTGACCGGGAACTCACACCGAATTTATTACGACGCGGACTATGCTTGTCAGCGCGAAGGCTACCGTGATCTGGTGATACACGGCCCGCTCCAGATCTTGCTGATGATCCACACCGGTAAAGAACACCATCCCGGCAAACAACTGACCAGTGCGCAGTATCGGTTGAATAAACCTGCTTTCCTTGGTGATGACCTAACAATCGACACCAAAGCAGGCAACAACACTGTCGATATGGAGCTTTTCGCCGCAAGCCGCCGGCCAGCCAGCGCCAGCGCCAGCGCCAAAATGACTTTTAGTGGGACTCACAAACCAACGGTCCCCGCTGGCCCCTCCTGGACCAGCGCGCGCGGGACGGTACAGCGGATGTGCACTTACTCCTCCCCTACGACGCCTGACCATTCCTAACGTGCTTAGAACAGATGGTTCCGAATGAATCGGACACCGCCACCCCACTCCTTCAGGGACGTTCGACGTCATGCGGTCTCATGCATACCTATACGGCCTGCGCCGCTGCGCTTAGGAATCGGCTTGCGGACAGGTTTTCATCGAAATTCTTGGTTAGGCTCGCGGAATGTCTTCCAACCGATATCCCCGCGTAGTGGTGCTGAGTGGAGGCTCGATTTCCGGGAAGTCCTCCATTACCCGAGCTCTTCAGGAAATGCTTCCAGGTATCTGGCTGACTTTTGGTGTGGACAATTCCATCGAAACTCTTCCGAATCGGGGCGACAGTCCGTGGACGGGAATCACTTATGAGCAAGATGGCACGATTACCTCCAGCATCGAGCATCGGACCCTGGAGCGCAGTTGGTACACCGGATTTTGCAGTATGGCCAGAGCTGGAGCTCACGTGATTCTCGATGAGGTGCTTCTCTCAGGGAGTGCCGGACAAAAGCGCGTGTAATCCACTCTCAGCAGCGTGGACCTGGTGTGGGTCGGAGTGCGCTGCGACCCTGATATCGCCGCATCACGCGAAGCCCGACGCTTTGATCGCGTGGAGGGGATGGCTCGGCAGTAAGCCCTGAGCGTGCACAGCGGCACGACGTACGATTTTAAGGTCGACACCACGAATCGTTCGACCGAAGACTGCGCCAGTGACATCGTGGGCTGGTTCTCACTCAACGAATCTGCTCGCTGACGAATCGCTTACGGGGACCGGTGATCCTTTTCGGCTCCGCAGTCCTCGGGTATCGGTATTGGGTGGCGAACGCATCCTGCATGAGGGCGGCGAACATCTCAGTTATGTAGGCAGCGACACTGGCATGTTGCGCAATGTGGTCAGCGCCGTCCCCAAGTGCCGTACGAACTGGGTCCAGTGCTGGTGTGGTTGGGTCAGCGGCGGCAGCGCGCAATAGCTCCAGGCGCTGCGGGACGGAGGTATAGCCGAGTTCAAATAACGTCCAGTGGAACAGATGCATCAGGGCAGTGTCACGGTCGTAGCCGTCATGCATCGGCATGGATGCTTTTTCCTCCGCGGTGAGGTCGAACGCTGGATGAAGCGCCAGGCCGAAGTCCGTGAAGAGCAGTCTGCCGTCGCGAATGAGGATGTTCCCCGGGTGAACATCGAAGTGCTGGAATCCCTGCTTGTTCATCCAGGCGGTGGCTTCGAGGAGCTGGTTGACCACGTCAGGAAAGACGGTCGCCCCCGTGCCCTCGGTGATACTCGTGCGCACCCAAGCGCCCAGCGTCTCGGGCACGTACTCGAGGAAAAACACCATGCTCTTGGACGCGTCCTTCATCGCGGCGAGTTTGCTCTGAACCTGAGGCCAGTGTGATCCCCACTGGCGTGGAGGAGCTTCGCCGTCGAACTCCCTAAGGTCCGCCTCACAATTCATATCCAGGACGCGCCAGCCGAGTAGCAGCGGAAAGAAATCGGCAGCTCCCGTGCGGACCCACTCGGATGTCAGTTGATGCGCCGCCAATTCCCGCCCGACCGCATGGGTAAGGCTTCCTATCCCGTAGTGGGAAACAAAGGGGAGCTGGAGCCGACTCGTCGTGGCGGTCGGCTCCGCTTCCTCGACGCTCGTCAGTGGGAGCTGCTTCACGAACACAGTCGTTCCGCCAATGTCGACGGTCTTAGTTGTTCCCCCGATACCGACGCCAACCGGCACTGCAGTATCAATGAGCGTCCGGATACCCGCATCATCCAGCCCGGCGAGCATCGAAGAGATACCTCGGGCTTCAGCTATGCGAGCGGTCATGATCACACCCTACGGGCCGGTGACCGCCGCACTCGGTGCGTCGGCGCTCTTCTTCAAGGCATCGAGAGCAGTGGTTCGGACTGCGCCAGAACATCAGGGGAGCGTTCGAGGAGCGTCCGTAAGCCGATCGTCTCTTGATGAGTCCGGCCAGCACGATGACGGTGCGGCAGACGCTAGCTAGAGAACCGTGATGATCGTTAGTCTCGGGTCCATGACCGGATTTCCTCAAATACTCCATACGGTCCTTGACACAACTGATGTGCGAGAAGCTGGCGGAGTTCTACCGACAGCTTCTCGGACTCCAGTACCGACCAGGAGACGAGTCCACGGCTGAGGGCGCCCCTGATGATGTCGATTGGCTTGTTCTGACTGATGTGCAGGGCAACCGCAAGCTCGCTTTCCAGCAGGTTGATCACCTGAAGCGGACAACATGGCCCTCGTCTGGTGTGCCGATGCAGATGCACCTCGATCTGACCGTTCCTAACCGGGAAACACTTGAACATCACCATTCCAGGGCGCTGGCATTAGGGGCAGAACTCCGCTTCAATCGAACGGGCGACCCGAACGAGCCCTTATACGTTTATGCCGATCCGGCCGGTCATCCGTTCTGCATCTTCGTAGCCTGAAGCGAGCATGAGGTTCCGCTCGTCCGGTAAAAGATCCTTCAAAAATCCCGGGCGTCTACCTCCCGTTGCATAGGACTGGCTCTGCGAGTGGCGCTTTTGGGCTAGGCATTAGCTTTCGCGGAAGGAAGGCAGTTGTTCATTGATGGCGGTTACGTGTTGAATGGGCGGTGCTTCGCGGTTAGTTGATTCAGTCGACGACGACCGATGGGAGTGCTCGCTCTGGACAAAGCGGTGAGGGGCTGAATGCTCGGCAGCGGGCCGATGGACCGGGTGCTCTCGGCTGCCTACGAACACGCGGTCTACCCCACCGAGTACGTCACCGACAAATCCACAGCGCGCCAGTGGTTGAACCTGATGCATGACGTTCTCTGCCCGGAACCGGTCGAGCACACGATGAGTCGCACCGTCGACCTTGACCCCTTCAGGACCCGCGAACGTAGCAACCTGCCAACAGCAAGCTGACTACGGACACACCCTCCATGACGTGGCTCTGATTAGTCACTACCCGTGGGCTATGGGGTATTTTGGTCCATGGACGGCCTCGGTTACCGCTCCCTAGCTACTCGTTTTGATACCGTCTGACCGCACGGCGAGCTACCTCAAAGGCATCCCGTCATGAACAGACACCGCTCCACGCAGCCCGATCCTGCCGGCCATGAAGATCCGCGCCCAGCACAGAACCCACAGCTGGGGGCACCCTCGAACACGGACGCGTCCACGAAGGTATTCACCGGCGACATATCCCGGGTGGATCAGGCCGCCTTGGCCGAGCTGCTTTCCCGCGTGGCCGCCGGCGACCGGGAGGCGTTCACCGCCTTCTACCAGCTGACCTCACGGCGGGTTCATGGTCTTGCCCGCAGAATCATCGTCGATGCTGAAATCGCTCAGAACATCACGCAGGAAATTTATGTGCTCGTGTGGCAGGGCGCCCAGAGGTACAACCCAGCAGGTGGCAGTGTCATGGCCTGGCTGATGACCATGGCCCACCGAAAATCGGTCGATAAAGTCCGCTCGACACCCAGCATCAGGCATACCGTCCCGGCCGGAATCGCAGCCGAAACTCCGGCGGACAGTAGCGATGCCCGCGCGATGACAGGACACCAGGGCACCCTTTACCCTCTTCAACGTCAAGCCCTCAGCCTCGCCTACGACGAATGCCTGACCCACCGCGAGATAGCCGGACACCTTTCCTTGTCCCTTCCCACCGTCAGGACCGGGATCAGCACCGCATTGGCACAGCTACGGGCTTCCCGGGACGGAGCATAACCGGATGGAAACCCTCACCCAGAACCGGGACCACGACCCCCGTGAACGATCCGTGGCCGGCGATTCGGCGCGACGTCTTGCTGACCTGGAATCACTACGCCCTCACCTGGTGCGCACCGTACTCGATACCCGCGCCATGTGTGAGAGCGAATCTGCTCCCCACATCGGACACCCGCCACTCCAGGAAAGCACAGCTCCTCGTCAGCGCAGCAGTGCGGGATCTGGAAGAGCTCGACAACCAACTGGACCAGGCACGGAACCCATGTTGCTAATGAGAAGCATTTGCATTTAGCCTATTGTCATGCCGATTTCCCCTCGAACACTGTCTCTGTCCTCCGCCATGATTGCCGCCCTGGTCCTGACCTCCTGTTCCGCCGCTGCATCATCCGAGCCTGGCGCCGACTCGTCCACGAACTCCTCCCCTGCCGCCGAGAGCACTGCTGAATCCACTACCGAACCTTCCGCTGGGGCCTCGGATCGTCTGGAAGTGGATGCTCTGGCCCCACGCGCGGTGCTGACATTCGACGGTGGTCTGATGACCGTTGACACCGAGACCGGTGAGGTGGTCGCCAGCACCGAATCGGAGGGGTTCCTGCGGCTCAACAATGCCGGCGACGGACGGCACGTCCTGGTCAGTGCCGGCGAGGAGTTTCGCGTGTTCGACACTGGTCTTATCGCTGAGGGGCATGGGGATCACGATCACTACTACGAGCAGGCACCGGCGCTGACCGGCTCCGCTATTGAGGCCCCCGAGGCCGGGCACGTCGTCGCGCACGAAGGCAAGACGGCGCTCTTCGCCGACGGGAGCGGAGCTATCACGGTAATGGACTCCGCTGCTTTCGAAGATGGCGAGGTGAGCGCGGACGAGGTTCAGGAGCATTCCACCGACGCTGCTCACCATGGTGTTGCCGTTCCGCTGAGCAGCGGGGCCCTTCTGATGACGCAAGGCACGGAGGAGTCGAGCAACACCGTCCAGGTTCTCTCACCCGAGGGTGAGGTCCTGGCAGAGACGACGGACTGCCCGGGCGTTCATGGAGAAGCCCCAGCAATGCCCACCTCCACCGGAGATGTCGTCTCGTTGGGCTGTGAGAACGGACCGGTGATCTACCGCGACGGCGCATTCCACAAAGTGCCGGTGGAGGAGGCGTACCAGCGGTCGGGCAACCTGTTCGGCAACCAGGAGTCACCGATCGTGCTGGCCGACTACAAGATTGATCCCGATGCCGAGCAGGAGCGACCCACCCGCATCGCTTTGATCGATACCCTCACCGCCACGATGACGACGGCCGATCTGGGGTCGGCGTACTGGTTCCGCTCTCTGGCCCGCGGGATGGAGGGAGAAGCCATGGTCCTGACCTACGACGGGGAACTGAACATCCTCGATGAGAAGACCGGGGAGATCATCCACGAGGTCAAGGTCGTCGAGCCGTGGGAGGAGCCCGCGGAATGGCAGTCGCCGGCACCGACGGTGAAGGTCGGCGCTGACGGGTTCGCCTACGTGACAGACCCGGCGGCCAAGAAACTGCACGTGATCGACGTCGAGGCCGGCATCGTCCTGTCCAGCTTCGACCTGCCCAAGACGCCTAACGAGCTCGCCATCGTGACCGGCGACGCAGAAGCACCGGACCACGAGCACGCCGAAGGTGAAGAACACGCCGAGGGCGAGGGATAAACCAGCAGACGCTGTGGTGTGGCCGCGGCGGATCTTCGGAACCGCCGCGGCTGCATGCTTCCCTTCGAGAATTTCCAGCGCTCACCCGCACCGCCCGCAACCCTCCACATCTCTCACGATTCAAGGACTTTCATGCCTTCCCTTCTACGTTGATACGTCTCGGCCCTGGCAGGAACCGGACGGGGAGGATGTCCTGGCAGCGCTTCCACCGGTGACAGCGGCCCTTGCCCCGATTGCCCGGCACGTAACTACCGTGCCTTCCACGCAGTGGTGGTCGCAAGGCCGGCAGGTCGAGCAGTGGGCTATCGATTGGCGATCAGCAGATGATCCAGCACCGCTGCCCCGGGAACCATTACACGCCCTTTCTACTTGGGCCCGCGGCGCACGCGCTGAGGAGGTCCGCGCCGCGAAGGAGAGACCCCGAAATCCCCACGCCAATTACTCCGGGACGTGGTGGCCCTTTCCGCAAGGAACCACCCAGTAAGTCGGACGGATACCGCTGGGGCTGAACCTCGTCGATGACTCCTTCGGCTGGGAGCACGCCACCGTAATCCCCGTGCGCGGGGCGGGCCGCACCTATGAGGTGGGTACCGAAGACGATTGGGGGTCTCTGTGCCGTGAGTACCCGTTGGAGGTCACGGCATCTCGGCGTCATGACTGGTTCCGTTAGACCGGGCATGACGGCAGGTGGGTGATTCCGGACTGGGAGAAGGTCGCGAAGCGGTGGGACGCGGTGCACCTGACAGCCCTGGCCTACTTCAGTAGGGCCAGTCGTGCGCTGCAGGTCGACGCAGGAACATCGACGGTCATCTCGGGATGGAATCCCGACACGACGATTTGGCTCACAGATGTCGCACGCGAGTGGGACGTTCCTCGCCGGCAATGGCAACGCTCTCCACATCAGGAGGCCTGGACCAGAAACCTACTGTGATCCGACTAGTCATCGTTAGGTCGGTCTCGCTGAGGGAGCGGCTCGCAGGAGACCTAGGAGACCTAGAGTATTTGGATGTCGACGAGAACGTTCTTTCTCTACACCCGCAGTGATGACGTTGCGGCGTCCCGCCGGTTCTACTCCGATCTGATTGGCCTTGATCAAATTTGGGATAAAGAGGATCACATTGCCTACAGCATCGGAGGCGGGGTCCAGTTCTCCATCAGTTATGACGCGGACGCGACGGCCAAGAAGGAGTGGTCATTTCAACCCGGGTGGGCATCTGGGCTAGCCATCGACCCCAACCCGGGGTGCGCACCCGCTTTATGGAGTATCCCGCTGTCTCCTGAAGCTTTCTGGAATGCCGTCGCGCGGTTCTCCCAACTTCCCCAAGTTCATAGATTTGTTCGACGGAGTCTTCGTGCTTGAGCTAGACCTCGAAGCCCTGACTCTGCGAACGCCGAAGGTTGGGTGCGATTACGCACTTCGCTCCAGGGTTTTGATTCTGCCGAGGATGGTGGGCGCGATAACCGCGAACGCGGCGGTCAGCAGTGCGATCCCCATCATGGCTCCTCGTAGTCCTACTGCTTCTGCGAGGAATCCCACGAAGACAGGTCCGAGCACGAATCCCAGGTATGCGGTGGTGGCGACCGCGGATGTTGCTCGTCCTCGCTCATGTGCGGGGACGGTGCGGGTAGCTTCACTGAGCAGTGTTGGAAAGAGCACTGATGTGCCAATCGCTGCCAGGGCTAGACCGGCCAGGGCGGTCGTGGTGGTCGTCGCGCTGGCTACCAGTAGCGTTCCGGCGGTCGCTGTCATGCCGCCGCCGATGAGCAGGATGCCAGCGCGAAGACGAGTGAGTGCCCCGGCCGCGAAACGGGTGAGGGCCGCGAAGGTCGCGAAGGTTGCAGGGGCCAGAGCCGTCACGCCTGGCTCGGCGTCGAGCTCATCCGCAAGGAAGATGGCGCTCCAGCTTTGGTGGGCGTTCTCTGCCGCGAAACCCAGCGCCGCAACGAGTCCGACGATGACGAAGGGGACAGCGTAACGCCACGCCCCTGTTCGTCGGCGGGCTGTCGCATCACCGGAACGGTGAGGTCCACTGCCGCACACGAGCGTCACCACGCCTAACACGGTCATTACCGCGCCCATGACGAGGAAGACAACCCCGACACCAGATCCTGCCGTGCGCAGAGCACCCGTGCCTAGGCTGCCGATGACGACGAAGGAAGAAAACACTGCGTGGGCGATGGTGATGGTCCGCCGTCCTGTTTCCTGCTCCGCGAGGCCGGCGAGAGCGTTCGAGGCGACATCGGCGGCCCCCGAGGTCGCACCGATGAGGGTCATCCCGATGATGAGCGTGGGCAGGTTGTGTGCGAAGAACGCTATGAGCACTCCCGCACCAGCCAGTGTGACCAACAGGGGCCCGGCGATACGCGTGCCAAAGCGGTCAGCAGCTTTGCCGGTGAAGAACATGGCAGGCAAGGCGCCCAGTCCCACGAACAGCAGAGCAGTACCCAGCGCTGCGTCATCGAGGTTCGAGGCACTGCGTAACGCGGGCAGGGCCGCCCCCCACATACCCCAGAACACACCAAAGGCAGCGAAAGCACTGAGAGAAGCGATAGTCGTACGCATTTGTGTAACGATACACAGGTAGTCTTGATAGGTGAACTCCCAACGCGTGACGATGAGGCAGGTTGCTGCCGAGGCCGGAGTGGCGGTGATGACGGTCAGCTATACCTATCAGCAACCGGAGCGCGTCGCGGAAACGACCAGAACCAAGGTTTTGGAGGCCGCTGAACGACTCGGGTATCGAGGACCGAATCCGGTGGCGCGTTCACTTCGCAGTGGATCGACCGGGAACTTGGGGGTAGTGCTCGGTGAGCACCTTACCTACGCTTTCGAGGATCCGCAGGCGGCCAAATTCCTCGCCGGGGTGTCACGTGTCTGCGTCGAGCATCGGCTGGGTTTGGTCCTGATTCCGAGCACGGGAGAAGCCAGTGACGTCGATCGCGTGCAGGAAGCAACTGTCGACGGATTCGTGGTGTGGACAACGGTTCGGGGTGACCCTGTTCTTGATGCGGTTGCCGCGACAGGACGACCCGCCGCGATCCAGGGGGGTCCTGCGGTTCCTGGGATACAGGTGGTGACCGCCGACGATCAAACCGCTGCCCACGCCATCGCGCACCACATGCTCGAGGACGCGCGAAATCCCATCGTGCTCTCTCATCCGTTGGGCCGTGCCCGACAAGCCGGGCTCTTCTGGGGACCCAACACGGATGTTGCCTTTCCTGTGACGCGAGCACGACTGACCGGATACAAGCAGGCGTACGAAGAACTTGGGCACTCCTGGTCGGATGTTCCCGTTGCAGTTGTCGCCCGGCACACCAGGGATAACGGAAGGCAAGCTATGACCGATGTGCTTGATAAGTTCCGGCCCGATGTTGTGATCGCCATGAGCGATCAACTCGCTGCCGGCGCTATCGACGTACTCGGGCGCACCGTACGAGTAAGCGGTTGGGACGACAGCGAACTGGCGTCCACCCTCGGCTTCCCCAGTATTCGACAGTCCCTCTTCGAACAGGGAGTCGCCTGCGCCAACATCGCAGCAGGCATCACAAGAGTCGCTATACCACCACCATGGAGACTAGCTCTTCACTAGCAAGCTTCGGCGGGGCCGACACTACTCCTAGTCATTGACCTTGCGCGGCCTGCTCCACCGTTTGCCGGATGTTCGGACGCCGGCCTCCTTGCGGGCGTTCGGTGCTGTAGTGGTGCCCGACTCGGACCGGGCACCGGGTTCTGGTCCACCGAGGACATGTACTCGCCAGTACACGATGAGATCCCTACCATCAGGAATGGGTGTGGCTGGGGTCACATGGGGCAAGCCCTATCCCGTTACCGGGCCAACCGGACGCAGCGTTGTGTTCCGGCTTCGATGACGAGCCCGCGCAGTTCTTCTGTCCGGGACGAACAAACAGGGGGAATTCATGGCCGCGGTGATCGAACTTTTTCATGATCGAGACAATGCATTCAGGTTCAGGTTGAAGACACCGGACGGGACAGTTATCGCCGTATCCAAACCGTTCCCGGACAAGGCGGCGGCCGTAGCGGGAATCCGTGCCGTTCGTGAGTGCGCCGGAACTGGCCTGATCACCGACCTCTGCATGCCGAGGCCTCACGCAGCAGGAGCCTCGCGACGACCCGTAAGGCACGTATTCAAATAAGCCCCTCTCTTGGGCGCGGGTGCAGCGTCAGCCAAGGAGGTTGAGGGTCGGAGCGGACCAGGGCAGGCATGGCCGCGGGACTCGGCTGGAAGGCCGGCGAGGGATCACCACCGCTCATACAGACGTCATCGCTACCTGAAGGCGCCACTGTTGGTGATTGGCGGATTCAGGCGGTCGTTGCTGTTGGATGGGCACGGCTTTGATTCCGGGCGAGTTGCGCAGAGGTTATTCATGAGTCAAGCGTCCAGCCAGCAGCCATACCTCACGAGAGTTGATCCTGCAGCGGCGGGCCTGCAATCCCGTCATTCGGTATCCGATGCGTCCCCTTCAATAGCCCGCTTCTTCCGGGACTGCCGGATTGCGAAACCTGTGGCGAGCACCCCGATGACAGCCCCGACGGCCCCTCCCATCAGAGCCCCTGATCCCAGAGATTCCAGGGTGCCAGCGCTGATAGCGACGGCGTCGACCAAAGGGATGAGGCCTCGCCCAGCCCATCCGGTGAAGCCCATCGCACCGATGGTCAGCAGCAGAGCGGAGAGAGTGAAGATGGCCTGGAATGTCAGTGCCCTGTCGCTGGCTCGGGACGCGAGGTCCATAGTGTTCACCCCCCGCCGACCCGCGTACCACATAGTGCAGTAGATGGGGATGATCGAGAAGATGACCAGCAGGATCGGGACCAAGATCAGGCCGAGCAGCGCCGTGATGAATGCCCCGATAGTCCCGAGGTAGAGGCTTGCCGTCATCGCCGTGCACCTCGCCGGAACCGTCAGGACCAATCACCTCACGCCGTTACTTACGCGGCCGGTATCGCAGCGCGGTCACCCCCGACCGGAACTCATGGCGATCCACGAGCTCGAGCTGGATGCGCTCGCGCAGGCCACTGAGCAACGTCGGCCCGTGTCCGGCAAGGACCGGCTGCACAACGAACACGTATTCGTCGATCAGTCCCAGATCTGCCAACGTTAGAGGAAGCGTTATCCCACCCACGAACAGTCCCTCGCCTGGCTCCTGCTTGAGCCGCTCGACAGCTTGCCGCAAGTCGCCTCGCAGCAGCTCGGCATTCCAGTCGACCCTGCTCAGCGTGCTCGACACGACGTGCTTTTTCGCCCCATCGATGGCCTCGGCGAACGGTATCTGCCACTCATCCATCCACTCAGGCCACGTACCGGTGGCCGGCTGCCGCCACGCCGGCTCCATCATTTCGTAGGTCACCCGGCCGAAGAGCAAGGCATCGGCTCGCTCCAACTCAGCGGTCCAGTAACGCATCGACTCCTCGTCGGGGGAAAGCCCTGCCTCGTGATGGCAGCAGCCGTCGAGCGTGACGTTGATGGAGTATCGAAGTGGTTTCATCTCGTTCTCTCCTTGATGCGCGCAGCACATTTTCACCGGATCGAACTCACACTACCGTCGGCGCCACCTCTCATCGCCGCCCGATCCGACCCTCCGGCGGGTGATGTCAGGGCGGGGATTCCGCTCTCCGTTCATGAGCGCGACTGCGACGATCGTGGCAACACTGACGACGACGTCGATCACAACGCACGCCTCAGCGTGCCATCGCCACACCACCACTTTCACGCAGTAGTGCAGGGCCCACGCGGCGTAAAGGGAGCCAACCGACGCCGATCAGGATCCCCCGCGAAAAGGATCGGCAATGACGGCGATCATGGCGGGGACGGCGTACAGCGTGAATGTCATGACGGGGTGTTGAAGGCTGATAACTTTTATCGTGAGCGTCAATGCGCTTGGCCGTCCTGCTGAGCGATCGGCTTAAGGACAGGGACGCAATGTTCTAGCAATCTGGACCTCAATGCCAGAGGGCGACATTATGGCTGGAATACTCGCGGATGGGGTCGAGTTGTGCCGGGCATGAGAATCATTGGAGCCCAGCACTTCGGAGGACCGGAGGTCCTCGCCGTATTCGAGGCCGCGGATCCGCTCCCGGGCCCGCAAGAAGTGCGAATTCGGTTGAGGGCGGCGGCCGTCAACCCTACGGACACCACCTTTCGCGCCGGCGAGCAACCACTGGGTGAGTTGGGTCCGCCCTATGTCCCTGGAATGGACGCGGCCGGAATCATCGAGGAGATCGGCGAAGGCAGCCGCTGGCACAAAGGTGAGGCGGTGATGGCTATCGCCTTGCCGCGGGGGAAGCACGGCGGCGCCTACGCAGAGCGTTTGGTCGCCCCGGACGATTCGATCGCCCGGATCCCGGCAAATATCAACCTCGTGACAGCTTCCACGCTGCCCATGAATGGGCTTACAGCTCTCCAAATTATTGAAAAGTTGGATCTGCAGCCGGAGCAAACCCTCGCGGTCACGGGTGCCGCCGGCATCTTGGGCAACTACGTGGTCCACCTGGCCAAGCACCAAGGGCTTACTGTGATCGCGGACGCCGCCGACAAAGATCTGGAACTGGTGAAGAGTTTCGGCGTCGATTATGTGGTGGAGCGCGGAGACGACGTCGCGAAGCGGATTCGGGAGTTGTTTCCGGACGGAGTCGACGCCTTGGTCGACGCTGCGGTGCTGAACGAGAAGGCGGTGGCCGCCGTCAGGGACGGTGGCGGTTTCGCGACCGTTCGGCGCTGGATGGGAGAGCCTGGGCGGAATATCGCAGTGCACCTGATCAATGTCTATGAGGAGTACCGGTCACACGAAAAACTGGATCGGCTGCGTCAGTATGTCGAGGAGGGGATCCTGTTCCCACGCGTAACTGATATCTATCCCGCGGAGAAAGCGGCCGAGGCTCACCGCCGCATTGAATCTGGTGGAGTTCGCGGGCGCCTCGTCCTTGAGTTTCCATGATCAAGGATAATGACTCCCGCCTGTCGACTGGCATGCGGCCATGCGACTGAGGCCTTTGGAGGAGTCACCCTTTAAAATCAGAGTCACGCCGCCCGTGGTCAGTGAGAACTGAGCTGAGGCGTCCCTGCAAGTCCGGTTGACATGCATACCGGTTATGGGCGCTCAAATACTTTTGTGCTGGTCTCTGTTGGCCAGTGTCAGATGAACCATAAATGGGAATGACTCATGGCGCAGCCACCAGTTGGTGTAAATTGAGGCGTTCCGCCAGCTCTCTGAGCGCTTCCACGGTCGAATCGGGCAATACCACTCCGGATGTCGAGGACGCGCCCTTTTCATGTTCCGGATCTCCGGGTGCGAGGACTGGAACAGACCCTGAACCGCGAATCCGGTCTTGGAGATGTGCCACCTTTTCCTTCGTGTGCTGTCGGCCTACGAATGCCTCCGCGTCCAGAGCAATAAGCAAGTGACTGGTGTTCATGCGCGACTGGGGGTGATTCCAGATGCTCTGAATTTCGGTCGAATACGCTCCATGGCTGAGGGAGGCCGCGAACGCCTCGAGTAGGACGGCGATCGCTGATCCCTTGTGACCTCCGAAGGCGGTCAGGGAACCGGCCAGTGCTTCATGTGGGTCTGTAGTCGGGTGTCCTTCGGCATCTACAGCCCAGTCTTGGGGAATGGGCCGGCCCTCGTTCCGTGCTCCGAGGATTTTTCCGTAGGCTCCGCTGCTCGTAGCCAGATCTGCCGTCAGAGGATGGTCGCCAGCACTGGGAGCGGACAATGTTAAAGGATTGGTTCCCAGGACTTTCTTGTTGCCGCCATACGGAGCGACTACGGGACCGGTCGTTGACGTCAAGATGGAGAGGAATCCCTGAGCCGCCAACTGGTCTGTCCAATACGCGCCTGCGCCATAGTGCGTGCTTCCTTGTACAGACACCGCACCGACTCCGAATTCTTTAGCTT
This sequence comes from Arthrobacter sp. CAN_A6, assembly GCF_015751715.1. Taxonomy (NCBI): domain Bacteria; kingdom Bacillati; phylum Actinomycetota; class Actinomycetes; order Micrococcales; family Micrococcaceae; genus Arthrobacter; species Arthrobacter sp. CAN_A6. Next base: position 28,665 of record NZ_JADOUV010000001.1, read on the forward strand.
TCGCCGCCACAGCTTTGACGGTGGCCGCCATTGCCACCTGGCCGAGCGCTCCATCGGCATCCAATACGCCCGTGGCGCCATGCTCTGACAGCCAGTGAAGATGAGGCTTGGGATTGACGCCTCCTGCCTCGATGGCCTTGACGTAGAACGGCAATCGCATCAGCCCGTGGGAGTAGATGCCGCAGGTGTCGGCATGGACCAGGGAACTGGCAGTGACCGCAGCATCTCCCACGCAGACGGCGACGGCTTGAAGTGCAGAGGCTGCAAACTCGACAAGTTGTTCCGGGGAATAGCTATCTTGCGTGCTCATGGAACTCTTCCTTCGACGTTAGACGCGCATGAAATCGGTAGATACGGAGGGTTAGCTGACCATTGGTGAACTTGTCAGGAGCCCAACTAATTCGGCGACGTCCGGACATTCCTCGAGCCGGAAAACAAGCTCGAAGATTTCCTCGATACGCCTCCGATCAAGGCCCACGCCGGGCAGGAGCGAGAATGCCAAATCGGACGCCGATGTACGGTCGTACTCGAGCAGCTTCGGAATCCCGTCACCCAGGGTTCGCCCGTCCGTCAGCGTGATGAGAACCGATGCGCCGTGTTTGCCACGTCGAGTCCGCTCACTCTCGTCGTGAGTCGTGAGCAGCACGTGGTCCATGACCTGCAGGTACTCCGGTGCATTGAGATCCCAGACTGCTGGCAGAGTTAGCTGACCGTCGATGATCGCCCGTGCGGCGCAGTAACGCATACTCATGAGTGCTGTCGAAGCTGTCCGCGGAGGTTCTTTCGCGGCTACGCCAGGGTAGTCCATGTCCGGTTGTTCCAGCGTGATGCTGACCTCCGCGATATTCTGGGGAGCGAGTTCTTCCCGCTGGCATATCGCGAGTAGCTGCTGCATGGCAGCCTGGTTCAGCGCACATACTGGGTACATCTTGAGTAACACGTCGGAAATCGCCCATGGGTCGGACTTCGATGACACATCGAGCGATATTCCTGTAGTGCCGGCGTAAGCTTTCAGATAGCCGGCGGCGCCTTCAAGACTCATGGGCGCTCCTTGGACTCCCTCGGCAACCAGCAAAGCTGCGGCCAGGCCGTTGCGTGCCGCAAACGCTGGATGAAAACGCCACTCGTCCGTTCCCTCCAGCCACACCTGCATCAACCCGGCAGCTTGGTTGGCGCCCAGCGCCAACGCCGACGTGGTCTCCTCGATCGATAGGCCAAGGGCGGTGGAACAAGCAGCTGCCGACGCGATAGGCCCATAAATACCAGTGGGCCTGAACCCGCGGGCCCGAGTGTGCTCGATCGTGGCGGATCCGATCCTGGCTCCTAATTCATAACCGGAGACCATGGCCTTGAGGAAACGTCTTCCGTCGATGGTGTAGGCATCCGACAGCGCCAGAAGTGGCGGAATAACAGTACTGCCGAAATGACTGATCGCGGGAGGATATTCGTCGTGCTGGGCTCGGGCACTCATCAGGAGAGAACCGTTTAGAACGGCATGTTCCAATGGGCTACGGACCAGGTCCGGCAAGCGCCGGGCTGAATGACTCAACGGCATGCCGTCCGGCCATGCGGATCGGTCCATGCCGGCGATGTTCGAGTGGCGAGCGGCCAGTGCGACGGTCAAGTTATGGAAGAGGACGAGTTTGGCATCGTCAATGGTTTGCTCGCCGAGGTCCTCGAATGAGAGATTGACGCAAAGTTCAGCGAGCTGATCAAGCTGTGTGTTCTCTGCTGCTCGGCGGTTGGCCAATGTCCCTGACTTCAAAACTGGCGTCTCCTCACACGTCAATCGTCTCGCCGACTCGTCCGGCCCTCTGGCGGTGCCATATAGATCGAAGGACGGACAGCACCACGGCGACGACTATGATGCCGTAAATTCCCAGCGCAATGGGATCGCCGACAAAGGTGCCGAAGTTGCCGCCGGAAAGAAGCAGCGCCTGCCGGAAGGATGTTTCCAGGATGGGCCCCAGAACGAAGGCAAGGACGAGAGGTCCGGCGTCGAACCCGGTTTTTTTCATCAACCACCCGAGGATCCCGAAAACCAGAACGACCCACATGTCGAATGGGTCGTTACTGATTGAGAACACGCCTACGAAGACGACCAGAATGGACAAGGTCACTAGGATCACGGGGCGTACCCGGAGTAGCTGAACGAAGATGCCTACCAGTGGGATGTTCAGGATTAGAAGCATCAGATTTCCGATGAACATCGATGCAATGACACCCCAGAAAAGCTCGGGTTGCTGGGTAATCAATCGAGGCCCGGGAGTAATGCCATGCAACAGAAGCGCACCGAAGAGCAGTGCCAAGACCGCATTCGAGGGGAGTCCGAGGACCAGCAAGGGGATAAACGCCGAAGTAGATGAGGCGTTGTTGGCCGTCTCGGGCCCGGCGACTCCTGCAATTGCACCTCGACCGAACTCGCTGGGGTTCTTGGAAACGCGCTTTTCAAGTCCGTACGATGCAAGGGATGAAATGACACCGCCCCCGCCGGGGAGGATGCCGATGATAAACCCTAGGAAAGAACCGCGGGTAATAGCCCCGGACGCCTTGGTGAAATCAGCGCGGGTGGGCCAGATATGCCGAATTTTCGTCTTGATCGTCTGAGCGGTTTCGCTCTGTTCGAGGTTGTGGAGGATTTCGCCGAGACCGAAGAGCCCCATTGCCACAGCCACGAAGTCCAAGCCGTCCAGCAAATTGCTGCTCCCGAAGGTGAATCGAGGAGTACCTGTTACAGGGTCCTGTCCCACGGCGGCGAGGAACAACCCAAGTGCTGCCATGGCGAGGGCCTTCAATGTCGATCCTGTCCCTAGTGAGGTGATCAGGAACAGTCCCAAAACCATTAGTGCAACGTATGCTGTTGGCCCAAATGCGACCGCAACATCGGCCAGCACCGGAGCCAGGAAGACCAGTCCGAAAATGGAGACGGTACCACCGATAAACGACCCAACGGCAGCGATGCCCAGTGCAGGGCCTGCTCGCCCTTGACGTGCCATTTGATAACCGTCGAAGGTCGTGACGACTGACGCGGCCTCTCCTGGCAACCGCAGGAGCACGGAGGTAATTGTTCCTCCATACATCGACCCATAGTAAATCCCTGCCAGCATGATGATGGCAGTGGCAGGATCGAGCGAAAAGGTCAAAGGTAGCAACAGTGCGATCGTTGCTGTAGGCCCCAACCCGGGCAATACGCCGATTGCCGTCCCGATGACTACACCGAGGAAAACGTACAAAAGGTTCGTCGGCTCGAAGGCTACCCCGAAACCCAGGGCCAGGTCGTTGATTGATTCCATTTACACTCCCAAAATCGTCGACATCAACAAATCTGGCGGAAGCCTCACGCCGAGGACTTGGTCGAAGAGCAAATACAAGATGATCGGTGTAATTACGGCGATCAAAGCGGTGGTTAACCATCGCTCCCGACCGAAGGCCTTCAGCCACAAAAGCGACATGACCATGGCAGGAACGGTGAATCCGATCAGGGGAAAAAGCACGATGAAGACCACTAGACTCACTATGGCTCCGATGACCGTGCGTGCGCCGCGGGTCCACATCTCCTGCCCTGAATGATCCCTCGACACAACCAGCAAGATAGCAACGAGCACCAGGACGAGTGAGACCGTCAACGGCCACAGACCTGGCCCTGGAGTACTCGGTGTGCCGATTGGCATTCTTAGCGTCAAGTTGAGCGCGATCGCGCTAATCGCAAGGACGGCAACAACTGGGATCCAACGAGCCCACATACCAGGCGTCTGAGCAGGCGCTTCCGAAAGCGGATCCAGCGCCGAGCTTGAATCCTTATTGACAACCTCGGGTATTTTGACCACTGGGACTAGCTACCAACGATGGCCGGGTAAACCTCGGCACCTTCGTCCAGATACCGCTGGAGATCCTCGGCGGTCCCATAGGTCTCCGGCACAAAACGTTCCCCAATGGCTTGGGCTGTCTGCTCGTCCTGAAGGCACGTGTCCAGAGCGTCACTGGCCTTCGAGACAACATCTTCCGGCAGGCCGGCAGGACCGGCCAGGCCATAGGTAGTTACTGCAAGAGTCAGATCCTCGTAACCGAGATCGACAAAGGTCGGAGTGTCGGGGATGTGCTCCTGGCGCTCTTCGCCCGAGGTGAGCAGGACGCGGAACGAGCCGTCTTCAATGCGTTCGGAGACCTCGGGGGCATCGTTGATGAATGCCGCGTCCGCATGTCCTCCCAACACAGCAGTAGTGGCGCCAGCGCTGCCCTCGAAGGGCACAACGGTGAGATCCACTCCGTGCTCGTCTTCGAGGCGCTGGAGTTCGATGGCTTGGGGGGTAGAAGATCCCGATACGCCCACGTTCAGCTGCCCGGGGTTCTCCTCCGCGGCGGCGATGAAATCCTCAACTGTTTGAAACTCCGAGTCCTCCCCGACGACGAGGTTCATGGGGACTCGGGAGATGACGCCAATGGGAGTAATGTCCTCCTTGCTGTACTCGAGCTTATTGACCAATGGCGTCAGCACGACCATTCCGGTCGAGACAATGGCCAAGGTATGCCCGTCGGCGTCTTCCCCAATCATCCTCTGCAGGCCTACTGCGCCCGAGCCGCCCGGCACGTTCTCAGCCACCACGGGCTGTCCGAGTTCGTCGCCCAGGCACGGGGCCAGCGCCCGCGCGGTGACATCGGTGGGACCGCCAGCTTCGTAAGGGACGAGGAATGTGATCGGCTCCGACGGATACTCATCACTGGTTCCAGTCGTGGATCCGCTCTGACCGCAGGCGGCCACAGAAAGACCGAAACCCGTTACTACTGCGAACGAGGCCAAGGTGCGTGGGAAGCGTGTAGTCATGATGGATCCTTCTCGGGGGTCTTGGAATTGACGGCGAGCTATTTCGATAGTGGACTATCACCTTTCGGTGCTGCGAGACTACGGAGGTTCCGGGTTGTGTGTCAAGTCACATTCAGAATCTGGCGTCTCTCTTACGAGGGAATGCAAGTTCGCTGCTCTCCTAGTTTCACGATCGGCCCGTCCGAACCATACGCATGCCTGCTACGATTCTGCAGCCTGCGGCACCCTGTAGTCCGTTGGCACTCCCGCACGTACTCCATCGACCGCACTTCACTGAGAGACTTACAACCATGACCCAGCCTCTGAACCTTCGCGCAGCTTCGAAGAAAGACCGCGCGCTGCGAATTCAACGAGCAGCCGAGACGCTGCTTCAGAACAGGAGTATCAATGAGGTCACCACCAAGGAGGTTGCTGAACAAGCAGGCATCGGAGAAGCCACACTATTCCGGTACATCGGATCCAAGTACGAACTACTCTTCATGGTCTACGGAAACCGAATGGACGAACTTCTATCCCGCATTGAACAAGGGGACGCGATGGTGGCTGCCAACCCCGTCCCGGCCCGCGAATCAGGGCTGCATCACCTTAACCGGGTTCTTGACGCCTACAACATTCGCTGCGAGTTCTATCTGGAAAACCCCGAAAATGCCGCCATCTATCTCCGGGCCGGCTTCGACCGACAGAACCTGAGCCGAGGCAGAAATATTGCTCAAGGCGACCGCTCCATCCGACTCACAAGTTCCATTCTCGCGGACGGGCAAGCCCTTAAGGTGCTCACCGACAAGGTCGATCCGGGGCTCGTGGCGCAAAATTGCCACGCGATCTACATGCACGAAATCGACCGGACCCCTACCAGGGGACTCCCCCCCGAGACCATCTGGAATCGAGTGAAAGCACGACTGCACGCTCAGCTCGACCCTCTGCTGATCTCCGACTGAAAACCTCTCTTTCCGTGCTGGAGTATCTCTTTTCATGGTCTGCTCCGCCCTTCGGGTACCAGGAGCAGATGCCACCCCCTTCACAGTGCCGGACATCCGTGATAGAAATTACAGTCATGAATTGATAGTTCACTCCGTTATGAGTGGACGTTCATCTTCTTCTCGTCAGGTGGGCATAGACATGGGTTTTCAGTCAGATTTCATGCAAGGAACAACCACGGTTGCAGGCACCGAGGTCACGTACTACGAATCCGGACCGGTTGATGGCCGTAATGAAACGATCGTTCTCATTCACGGAACGGGGGGATCCGCATACGGCAGCTTCTGGGCCCTCATGCCGATGCTGTCGTTCAAGTACAAGGTGGTGACTCTGGATCTCGTCGATTTACATGGAGAACAAACCAGCATCTCTGACTACGTTGAGCAGGTTCAGGCGGTAATCGATGTCACCACATCGACGCCTGTGACAGTGGTGGGTTACTCATTAGGAGCGGTAGTAGCCGCAACCCTCACCTCATCGGCACCCGACATCGTCAGCAATCTGGTGCTCGTGGCGGGATGGTTGACCACGGATCAACATCAATTATTGAGGAACGACCTGTGGTTCAAGCTGCGCGATCAGGCCCCCGATCTCCTTGGCGAATTTACTGTTCTAACATCATTCAGCCACCGATTCTTGACTTCCAAGACAGGGTCGGAAATTGACGGGCTTGCACACCAAATCCAGAACGGCCCCGACCGAAGCGCGAAGATGGCGGCCAACAGGACTGTTGACCTTACGGACATCGTTCCGGAAATTTCTGCCCGGACGCTCGTGATCGGGTGCACCGAGGATCGCATGGCGCCCATTGCACATTCCTACGCTTTATACGCCGCCATCCCGGACGCGACTTTTACCGACATCAGTGCGGGGCACTCCGTCATGCACGAACGCCCGGCTGAAGTCTTCAAGCGTATCCACGACTTCGCTTCCGCCAGCGCCCGTCACCTCGACGGTGGCGTACTGCCTCCAATCCATGCCTAATCACCTCGCCACCCCGGCACCAACCCCTCGAAGGACATTGACGTGACCGTTACACCCACAGACCACATTGACGTCATCATCATTGGGACTGGTTTTTCAGGTTTGGCCCTAGGAACCCGTCTTAAGCGAGAGAACTTCAATGACTTTCTGATGCTGGAGCGCGCAGAAGACATCGGAGGCACCTGGCGTGATAATACCTACCCAGGAGCGGCCTGCGACATTCAATCACACCTGTATTCCTTCTCTTTCCGCCCAAATCCTGACTGGTCTCGTGTTTATGCCGGTCAGACAGAGATATTGGCGTACCTCCGAAAGATCACTGATGAAGAGGGCCTACGCAGCCACATGCGGTTCAACCACGAAGTCACTGAGGCTACGTGGGACGTTGAGTCATCAACGTGGACCGTCACTGCCGGCAGCAAGAAATACACCTGCAGGATGCTCGTGACTGCCTCGGGCCATTTATCCGACCCGAAAGTTCCTGACTTGCCTGGCCTGGACCAGTTCCGGGGAAAAATCTTCCACTCGGCACGCTGGGACCATTCGGTGAGCATGGAAGGCAAACGCGTGGGTGTCCTGGGCACGGGAGCCTCAGCAATACAGATCGTTCCGGCGATCGCCCCAGAAGTGACCGCGTTGACAGTTTTTCAACGATCCGCCCCTTACATCATCCCCCGCCTCGACCGAGAATACTCGGCGGTGGAAAAGCAAATGTTCCAGAAAATACCTAGTAAGGCCCAGGAACTTCGGGATGAGCTTTTTTGGTGGAACGAATCCCGCTTTCCCCAGCGACGCCTCGTCCCTGATTTCCTAGCGCAGATCCGATCGATGGCGGATCGCCACCGCGAAAAACAGGTCACCGACCCGGGAATCATGGCCAAGGTCACACCCGACTATGAAATCGGGTGCAAGAGAATTCTCATCTCAAACGATTACTACCCCGCGCTCCAACGACACAATGTTGTACTGGAAACGAACGCTATTCAGGAGGTGACAGCAGACGGTCTAGTCCTCAGCGATGGCCGGGAGGTTCCCTTGGATATTCTCGTTCTCAGCACCGGATTCAGAGCCGGTGACCTTCCGATCGCCTACCGCATTTTTGGACGCGATGGTGAGTCGCTGAGAGATCACTGGAAGAACGGTGAACAGGCCTATGCCTGCACGACGGTATCGGGATTTCCCAATCTCTTCGTCATGCTCGGACCAAACACCGGACTCGGTGCAGGTTCCATCATCTACATGGTCGAAACTCAGGCCCAGTACATCCTGGAAGCCGTTAAGTACGTCTCTGCCAACAATATCCGAGCTCTGGACGTTCCGAAGGCGGCAGAAGAACGTTATGTTCAATCGATCGCCGATAGGAGCGAAGGCACGGTCTGGATGTCAGGCGGCTGCAAATCCTGGTACGTGGACAGCAACAACCGCCTGACCACGATATGGCCAGACTTCATGACCGAATTCCGCCGAGAAAACGGCTCTTTTCGGCCGGAAGAATACGTTGTCGATCATGGACATCAAGTGAAGGCAAAATTCGTGGACCACCTACCTGCCGCCCACGCAGTTGCGGAGTAACCAAATGAAACAACGCATTCTAATCACAGGTGGATCATCCGGCATCGGAGCTGCCATTGCCCGCCAAAGCTTAGCCGACGGCTATGAGGTCGAAATCATCGACCTCATAGGATCCGATGCAGTCCACGCCGACCTGTCCTCCCTTGACGAGACGAACTCCGCTTTGGAGCAAGTGCTCCGCAGGGGTCCCATTACGCGCTTGGTCAATAACGTCGGATACATTCGACCCTCCCGCCTGGCGGATCTGAAACTCGAAGACTGGGAAAAAACCCACCAAATCAACTTGCGCAGCGCCGTACAGTGCATCCAGCGCCTACTTCCAGGAATGCAGGAAGAGCGATTTGGGAGAATCGTCAATATTGCGTCTCGCGCCGCCCTCGGCAAGGAAGGGAGATCGGCCTACGGGTCAGCCAAAGCAGGACTCATCGGATTGACCCGCACATTGGCGTTGGAACTCGCCGCTGACGGCATCACAGCGAACGCCTTGGCACCCGGACCAATCCGCACTGCCATGTTCGAGCAGGCCAACCCGCCAGGGGCCCCGCAGACCAAGGCCATCATCGAGTCGATCCCCGTCAAGAGGATGGGGGAACCGGACGACATCGCACTGGCCGCCTCCTATTTTCTGGACAAACGCGCAGGTTTCGTCACCGGCCAAACACTCTACATCTGCGGCGGCAAAACGGTCGGATTGGCACCCGTCTAATTGGGCCACGAGGGAACACTCCGCAGGACAGCCACCCGACGGATTCGTCTTTGGCTTTCGGAACCACGGTTTTGGTCCCTCCGAGGACGTGTTGGGCAACGTGATAAGCATCCACAGAGGCCCTGTTGCCTCTGTGGATGCTGTTGCCACCAGGCTTGTGCACTGTGAGAATGTCGGCTTCCTCGAATTCGGTACCGAACGCGTCCTTGATGAGGCGACCCCGAATATCTCCCGATCCGAGCGGCTCTGGGCGGACCCGGGACTGCGCCCGCTCTCTATGCTTAATGACGCCACCAACTCCCCCATTTCCGCCTAGCGGTGAGAACACACCGACGTGGCGCTCTGGGAGCAGCTCCTGCTCAAAGACGAGAGCCACCCCGCCACCGCCGTCAGCCAGGACCACGCGGCCGTCTGGTACAGCCCACCACAGACGTGGACGTCAGGCCCACCATCCGCGCCGAATCCCACCGGCTCAGTGCAGGCGCCTTCACCGAAAGCCTCCATGAAGTCGGCTCGAGCGTGTGGCAGGTCTTCGAAGACCGCGGCACTGCCATCCTCAACGGCGAGACCACAACACTGGAAAAAGGCGACCTGTTCGTCGTGCCATCCTGGGCTGCCTGATCCCTGCACGCCGACACTGAGTTCGACCTCTTCCGCTTCAGCGATGCCCCCATTCTCGAACGGTTGAAGTTTGACCGCACCTACGTCGAAGGACGCACCAAATGAAACTTTTGACCCTCCGCCTCGGCTCCGGCGACAATTCCGTCACCAAGGCGGTCCGCCTGGACGGCGGCACCCTGACCGAGATTGACGGTTTCGCCGATGTCGGAGAGCTGCTCCGCGCAGCGGACTGGGAAACCACCGCCAAAGCAGCCAACGGAGCAACGCATGCCTTCGATGGTGCTGACCTCGCCGCCGTCGTCCCTTCCCCGGGAAAAATCATCTGCGTGGGCCATAACTACCGCAACCACATCGAGGAAATGGGGCGTGAGTTCCCCGAGCATCCCACCCTCTTCGCGAAATACGCGGAGTCCTTGATCGGCCCCAACGATGATTTGACCCTTCCCCAGGAGTCCCACAAGGTGGACTGGGAAGCTGAACTGGCAGTGGTCATCGGCAGAAAAGGCCGTCGCATCAGCGAAGCTGACGCCTCCGACCACATTGCCGGTTACGCGGTGCTCAACGATGTCAGCATGCGAGACTACCAGTTCCGCACCCTTCAGTGGCTCCAGGGAAAGACTTGGGAAAACAGCACCCCGTTCGGGCCAGCCCTCGTAACGAAGGATGAATTCAGCGCAGGCCCGCTCATGACCTCTGAGATCGACGGTGAAATTCAGCAGCAGACCCCCACCGGCGACGTAGTCTTCACCCCAGAGTTCCTGGTTTCGTACATCTCTACCATCATCACGCTGAACCCCGGCGACGTCATCGCCACCGGAACCCCGGGAGGCGTGGGCCACGCTCAGGAACCGAAGCGGTACCTGCAGGAAGGCGAGCTCCTGGTGACCAGTATCGAAGGCCTAGGCCAGCTGAAGAACCGCGTGGTCAAGGAAGCCTGATGGTCACCCGCCACGACCAGACGACCGATCCGGAAGTCCTTCAGGCCCTCCTGGACGCGCGGCGCGGCACGGCGTTTTTCGCCCCGGAAGCTCAACGAGCTCAGCAACGCGGAACTCGACGGTGACTCCCTGCTGCCGGGCTGAACCCGCCGCCACGTCGCCGCGCACATCGGCTACAACGCTCGAGCTATTGCGCGGCTTGTCGAATGGGCGGCCCCCAGGCATGGAGACACCCATGTATGCCTCGATAGACTGTACGAGACCACGAAATCAACTTCGATGCCACACTCAGCCCGATCGCGCTGCGCAACCTCTGATACACCATTGACTTGATGACGTTAACTTCCGCAACGGGCCAGAGCACGATCGCGGTGTAGAGGTTGGAGTGGACTCCCTTGGAGGCGCTAGGCGGCGGCACTGGCGCCGACCAAGGCTTTATACCGCGCATGATGGAGGCGTTTATCCAGCGTCTCAAGGTCGACGATCGCCGCATATAGGAGGGTTTGCTTGTCGCTTGGACCGGAGCCGAGGTGCCCCCCGGAGCGAGTGTCCGGGACGTCGCTTGTTGTTCTCGTCACGGCAGAGAGGATTTTGATGACATCCGCTGCAAGGGATTCCCTGACTTCTTCCAATTGATGCAGCTCGTCCCGCCGCAGGGCGGGTTCCTGACTGTACCGGTGGTGGAGTGACATAAACCGAGTCTCACACTGATAGCTGAGAAAACAATGCAGGCAATGCAGACGGGCGGCGGCTGTTGCGTCCGCCGGTCAAGGGCACGATACGGCCAGCACGGCAGCCGTCGTGGTGCCTGTTCAGGCTGAGGTGGCTTTGAGGGTAGTGATGATGGTGATCAGTGCGTCCCGTAGCTCGCGGTCGGAAGGCCCGACGGAGCCCGTCGGGGCTTCAGTTATTTGATCCATGCGCCGTAAAATGGTGTTTCCCTGAGAGGTGATGCGGGTGCGTACCGCACGCCCGTCCCACGTGTCTCGGGCCCTGAGCACCAGCCCTTTGAGTTCGAGCTTCTCAAGGACCTTTCCCATAGTCTGAGCCTGAACATGGACTAGGAGGGCGAGACGCCCTTGGCTGATCGGGCCACTATATGACAGGGCTCTCAACGTGATCGCACCTGCATGGGTAATTCCCAAGTCCGTCAGGCGCAGGTTTTGGTGATGATCGTTCAATCGAGCGGCGGTACTGAGCAGACGACTTGTTGTCCAGTGTGCTGTATTCACTTGAGCCTTCTTTCCTCCTTTGGTTAACGTCCCCTTAGAAGTGATAATTCCGTCCCTTCCGCCACACCACCATCGAGCACCGTGAACATTATGAACAACGTGCGTGATCTCCCACCGGACTCGTAGGGCCTCAGGCTCCACATGGGTCCGGGTAGATGTGAGCAGGATGCCGTCCTGCTGGTATGGTCGGCCGTGGTTCCCGAAAGAGCCCGGCTCCACCATGTTCTCTTCCCGTCGATAGGCGTCCCCATGATCACCAGACTCACACCGTCGGAATCGTTTCCCGAGGATCTCACGTCGCTCGACCTTCCCGAGGTGGAGGTCCTCAACAGCAAGATTCAGCGCGAGTTATCTCATGAGTACGGGCACGATGGTCAGGCTAATCCGGAAACGGAATTCCGCGACGAGGAAGTGACCGAGGAACTTGATCACCGCGACGCCGCGGAGACCGCTGAGACCGCGGAATCAGCAGAGGGCACATCACCCTTGAGTGCTGCTCTCCGGCTCGCTCGCCCCCAGTAAGGTCTTCGTGGGGCTCGCCTTCTGGCTGTCACTGACAAGGTCAACGCCCCGGCCCTCGGAGACTACCCCTACTGACCGTTCGATATTCCGCAGCGCGGTGCATGTGCAGAGTCATTTGCGGTGGCATAAACAAAGCCCGCAGAGCTACCATTCGCGATGGTTCATCCACCTGTGGACGGGCGGAGTCCCTAGAATACAGCTCAAGCCGTCCACGTAGGGGTGAAGCATTTTATCGGTCTTCCCAACCAATTCCACGAAAAAGTGCCCGGCCGAGGTTATCCGGCCGGACACTTTTGGGATCGTGCTTTTCAGTTGTGGAGTCGGGCTTTAGGCATTGACACGGTAGTAGGAAGGCCCTGAACCGATGTCGGCGCTGTTCACGACGGTCTGACCGCCATTGAATCCGCTGTGGATCGCCTTGCCGTCTCCGATGTAGACGGCGTTGTGAGGAACACCGGCGCCTCCGTCCTGGTAGTAGATGAAGTCACCCGGCTGAGGATTCGAGACCGGGGTCGCAAATTCCATCAACCCGGCCGGGGACTCATCCCCGACTCCGCCGATACCGGCGGCCTTCAGTGCCTGCTCACCCAGAATGGTGCAGTCCTGGCCTGCTCCCAACTGGGATTGCGCGGAGGCCAGGATGGCTGAGTTGGTGGACGTCGCCGGGATCTCGGTCACTCCCGAGCTGGCCAGCGTCATGGTGGACGCGGCAGCAGTCGGCGCGGCCGGGGCCGTCAACGCCGCCGGGGCTACAGGAGCGGGGGCCGTCAACGCCGCCGGGGCTAGAGCATTGCCGGACCCCGCGACGATGATGCTGTCTCCCGGGTAGATGATCGAGCCGGCGCCCAGTCCGTTTTGCGAGAACACGGTCTGCAGGCCCACTCCATACTGGTTGGCGATCGCATTGAGCGTGTCACCGGGCTGGACCGTGTGGTTCGTGGCGCCGGCAACCGCTTCGGGTGCCGCGCTGGCCGCAGGGGTCGGCACGGGAGTGCTGGCAGCCGCAGCCGCGGCTGGTTCGGCAATGGCAGATGCTTGGGCGGAAGCGCCGACCCCGAGCATCAGCGCAGAGGCTGCCGCGAGGGCAGCAGCGGGACGGCCCACTGCCCCGGCGTGGGAAGTAACGGCTTTCGATACGGATTTCAGCCTGGTGGCGAAAGCTGGGGTGGTGCGGTGGCGCGCTGCATGGAAAATTTCGGACATGTGTTGCTTACCTCTCCCAATGCCTGCGGGGTGAGCTGTCGGATGCGGATGGGAGTCACCCGGCCGGAAGTCATCCAAATAATCTTTTTGATCTGAATGACGTGCGGCTTAACCCCTAGGGCCCTGTGAGGGGACCCGATGATGGTTCCCCCGCCCCTGCCAGATGTACGTTGCAAACGGACCTTGCGATAGTGGCAGAGCTAGGCAATCCATCCAAGGATGCCGCCCCTGATCTCGGGCTGCGGCACAACTTCAACGCTAACCCGCGCTAACTCCGATTGTCACATTATGGTCACGGAAGCATCAGCCGGCTACAGGGGTTGGCGTGGTGTCCCCCGCACGCGCGAGGTGGGTTAAGGTTGCCGCAGGCCCTGCATAAACCGGTGAACCTGATCAACTGGTGAAGTTGCCCTCATCCAGGCGCAACCGAACTCCGACCCTTCAGGTGCCGCCACGTCGACCGGTGTTCCTTCGGCGTGCTGGGTTGGTCACGGATTTTTTGGTTGCGTTGGTCCAGCTATTGGAAGTCGGCGAGCCATAGGTCGGGGCCGAACACTTCATACTGGATGTCTTTGGCTGGTATGCCGCGGGCGATGAGGGCGCTGCGGACGGCCTGCATGAAGACCAGGGGGCCGCACAGGTAGTATTCCGCGCCGGCCGGAAGATCAACGGTACTGACGTCCATGAAGCCCACCAACTCATCCTCTGCTACCAGAGTCGGCTTCGAGGGTTCCACGAACCAGGTGATCATGGACGCATCGGGGAGCTTCGCCAGGTCGGATTGGACCTGCCCGCGCAGTGCGAAGGTGTCGGCAGAGTTATCGGCATGAAGCAGCATCACCTTGCGCTGCGAGCCGGACTGCACGAGGTGGGAAAGCATGCCGGCCATGGGAGTGATGCCGATACCAGCACTGGCGAAGACCATCGGCCGGTCTGTGTACGCCACGACGACGTCACCGGAGGGCACGGAGAGGACTACCTCGTCGCCGACGTTCACGCTCGAGTGAAGCAGATTGGACACCTCCCCATCGGGGGTGGGCAGGCCATGGACGCGTTTGACCGAGAACTGGCGGTGGTGACCGTCGTCGGCGCGGGTCAGGCTGTACTGGCGCGGCTGGTGCACACCGTCGGGCATGAGCACCTTCAGGGTGACGTACTGCCCGGGTAGGGATGGTTTGACGTCGCGTTCATCGGTGCGTTCAACCACGAACGTGACGACGTCGTCGGTTTCCTGGATTTTCTCGACGACGCGCCAGGTCCGCCAGATGGTGTCAGGGGAAAGGTTGAGCGCTCCGTACATTGCTCGTTCCTGGTTGATCAGGACGTTGGCCATCAGCCAGTAGACCTCATCCCAGGCCACAGCGACGTCTTCCGTGACGGCATCTCCGAGGACGTCGACGATCGCCCACATCAGGTGGTCATGGACGATCTGGTATTGGTCCGGGCGTAATCCCAGCGACACGTGTTTGTGGGAGATGCGGGCCAGTAGGTGATCAGGCATCTCGTCGGGTTTGTTGATCAGGTATCCGGCGAAGGCCGCCACGGAACCGGCCAGGGCCTGCTGCTGACGCCCATCGGCCTGGTTCCCCCGGTTGAAGAGGCCGTCCATCAGTTCGGGTCGTTCAGCGAACATGTGGGCGTAGAAGCGCTGGGCGATTTCCTTGATGTTCTCACCCACGACGGGCAGCGTGGCCTGGATGACTGGGCGGGATGTATCAGAGAGCAAGATCGGGCTCCTTCATAGGTGGCGTTCCGGCCAGTAGCGCCCAACAAGGGTGAACGCAGGCAACCTCCCGTTCGGGAAGAAGAGAACCGCTGGAGCCGGAACCGCACAGGCCCCATCGTAGACCTCCATCTACAGCCCGTAGAAAAAGCTCAGAGCCCAGGAACCGGATATCACCTGCGGAGAAGCGGTGAAGGCCTATCGAGTCCAGGCAACGTGATCATCGTCTGGCGCATGACCTGCTCGACACCAGCTTTATCAGGAGCTGCCTGCTACTGCTGGGGCGTACATGGAAGATGAAAGTTCAGCGACCGATAGACTCCTGCGTGGCTGGTGCCTAGATCCGGCTCGATACGGCGGCTGTCGAGGCGCCTAGTCACTGGGGGGCCAGCGTAGTCCGAGTCGAGAGAATCAGAGATGTCCGAAGGTCCGGAAGTGAAGTTGCTGGAGGCTGACCGCCGCGCGCAGCGGTTGATCGATACGGCCGCTGACGGTTTCGTGGGCATGGATGCTTTCGGGGTGGTGACCGATTGGAATCGTGCGGCGGAGGAACTGTTCGGCTACACCAAGGACGAGGCCATCGGCCGCACGGTCAGCGAGCTGATCATGCGTGAACAGGACCGTGCAGCACATGAGGTGGGGCTGCGCCGGTTCGTGGCCACGGGTCAGGCCCGGCTGGTCGGCCGGCCGGTACAGGTCACTGCGCGGCACCGACTGGGCCGCGAATTCCCCATCGACCTGACCATCTGGGCACAGGACGATCCCGACGGCGTGTCGTTGTACGCGTTCTTGCGCGATGTCAGTGAACGAGCCGCCGCAGCCGAGTTATCTGCGCAGCTCGCGGCCATCGTTACGGCTTCATCCGACGCAATTTTCAGCACCGAACTCGATGGTACGGTGCGGACGTGGAATCCCGGCGCGGAGCGGATTTATGGTTACGCGGCGGGTGACATGATCGGTCGGTCTTTCGTCCGGTTGGTGCCGACAGACCTATCGGCCGAATTCGAGTACATCCTGGCCGAGGTATCCGCAGGGCGGCAGATCGAACAGCTGGAGACCGTCCGGCTCCGGGCCGATGGGGTGACGGTGGAGATGTCGTTGACAGTTTCGCCGGTGCGGGATGAGGCCGGGACGGTGCTGCGGCTGGCGTACGTTGGACGCGACATCACCGCTGCCAAGACCGCCGATCGGCGGTTGCGCGAAACCAAGGATGCCCTGGCCCGGCAGGCATCGGAGATGGAGCACCGGGCCTTTCACGACCCGCTGACCGGAATCGCGAACCGCGCGTTGCTGATGGACCGGCTCGGGCTCGCACTCACCAAAGCCGAGCGGACCGGCACCACCATCATCCTGTTGATGATCGATATTGATGACTTCAAATATGTCAACGACACCCTCGGTCACAGCGCCGGAGACCAGTTACTCTGCGAGATCGCTGCGCGGCTCAAGGGCATTGTTCGAGCAGGTGACACCGTGGCCCGGCTCGGCGGGGACGAGTTCGCGGTCCTCGCAGAACAGGTCTCGCCCGATCACGGTGAAGGGCTGGCTCAGCGGATTATCGGCACCCTGGCAGACCCGATAGATATCGGCGGGCAGCGCATCATTCCTCGCGCGAGCATCGGGCTTGCCGAAACCGGCAGGTTCCCGCTCGGCGAGGCCGAGGATTTGCTCCGCAACGCCGACCTGGCCATGTATGCGGCCAAAACAGCCGGCAAAGCTCAATGGCGGGCATTTCAACCCGAAATGCACCACAACGCTCACAGCTCGGGTGCAACTGGAGGCGGACCTGCATGCCGCACTGGAAACCGACCAGTTCACTCTGGAGTACCAGCCCATCTGCGACCTGGCTACCGGCCGGACTCTTGCGGTCGAGGCACTCCTGCGCTGGCAACACCCTACCCTCGGCACTCTTTCTCCAACCGAATTCATCCCTATTGCCGAACAGACTGGGCTGATCGTTCCCATCGGTGCCTGGGTACTCACCCAGGCATGCCGCCAGATCGCCCACATGCCCACCCCATCGGGCGTTCTCGCCGTCACCGTCAACGTGTCCATCCGACAACTCGCCGCACCCGGATTCATCGACATCGTCAGGCACGCCCTTGACCAAGCAGGACTGCCCGCCAACCGCCTGACCCTGGAAGTCACCGAGGGCATACTCGCTGCCCCCGACGCCGCCATCGCGATCCAACTGCGGGAACTGCGCGCCCTGGGGGTAGAACTGGCGGTCGATGACTTCGGCACTGGACACTCTTCCCTTGGTCGGTTGCGCGACCTGCCCTTCACCACGCTGAAGATCGACAAATCCTTCATCGACGAACTCACCGACGCCGGGCCGAAAGACATCATCATCAAAGCCATTGTGGCCATGGCCCACGGAATGGGACTCCACGTCATCGCGGAAGGAGTCGAAACCCCCGCTCAACTCGCCCAACTGCGCGAACTCGGCTGCGATGCCGTTCAGGGCTTCCTCCTCAACAGGCCGATGCCCGCGTCCGACCTGCAAAGCCACCTCGCTGAATAAAAAATAACCGCGGGCAAGAGGCGGATCTACTACTGAAGAGCCACACGAAGGAGAATCTTCGTCGGGCGTGCAGGTAGGAGGCCCCAACGAGACGAAGGTGTCTTCACAAGATCGCCTCAAGGGATACGCACATGTCACGTGCCATTGACCTCGCTTGACCGTCAGTGGCTTCAGGTCCTGGGTCACTGTGGGGGCTAGGATGTGTGCATGGCGCAGGAGCCGTCATTCGGAAAGCTGGGTAGTCCTGGATTTTCTATCGCAGACCTTTGCGGGGCCTTGGCTCCTGACCGGGATCTCCCTGACCTTCGCCGGGCTGGCAGTCTGCTGTCTGGTTACTTTCGTGCTGAACAAGAGATTCCCGTACGACGATGAACTCGCCCGGCTCGAAGCGGTCGGATCGAGTAGTTCTCCTGGGTCGCGGTGGCGGGCGTGGGGATCAATGAGCGTCGCCGCTTTTTCATTGCTCCTCGTTCTTCGCTTGACGTTGTTCGCCGGTCCGCCCGGTGGCCTTGAGTGGCTTCAGGCAACAGGGCTGGCTGTGGTTGCCACGATGTGCATCGCCCAGGGAACATACCTGCTGGGTGTCCTGGCCGATCCGGACAAGAAGTAGGACCGTCTTCGAACGGTCCCAGTTGCGCTCCTGGCCGTCATCGGGCGGGTCTTGGCTGACGCTTTTCGAGGCGGTCGGCGCATCGGCCGTGGCAGTGGTCGTAGTCAGCTGGTTGCTAGTCGGGCGAGGTTGAAGACGGCGTCGGTCATTGCCTGGTCTGCTAGATCGGTAGTGGAGAGCGTGACCCTGGCCGCGACGGTGCCGTTGACTGCGGTCACAGCCACATGATGAGTAGTGGAATCATCCTGGGTCACGCTGTACTGGATGCTCCGGGAGTGGAGTGCGACAGGCGGTGTATCGATACGGGTGTAGGAAAAAGCCTGAGTGACCCCATTGGTCATAATGCGGACGTCCGTGCACTGTACGGGCGCGCCGGGGTCCGAACCAACGAAGTACTCGACGAGTTCTGCCTCATTCGGTGCCGAGTAGATCCACACCCTCAGCCCGGACTGGTCGTCGCTGATGTGGCTTCGTCCAAACACTCCCTCAAGTCCTGCTGGCGGGGGACTGAAAGCAGTATCGGGGGCACACTCTTCGGGCGTGTACGTTCGTTCGAACAACGGTGGCCTCCCTAAAGCGTCCAGGTAGTTTTGGGTTTCGCCTCCCGGCACAACATACAGAGGCCTTCCCTGGAGGTCAGTCAAAGACACCAATCGGTTACCCAAACGCTCGCCGATCTCAGCGGCTGCGCTCGTCGGCCCGCTCACCACCGGCGAGGGCTCTTCCCGCTCCATCTCTCCGCCAGTACACGATGTCAAGGCCAGTACTGCGGACACCACGACGACGGCCCCCACTGTCATCCTCCTCACGTTCCCCATATTCCATCCAACCACGACCCCGAAAGCGATGAGCGACCTGGGTCACACCAGCACACGAAGGAACAGCACACGCAGCCCCAGCACCCCCGGCGCATGGACGTCGGCAGCCCACAGCGTTACGACCCCATATCGCCGCTGCATCCAAATCTCCGGACACTGGATCAAGCCCAAGGGCGCCCATTCCGGGACCATCACGGGTGCGCTGTCCTGTCCCGACCACGGATGACTTGTGTGGGCCCTAACGAGCGCGCCGCTTGGTCCTACAGTGAGGCATGCACCTGACTCGGACCCGCCATCGATCGCCCGCACAGCAATGGGCAGCCGTCATCGTGATCGCACTCCTGTCCGCGGGGCTCTGGTTCGGCTGGTTCGCGTGGGATACCGAGTACCAGTACGACGCAGCCGCTGGCAGAATGGCTGGCCCGTACGCAACATGGCAGGGAGTTGGAGCGTTTTTGTGTGGCATCGTGGTGGTAGGGCTTGCCTACCGCCTCCTGCGTTTCGTCGTCGCCCTACTGGTACTTCCGGCTTCCTTCACCCTCGCGTGGATCAGCACGGCCGCTGCCACGGATGTAACTGGCCTGTGGGTGGTGGGAGCCGTGCTGGTCGCTTTCGGCACCACCCTGGGCTCGGCTGTGCTGCTCGGCATCGCTGCCGCGGTCGAATCCACGGGTAAAAATCCAGTAAAGACCTAGGAACTATTCTCGTTCTGCTGCTGGGCGGGGGTTTAGTGGCGGTTCAACCCGGAAGTAGTGAAATGGTGGAGCATCGGCTTATCGGACTCCGAGCTGAGTGGTTCTACGCTCGGGGGCGAATTGATTGACTGCGACAAAGGGCGCGGATTGACTGGCGACATGCGAAAAGTTCTAGTTCTTGGGGGTACGGCCTGGCTAGGACATGAGCTAGCCGAACAGTTGATGGCAAACGGTGATGACGTCACGTGCCTGGCGCGAGGTGAGTCCGGGCAGCCGCCCACCGGAATCCGCTTCGTCCATAGTGATCGGACATCAGCAGAGCCCTATACTGCGGTGGCGGGTCAGCAATGGGCTGAAATCATCGAGCTCGCTTACGAACCGGCCCTTGTAGTGGGAGCCCTTCGAGCATTGGCAGCGACTGCCGAACATTGGACGCTGATCTCGTCGGTGTCTGTATATGCGAGCAACACCGATCCTGGAGCCGACGAGTCCGCCGCTGTGCTCCAGCCGCTCGATCTGAAGGACTATGGGCAGGCGAAAGCCGCGGCAGAGATAGCGACACAGCAGGCCGTCGGTGACCGCCTACTCATTGTCAGGCCGGGGCTGATCGCCGGACCCGGCGATGGAAGTGACCGGTTCAGCTACTGGGTCAGTCGCTTTGCCCTTGCGAAGAACGAACCGGTCCTGACGCCTGTGACGGAAGGCCGAGCTGTACAGGTGATTGACGTGCAGGACCTGGCAACCTGGATTGTGAGCGCCGGCCGGGAAGGCCTGACAGGCGTCTACAACGCCACAGGGGATCAGCATTCCCTTACGGAGGTACTCGATCTTGCTGCCGACGTCGCCGGCTTCGCCGGATCCATGATCAGTGCGCCCGATGACTGGCTCCTTAGGAACGACGTCCACTATTGGGCCGGCCCACGATCGCTGCCGCTATGGCTACCCGAACCGGATGTGCCATTGGCTCAAAGGGACAACGCAGCATTCCATGCTGCGGGAGGCCTCCTCAGCGATCTTCGGCAGACGCTGCTGCGAACTCTCCAGGACGAGCAACAACGGGGCCTCACTCGGGAACGTAGGTCCGGGCTGACCAGGGACGAAGAGCTGAAATTGCTCGACCAATTTGCAACGGACACCACCTCAGCTACAACGCCAGTGGATTGACCGGTCACGAATCAGCGGCCGGTCTCCTTCGCCCTGTTACTCCTCACCTCAGGTGCATTGGCACCATTGCGATTCCCAGCTGCATAAACTTATGCATTCGCCTCGAGCCTTGACAAGCGAAAGTACTGTGATCTGGTTGACTGAGGTAATTGCCGTCCACCGGGGATTGCATGGAGGGGGAAATGATTGTAAATATAAGGTCTGCTCTGACCGGGTGTGCTCTGGCAGCAGCCGTACTCGTGAGCGCATCAACGACTGCTATAGCTGCGCCAGTTGTGCCGAATCCAGATTTTGTTCCTTTTGATCAAGCAACGATCGTTGATCCCGATAGCGTTACTCCGGCCATTGGTGGGCTACTCACAGCGGACGGCACGAACCTTTGCGCCATCAACCCCTATGGCATCGCCTTTCCCAGCGGCACGTATCCCTGCTTCTCAGATTACGGTCTTGGCGCCGCGATACCCGGCGGCCAGTACCCGATCAACCCACCTGACCTGGTGCCCTTCGACGAAGCCACGGTCATCGACCCCAACACCGTGACCATCGTCCAGGGCGGCGTGATTGCCGCCGACGGGTCGGACCTATGCGCCGTGAACCCGGGCAGCATCGTGTTCCCCGATGGCCGTTACCCCTGCTACATCAACTTCGTCCAGACCTATGGTGTTCACCCGACACCGGAGGAGGGTCTCTATGGGCCACCTCAGGTAGCGCAGCTACCAGTAGGAGGCGCCGATACCGGTGTTCCAGGTGTCGGCCGCGGTGACACGAACACCGGAATCATTCTTGGTACAGGTCTGCTCGGCATCGGAGTGCTCGCTGCCGGCGGTGTGCTCGGACTGCAGACACGACGTCGCCGCTAGACCCGCATCGATCCAGGGCTTGGGCCCCGGTTCGGATTGGGGGCCCTCACCATAATGACCGCCAGTGGATCCGCGCTGTGCGTTCGCACCAAGCTAAGCTCCGGGCAATGGAAACGGTGTCCACGCAGTCCTACCGTGCGGCAGGGTCTCCTTTTGGTTGCCGTGGCAGTTGGGGCCATCGTGTCTCCTGTGTCCTAAGGTGGACGAAAACAAGTGAGGGGCACTTCCGCATGGCATGCAATGGCTGCGCGACATCTTCGAAGCTCGACTTCGATTTCAGCATGGCCTTCCAGCCCATCTACGACGCGGTTGATGATCGCATATGGGGTTATGAGGCGTTGGTCCGAGGCTTGTCGGGGGAGGGGGCATTGAACGTCCTGTCACGAATCTCGCCGGAGCAGAAGTACCGCTTCGATCAGGACTGTCGCGTCAAGGCAATCGAGCTGGCATCACGCCTGTTCCCCGCGGGCGAAGAGTTGAAGCTCTCGATCAACTTCATGCCGAATGCAGTTTATGAACCGGCTGCTTGCCTCCGAGCCACCCTGCATGCAGCAGCACGGTGCAGCTTTCCGACGTCGTCGATCATGTTCGAGTTCACGGAAAATGAGGAGGTTGCGGACACCGCCCACCTCACGAACATCATCACTGAATATCGCAAGCACGGTTTCACCACCGCCATCGATGACTTCGGTGCGGGTCATGCGGGATTGGGACTCCTGGTCGAGTTCCAGCCGGATCTGATCAAGATCGATATGAAGCTCATCCGAGGAGTTGATGACAGCCCGGCTCGCCGGGCCGTCGTCGCCGGCATCGTGGGCATCACCAGGGAACTCGGCATCATGGTGCTTGCAGAAGGCATCGAGACCGAGGCGGAGTTCCTGTTCCTGAAAGCAGGTGGCATCCGCCTGTTCCAGGGATATTGGTTCGCGAAGCCAGCATTCGAGGAGCTTCCGCACCTACGTTCCGGATCTGTCCCTGACACCAGCAACGCTGCTGTTTGAGGCGCGCCGAACCGGACACTCGGGCTGGTCGACCTCCCGAGTGCCAGGACTCCGGTGGTCGTGCTTAGAGTGGCAGTGTCGGTCGGATACCGATTGCGTGATCACCGAGGTTAACCATTGGGAGAGCATCATGGGACTGGACGATAAAATTGCGAACGCCGCACAGAAGCTTGGCGGCCAGGGCAAGGAAGCCGCCGGCGACGCGACCGGGGATGAGAATCTCAAGGCCGAAGGTCAGGGCGATCAGGCCAAGGGCGATCTGAAACAGGCCGGCGAAAAGCTCAAGGACGCCTTCAAGAAAAACTGATCGAACACGCCAGCTCCAGTGGCACATGAAGAGAGGTAGTGCACCCGGTAGGGTGCACTACCTCTCTTGGTGTCACAAGTTCAGAAGAACCGGCGTGGCTCCCTGGGCGTTACGCCGAGTTAGCGGCGGTCGGCATTGCCAGGTGTGTCCGCGTCCAGCATTTCAATCTTTTCCTTGCGGACCTCACCGGAGACGGTTTCCTGTGATTGGACTGTTTCCTTGTCCAGGCGTACGCGCTCCACGGGAACGGCTTCCTTGTCCACCACGACCTGCTCCTCGTGGAGGACGACTTCGTGCTCTTCTTCGCTGATCGCCGGTCCATCCAGGGCATCACCCCGGTTGGCGTCAGTAATGGGTTCACGCTCGATACGGACCTCTTCACGCCGGACCGGGACGGTCGTGGTGACGTTCTCGGTCACCACGTACTTGCGCAGCCGTGCCCGGCCTGCTTCGCGGCGTTCGGTGCCCACCCGGAGCTGTTCCTCGGATCGTGTCATCGCATCATCAGTGGTCGGACCCGAGGTGTCATGCCCCACGGTCCCGCCCTGCCGTGAGCGATCGAGCCGCTCATCACCGGGCTGAAAACCCGGCTCGAAACCGGTCGTGTCCGTGCCGGTCGTGTCCGTGCCGGTCGTGTTCGTGCCGGTCGTGTCTCGGGATCCGCTACCCAGACCGTAGTGCCGGTACAGGCGTTCCTCTTCCTCGGGGCTGAGGGAACCGTCGGCTTCGACGCGGGGCGCGTCCTTGACCTGGTCCTTGGTATAACGGACCGCGACGTCGGTGGCGCTCGCGCCCTCCAACGGGACGAAGGACTCGGAGGTGCCGAAGAGCCCGGTCTTGGCGGTGACCCAGTTCGGCTCCCCGGTCTGGTCATCCAGGTAGACCTGGCCGACGGCCCCGATCTTGGTTCCCTGGGCGTCGACGACGTTGCCGCCGCTGGAGAGGATGGTGTCGATGTTTTCCTGCGTAATCATGAACTTCTCCTTGCAGAATAGGTGGTGATAAAAGCTCCTCGCGGAATCCACGGTGGTCTGTGCCCCGTGGCGAGACGCTTGGGAGTTAGTGGAGGCCGGCCTGGTGGTCGATGCCGGCCTGGTCGACTTTGCGGTGGAAGTGCATGCCCGCTTTTCCGCCGAGGATCGCTCCAACAAGGGGAACCAGAACGGCGACGGCCAGGGCGATCAGGCCGCTGGTCGTGAGCAGACTGCCGTCGACGGGGATGCTGGGTGCACCGCCGATGCGGGAGAGAACATTGAACTGATCCCCTGCGACTGCGGCGAGGATAGCGATGACGATGGCGACGATGATGCCCCACAGCCATACGGCGAGGCCCTGCTTGGCTCCGTCGAAGCGGGCCATGCGGCCGGCGACGTAGCCTCCACAGTAGTAGGCCAAAAACAGGATGACAGCCAGCACGATGCCGCTGACAATGCCGACGGTCTGGGCGTTCTCGGTGGCCTGATTGGCCGCTTCTCCCGCATCGGTGTTGTTGGCGGCTCCGACGCCCACTCCGATCGCGGTAGCCAGGGCGCTCAGGAGGACCGTCATGCCGATTGCGGTCAGCCAGCCGAAGAACGCGGACCCGAACTTGATACCGCCGAAGCGCTCCTTTTGGGCCGCTACTACATCATTCCGACGGCCCTTCGGGGTGCTTGCCCCCGAAGTGGAATCCGATGTCATATTCAATCTCCTTATGGTGGTGGCCCGGTGGGGGCCGTTACTGGTCGGTAGATGACCCGGGAGCCGGCCGAGTGCACTGAATGCGGCACGGCCCGCAAGCCGAAATAGTCAGCTTACTTACTATCCTGACGGGAGGAGGAGTCGGCCGCAACAACTTTCCTGCAGGCGGCACGCGCAGGGTGCATCCGAGGCCCCCCATGCTCAGCCAGGGTCGGTAGTGTGTTGGAGCTCGTAGTGAACCTGGGGCCAGGAATAGGGCGAACCGCCCCAAAGCCCTGATACGGGAAACGACAATCAAGCCAGGCGTTTTCATTGACCGGATCATCCGTCAAGTTTTTCCAGTCGCTTAACTGGGTCGTTTACTTCGTTCCGGTGCCGGGACTACGTTGGTCATTCCAAGAGTGATCGGATCACCACTGCCCGGCGCAGATGGTTTCCTGTCCCATCCCGGCGATGAAGGCGCCGCGTGAAGCACGCCTTCCAAGGAGTGAAAGCACATGTCACCCAACCTGAATCAGCCAGTCACCGATGACAGCATCAAAGTCCGTCAGCTCAGCCACTACCAGTTCAGCTGGGTAGCAGGCGAGCCCGGCCAGACCGGTGCATGGACCCTCCAGCTCGTACTCGATCAGGGAGCCTGGGAGGAAGTCCTCACCCTCAGCGCCGACGACGCCGACAACCTCCAGGACCTCCTCTCAACCTCCGAAACCGTGTACTACGACGTGCAGCGCCGAACCCTGATGTTCGGCACCACCTCCACCGGGCACCACTGATACCGGGATATCGCGCAAGGGCCCATGCTTCATACCGACATGACGGGCCACCTTCCGTGATGACACTCGGGTCGATCATCGGTGAGTTCCAGATGAGGGTGGCAAGCCGCCGACGGACCAATGACGCCATTTTCTGGAGCGCGGATTGATCAGCTCCTCGTGCCCTCGGAGTGCTGGGCCGACTCGTACAACGTCCCAGTTTCTATGTCGTCGTCCCGACTGATTTTCCGGTCAGCGCCGCTGTCGTGACCCGGATGACCAATGATGTGGCCACGTTGCGCCTTCCGTGGGTGCGAGGTCAGACCGCCCGGCGGTTGCAGGTAAGCGCGCGTGCAAGGAGGTCGGGCAGAATTTTTGGCCCCAATTTTAGTAAGCCTGCTGATAATGTCGTTGTGGGGCGCTGGTCTTGTCGGACCTGACGGATTCCTGCTCGTGGTATGCCATGGGTCGTGATACACGGAGGTGCTACAGGTGGATCACCAGGTACAGGTAGAACAGATGACGGCCGCGCTGATGGAGGCGCATCTCAGCGTGTCTGATGTGTGGGTGCGTTACTACGCTCTGGGTGGGGCGATGTCGATGTTCGAGGTCCAGGCCTATCTCAGCGGCTTGTTCGAGCTGCCGGCGAGTGAGCGCAACGTGCTCGCTGATGCGACCAATGAACTCCTCGAAGAGACTCCTGTCCCGATCCGTGTGCCCCAATCCTCGGACGACGACGACGACGACGGCCAGGCAGGCACAGGCGGGGCTGATGAAGTCGACGGATCAGCGGATGATTCCCGCCGGGCCCTCGGTGCGGCAGGAGCCTTCCTGTTCACGCCCGAGGAAGCCGAACAGGAACGCTTGGACGCGCTGACCCGTACCCACTTGCTGGATACCGTTGCCGAGGACAGATTCGATCAGTACACCCGCCAGGCCAAGGACTATTTTCACGTCAGCTCCGCGATCATCGCCCTGATCGACAGTCATCGGCAGTTCCTCAAATCGGTGATCGGACCGATCGAGCAGAACCTGCCACGTGAAACCTCGTTCTGCAATGCGACAATTCGCAACGCCGGACCCCTGATTGTTGAAGACGCCCTCGAGGATGAGCGGTTCGCCAAGAATCCCCTGGTAACCGGGGAGCCCTTCATCCGCTTCTACGCCGGGTTCCCGCTCCGCGGTCCTGGAGGATGGACCATCGGTACTCTCTGCGTCATCGACCAGAACCCCCGCGCCTTCACCGGCAGGGACGGACGCTTCCTGCGGAACCTGGCCCACCAGGTCGAGGGCGAACTCAACACCTAGAACTCATCCACCGGGAACTCATCGATCCGGCTCGTCTTGTTCTCGTAGGTCGCTTCAGTACTCGAAGTGCGTTCGGGGAGGACCGGATTGGCCGACGGTGGCAAGGATCTGCGCTGCGAGATCATGCAGCTTCACGTTTCGGTTGGACGAAGCCCGACGCAGGATGGAGACGGCCTCATCCTGGGTGCAGCGGTTCTGGCCCATGATCGCGCCCACCGCGAGATCGATCGTCGTGCGGGTCTCCATCGCCGCTTTCAGGTGCGCGGCGTTGTCACCGAGTTTGGCGATCCGCACCG
Source organism: Arthrobacter sp. CAN_A6 (assembly GCF_015751715.1). Taxonomy (NCBI): domain Bacteria; kingdom Bacillati; phylum Actinomycetota; class Actinomycetes; order Micrococcales; family Micrococcaceae; genus Arthrobacter; species Arthrobacter sp. CAN_A6. The sequence goes on from NZ_JADOUV010000001.1 coordinate 55,981, forward strand.
CCAGGCGCAGGGACCGAGAGGCCTCCCGGGCGATACCTTCCGCTACCGCGATGCCCTGATCATCGAAAATGTTGGGGTGGGTGGAGTAGAAGTCGAGACCGGCGCTGGCGCCGTCCTCGAGCCGGATCGGAATCCCCAGGGCAGAGCGCAACCCATATCCGGCGATGGCCTCGCGGTATTTCGGGAACCGTGATTCGCTCAGGAAGTCAGGGATGTGGATGGTGTGACCCGTGCGGGCCGCACGAAGGCACGGCCCATCATCGAACCCGTACTGGACCTCGTCCACTTGTTGGGCCTGCTCACTGCTACTGGCCACCGTGATCATCGATCGTGGGCGCAGCAGCGTCACCCCGCAGAACACCTCGCCGTATGCACCCGAGAAGGCCTCCGCCGCCACAGCCACCAAACCACGGAGGAACTCCTGGACATCATCGCTTTCCAGCACCATGTCCTGCAGGACAGCGGTCAGGCTGTCCTGATCGACTTCGCGTTGCAACTCTTCTTCGTCAGGCATGCTACTCACATCTCATTCAACGGGGAGCCGTACTCCTCGCATGGAGGACAAGAAAACGGTCAGGGAAGGTAACCCTCGAGAGAAACCGTGCTTCGTGGGGTTAGGGCACAACCACTAGGTTGGGTGCCGGCAAGGCCGGCGTCGGGGCCGCATCACTGTCATCGCGGCGGTCGAGTTCATCCCGAAGCTCCTCGTGACGGAACTCGGTCTCCATAGCAGGGCCGCCAGCATGGGCGTACTCATAATCCAATTCGCGGTGCACTTTGCTGTTCAGCACCTCAACCTCCCACACCTCAAGTGGGGCGAGGTCATCGGGGAAAGGCTCAGCGGGCGTCAATCTGCTGTTCACGGGAATTCCTGTCATGGAGAAACAAGTGACATTGCAATTGGAAGGCCCGCTGCTGAACCCCGCGGCTGATCACAACAGAACAGCACCCATGCAGTCTACCCACCAGCCACCCTCTACTCCTGCTCCACACATCAGACCCATCGGCACTACCGCCTACGGCATGCCCGAATCCATCTCACCAAGTAGCTCCGTCCACCTCCTGTGTTGCTTCGGTCGTGAAGTAGGTCAGGGCCGTCTCCTTCCGGATCAGGCCGGACCCTCACACACCGTTTTTTTACAGTCCCATGCGCGAGGTTCGGCAGGAACGATGCAGCGAAGTGGCTGTCTAAGGGTTAGCCGGTGATGCGGTGACGACGACGTTTTTGCCCCAGGGATCCTCGGTGTAGCAACTGATGATGACGAGCCTGTTGGGGACGATGTCCCAGATCTCGCTGGTTTTCAGGGAGTCCTTGTCGTGGGTGGTGATGGAGTCAACGACATAGTCCAGGGTGCCCGCTTCGGTGGTGATGGTGATGATGTCTCCTGCCCCGGTGTCGGTGCTGAAACGGTCGAAGGGCGCTTCCCGGCCTTCCCAACTGTGACCCGTGATGTAGGTGGTGTTGGTGGATCCATCACCGGGGATGCCGTAGGAAGTCAGCCAGTATCCGTCGTCGGTGAAGGGCGGCACGATGGACTGGCTCGCGATGTCCGCGCCGGTCGGTCGTAGCGGCAGCACGGCAACGTCGATGCCGGCGGCCGGGACGGTAATACGGGTGGGAGCGGCCGCAGCCGGTGCGGCAACCGTATCCGGTATCTGTTGAGCGTCGCCGGGTGCAGGGATGACCGGTCCCGACGGCGGCACGGCAGCAGGGGAAGGAAGGGCCGACGCCGAGGGTTCGGTCGGTTCCGACGGTTCAGCTGATGCCGGTGGCGTGGCGGATGGTTTCAGGCTGGTCGCGGAGTGCGTGGAGTCTGGAACTGCCGCTGGATCGTTCCCTGCCGCACTGGACCGCGTGATGAGCTGTGGAACGAGGATAATCATCAGCAGCACCAGGATCGCGGCTATCGAAGCAACAAGAAAATAGCCGCGTCGGCGGAAAGTTACGGGAATTCCCGAATCCGGTGATGGAGGGTGTGCTTCGTGTTCCATAGCCTCGGCCTTTCACGGGGTAAGGGGCGCCAATCCCTTATGAAATTGGCGCCCCTGTCAGGTGTGCTGCTTTTCCGCATCCCTTCTCCGGAAGCGGGTCTTGCGGTCAGCTGTCGTGCTGTGCCTTCCGGCGGATACCGAAGGCCACCGCGGTGATGCCGAGGCCGGCGGTCAGGAGCCCGGCCAGGCCCAGTGCCTGATCGGACGTCCCCTCAGTTCCAGCGGCGGACTGGATGTTCATTCCGCGGTTGGAACCCTGCCTGCCGGTGTTGCCGGCATTACTGCCGCCGGTCGATACGCCGGCGCCGGAGTTACCGCCCCCGGTGCCACCGCCGGCGCTGACGGGAGTCGTCCCGCCTCCACCAGCGCCGTTGTTGCCGCCGCCGGTGCCAGCGTCGTCATTGTCGTCGGTGTCGATGTTGACTGTGTCGATGTTGATATCAATGTCGACGTCGATGATGACGGTGCCGCCGGTCCCGTCGACGCCGCAGGCGCTGATCGATGCGTCGAACAGGCCCTGCAGTTCACCAACGTTGACTGCGGTGTCCTCCAGGTCGATCTGCAGAGCGGCGACAACGGCCAGGGCACCCTCCAGGTCGGCTGTCGCATCAGCAACAGCGTCCAAATCCAGATCACCCGCGACGGCCAGCGCTTCCAATGCGGCATTCACATCGAGCTGCGCATCGGCCCGCGCATCGAGAGCAGCCTCCACCGCCGCCTCGAGGTCGGCAATGACCACGGCTTCGGCTGCGGCCTGCGCTGCAAGAGCCGCGTTCAGGATTGTTTGGGCAGTAGTTACGTTCCCCTGGGCGGTGGCCTGAGCTGCCAGAGCCGCCTCGACATCTCCCTGGAGCCCGGCGATCACCCGCACCGTCTCGGCCTGGGCGGCAACGGCGAGGGCCAGGTCTGCACGAGCCTGTGCGACTGCAGCGGTATCGGCGGTGGCCAGCAGATTCACAGCAGCTTGTGCCTCTGCCACCTCACGGCTCGCGGTGACTTGCGCCGCCACGGCAGCATCGAAAGCAACCTGGGCGGGCCCGTCATCAGCGGGATCCGCGGAAGCCAGCGCCGCGGTCAGTGCGAGCTGGGCTTCGACCACGTCATCATCAGCCTCTCCCTGCACCACCAACGCTGCAGCCAGGACGACCCGGGCGTCCTCGAGCAGACCGGCCTGCACTATCAAGGCGGCGTCCAGATCATCCTGAGCAGCATCGACGTCGGCTTGCGCGGCAAGCGTCAGGCCGGCCGTGGCGTCCAGGGCAGTCTGGGCCGCCGTGACGTCACCGTTGGCAGTGAGCAGCAGCCCTGCCACGACTTCCAGGGCTGCTTCAGCGTTTTCGACGTCGATCCCCGTATCGATGACCGCATCCAGGGCCGCCTGCACTGCGGCCTCGGCGTTTGTGACATCCAGTTCAGCATCCGCCAGGATCGCAAGAGCGGCATTCAGTACTGCCTGGGCTTCATCCTGCTCCGCCGACCCGGCGCCGACCAGGGCGTCCAGGGCTGCCTGGGCCTCGACAACAGCGTCGAGGGCCAGGTCAAGTTCGGCAATGACAGCTGTATTGGCACCGGCGTTGCCCAGCGCCGCCAGGAAGGCTGCCTGAGCGGAAAGGCATTCGGCTGAATCGGGGGCGGCAGAGGCAGGAGCCGCAGTGAAGAACAAGCCGCCGGCGGCAAGGGCCGCCGTCGAACCGGCAGCGAGCATACGTGTACGAGTGGACATCAAATCTCCCAGACTGAGACGAGTAAACCATCGCGGGATATCGCGAAGGTGGAGGCAGCTTTTGAAGAATTCCCAGACTGCCTCCTGTTATTCCACAGTGCACTGATCAATTTAGGAACCCTCCAATCGGCTAGATACTTGGACCGTTCGGAGTGAATTCAGAGTAGTCCGACTAACCGCAAGGAGAATTGTTTTTACCCGAGAAGCTAGTGCTGTAGGCAACAGTTGGTTCTAATAGGGGCCATGGGGGAATTTGAGAGAGTGTGTGTTCATTTGGCAGGCCATGACTACCTGACCGGTAGGGCGCTCCATGAGCTGCTGGACCTATCGGGTCTTATCCAGGTCACCGGTGAAAGCGCAACAGGTCAACAGGCGCTTCAACAGGTGAAGGACGAGCAACCCGACGTCGTCATTCTCAATGCGGACATCGCCGGCAACGGCATGGCCGAAATGATCGAGGGACTCCTCACCGTCGACGAGAACATGAAAATCGTGATTCTGGCCAGTGATTCATCTCCAGAAGTTATGGACGCCGCTTACAGGACCGGAGCCCAGGGCTACTTCCTCCGCGGAGCGATACTGGAGGACCTGGCGGCGGCGCTACGCATCATCCACCGAGGAGGATCGATCCACCCGACTTTCCCAGCGTCCCGGGACACGGGACGGTACTCGTCCGAGGCGGATGAAGCGATCAGGTCCCGCTTCAAGTCCTTCACCGGCCGGGACCTGCAAATCATCCGAGGAGTCGCCGAGGGGCTCACTAATACCGAAATCGCAGGGCCGCTGCACCTCAGCGAAGCGACCGTAAAGGCCCGAATCAGCAGAATCAAAAGACATCTCGGCGTCACCAACAGGGTGCAGATAGCCGTCCAAGGCGCTCAAGCAGGAATAACTGCGTCTCCGCCGGAGAACTGAACACCCCCGGCGGTCGTCCTGACCACGCGTAACCGGGAGACAGACCGTCATCCGGAGCACCGGAAATTCCAGGCACGGTTACCGAGACGACGCGTGTCCAACCCCTTGGGAGCTCCCGTCAAAATACGTTGCGTGTCGACTACGCTTCTGACCGGGGCGCACTTCCGCGCCCCTAGCGAGCAGCTCAGCTCGAAGACGTGTACCGGCCCGGGTTGCTGAAGCGCGAAGAGCCGGCGGTGGTGACGTAGGCTCCACGGCTGGATGGCGCCATGGACGACTCTGTGGTGACGTAGGCCCCCTCGCTATCTGCTGTGGTGGCTCCGCGGCTGATGTAACTGCCGCCGAGGGGCGCAAGAGGCCGTGGCTGGTTCCGGCGGGCCGGTGCTTCGCGGGAGATGGTTGGTGTGCGATCGAGAAGGGTCATGATGGCTCCTTGGTGGTGTCCGGCTTGCACTCGGACGGTTGTCGGCTGACGGGTATGAGCGTGTGCTGTGCCGGCATTCGGGCAGCACGCAGCACGGAGTGACGGTCGTGATACTCACCGGAATCGGTAGCGCTCAGGTGATGGGTACAGCCACTGTTTCGACCCGGCACTGCTGACAGAGGCCGTTGAAGGTGACTTCTGCCGCGAGAACGGTGAATCCGCCACTGTCTGACGGAGTCAGGCAGGGCGCTTGTCCGATCACGCAGTCGACGTCCTTGACCGCCCCGCACTGCATGCACAGCAGGTGGTGATGGTTGTCCCCCACTCTGCACTCGAAGAGCGCCGCCGAGCCCGGCGGATCGAAACGCCGTACGAGCCCTGCCCCTGTGAAGGCAGCGAGGATTCCGTAGACGGCCTGGGTGGACGAACCGCTGAGGGCGTCCTGCACCTTCGCGGAGATTTGCTCCGCGCTCGAATGTGGGTTCTGCCGCAGCACTTCCAGCACTGCGACACGAGGCGCGGTGACCTTCAACCCTGAGTCACGGATCGACTGCCGGAGCAGATCCGCATCAGGTGGAGAGTCGGTGGTGAACGCCATGGCCCAAGTCTATCGGTTGTTTTGATTTAGTCAAAACAACCGATCAGGCTCAGAGGCGGGTGGCGGAGCACACGAGGTCCCATGCGTCGGAACTCCGCTGCGCGGGTGGCCGCCGATCCGACGATGTCAGAGGACGCCGGTACCCTGAACAAATGGCAGCAAAGAGCTCTACGGCAACGCGCGCAGGCCGGAACAACACTCCCGGGTACCGCTGTGCCGAGTGCGGGTGGACAACGGCGAAATGGGTGGGCCGCTGCGGCGAGTGCCAGGCGTGGGGAACGGTCGAGGAGACCGGCCAGCCGGTCGCGCGGACGACGGCGGCGGCCACCGTCCTGCGGCCCGCGCAGCGCATCGCCGACGTGGATGCGACCACTGCCGCCTTCCAGCCCACACGGATCGACGAGCTCGACCGCGTGCTCGGCGGCGGGTTGGTGCCGGGCGCGGTCATCCTCCTCGCGGGCGAACCGGGTGTCGGGAAGTCGACCCTTCTGCTCGATGTCGCTGCGCGAGTGGCAAACCTCGGAAAAGATGTCCTGTACGTCACGGGAGAGGAATCGGCTGCGCAGGTCAAACTGCGTGCCGAACGGATTAACGCAGTTGCGGACACGCTCTACCTGAGCGCCGAGACTGACCTGGGCCAGGCCCTCGGCCAGGTCGAGAAGCTCAACCCGTCCCTCCTGGTCGTCGACTCGATCCAGACCCTCAGCAGCTCGGCCGTCGACGGCACCGCGGGTGGGGTGACCCAGGTACGCGAGGTAGCGGCGTCGATCATCAATGTGGCGAAGTCGAAGAATATGACCACGATCCTGGTGGGCCATGTGACCAAGGACGGCTCCATCGCCGGGCCGCGGCTCCTCGAGCACCTCGTGGACGTGGTGTGCCAGTTCGAGGGCGAGCGGCATTCCCGGCTGCGTCTGCTCCGCGCGGTGAAGAACCGCTACGGCCCCACCGATGACGTGGGCTGTTTCGACCTGACCGATGCCGGAGTTGAAGGACTCGCCGACCCCAGTGGCCTGTTCGTGTCCAGGACCAAGGACCCGGTATCGGGAACGTGCATCACGGTCACCCTTGAGGGCCGGCGCCCGCTGCTCGCCGAAGTGCAGGCGCTGCTCGCCGAATCAGCGACGTCCCAGCCCCGGCGCGCGACGAGCGGACTCGACAGTGCGCGGGTCGCCATGTTGCTGGCGGTCCTTCAGCGCCGGGCATCGATGGGCCTGCACAAGGATGACAGCTACGTCGCCACCGTCGGCGGCGTCAAACTGGGGGAACCCGCCACCGACCTCGCCGTCGCCCTCGCGATTGCGTCAGCCAAAACGGACCAGCCCCTGCCCTCCCAGCTCATCGCCTTCGGGGAAGTGGGGCTGGCCGGCGAAGTGCGTCCGGTGCCCGGGATTGCACGGCGCATCCAGGAAGCGGAGCGGCTCGGCTTCACCCATGCCGTGGTACCGGCGTCGCCCAATGGACCCGGGCCCGTCCCGAAAGGGTTCACGGTACGGGAAGTATCCACCCTGACCGAGGCGCTGACCCTGCTCTTCTAGTCGTCGCTTCGAACCGATATCAGGGATCTGCCGCCAGACCACTAGTATTAGGTTCGGCTGTGCGAAAAAACATGCAGCCGCTGCCTGCCTGGCGCCTCCGATCTGAGGCCGTCCGAACGTGTGGGCCGGCAGCGTGAAATTTGAAAGGATTGGGCCATGGTTCGCAGTCCGGAGGACTCGCTGAAGGCCACCCTCGCTCGTGTAGCACCCGGCACCGCCCTCCGGGACGGGCTCGAAAGAATCCTGCGGGGTAGGACGGGTGCACTGATCGTCCTCGGCTTCGACCGCACCGTGGATGCGATCTGTTCCGGCGGCTTCGACATCGGTATCGATTTCTCGCCGACCCGACTCCGGGAACTCGCGAAAATGGACGGCGCAATCGTCTGCGACAAGGACGCGAGCAACATCCTGCGCGCCGCCGTCCAGCTCGTTCCCGACCACACCATCGAAACCCAGGAATCCGGCACCCGCCACCGCACAGCGGAGCGCGTTGCCATCCAGACCGGCCTCCCGGTCATCTCGGTGAGCCAGTCCATGCAGATCATCGCCCTCTACATCAGCGGGCTCCGGCACGTCCTCGAAGGATCGGAGCCCGTGCTGGCCCGCGCCAACCAGGCACTGGCCACGCTCGAACGCTACCGTGCGCGCCTCGACCAGGTGACCAACTCCCTGTCCGCGCTCGAGATCGAGGCGATGGTCACGGTCCGCGACGTCGCGGTGACGCTCCAGCGCCAGGAAATGGTCCGGCGGATCTCCGAGGAGATCTCGCAGTATGTCCTCGAACTGGGCATCGACGGGCGCCTGCTGTCCCTCCAGGTCGAAGAGCTGACCACAGGGCTCGGACCGGGAAGCGAGATGGTGCTACGGGACTACATGGACCTCGGCAACAACCAGGCGCCGGTAGAGGAGCGGGTGGCCACCCTGCAGAATTTCAGCTCGACGGAACTGATCGACCTCGGAACCATTGCGAGTGTCCTCGGCTTCAATCCCTCCACGGACTCGCTCGAAGCAGTCATCCAGCCGAAGGGTTACCGCCTGCTTTCCGGCATCAAGGCGGTGCCCCCCGCAGTGGCCAACCGGCTGGTGGATCACTTCGACGGCCTTCAGAACCTCATGGCCGCCAATATCGAGGACCTCATGGCCGTCGACGGCATCGGAGAGCAGCGCGCCCGGACGGTCCGTGAGGGCCTCTCACGGATCGCGGAGACCAGCCTGCTCGATCGGTTCATGTAGGCCCCGCACCAGGCCTAACCGTCGAGCATGAACGACGTCGTCCCGCTGGTGAGGCCTCCCAGGCGCGTGGTCAGGACAAAGGTTCCACCTTCAGGAACAGGTTCCACCGAGGCGCACCCGGGAGTAGTGCGCGTGCGCGCCCACTCGAGCGTCGCTACCTCCTCCGCCCCGGGCTCCAGGACCCGCTCGAGATCCTGCGGTGCCTGCTGGCAATCGGTCGACGAGAAGATCCGGTCAGCCGGGTCGGCAACGACGAACTCCATCTGCGAGGTGCCGACGTTGACGGCGCACGCCGTCTCACTTTCATTGCGCACGACCAGGCTCAGGACCGGTTCCTGCCCCGGAGGGTAGGCCGGTGCATCGGTTCTCGCCTCGACTGCGATCTCGGCGGGATCGCATTCCGGCTCTGACGCCTCATCGGCCGCAGTAGGCTCCGGTTCGGAAGCCGAGGGTGGAGGCTCCGCTGAGGCCCCGTCGGCAGCCGACGGGGCGGCAGGAGGAGCGGCCGTCGTCGCCACAGCCCCAGCCGCCGCGGGGTCGCCGTCGTTCGCGGAGAAGAGGCCGATCACCATGACGACGCCGGCAACGAGCAGCGCGACGATCAACAGTGCCAGGACGGCTGCGGCAAGGCGTCGACGACGACGATAGACTGCCGGGCTTGGGCGCCTCGGGGACACTCCGTGACTTCCGGCACTACCCGGTCCGTGAACTGGTTCCATTCTTCAAGGCTAGGGAGCGGGGCACCGATTGCTGACGCCACCACGCCGGTCGATAGAGTATTGCTCACCATGAATTCCCCGATCCACTCCATGCCTGCCCCGCGCCCCGCCACCGAGCCAGGAGTGGAAGACCTCCATGCAACGATTTCGGAGTGGTTCGCGGCTTCCGCGAGGGAGCTGCCGTGGCGGAGTGCCGAACGCACGCCGTGGGGGGTATTCGTCAGCGAAATCATGCTGCAGCAGACTCCTGTGGTGCGCGTACTTCCGGTGTGGGAGGAGTGGCTCGCTCGGTGGCCGACGCCGTCGGACCTTGCCGGCGAGCCGGCGGGGGAGGCTGTCCGCCACTGGGGCCGGCTCGGGTATCCCCGCCGGGCGCTCCGCCTGCACGCGGCAGCGAGCGCGATGGTGGACCGTCACGAGGGCGCCGTCCCCGCGGATTACGACACGCTCCTCACCCTGCCGGGCGTCGGGAGCTACACCGCCGCCGCCGTCGCCGCTTTCGCCTTCGGTGCGCGCGAAACGGTTGTCGACACCAACATCCGCCGGGTCCATGCACGCCTGCTGGGCGGCAAGGCACTGCCCGCACCGGCCCTGACGGCAGCCGAGATGCGGCGGGCCTCCCTCCTCCTTCCCGACGACGACGCCCTCTCCGTGCGCTGGAACGCCGGTGTCATGGAGCTCGGTGCCATGGTGTGCACGGCGCGCTCGCCGCGCTGTGAAGCATGTCCCGTCCTCGAATCCTGTGCGTGGGTCGCCGCCGGTCGGCCGGAGCCGGACTACATTCCCAAAGGACAGGCCTGGGCCGGGACCGACCGGCAGGTGCGCGGCGCCATCCTGGCCGTCCTGCGCGAAGCCGAGGGCTGCGTCGGGCCGGAGCTGCTGCTGAATGCACCCGTGGATCTGGCGCACCCTCCGGGAAACCGCAGCATCACCGCCCTCGACGGCCTGCACCGCCTGCGCGCTCCGGCTGAGCAGCTCGAGCGCTCCCTTGCCGGCCTGCTGGCAGACGGTCTGGCCGAGGAAACCGGTGAGGGAATCCGCCTGCCGCAGTGAATCCGGATCGGAGGCTAGGCAGGTTCCCCGAATCCTGACACCACTGCCGCTTCGATCAGGTCGATGGCCGCCTGTGCGTCCGGGCCGGACGCTTCGGCCGTGACCTCCCTGCCCTGCCCCAGGCCGAGGCTCATGAGCAGCATCACCGATTTCGCGTCCACTCCGTTGATGGTGATTTCCGCCTCGAGGTCCAGGAGGCCGGACGCCAGGAACGCGGCGGGCCGGGCATGGAGCCCCATCTGGTTGGGAAGGGTCCATGAGCCGCCGACCGTCGGTGCGCCCGAAGTGTCCGCCGGGGACCGCCGCGAACCCGGCGCGGCGGCTTCGTGCGTGACGAACGGCTCCAGCCCCTCCGGGTCGATCGAGACTACCGCCCCCTCCGCGGCCCTCACCACTTCCTGGAGCGCGGCGCCGCCCTGCGCCTGGACGGCCGCAGCGACGGCGCCCTCGACCAGGGCGGCCTGCGCCAGGCGCACCATTCCCCGCTGCTCCGGGTCGAGGAATTCCAACGCCATCTCCGCGGTCATGACGGCAGAACCGAGGTCGGTGAGGATCACGACGCCGCTGCCGCTGTCCGCGCTCCCGATCCCCCGCTGGACCTTCTCGAAGCTCGTACCGATCCGCGCCGCACCCGCTCCACCGTCGGTGCCGCCCGCTGCGACCAGGACGACGTCGGGCGCCATCTGGGCGGCCAGCTCGCACACTCCCTCGGCGATCTTCTCGCTGTGGGACACGATCACGAGCCCCACGTTCGCTGCTGCACCGACGGACCCGCCGCTCATAGATTCACGCTGCCTGCCGCCACTGCCGCCGCCTGGAGGATCATCGCTGTCGACACTGCCCCCGGGTCACGGTGGTTGGCGCTCCGCTCGCCCAGATAGCTCGCGCGGCCCTTCCTCGCGATCAGCGGCTCGGTAGCAACCGCTCCCGCGTGCGCTGCGTTGGCCGCAGCGGACAGGACCTCTTCGGCACTCGCTCCGGCGTCCGCCGCAGTGCGGGCGGACTCGACAGCCGGGGTCCACGCATCGACCATCGTCTTGTCCCCCACTTCGGCTTTCCCCCGGGCCACGACGCCGTCCCGCGCGGCTTCGAGCATCATCGCCGCCTCATCGGGGCCCACCTCGACGGCGTCCCCCAGCGCCTTCGCCGCCCGCAGGAAGGCCGTCCCGTACAACGGTCCGGCAGCTCCCCCGACCGTCGACATCAGCGTCATCGCCGCATTCTTCAGCACTTCGCCGGGGGTGGCCGGGTCCGGACCGGCGTCGAGCTTGGCCACCACCGCGCTGAACCCGCGGTCGAGGTTCTCGCCGTGGTCGGCGTCCCCGATGGCGCGGTCGAGATCGATGAGCAGGGCGCGGTTCTCGGCAACGACGTCGGCGGCTCCGCGAAGCCAGGCAACTGCCCATTGCGTGGATAACGTCACCGCTAGACCCCCCAGCGCAAGGCTGCGGTATGGACCGGCGAGTCCCACAGCTCCACCAGTTCGTCATCGAGCCGCAGGACCGACAACGAGGCGCCCTGCATCTCCAGCGCGGTGATGTAGTTGCCGACGAGCGACCGCTCGACCTGCACGCCCTGCGCCTCGAGCAGTTGAACGGCCTTGCGGAAGACGATGTAGAGCTCACTTGCCGGGGTTCCGCCCATGCCGTTGACCATGATCAGGACGCGGTCGCCCGCCGTGAGCGCGAGGTCGGCGGTGATCGGTTCGAGCAGGCGCACTGTGATGCCGTCGGCGTCCTCCATGGCGATGCGGTGCCGCCCGGGTTCACCATGGATGCCGATACCGATCTCGATCTCGTCCTCCGCGAGGTCGAAGCTCGGCACACCGGCGTGCGGCACGGTGCAGGCCGCCAGTGCCACACCCATCGACCTCACATTGTCTGCAACCCGCTGGGCGACGGCGGTGACGGACTCCAGGTCATCGCCGCGCTCGGCCGCGGCTCCCGCGATCCGCTCGACGAAGACGGTGCCTCCCACTCCCCGCCGGCCTGCCGTGTACAGCGAATCCTCCACGGCGACGTCGTCGTTCACCAGCACGGAACGGACCGCCACGCCCTCCTCGTCCGCCAGTTCGGCGGCGGTCTCGAAATTGAGGACGTCACCTGTGTAGTTCTTGACGATATGGAGCACTCCTGCGCCGCCGTCGACGGCGATGGTGGCAGGGAGGATCTGGTCGGGCGTAGGAGAAGTGAACATGGCCCCGGGAACAGCCGCATCGAGCATTCCGCGCCCTACGTATCCGGCATGCAGCGGCTCATGGCCGCTTCCACCGCCCGAGACCAGGCCCACCTTGCCGCTGACCGGGGCGTCCTTCCGGGTGATGAAGAGTGGGTCGGGATGGACGGTCACGAGGTCGGCATGCGCACGCCCGAACCCCTCGACGGATTCGGCGACCACTGCCCGGGGGTTGTTGATGAGCTTCTTCACGACGGCACGCTCCTATGGCTGCGAACAGGAAAGACCTGCGGATCCGCCTCGGACCGCACCGGCCAAGCCAAACGATACCCTCGGCTTTCCCGCATTCCTAGGGCGTACGGCTTCCGAAGGCGTGCGACGGCGGCTGCAGTGCCACGCCGTTAACGCGCCTGCGGGAGGCGCCCGGTGATGGGCGCCTCCCGCAGGTTCACTTCTCGAATTCCTTGCAGTCGAAGCAGGTGCTACTTGTCCTTCTTGAAAGCATCCTTGATGTTCTCGCCTGCATCCTTGAGGCTGGATTTGGCCTGGTCTCCGTGACCCTCGGCTTCCATGCTCTCGTTGCCGGTGGCCTTGCCGAAGCCTTCCTTGGCCTTGCCGCCGAGGTCCTGGCTCTTGTTTCCGATCTTGTCATCCAAACCCATAAGTGGATCCTTTCGCTCGGTGTACGGACTCCGGTTCCGGCAGTCCAACCGCATCGCTGGGATGCTAAGCAGTCTTACTATATCCAGATTCCGGCCGCCTTTTCCACCCCCTGACGGTGATCTCCCTCAGCCGGGAACCTGCGCCGCCTGCTACAGGTGCCGGATCATTCGCGTATTCCCGAGCGTATTCGGCTTCACGCGGGCGAGGTCGAGGAACTCCGCCACGCCCTCGTCATGCGAGCGGAGGAGCTCCGAGTAGATCTGGGGATCCACGGCAGACTGGTCCGCCATGACCTCGAATCCGTGCCGGGCGAAGAACTGCACCTCGAATGTCAGGCAGAATACGCGCTTCACCCCGTAGTTCCTGGCGTCCTCGATGAGCTGCTCGAGGATCGCCCGCCCGATGCCCCGCCCGGAGTCCGCCGTGGCGAGCGTGCGCACCTCGGCAAGGTCCTCCCACATGATGTGCAGGGCACCGCACCCGAGCACTGCGCCGTCCTCCCCCTCGGCGATCCGGAATTCCTGGAGCCCTTCGTAGTAGGCGACGGTTTCCTTCGCCATGAGGATGCGCTGATCCGCCAGCGGCGCCACCAGCGCCTTGATGGCAGGGACATCGGACGTCCGGGCACGGCGCAGGCTGTAGTCGGGGCTCATTCGCCCAAGTCTACAAAGCCCGGCGTGCCTACAGTCCCAGCTCGGGCGGGAGTTCCTTCTCCTCGCCGAGAACATGCCGGGCAAGGAACGCTTCGACGACGCCGTACCAGACCTTCGTGTGCTGGGGTTTGAGGATCCAGTGGTTCTCATCAGGGAAATAGAGGAACCGGTGGACGGTGGTGCCGTCGTCGTTCGCCGGAAGCTTCGATGCGGACAACAGTTCGTACCACAGCCGAAGGCCCTCGCCGATGGGAACCCGGTAGTCCTTGTCGCCGTGGATGACGAGCATCGGCGTGTTGATATTACCGACGGAGTGGTGCGGCGAGTTGTCCCGCAGCATGTCCGGAGTCATCTCCTGCTTCCAGTAATAGGCCGTGTCGGTGGTGGGGCCGAACTGGTCGAGCGCCCACAGACTTGCGTGGGTGACGATCGCCGTGAAGCGGTCGGTGTGGCCTGCTACCCAGTTCGCCATGTACCCACCGAAGGAACCGCCCATTGCAGCGACGCGGCTCTCGTCGATGTCGGCCCGCTGCACCAGCGCGTCAGTGGCAGCCATGAGGTCCGTGTAGGGCGCTCCACCCCACTGGCCCCAGCCGCGGTCGATCATGTGCTGCCCGTAGCCTGTGGACAGGGCCGGATCGGGAAGGAGCACTGCGTAGCCCTTCGCCGCGAGCAACCACGGTGACCAGCGCCAGGTCCATGCGTTCCAGGAGCCGAGCGGCCCGCCGTGGATCCACAGCAGTGCCGGAACCGGAGACGCGTCCGAGGCGTCCTGCGGCAGGACCAGCCACGACTTCACCGGCTGGCCGTCCTCCCCGACGGTTTCCACGCGCTCGAGGGTTCCGGGGACTTCAGGCCGTTCCACGGGGCCGCGCAGCCGCGTGGTTTCCCCGGTTCCGAGGTCGATCCGAACGGGCTCGGCCGGGTAGAGGTAGGAGCTGCGCAGTCCGTAGGCGGTGGTGCCGTCGGGGCTGACCGAGATATCGGAGTACGCGGCAGCATCGGTCGTGATCCGGCGGACCGCACCGGTGGTGGTGTCGATGGCGAAGACCGGCGCAGCGCCGTCGTCGTCGGCTGTCACGAGAATGCCGGAGCCGTCCGGGAGCCAGGCCGCGGGAGCGGGCCAGCGATCCCAGTCCTTCGCCAGCGGGATGAGGTCCCCGCCCTGGACCGGCAGGAGGGCCAGCCACGTCCGGGGGGAGGTGTCGGCCGAGGTGCGCCGGTTGCAGATCACGACGACGGTCCTGCCGTCCGGGCTCACGGGACCCGGGGCCGCATCGAAGCCGGCCTCGTTCACCAGCACGGTCCGCTCACCGGTAGCGACGTCGATACGCGCAAGCGCGCTGCGCTGGGAGCCGAGGGCCTCCGGCAGGCGGAGGGCGGTGAACAGCATCGCTCCGTCGGGGCTCACCTCCGGGTGGGAGTCGCGGAGCCCGGCACCGATGCCTTCGGCGAGCGGAACCAGAGGTTCATCCTCCGCGTCCGCCTCCAGCCGGAAATAACGCGGCTCACCAGGGCCGAGGTCGGCGTCCCAGTACCGGACCGGGTAGCCGGAGTGGAGGATCGCGGCAACGCCGGTGTCCTTGCGGGCAGTGCGACGCTCGGCATCCTCCGCCTCACCGGAGGCGCCGGCGAGGACGTCGGCAACAACGACGGCGGTGTCGGCGTGCGCGGCCGTGGCGACGGAGCTGATTCCGCCCGGCCGCGAGTGGAGCAGTTCCGCCTCTCCGCCACGCGCCGCCAGCCGCCACAGCGAGGCCTGCTTCCCGGCGTCATCGGCCCCGTTGCCGGGGTCGGGCCGGGCGGACGTGAACAGCAGGTCGCCCGTGGCAAGGAATGCGGCCCCGGATTCACCTTCGGCGCTGTGTGTCAGGCGGTGTGCGGGCCGCTCTCCCGAGGGGTCCACGTCCCAGAGGGCGGTGGCGTAGCCCGTGCGCTTCGGATTGAGGGTGGCCACCGAGGTGACAAGGCGGCTCCCGTCGGAGTTCATCGTGAGCCCGCTCAACCTCGGGAGGGCAACGAAGTTCTCGAGGTCATGGAACGGCGTGGCCTCGTCCGGAGAGCCATGGCCATCGGTGGTGTGCGAATCGTCAAGGTTCATCCGCAATACGTATCACCGCAAGTGCCGAAACCGGGCGGGGTTCACTGAGGGAGTAATCTCGTTGCCCCGAGCACCAATGCCGGGGGTTACGCAAAGAATCCCGCCACGGTGGCCCGGAGCGGGATTCTTCGATAGTGCCGGCGCTCAGAAAACGACTACTCGGGAACCGTCGCTTCGATGGCCGCCGGGCCGTCCTCCAGCTCCTTGGGGGCTCCATGTCCCACAAAGGTGAACACGGCGTCGGTCCCTTCGCCTTCGACGTCCACGTCCACACGCTCACCGGACTTCAGGTCGCCGAACAGGATCTTTTCGGACAGCTGATCCTCGATTTCCCGCTGCATGGTGCGGCGCAGCGGCCGCGCGCCCATCGACGGGTCGTAGCCGCGGGTGGCGAGGAGTACCTTTGCGGCGGGCGTCAGCTCGATGGTCATTCCCTTGTCGGCCATCCGCTTGCTGAGCCGCTCGAGGAACAGGTCGACGATCTCGACGATCTCGTCCTGGGTGAGCTGCGGGAACACCACCGTGTCATCGACGCGGTTGAGGAACTCGGGCCGGAAATGCTGCTTCAGCTCTTCCTGAACCTTCGCCTTCATCCGGTTGTAACTCGTGTTGGTGTCCGTGCCCGACTGGAATCCGGTCATCACACCCTTGGAGATGTCGCGTGTTCCAAGGTTGGTGGTCATGATGATGACCGTGTTCTTGAAGTCGACCATGCGGCCCTGGCTGTCCGTCAGGCGGCCGTCCTCGAGAATCTGCAGGAGGGAGTTGAAGAGATCGGCATGGGCCTTCTCCACCTCGTCGAACAGCACCACCGAGAACGGCTTGCGGCGGACCTTCTCGGTGAGCTGGCCACCCTCCTCATAGCCCACGTACCCCGGAGGAGCACCGAAGAGGCGTGACACCGTGTGCTTCTCGGAGTACTCGGACATGTCGAGCGTAATCAGGGCATCCTCGTCACCGAACAGGAACTCCGCGAGGGCCTTGGCGAGCTCGGTCTTACCCACACCGGTGGGACCGGCGAAGATGAACGAACCGCCCGGACGCTTCGGGTCCTTCAGGCCTGCGCGCGTGCGCCGGATGGCCTGCGAGATCGCCTTGATGGCCTGGTTCTGCCCGATGACCCGCTTGTGGAGTTCATCCTCCATGTTCAGCAGCCTCGAGGACTCGGCCTCGGTCAGCTTGAACACGGGGATGCCGGTGGAGATCGCAAGAACCTCGGCGATCAGTTCCTCGTCGACCTCGGCGATGTCGTCAAGGCCGCCGGACTTCCACCTGCGCTCCTTGTCGGAGCGCTCGTCCTGCAGTTTCTGCTCCTTGTCGCGGAGGGAGGCAGCGCCTTCGAAGTCCTGCGAATCGATCGCCGACTCCTTTTCCCTCTTGACGTCGGCGATGCGCTCGTCGATCTCCTTGAGCTCCGGCGGCGCGGTCATGCGCCGGATCCGCAGCCGGGCACCAGCCTCGTCGATCAGGTCGATCGCCTTGTCCGGCAGGAAGCGGTCGGAGATGTACCGCTCGGCGAGCGTGGCGGCCGAGGTCAGTGCGCCGTCGGTGATCGAGACACGGTGGTGTGCCTCGTAACGGTCACGCAGTCCCTTGAGGATCTCGATGGCGTGGGCCACCGACGGTTCCTGCACCTGGATGGGCTGGAAACGACGCTCGAGAGCGGCATCCTTCTCGATGTGCTTGCGGTACTCGTCGAGCGTGGTGGCTCCGATGGTCTGCAGCTCACCGCGGGCGAGCATCGGCTTCAGGATCGACGCCGCGTCGATGGCCCCTTCGGCTGCGCCTGCCCCGACGAGCGTATGGATCTCATCGATGAAGAGGATGATGTCGCCGCGCGTCCGGATCTCCTTGAGCACCTTCTTCAGGCGCTCCTCGAAGTCACCGCGGTACCGGGAGCCGGCGACGAGCGAACCGAGGTCGAGCGTGTAGAGCTGCTTGTCCTTGATCGTCTCCGGCACGTCGCCGCGGACGATCGCCTGGGCGAGCCCCTCGACGACGGCGGTCTTGCCCACGCCGGGCTCACCGATCAGCACTGGATTGTTCTTGGTGCGGCGGGAGAGCACCTGCATGACCCGCTCCATCTCCGACTCACGGCCGATGACGGGGTCGAGCTTCGATTCGCGGGCGGCCTGCGTGAGGTTGCGCCCGAACTGGTCGAGCACCACCGAACCTGCAGGGGTCCCCTCCTGCTGCTGGCCTCCTGCTACTGCGGGCTCCTTGCCCTGGTAGCCCGAGAGCAGCTGGATCACCTGCTGGCGGACCCGGTTGAGGTCCGCTCCGAGCTTCACCAGCACCTGCGCGGCAACACCTTCGCCCTCACGGATGAGGCCCAGCAGGATGTGCTCAGTGCCGATGTAGTTGTGACCGAGCTGCAGTGCCTCCCTCAGGGAGAGCTCCAGCACCTTCTTGGCCCGGGGGGTGAAGGGAATATGACCCGACGGCGCCTGCTGGCCCTGTCCGATGATTTCCTGGACCTGCTCACGCACGGCACCCAGCGAGATGCTGAGCGACTCGAGGGCCTTGGCGGCTACACCCTCGCCCTCATGGATCAACCCAAGCAGGATGTGCTCGGTGCCGATGTAATTATGGTTGAGCATGCGGGCCTCTTCCTGGGCCAGCACAACAACACGACGGGCACGATCTGTGAATCTTTCAAACATGGGGCACACTCCTAGCTAACGCGTAATTCGATGCTACGTGCAGAGAAGGAGCTTTTGGGGCGTGTTCGCCACAGGCGAGATCACGCCGCCCCTAACGCTGCGCGGCGCGGTATGCCTCGACGATCTCGCTGTTCACCCGGCCACGCGCCGAGACGTTGTAGCCGTTCTCCCGGGCCCACTCCCGAACCTGGGCGGCTTCCTGGTTGCGGACCGGCGCCGGTGCGGAGCGCTGCTTCGACTGATTACTGCGCCGTGCGGCGGAAACATAATTCTTGAGGGCGTCCCGCAATTCTCCGGCGTGGGCTTCCGACAAGTCGATTTCGTACTGGGCGCCGTCAAGGCCGAAGCGGACCGTTTCGTCGGCATCTCCGCCGTCGATGTCGTCAATGAGGATAATCTTCACTTTTTGCGCCACAATATACTCCCTTTAGAATTTGATGAATAACCCCCCTCTGCGATTATGTAGCAACAAAGGAGCCAGGTCAAAGGGAATACCGGAATGCTATGCCTGGCCGCTATCCGGCTTCGCTTTAGTTTCAGGCGTTTCTTCCTGCTCATTCTTCACTTTAGTCACATCGGGAAGTCTTTCCTCCGCACGCGCCATGGCCTCACGCTCCGCACGATCGGCGTTGAAGATGGCCCGCATGACGAAGTAGAAAATCACGGCGAGGGAGGCGGAGGGCAAAAGGACGGCAAGGTATTCCACGGCGCTATCCCTGCACGGGTTTCAGAATGGGGAACAGAATGGACTCACGAATTCCCACATTCGTGAAAAGCATCACCAAGCGGTCGATACCGAGACCGATCCCGCCCATCGGAGGGGCGCCGTACTCGAGCGCCCGTAGGAAGTCCTCGTCCAGCTGCATCGCCTCGTCGTCCCCTTCCGCGGCCCTGCGGGACTGTGCGGTCAGGCGCTCGCGCTGAATCACCGGGTCGATCAGTTCGGAGAAGGCCGTACCACGCTCCATGCCGCCGATGATCAGGTCCCAGGCCTCGATGAGCCGGGGATTCTCCCGATGCTGCCGGGCGAGGGGCTGCGCGGACGGCGGGTAATCGTAGACGAAAGTGGGCTGGAGCAGGGAAGGTTCCACCAGTTCGGAGAAAAGCTCGAGGACGAGCTTTTCGGCCTGCCAGGCGGGATTGACCGCAACTCCGCGTGATTCAGCAATCCGCCGAAGGATTTCTTCGGAAGTATCGGGGGTAATCTCCTGATCGACCGCTGCGGACAGCCCCGGATAGACGCCGAGCCAGTCCCAGTCCCCGTCGAGGTCGATCGTGCCTTTGTCCGTCTCGATGGTCCGGCTTCCCAATGCGTCGGCGCAATTCAGGATTATTTCCTTCATGCGCTCTGCCATTCCGAATTGGTCGGTGTACGCTTCGTAGCATTCGAGCATGGTGAATTCGGGGCTGTGCGTCGAGTCGACCCCCTCGTTTCGGAAAATACGCCCGATTTCGTAGACGCGGTCGATTCCTCCTACCACCGTCCGCTTGAGATAAAGCTCGAGGGCAATGCGGAGGGTCATTTTCTGGTCGAAGGCATTGAGGTGTGTTTCAAAGGGCCTCGCAGTGGCACCACCGTGCACCAGCTGCAATATCGGCGTCTCGACTTCGACATAGTGGAGCGCGTGAAGGGTTTCGCGGACACTGCGGGTGATGGCGGCGCGTTTTCTCACCATGTCGCGAGCTTCTTCGCGGACCATCAGGTCCACGTAGCGCTGACGGACGCGGGTTTCCTCGTTGACGCCGGCGTGGAGCGTGGGCAGCGGCCGAAGCGCCTTCGACGCCATGCTCCACGAATCGGCCATAATGGATAGCTCGCCGCGTTTCGAACTCAGCACCTCACCGTGCACCTGGACGTGATCGCCGAGATCAGCCAGCGATTTCCAGTCCGCGAGGGCGTCCGCTCCGACGGCAGCGAGGCTGAGCATCACCTGGAGCCGGGTCCCGTTACCCTCCTGCAGGGTGGCGAAGCACAGCTTTCCCGAGTTGCGGATGAAGACCACCCTTCCCACCGCGCTGACCACCTCACCGGAGGTCTCCTCGGCGGCGAGGCTTCCGAACCGCTTCCGGAGCTCGGCGAGGGAGTGGGTGCGCTCCGGCTTGACGGGGTACGCCTCCCTGCCCCTTTCCAGCAGGCCCGCGCGCTTGGCGAGGCGGATGCGCATCTGCTCATTGAAGTCATCAGCGGGGGAAGTGTCGTCAGTGGTCACGGTAGACCAGTTTACTGGTTCGTCCTGTGCCGTCACTCCGGGTGGCGCAGGTCACTCCGGGCCCAGCCGCATGTTGTCGATGAGCCGGACAGGTCCCACCCGGGCGGCGATGACCGCCAGCGCCGAGCCGGTGAAGGGCACATGGCGGCAATTGAAGGCGAGGGGCTCAAGGGTTCCCGGATCCACGATTTCGAGGTAGTCGAGGCTCACCGAACGCTCACTCGCGAGCATGTCGAGCACCGAGTCCGGATCCAGCGCCTCGTGCCGGGCGGCCCTTTCCTCGAGCAGGCGGAGGGCTCGCGGCAGGACCAGCGCCGCCTTCCGCTCCGCCGCGGAGAGGAAGGCGTTCCGGCTGGAAAGGGCGAGTCCGTCGGACGCCCGCACCGTCGGGACCCCCACGATCCCTACCGGGAAGTTCAGGTCGCTGACCATGCACCGGATCAGGACCAGCTGCTGTGCATCCTTCTGCCCGAAATAGGCACGGAAGCGGGCTTCCACCGGTGGCTGTGCAACATGCAGGAGCTTGGCGACGACGGTCAGCATGCCGTCGAAGTGTCCGGGCCGCGCTGCGCCCTCGAGTTTGTCGGCAAGGGGGCCCGACCGGACCCGCACCTGGGGCTCGCCCCCGGGGTACATCTCCGCCCCCGACGGCGCGAAGACGAGGTCCACGCCGCACCGCCCCAACAGCTCGAGGTCCGCGTCGAGCGTGCGTGGATAACGCTCGAGATCCGCCGGCTCGCCGAACTGGAGCGGATTGATGAAGATACTGGCCACCACGACGTCGTTGCCGTCCCGTGCAGCAGTGGCCAGGCCGGCATGGCCGGCATGCAGCGCACCCATGGTGGGGACAAGGCCCAGCGACGGGAGCGGAACTCCGGTATCCCGGAGCAACCGGGCGCTGGCCTCTCGTAATTCGGCCGCCGTCGTCACAACGACCGGCTCGGGGAATGCGCCGCTCATAATTCGTCCTCCTTTGTCCCGGCCTCGCCTGGACCGCTCCCTGGACCGGCGTCGGGAGCATCCGCCGCACCGCTCCCCGGACCGGCGTCGGGAGCATCCGTCGCAACGCTCCCCGGATCGACTTCCGGACCGCCGTCGAGGACCGCAACGACGGCGTCGCCCTGTTCCCGGCTCAGGAGGCCGCGCTCGACGGCGCGCTGGGCGGTGGCCCTCGCCATTTCACGGTAGGCGATCCGGATGTCCTGCGCGTCATGCGCGGCCAGCGCCTCGGCGTGGGCAGCGACGGTGCCGGTGTCCCCCCGGGAAACCGGGCCGGTCAACGCCCCCTCCCCCGCGGACAGGGCATTTTCGAGGGACGCCTTCATCAGCGGCCCGAGCATGCGCTCGGGCCTGTGCACCCCGAGGTCACCGAGGAGCTGCGCCGATTGGGAGGCGAGGGTCACCAGGTGGTTCGACGCATGGGCGAGTGCTGCGTGGTAGAGCACACGGCTTTCCTCCTCGATCACCACGGGTTCGGCGCCCATCTCCACGACCAGTGCCTGGGCTATCGGCAGCACGGCACCCGGAGCGGTGATGCCGAAGCAGCAATCGGGCAGCCTCCCGAGATCGAGGCTCATGCCGGTGAACGTCATGGCGGGGTGGAGCGCAAGGGGAATCGCCCCTCTCGCCCGGGCAGGAGCGAGCACTCCGATCCCGTACCGGCCCGAGGTGTGGACGACGAGCTGGCCCGGCTGCCAGGCACCCAGCCGGGCGAGGCCTTCCACGAGCGGCGGCAGGGCGTCGTCGGGCACAGCCAGCAGCACCAGTTCGGCGCGCTCGACGATGTCCGGGATCTCAAGGACCGGAACCCCGGGAAGCAACAGCCCCGCGCGCTCCCTGCTCGCCTCCGAAACCGCGGAGACCCCGACGACGGCGTGGCCGGCAGCGCGGAGGGCGGCCCCCAGTACGGCCCCTACCCTGCCGGCTCCCACGATTCCCACGCCCAGCCTCCCGGGACGGCGTGACGGGTCAGAGCTGCTCATGGAATCCGGTGTCCTCATCGTGTCGGGGCGGCGTCTGCTGCATCGGCTTCAGCCACTGTTCGGGCCTGCTGCACCGCCGGGCTTCGGCTGCCCTTCGGGCCTGGCCGTGGAAAAGTTCCCAGGCAAGCGTCTCGTCGGCTTGTCGGATGCGGGGTGCCACAGGGCCGGGCGTGGTCTGCAACTGGAGTCCGGCGACCCGGAACAACCGATCCAATGGGCCCTGGTGCAGCGAGAGCGACTGCGTCCGTTCATGCGGGACGACGTCGAGGGCCCGCCACAGGACGCCCGACCGGATCAGCAGGGCAGTACGGGTGACCGCGAAGCCGTTACGTTTCCAGGTCAGCGGCCCCAGCAGGCGTGCGCGCCGTGGCGTCGTCGTGAATCCGTCGGTGTTTCCGCGCGACTCGAGTCCGGCCGTGAAGACCCGCACCGGCTCATCGACACCCGGATCCGGCAGCACCAGCGCAAGGATCCTCAGGACCTCCTCACGGGTGCCCACGGGCAGGAGGGTGGCCCGCGCCTGTCCCTCGCTCGAGGAGGAGGCGCCATAGCCCGCCACATTGACGGTGATCCTGTACCAGCCCTTGAGCCGCCACAGGGGCGACTGCACGATTCCGATCGCCTGGACCCGTCCCGGGGGGACCGTCTGCGAACGCGTGTCGAGGAGCCCGTAGCGCACCCGGATGCCGTCGGGCGAGAGCGCGGCCCGGAAGTTGTATCCGGTATTCAGGGCACTCCAGTAGGCACCCGCCACGCCCAGGACGATCGGGATCAGTGAGGGAGCCACGAACGGCGTGCGGAAGATGACGGTGATACCCACCACGACGACGGCGCCCACCACGAGCAGCACGGTGGTACCCGAGAGCACCGCGCCTCCGATGACGCGGCCGGCCGGCACTGCCACCACCTCGTGCTCGGGCGCCTCCTGGATCTGGTCCGGATGTTCGGGATCGACCGCCACTCCCGCTGCGCGGGCCAGGATGGTCGCCCGGAGCCGGCGTGCATCGCCGAGCTTCAGGAAGGCGAGCCGCACTGCCGACTCGCCGGCATCAGCCACCTCGAACTTGAGCTCGGCCAGTCCGAAGAGCCGCGCAAGGAAAGGTTGGACCACGTCGATCGCCTGGACACGGTCAAGGCGTGCCTGGCGGTTCTGGCGGAAGAGGACGCCCGTGTTGACCCGGACGTGTTCCTCGGTGACCTGGTACCGGGTGAAGTACCAGGAGACGAGGAACGCGAGGGCGATGAGAGCCACCACGCCCAGCACGATGGCGATGGCCCACCCGGTTCCGAGTCCACCGGGAACTCCGGAAGGCCCCTCGTCGCTGAAGAGCCCCTCGAACCAGTCCCGGCCGAAGAAGAAGCCGATGGCTGCCAGTGCGATCCAACCCCGGACGAGCGGCGAGATGATGTGCACCCTGCTCCAGGCATCATCCGGGTTGCTGATCAGGCTGAAATCCGCCTGCGGCTGCCCTTTCGGTTCGCGGTGCCCGGGTTCCCCGCTCACAGGCCGGCCAGCCTGGCTTCCCCACGGGCCGAGAGCTGTTCGCGGAGGCGGGCACCCTCACCGGTGGGAAGGCCTGCGATCGAGGCATTCGTGGTGGGCGATGCCGTATGGAGCTTGAGCGTGCAGAGCCCGAAGACGCGTTCGATCGGCCCCACCGCCACGTCCACGTACTGCATGCGACCGTAGGGCACCACCAGGGTGCGCTGGAAGAAGACGCCACGCCGGATCAGGAGATCGTCGTCGCGCTCGGCGTAGCCGATGGCTGCGACCTGGCGCGGCAGGAGGACGCCGGTCAAGACCGCGATCACCAGCACGACGGCGGGCAGCGCCCAGGCGATGGCCATCGGTGGAAAACCGTCCCACACTCCGGTCAACCTCAGGACCAGGGGGACGCTGAGGAGGGCAAGCCAGAGGATCGAGCCGATCAGCCAGCCCAGGAGCCGGACCCTCAGGTATTTCGGCGATACCCCGGTCCAGGCAAGTCCTTCCGGATCGATCGGTTCCCTACGCATACTCCCCCTCGTCCCGGCCCTGTCGCACCGGACCGGCGTCGTCGTCGCCCGGTGGAAGCCGGCAGAAACTCTCCACCACCAGGCCCACTACGATCATTCCGATGCCACCCGCCATGAGCGCAAGGGATCCCCACAGCGGGCCGGGAGCAGACCGCACGCCGACGAGGCTCAGCTGGTCCACGAAGATGCCGGCGTGCCAGCCCAAACTCAGCGCGCCGGCATAGGCGCAGGCCTGGGCGAGGATCAGGGTCCGCAGTGCGAGGATCGGGTTGAGCGGTTTCTTGCGGCTTCCGTTCCGCCACACGAGCACTTTCCGCCCGAAAATCAGGGTGATGGCCGTGATCACCACCACGGTGATCAGCGAGCTGAGGTGGAGGGCGGGAGCGGGAAGTCCGTTGCGGGTCGCCCACCAGTTGACGAGCCAGCCCACCGCCCCGGCCACAAGTCCGATCACCGCGAGCCAGCGGAACCGAATATCACTCACGGGAGACCTAGACCTCCTCGAACGGGGCGAGCCCCTTGAAATCGTCAGCTCCGGCCGCGAGTTCTCCCACCGGTATTCCGCCGAGGGTCGCCCCTGCGTCCATCCAGGCCCACGGCTGCAGCACGAAGGCACGGCCTGCGGCACGCGGGTGGGGAACCGTCAGCTTCTCATCATCCGAGGTCCAGGCTCCGTAGGTGATGATGTCGATATCGAGCGTCCGCGGACCCCACCGCACCGTGCGGACACGGTGGTGCTTGTTCTCCACGGCCTGGCAGTGCTCGAGAAGCTCATAGGGTCCGAGGTCCGTCTCCACCTCGATCACCATGTTCAGGTAGTCCGGTTGCTCCGGGCCGCCCACCGCCTTCGTGCTCACCACGGGCGAGACGCCGGAAAGCCGGACGCGGGGCGTGTCGACCAGGTCCCCGACCGCGAGGGACAGGGTGTCATTGCTTGCCCCGACATTGCTGCCGAGCGCCAGCACGGCGCGGACCGTCGTCATGACCGGCTCCTGCGGACAGTGACCGCGACGTCGCCGAACGGCACCTCGATGGGTGCCTGCGGTTTATGGACGGTCACCTCCACGGCGTCGACGGGGAAGAATTCGAGCACGTCGCCGGCGATTTTTTCCGCAAGCGCCTCGATCAGGTTGAACGCCTTCCCCGTGATGATGCCGTGGACCCGCTCCGCGAGTTCCCCGTAGTGGGCGGTCCGGGCCAGATCGTCGCTGATACCGGCGGGCCGGAGATCCAGGTGCAGCACCAGATCCACCACGAACGGCTGACCGTTCCGGCGCTCATGGTCGAAGACGCCGTGGTGGCCGACGGCGGTGATCCCGGAAAGGGTGACGGTGTCGGCCTGGGCGTTCCCTATTGTTTCCATGCCGCGGCAACCTTCACGGCATCGAGGGTTGCACCGGCATCGTGCACGCGGACACCCCACGCACCATTCGCGGCAGCGAGGGTCGAGGCGGCAAGCGTCGCGGAGTCGCGCTCCGCGGGAGCCGCAGCCTTCCCGGCTGAAGTCAGCAGTGTCCCGAGGAACCGCTTCCGCGAAGCACCGACGAGCACCCGGTGGCCCAGCGAGGTGAACCTGTCGAGGGACCGCAGCACCTCCCAGTTGTGCCGGTCCGTCTTGGCGAACCCGATGCCCGGGTCGAGGATGATCTGGTCCGCGGCCACGCCCGCACCGACGAAAGCGTCCCGGATCTCGAGAAGCTCCGCAAGGACTTCCTCCACCACGTCGGAGTAGGTGGCGAGGGAATCCATGGTCCGCGCGGTTCCCCGCCGATGGGTCAGGATGTAGGGAACGCCGCGCGCCGCGATGAGGCCCGGCATGTCCGGCTCGAATGCCGCACCGGAGATGTCGTTGACGATCTCCGCACCGGCGTCCAGGGCCTGCGCGGCCGTTTCGCTGTGCATGGTGTCCACGCTGATGAGCGCGCCGGCCTTGACCAGGGCCCGCACCACGGGAAGGACCCGCTCCAGCTCCCGCTCGAGCGGCACGTCGGCCGCAGAGGGCCGGGTTGATTCGCCGCCGACGTCGATGATGTCGGCGCCGGCGTAGAGCAGCCGCAGCCCGTGGGCGATCGCATCATCGGTCGACGCATACCGTCCACCGTCGCTGAAGGAGTCCGGGGTGACGTTGAGTATCCCCATCACCACGGAGCGGTCCTTCGGCAGGTCCGAGAACGTCTTGGCGACGCGAACGGGCCGGATCAGGGGCAATGGGGATGTAGCCGGCCCGGTTCCGGGTGCTGCGGCGAGTGAATCCATGGTGGTCGGTCGTCCTATCTTCCGAGAATGAGGCTCATGGCCTCGGCGCGGGTGGCAGTCTCGCGGATCTGGCCACGAACCGCCGAGGTGACGGTCTTGGCGCCTGGCTTGCGGATACCGCGCATCGACATGCACATGTGCTCGCACTCGATGACCACGATCGCACCCTCCGGCTGGAGGTGCGTCATCATGGCGTCCACGATCTGGGTGGTGAGGCGTTCCTGCACCTGGGGGCGCCGCGCGAACACTTCCACCAGGCGCGCGAGCTTGCTGAGCCCGGTGACGCGCCCGTCCGCCGAGGGGATATAGCCCACGTGCGCGGTGCCGTGGAACGGCACGAGGTGGTGCTCGCACGTCGAGTAGAACGGAATGTCCTTCACCAGCACGAGCTCCTGGTGGTTCAGGTCGAAGGATGTCGAAAGGATCTCCTCGGCGTCCTGGTGAAGACCTGCGAACATCTCCGCGTAGGCCTTCGCCACCCGTTTCGGAGTATCGAGGAGTCCGTCACGGTCAGGGTCCTCCCCGATGGCGATCAGGATCTCGCGCACCGCGCGCTCGATGCGGGGCAGGTCCACCGGCGAACCGGAGGCCGCCAGGGCAGCATCCATCACTTCGTCATCGAACTCGGTCACGGACCTGATCCTATCCCTGTGTACTTTGAACCGGCTGCCCTATGGCTACTGGCTTCCCGGCCCCTTGCCTTCACCGGGCCCGCCGGATTCCGGCGACGGCAGCTCCGAGCCCGCGACATCGAAGTCCGACGGCAGCTGCGCGTCGGCAATCTGGTCCTGGGGGGCGACGGTCTCGGGAGCCGGCTCACCGGCTTCCAGCGCGTCGGCCCGTTCCTTGCGGGAAACCACCGGCGGCAGCGAGTGGACCGGGCGGGTCTGCTTGGACAACCAGACATCGCGGATCTCACGCTTCCGGATATCGGTGAAGACCTCCGCGATCTCCGCCTGGTTGAGGGTCTCACGCTCCAGCAGT
Organism: Arthrobacter sp. CAN_A6; assembly: GCF_015751715.1. Classification (NCBI taxonomy): domain Bacteria; kingdom Bacillati; phylum Actinomycetota; class Actinomycetes; order Micrococcales; family Micrococcaceae; genus Arthrobacter; species Arthrobacter sp. CAN_A6. The sequence continues at coordinate 83,879 of NZ_JADOUV010000001.1, forward strand.
TCAAGGGCGAGCTGGTCCAGGACGTCCCGGTTCTCGGTGAGGATCTCGTAGGCTTCATCGTGCGCATTGTCGATGAGCCGGCGGACCTCCTCGTCGACGATCAGGGCCAGCTGGTCCGAGTAGTCGCGGTCGCTTCCCATGTCCCGGCCGAGGAACGGCTCTCCGGCGCCCTGGCCGAGTTTCACCGCACCGATGCGCTCGCTCATGCCGTACTGGGTGACCATCTTGCGCGCGGTCCCTGTGGCCTTCTCGATGTCGTTGGACGCACCGGTCGAGGGATCGTGGAATACGATCTCCTCGGCGACCCGTCCGCCCATCGCATACGCGAGCTGGTCCAGCAGCTCGTTGCGGCTCACCGAGTACCGGTCATCCGCCGGCATCACCATGGTGTAGCCGAGGGCACGGCCGCGGGGGAGGATGGTGATCTTCGTGACCGGATCCGTGTTGCGCAGCGCCGCCGCCACGAGCGCGTGCCCGCCCTCGTGGTAGGCGGTGATCTTCCGCTCGAGTTCCTTCATGACGCGGCTGCGCTTCTGGGGACCGGCGATCACGCGGTCGATGGCTTCATCAAGCGCGCGGTCGTCGATGAGCTGCGCGTTGGAGCGTGCTGTCAGCAGGGCGGCCTCGTTGAGCACGTTGGCGAGATCCGCACCGGTGAATCCGGGGGTCTTCTTCGCGACGGACTTCAGGTCCACGCCGCCGGCCATCGGCTTGCCCTGGGAATGCACGCTGAGGATGTGCTCGCGGCCCTTCATGTCCGGTGCCTCGACGCCGATCTGGCGGTCGAAGCGGCCCGGCCGCAGCAGTGCGGGGTCAAGGACGTCGGGCCGGTTGGTCGCGGCGATGAGGATCACGTTGGTGGTGGCGTCGAAGCCGTCCATCTCCACGAGCAGCTGGTTCAGCGTCTGCTCGCGCTCGTCATTGCCGCCGCCCACGCCGGCACCGCGATGCCGGCCCACGGCGTCGATCTCGTCGACGAAGATGATGGCCGGTGAATTGTTCTTGGCCTGCTCGAAGAGGTCCCGGACGCGCGAGGCGCCGACGCCGACGAACATCTCGACGAAGTCCGAGCCGGAGATCGAATAGAAGGGCACGCCGGCCTCGCCTGCCACGGCACGCGCCAGGAGGGTCTTGCCGGTGCCCGGGGGTCCGTACAGCAGGACACCCTTGGGAATCTTCGCGCCGAGCGCCTGGAACTTCGCCGGTTCCTGCAGGAATTCCTTGATCTCCAGGAGTTCCTCCACGGCCTCGTCAGCTCCGGCGACGTCGGAGAAGGTGACCTGGGGCATGTCCTTGGAGATGAGCTTCGCCTTGGACTTGCCGAACTGCATGACCTTCGACCCGCCGCCCTGCATGCGGGAAAGGAGGAACCAGAAGATGGCGCCAAGGATCAGGATCGGGAAGAGCAGGCTGGCTATGCTGAGGAACCAGTTGCTTTCCACCGGCTGGTCGGTGAAGCCGTCGACGTCGGAGGAGTTGATGGCCTCCACCACGCCCTCGGCACGCGCGCTGCTGAAGAAGAACTGGACACTGCGGCCCATGTCCTCGTAGTCCTCGCGGAGCGTAAGGTCCACGCGCTGTTCGCCGTCGTAGATCTTCGCCTGTTCCACCTGGTTGTCCTGGAGCAGCTCCAGGCCCACATTGGTGTCCACCCGGCTGCTGCCGTTGTTGAAAACCGCAGGAAGGATGATCAGGAGCGCAGCCACCGCCAGGATGATCCAGAAAATGGGGCCCTTGAAAATGTTCTTGAATTTCATCCGACTCAGGGCAGCCAGCCCTGTCCCTCCTGCATAAGCCAAACCAGATTAGTGGGCGTCCGCTTGATCGGCGCCCCAAAAACGCACCTCAAGATATACACCGTTCGTGATTCACCACGCTTGCATCAGGGCATTAGTTCCCTGACGGCGTACAGCAGCACAGCGCTGCGGGCGAGGATATTACTCGTAAACGTGTGGCGCGAGCGTGCCGATGAAGTCGAGGTTGCGGTACTTCTCGGCGAAATCGAGACCGTAGCCGATGACGAATTCGTTCGGGATGTCGAACCCCACGTACTTCACATCGATTTCCACCTTCGCGGCATCCGGCTTGCGGAGGAGGGTGCAGATCTCCACTGACGCCGGTCCCCTCGAGAGCAGGTTGGCCTTCAGCCAGGACAGTGTGAGGCCGGAGTCGATGATGTCCTCGGCTATGAGGACGTGCTTGCCCATGAGATCGGTTTCGAGGTCCTTGAGGATCCGGACCACCCCCGAGGACTGCGTGCCCGACCCATAGGAGGACACCGCCATCCAATCCATGGTGATGTGGGAGTGGAGCGCCCGCGCGAGGTCGGCCATCACCATGACCGCGCCCTTCAGCACCCCCACGAGCAGGATGTCGCGGCCCTCGTAGTCGGCGTCGATCTGTGCTGCCAGTTCGTTGACCCGCTCCTGGATCTCTTCCCTGGTGTAGAGGACGTGCTTGAGATCGGGCTGGACGTCGTTGGAATCCACCAGTTACTCCTGAATTGAACGGTGCTGCGGCTCTGCGCCGCGGCGGTTGTTTCTAAAGACAAGACTGCCATAGCTTGGGTTGCCGTGAAGAACCGATCTGCCCCTCACCTGCCGGGAGACACTGACATGGCCGCCGAGCTGCACCGGCCCGGCGGAGCCCCTGCGCTCCAGCAGCGTCTCCGCGGCCCGCAGCCGCTCGAAGCTCGGCTGGAGGCCTCCGACGTCGACGGCGGCGAGCGCAAGCACCCGCTGGCGCAGGGAGGGGGGCAGTGCCCGGAGGTTGTCCTCGGGCAGCAGGACGACGCCGTCGTGCTCCGCCCGCAGTGCGGCGTACGTGTCGGCGCTGACCTGCTCCAGGTAGTCGGCGTCCTGGGCGAGGATGCGCGAGGTACGGAAGAGCGCCTGCGCGATCCCCGGCCCCAGCTGGTCCTCGAGGAGGGGAAGCACGGTAGCACGCACCCTCGAGCGCGCGAAGGATGCATCGGAGTTGGCGGGGTCCAGCCACGGCCGGAGTCCGTAGAATCCGCAGATGTCCTCGGTGTCCGCGCGCCGCAGCTCAAGGAAGGGCCGGCGGTAGGTGCCGCGCCGCACCGGCATCCCGGCCAGTGAGCGCGTGCCCGAACCCCGGGCAAGTCCGAGGAGCACCTGCTCGGCCTGGTCATCGAGCGTATGCCCGAGCAGTACGGCCTGCGCGCCGAGCGACACCGCAACGTCGTCGAGCACTGCGTAGCGGGCTGTGCGGGCCGCGGCTTCGGGGCCCATGCCGCTGCTGTGCACCGTGGCCGCACGCACCTCCACGGGGTGGAGGCCGAGTTCCTCGAGCTGCTCCGCGGCCCGCAGGGCGATCGCAGCGCTACCGTCCTGCAGACCATGGTCGACGACGACGGCACCCACCCTGCACCGGCCGATCCGGGCGAAATGCACCGCAACCGCGGCGAGCGCCAGCGAATCCGGACCACCGCTGCACGCCACGAGGATCAGCGGGAGCGCCTGCGGAAGTGCCTGCGGCGTCGCTCCGTCGTGGTTCGCCGGCGGGGCTGCAGGGGCTGCAGGGGTTGCAAGCAGGTCGCCGAGGGCCGATTCGAGGTGCTTCCGTGCGACGCCGACCACGGGCGCGAGCCGGGGCCGCCTATCCATGGCGGCGGATGCTCATCCGATCGATCCACTCGTCCGGAGCGTGGATCTCGTGCTCGGTGGGGAGGTTCCCCTCGGCTTCCCACACCAGGTTGAACCCGTCCATGCCCGTCTGGTCCACCACCCGCCGTACGAACTTCGAACCGTCGCTGTACTGCCGCATCTTCGCCTCGAGGCCCAGCAGCTGGCGGATGAGCTTTTCCAGGGGACCCCGCGATTTACCGCGCGCGTTGAAGCGACGGCGGATGGTCTTGACGGTGGGGACGATGCTCGAGTCGACACCGTCCATCACCACGTTCGCGTGGCCCTCGAGCAGGCTCATCACCGCGGTCAGGTGGGACAGGCGGGCCTTGTCCTCGGGATCCTGCAGCACGGAAAGGATGCCCAGATTCTGCCCCGGGCCGTCCTCCCCGGACGCCTCCCGTCCGTGGGACTTCCGCAGCGGGTTGTCCCCCCTGGCCGCGGTGATGCTTTTCACCGCGTTGCCCAGCCGCTCCGAGAGGGTGTCGGCCTTGTCCATGAGGCCCGCGCTGAGTTCGGAGATGTGTCCCGTCATATGATCCTTCAGCCAGGGAGCGGCGGCGAACTGCACCCGGTGGGTCTGCTCATGGAGGCAGACCCACAGCCGGAAGTCCGACGGGTTGACGGACAGTTCGCGTTCCACCGAGATGATGTTCGGAGCCACCAGCATCAGCCGGCCTCCCGTGCCGTTGCGGGAGGGGACGAAGGGGTCGTACTGGCCGAGGACCTTGCTCGAGAGGAATGCGAGGATAGTCCCCAGCTGCGCCCCGGTCAGAGCCGACCCGAGCGTCATCGAGGCTGAACTGAATGCCTCGGGCCGGGTTTCAGCGAGGTGGTCGAGCGTCGGTTCGAGCAGTGTCCGGAAGCTCTGGGTGTTGGCCCTGGCCCAGGACGCGCGGTCCACGATGAGCAGCTCCGAATCGCGCAGGTCCCTCGCGGCGTCCAGCCGGGAGATCGCGTGGACGTGCCCCACCGAGGCATCGGCGAGGTCGCGGAGGTTCTGGACCGCTCCGGCAATCTCGCGGGGGGACATCGTGGGCCCCGCGGGGGCCAGTTTTGCGGCGCTGCCGGCCGCGAGATCCCAGTTGATGAGCTGGCGGCGGGGGGTGGACTTGACTGACGGACTGTTGCTCTCCATGCCCACCATTCGATCACATCCCCCTGAGGGACCCTCCCAGAAATTCCTACCGGCAGCCGCAGACGGCGAGAACCGTCGCCGCGTTGTCCGCGGCTGCCCGCGCCTCGCGGGTATTGCCGTCCAGCCCCGTCGCCACGAAGGAGAACGTGAGCAGCCGCCCCTCTGCGGTGACCACGTAGCCGCTGAGAGCCGTCACCGCGTTCAGCGTGCCCGTCTTCGCCCGGACCTTGCCTTCACCGGCTGCGGCCTGTCCTGCCGCCGAAGTGAACCTCTCACTCAGCGTTCCGGAAAGACCCGCAACGGGCAGTGCCTGGAGAACGCCCGCGAGCGCGGGGTCATCCGACGTCGCCAGCACCTGCAGGACGCCAGCGAGCTGTGCCGGTGTCACTGCGTTCTGCCGCGACAGGCCCGAAGTGTCGCCGATACTCAGTCCCTCGACCGGTACGCCCAGCCCCTGCACCGTGGCGAGGAGGGTCTCGGTGGCTCCTTCGAAGGACGCCGGGCGGCCGCTTGCGGACGCAGCCACCCGCGCGAGCGCCTCGGCGAGGTAGTTGTCGGAAAGATGCAGCATCCGCTGCACCTGTTCACCGATGGTCGCGGATTCGGCGGCGGCCAGCTCGGTCGCCTCCGGCGGCGCTGAAGCCCGTTCCACCGTGCCGCCGATTCCGATTCCGCGGGTCGCGGCTGCCGCTGCCAGCTCCCCCGAGAAGATTTCGGCGGCGGCCAGGGCTGCGTCTGCGAACCGCGGACCGCCCGTCCCGGTTTCATCCACCCACGCCGAGTTGATCGCGAGGGAATAGACGGGTGCCGTCTCGCCCGCTGCGACGTCGCCCGCCGCCCAGGTGGGATTCAGCGCCGCGCCGGTGAAGAAAGTCTCGTCGAGGTACACGCGGTACGGGCCGCTCCCCTCGGCGAGGGCCGCTGCAGTGTCTGCCGCAAGGGTTCGGAGCCCGGCACGGCCGGCAACGCCGCCGTCGTCGTTGTTTCGCGATTCCCCTGCCGTGAGCAGCACGTCACCGCCACCCCGCAGGAACACGGCGTCCCCGGACACCAGGACGGAGGTCCGGAGCCGGGCGTCGGCGGGCAGGTGGGTCATCACCGCCGCAGCGGTGAGCACCTTGATATTCGACGCCGGGGCCACCGGCTCGGCCTCCCCGCTGCCCCAGAGAGTGGCACCGGTCAGCGCATCGAGGACGACGCCGTCGAACGCGCCGCCCCCCGGCCACGTGCAGTTCGGCCTCCAGCAGGGGCGCGAGGCTTCCGGGGGCGGGAAGTGGCGCGGCAGCCGAGAGCGGGAAGGGGCGCGGCAGCCGAGAGCGGGGTCACGGTCGAGGGTCCGGAGAGGGCCTCCGGTGGCAGCTGCTGCTTCGGAACGGCAGGCTCGGCAGCCGGCGCCGGTTCCCGGAGCACCTCCTGGACCGCTGGAAGGAAACTCCCCACCAGCGGCACGGCGAGCAATGCCAGCACCACCGCCAGGACTCCGGAAACAAGCAGGCGTGCAGGGCGCGTCATGCTTTCCTTCCGTGCGGGCGGGGTCAACGATAATTCGAGGGGAAGGGTTATCCCGCAGAAGTACAGGGATGCGCCACCCGACCGATATGTTTGGTGCTGAGATCAAACAGTAGACCGGATCATTTCTCTGAGGAGTTGCTATGCAGTTGGACGTCACCATCGAAATCCCCAAGGGATCGCGCGTCAAGTACGAGATCGACCATGAGACCCACCGACTCCGCCTGGACCGTGTCCTGTTCACCTCGATGCAGTACCCCACGCACTACGGCTACTTCGAGAACACGCTCGGCGAGGACGGCGATCCGCTGGACGCCCTCGTGATGCTCCAGGACTTCGACCTCATGCCCGGGGTCCTCGTGGAGTCCCGTCCCATCGGCGTGTTCAACATGACCGATGACGGCGGTGGAGACGCCAAGGTGCTGTGCGTTCCTGTGGATGCACGCTTCGAGCACATCAAGGACCTGTCCGACGTGTCCGATTTCCTGCTCGACGAGATCAAGCACTTCTTCACCAAGTACAAGGACCTGGAGCCCGGCAAGTGGGTCGAAGCCGCCGAGTGGGCGGGGCGCGAAGAGGCGGAGGCCGAAGTCGAGGCATCCCTGAAGCGTTTCACCGAGCACGGCGAGGTCAGTGCGGAGGACGAGCCCCAGGGCCGCGGTGTGGATTTCGACGCCGACAACGCGACGAACACGCCCGAAGGCCGCTAGCCGCCCCCGCTCCCCCACACCCCCCGCTGATTAAGCACCTGTGGCGGCTCTGCGCCGCACATGGCAGCCCTAAGTGCTTAATCAGCGGGGGGTGCGCTCTACTCACCGTTACCCTCGTCAACCTGAATGCGTTGATTAGCGGTGGCCCTGCCGCATACTGAACACATGCAGTACGTCCTCACCATCAATCAGCGGGACTCCCGTGAGGTCGGCGACCTTGTCCCCGACCTCCTGAAGGCACTCCGGCATCTTCCCGCCACGGTGCCCTTTCAGCGTTCCGTCGGGGACGAGGTGCAGGGCGTCGTGCCCTCCGCGCGAACCGCCGTCGACGCCGCCCTCCTGGCGATCCGGCACCGCCGGTGGCATGTGGGCATCGGCGTCGGAACGCTCCTTCCTCCGGTACCGGAAAGGATCCTCGACGCCAAGGGCCATGGGCTCGTCTACGCAAGACGCGCCGTCAATCGGGCCCAGAAGACCGGCGAGCGCATACCGCTCGCGGTCGAGGGACCCGATGCTGGGATCGCCGGCGAGGCCGAGGCGGTTCTGCGCCTGCTGGGACACATCGTGTACACCCGGACGGAAGCCGAATGGAACGTCCTCGACCTGCTGACGCCGGGTGCCCGGGGCCAGCAGAAATTCATCGCCCAGGAGCTGGGCATCAGTACCCAGGCCGTCAGCAAGGCAGTGGTGCGTTCCCATTGGCTCGAGGAACATGCGACCCGGCCGTCTGCTGCGCGGCTGCTCGACCTGGCCTACGGTCCGGCGTCCCTGCCGGAAGCCGCACCGGCGGGCTAGCGGCACCTGCGCCGGACGGGTGTCGGCGGGAGCGCCTACACGAGGGAGCGGAGCACCTTGGCGGCACCGTCGTCGTACACGGAGCCCGTGACCTCCGACGCCGCCGCGCGCACCTCCTCGGGAGCCTGACCCATCGCCACCCCGCGCGCGGCCCAGCGGAGCATTTCCACGTCGTTCCGGCCATCGCCCACGGCGACGGTCAGTGCCGGGTCCACCTGCAGGTTCTCGCGGAGGAGCTCGAGCGCACTCGCCTTCGTGACCCCAGATGCCGCGATATCGAGCCACGCCGTCCACCCCACGGAATAGGTGACACCGTGCAGGCCGATCGCGGCGACGGCCTCGCCGAACTCCTCGGCCGTGCTGTCGGTGCTGAACACCACAACACGCACGGCGCGTGCCGCCAGCATCTGCTCGAAATCCACACTCTGGGCCTCGGAACCGAAGCTGGCGTCCTGGAAGCTTTCGGTGGAGAGGAAACGACCGCGGTCGTCCTCGAGGGCGTACTTGGCTGAGGGAAGGCGTTCGCGGAGCGCCGTGAGAGCGGGGCGCGGATCGAAGGTCACTCGTTCGAGGACCTCGAAGCCCTCGGGCAGCGCGGCATCGACGCGCACCGTGACACCGCCGTTCGAACAGACGGCATAGCCGCGGGTGATCCCCAGCAGTTCCATCACCGGAAGGGTGGCGCCGAGGGACCGGCCGGTGGCGATGATGATGTCGTGGCCTGCCTGGATTGCTCCGCGCGCCGAGGACCGCACCTCCTCGGTCATGTTGCCCTCGTGATCCACCAGGGTGCCGTCGACGTCGAGCGCAATCAGGTACTTGGTGCGGGGCATCACAGGACCGGAAGGATTTCGAGGCCGCCGAGGTACGGGCGCAGGGCTACGGGCACGTTCACCGAGCCATCCGCGTTCTGGTGGTGCTCGAGGATGGCGACGATCCAGCGCGTGGTGGCGAGCGTGCCGTTGAGGGTTGCGACGGCACGCGTGCCCTTCTGGCCCTCCCCCGTCTGGCGCTCTCGGATGTTCAGGCGCCTCGCCTGGAAGGTGGTGCAGTTCGACGTCGAGGTGAGCTCGCGGTACGCGCCCTGCGTGGGCACCCACGCTTCGCAGTCGAACTTCCTCGCCGCGGACATGCCCAGGTCTCCTGCAGCGGTATCGATGACCCGGTAGGGCAGCTCCACCTTGGCCAGCATCTCCTCCTCCCAGGCGAGCAGCCGCTCATGTTCGGCGTAGGAATCCTCGACGGAGGTATAGGTGAACATCTCCACCTTGTTGAACTGGTGGACGCGGATGATCCCGCGGGTGTCCTTGCCGTGCGATCCCGCTTCGCGGCGGTAGCACGTCGACCAGCCGGCGTAGCGCAGGGGGCCGTCGCCGAACTCGAGGATCTCGTCGGAATGGTAGCCGGCAAGCGCCACTTCCGAAGTGCCGACGAGGTAGAGGTCGTCCTCCTCCAGTCGGTAGATCTCGGCGTCGTGGGCGATGTCGAAGCCGGTGCCCTGCATCGTCTCGGGGCGCACGAGGGTGGGAGTGATCATGGGGGTGAACCCCGCCTGGACGGCCTGGTCCATGGCCATCTGGAGCAGGGCGATCTCAAGCCTCGCGCCGACGCCTTTCAGGAAGTAGAAGCGGGATCCCGAGATCTTCGCGCCGCGTTCCATGTCGATGGCGCCCAACAGCTCACCGAGCTCCAGGTGGTCACGCGGCTCGAACCCCTCGGCCGCGAAGTCGCGGGGAACGCCCACCGTCTTGAGCACCTCGAAATCGTCCTCGCCGCCCGCGGGGACCCCGGCCTGGATGAGGTTGGGCAACCGCCGCAGCAGTGCCTCCTGCTCGACACTGAGCTCGTCGGCAACACCGGCGGCCTTCTTGACCGACTGCGCAAGTTCCTTGACTTCGGCCAGGAGGGCCTGCTTCTCCTCGCCCTTCGCCTGCGCCACCCGCTTGCCGAACGCATTCTGGCTGGCGCGGAGGGCTTCGGAGCTTGTCACTGCCTCGCGGCGCCTGGTGTCCAGGGCAAGAATCGACTCCACGAGCGCTTCCTCGGCGCCGCGTGCACGCTGCGAGGCCTGGAATAGCTCTGGATTGGCGCGGAGTTCGTTGACATCGATCACTCCACCAGCCTACCAACGGGTAGGGCCGCGCCATCAACGCCGTGGGGGCGTCAGGAGCACGGCTCCACGGACGACGGCGACGCCCGGCGCGGCACGCTGCGGCTATTCTTGACACACCATGCGCCCAAGACTGCTTGCCCTGACCGCCGCCGGCTCCGCAGCGGCCGCTTCGGCGCAGAGCTGGTGGACGGTGCGCCGCTTCAACCATCCGCGGTCCACCCCCACCACCACCCACCCCTCCTCGCCGCCGTTTCCGGGCCCGCAGCAGGTGGCTCTGGTGCTCAACCCGGTCAAGCTCCAGTCCCGGGCGGCCCGTGCCCTCGTGGAGCAGGCGTGTTCCGACGCCGGGTGGAACCCTCCGTTGATCCTCGAGACAACCGTCGAGGACCCGGGGACCGGACAGGCGCGCCGTGCCATCGAAGCCGGCGCCGACGTCGTCATCGCCGCCGGCGGGGACGGGACCGTGCGCGCGGTGGCCCAGGCCCTCGCGCACCAGCCGGCCGCGCTCGGCCTGCTCCCGCTGGGAACCGGGAACCTGCTCGTCCGCAATCTCGGGCTGCCGTACTTCGACCTCGCCGGCTGCCTGGAAGCAGCCCTTCACGGACACCAACGCCGGATCGACATGGGGCGCATCCACCTGCGGAACGCACGGACCGGCGTCGAGTCCTCCCACCCCTTCCTCGTGATGGGAGGTGTGGGCCTCGACGCAACGATCGTCGCGGCCACCAAGGAGAACCTGAAGGAGAAGTACGGCTGGCTCGCATACAGCGAAGCGGGGGTCCGCCACCTGCCGGGCCGCCGCCAGCGCGTGTCGATCAGCTTCGACGGGAGCGCACCCCAGAGCAGGAAGGTCCGCAGCGTCCTCTTCGCCAACTGCGGGAAGCTTCCGGCAGGCATCGACTTCATTCCCGACTCCACCATCGACGACGGCGTCCTCGATGTCGTGGTGATCAGCCCGCGCAGCCTCGCCGGCTGGTTCTGGATGGGCATGAAGATCCTGCTTCGGCACCGGGGTGGCAGCCCGGTCATCAAGTACTACCGGGCGCGGGAGGCGACAGTGTGGGTGGCGGAGCCGACCGAGACCCAGCTCGACGGCGATCCCTCCGGCTCCGTGACCTCCCTGACCGTGCGCGTGGACGCTGATGCACTGATGGTCCGGGTCCCTTCAGGGACTTCCGGACCATCAGGGAGCAGCTAGACCTCAGGTGCGGTCGCGGTCGGTGTACTCGCCTTCACCGTCCGGGGTGTCGATGCGGGGCTTGTCCTTGTCGGTGTATTCGCCCTCCTGAACCGGTTCCTGCGCGCCGGTATAGCCGCCGTCGTCGTCGGCCGGGGCTGCGCTGGTGTAGCTTCCCTCCGAGTTGGCCGCCGACTGGGCCTCCGAGGCTGCACCGCCGTGTCCGGCCTGCTCGTTCACGAGGCTCTGTTCCTCGGCGAACCGGATGTCGTTCCCCTGGTCACCGGCATCGCCGTGCCAGTTCGGATCCGAAGTGGCGCCGTCGCCCTCATTGGGGTTGACGATGTGTCCTCCAGAAGCTTTCTCAGTCATGATGCTGCCTTTCGTCGAAAGATGTGCTCCCGGCCGGGCGCTCGCCGTAAGCCTACTTAGCAATGGCCCAAGGTGAAAGCCATAGCCGAAGACCGCTAGTCCTGCAGGAGCTCCTGCACGGCCTTCTCGGACGCGCTCATGCTCGCGACCGGGATGACCTCGCCGCTCATGAAGCGGTCCACGAGCCGCGGATCGACATACGAACTCCGCGCCACCGCCGGCGTATTGCCGAGGTGGTCTGCGACGGCACGCATGGTGGCGGCGACCGCTTTCTGCCTCGCCGTCCGGCTCGTGGCCTTCAGATCCTCACGTGCGAGGGCCATTGCAGCCACCACCGTGGCCTGCCAGGTGCGGAAATCCTTGGCGGTGAACGGCCCTCCCGTCACCTGGCGGAGGAATTCGTTGAGCTGGGAGCCGTCTACGTGGTGCCACTTCTCATCCGACGTACGGTAGGCGAGCACCGTGTCGGCGTCCTCCCGCCGCATCATCGGGCGGAGTGCCGCTGCGAGATCAGGGTCCTCCAGAGTGGTGTCCCACTGCTGACCGCTCTTCCCCGGGAAATCGAAGGTGATCATGGGTCCTTCGATGGAAACGTGCTCCACGAGCAGGGTGGTGACCCCGAAAGAGCCGTTGGCTTCGGCGTACTGGGCCGAGCCGATGCGGAGGGCTCCGGCGTCGACAATGCGGAGCGCGGCCGCGAAAGCCCTCTCCCTGGTGGTTCCGTTGCTGCGGAGGTGCTGGGTGATCACCCGGCGTGCGCTCGGCAGCTTCGCCCCGAACTCGAGGGCACGGTCGAATTTCTCGCGATCCTTCTGCTCGCGCCACGCCGGATGGTAGATGTACTGCCGGCGCCCTGCCTCATCGGTCCCGAGGACCTGCACATGACCGTTCCGGTAGGGGGCTATCCAGACGTCCTTCCAGGCAGGGGGGATGACCAGTTCCCTGACCCGTTCGAGCTCGTCGCGGTCCCGCAGCAGCGACCCGTCCGGTCCCCGGTAGCTGAAGCCCTTGCCCTGGCGCCTGCGCGTGATGCCCGGTTTGCGGGTGTTGCTGCGGCGCAATCGAGCCATGCGGAAACCAACTTCGGAAAGCGTTCAGGAGTAGCAGGACCCCCTCATACTAAGCCTACTTTGCATTCCCGGGCAGCAAAGATCCGATGCCCCCGCACCTTGACACCGGCCTGCGCTAACGACCCTGGAGGATCTCCGCCACCCAGGAGTCCGCCGCGGCGAAAGCGCCGTCCGCGGTGTGGGGCACCACCGCAGAACGACGCTTGTCGGCCCGTGGGTAGGACCCGAGGAAGCGGAGGTTGGGGCTGATCCGGTGGAGTCCCTTGAGTGCGTCGGCAATCCGCGCATCGGCCACATGGCCCTCGGCGTCGATGCTGAAGAAGTAGTCACCGAGGAACTGACCGGTGGGCCTCGATTCGATGCGGCTGAGGTTGACCCCGCGCGCCGCGAACTGGTCGAGGATTTCCATGAGCGCGCCGGGGTGGTCCTCGGGAAGCGGAATGACCAGCGTGGTTTTGTCAGCCCCGGTGGGAGCGGGCAAGGCACGGGGGCGGCTGACAAGGATGAAGCGAGTCACGGCGTCAGCGATGTCGCCGATACCGCTTGCAAGCACCGACAGACCGAGCGAGGCGGCCAGCGCGGGGGAGCAGATCGCTGCATCGTAGGCGCAGTCGTCGCTGAGGAGCCCGTAGCCGGCTGCTGCGGTCGACGCCGAGGGAATATATTCCGCATCGGCAATATTGGCATCCGCCCACCCCCGGCACTGTGCCCAGGCGTGACCATGGGTGGAGATCCGCTTCACCTTCGGAAGTTGCGTCCCGGTCCGTGCGGCAAGCACGAAAGTGATGGGCACGAGCTCCTCCCGCACGATCCGCAGTGGTTCACCGACGGAGATCGCGTCGAGGGTCGCAGATACGCCGCCCTCCACCGAGTTCTCGATGGGCACCATCGCCCCGTCGACGCCACCGGACCTCACGAGCTCGAGTGCTGCCGCAACGGTGGATGCCGGGACCCTGCGGGCGCCCTCGACTCCTGGTACCTGCAGCAGCGCGGCCTCGGTGAAGGTGCCCTGCGGACCGAGATAGGCATACGAGGAGAGGGAGTTCACAGGACGGAGGGCGCGCTGCCCGTCTCCGACACCATGGGCCTGCCCGCCTCGGACCAGGCCCCCATGCCTCCCGCTACGTTGACGGCGGAATAACCGTTGCCGATCAGCCACTCACCCGCACGCTGCGACCGGCCGCCGGCACGGCAGATGATATAAAGATCGTCGTCGGGGTTGAGTTCGGCAAGCCGTTCGGGAAGCTGGTCGAGCGGAATATGGATCGCGCCCTCGATGTGGCCCGCCTCCCACTCGTAGTCCTCGCGGACATCCAAGATCTTCGCGTTCTCGCCGACGGCGTCCGCTGACACGTTCTCGAGCTGGCTCACTTGGCACTTCCCTTCCATCGAATGCGTTGCCGACGGTTCGGACGGGGCAGGAGCCCACGGCAGGCGGCATCCCAAGCCTATAGTGGAGACGGAATCAGGGCGCTTCGGACGGGCGCCGACCGTAACAGAATCGGGGGAATGATGGCAGCCGGCAAATACACATTCCCGCAACCGCCGCCGGATCCGGGGCATGCGTCATGACCGAGCTGCACGATCTGTCCGCGCTGACCCTGCGCAATGCACTTGCCCGCGGAGCGATAGGCGCCCGCGAGGTCACCGAACACTTCCTCCGGCGGATCGATGCCCTGAATCCGCAACTGGGCGCCTTCGTGACGGTGACGCACGATTCGGCACTTGCGGAGGCCGACGCCGCCGACGCACGGCGCAGGGCCGGTGACCCACTGCCGATGCTGCACGGACTGCCCCTGGCACACAAGGACCTCACCGACGTCGCAGGGGTGAGGACCACGCTGGGCACCGCGGCCCTCGACCCTGCGGTCGCGGCCGAAGATTCCCTTCTTGCCGCGGTGCTCAGGACGGCCGGCGCCATCAGTCTCGGCAAGACGCAGGTGCCCGAATTCGGCCTGAGCTGCTACAGCGAAAACCTCATCGCGCCGCCGGCGCGCAATCCACTCGACCTTGCCCTCAGCCCCGGAGGATCCTCGGGCGGCAGCGCTGCCGCCGTGGCCGCGGGCATGCTGCCCTTCGCCCCGGGGACCGACGGCGGTGGTTCCGTGCGGATTCCCGCTGCGGCAACCGGCATCGTGGGGCTGAAACCGAACCGCGGCAGGGTGCCTGCCGGATCCGGGCAGGCCGACCTCGGGCAATTCGTGGTGGCGGGGCCCCTTGCGAGGACAGCCGCTGATGCGGGCCTGCTCCTCGACGCCCTGGTGCGCGCGCCGAACTACCGCGCGATGTCCGCCGCCTCCCGGAACGGCCGGACCTTCCTCGACGCCGCGCTGCGCGCGGAAGGGAGGTTCCGGATCGGCGTCAGCACGGTCTCGCCCTTCTCCGCGGCGCTCGACGTCGACCCCGAAACGGTGAGCCTCGAGGCACTGGACAGCGGAATCCGACAGCTCCAGGCCGCCGGCCATGACCTGGTGGAAGCCCCGCTGACCTACGATCCTCGCTACGCTTCCGCCTTCCAGGCCGTATGGACGGCCGGGCTCGCAACGGCCCCCATCCCCGAGGATCGCGAGGAACACCTGACCGACCTCACCCGGGTGATGAGGCGGCGTGCACAACGCCGCGGCGCACCCGAGCTCGCTGCAGCCATCGATATCCTGCGCCAATTCGAATACGACACCATCCTGCAGTACTCGGCGTATGACATGATCCTCACGCCGGCACTCGGCATGACGCCGCGGCCCATCGGGTGGTACACGGATTCGAACGCCGACACCGACTATGAGCGCCAGTGCAGGTACACCCCCTACACCTCCATGGTGAATGTCTGCGGCCTTCCCGCCATCACCTTTCCCACACTGGCTACGCCGGAAGGGCTGTCCATGGGGGTGCAGCTCATCGGCCGTCCCAGCGATGAGGCGCACCTCCTCGCGGTCTGTGCACAACTTGAGGCCCATCCCTGAATTTGCATTCCATAACGCCAATGGCACCATGGAATAAATGAGCACTGTGCGCAACCAGCCGACAGCTGGCCTTTCCAAGAGCTTCTTTGGGCACCCCCGGATGCTCGCCAACCTGTTCAGCGTGGAGCTGTGGGAGCGGTTCTCCTTCTACGGCATGCAGGCGCTGCTGCTGTACTACATGATCTACACCGTGCAGGACGGCGGCCTCGGTTTCGAGGAGGCCACAGCGACCGGCCTGGTAGGGGCCTACGGCGGTGGTGTGTACCTCTCGACGATCCTCGGCGCGTGGATCGCGGACCGGCTCCTCGGGTCGGAAAAAGTCCTCTTCTACTCGGCAGTCCTCATCATGTTCGGGCACATCGCCCTTGCCGTCCTACCCGGTGTAGCCGGCCTCACCGTCGGCCTGGTCCTCGTGGGTGTCGGTTCGGGAGGACTCAAAGCCAATGCCTCATCACTGGTCGGCACGCTCTACGCTCCCGGAGACGAGCGCCGCGATGCAGGCTTCTCCATCTTCTACATGGGAATCAACGTCGGCGCCCTGCTGGGCCCGCTCCTGACGAACCTCGTGTGGGCCTCGTACGGCTTCCACATCGGGTTCGGCCTGGCTGCGCTGGGCATGGCCATCGGACTCGTGCAGTACTCGGCCACGAGGAAGAACCTTCCGGCGGACGCCCACACGGTGGAGAACCCGCTGCCCCGCGCACAGTACCGCCGGTGGACGGTGATCGCCGCCGCCGGCGTCGCCGCGATCATCCTCGCGATCGTCACCGGCCTCCTGAATGCCGGGAGCCTCGCGAACGTCATGGCGTATGCCGCCATCGCAGCGACGGTCGCTTACTTCGCAGTGATCCTTTCCAGCAGCAAGGTCTCACCGGTCGAACGGCGGCGAGTGTACTCCTTCATTCCGCTGTTCGTGGCGAGTGCCGCGTTCTGGTCCCTGTTCCAGCAGCAGTTCACCGTTGTCGCCCTCTACTCCGAATCCCGCCTGGACCGCATGATCTTCGGGTGGGAGATGCCGCCGGGAATGGTCCAGTCGATCAATCCCATCTTCATCATCCTGTTCGCCGGGGTTTTCGCAGCAGTCTGGACCAGGCTCGGCAGCCGCCAGCCTTCCTCACCGGTGAAATTCGGCCTCGGGCTCGTCTTCATGGGCATCGCCTTCCTGGCATTCATCCCGTTCTCCGGCGGCGGCCCCAACAGCACCCCGCTTCTGGCGCTGGCCGGGATCCTGCTGCTTTTCACCTGGGCCGAATTGTTCCTCTCCCCGATCGGCCTTTCCGTAGCCACGAAACTCGCACCGGAGGCGTTCCGCACCCAGACCGTTGCGCTCTTCTTCCTCTCCATCTCGCTCGGAACGACGGTGTCGGGGATCCTTGCCGGGTACTACAGCGCCGACAACGAGGTACCGTACTTCTCCTTCAGCGGCATCACGGCGATCGTGCTCGGCGCAGCCCTCATGGCGGCCGCGCCGGCAATCCGGAAACTGATGGCCGGGATCCGGTAGGCACGGCGCGGTCCGCCGGCCTTCCTTGCGATCGCGGGGAGGATCCCCCAAACTCGTACTGACCAGTAACAATCCCGGCAGCGCTGTGCCGATCAAAGGAGATCCTGTGCCCAACCTCGCCTCCAACCTCGTGGCCACCGCGTCAGCCCACCCGTCCGCAGTGGCCATCAAGCTCGACGACGTCGAAGTCAGCTTCGGTGCCCTGGAGGTGCTTAGCCAGAAAATCGTGACGCTGCTCGTCGAGATGGGCGTGGAGCGCGGTGACCGGGTAGCGCTCATCCTGCCGAACATTCCCCAGATGGCATTCATCTACTACGGAGTGCTCCGCCACGGTGCTGTGGTCGTGCCGCTCAACCCCCTGCTCAAGGGGCGCGAGGTGGCCTACCACCTCGTCGATTCGGGGGCGAAACTGGTCTTCGCGTGGGAGGGAGTTCTCGCTGAAGCACAGAGTGGAGCGGGCCAGGCCGGGGAGGACGGCGGGACCGTGGACGTCATCCCCGTCGACGGTGCGGCCTTTATGCAGCGGGTTGCAGCGGCTGAACCGACACCGGGCGTGGTGGAAGTGGACGGCTCCGCCACTGCCGTCCTGCTCTACACCTCCGGAACCACGGGACGGCCCAAGGGTGCGGATCTCAGCCACGACAACCTCCGGCGCAATACCGAGATCTCCCGGGACCTCATGGGCATCAAGGTGGGCGAAGTCCTTTTCGGAGGCCTGCCGTTCTTCCATATCTTCGGTCAGACCTGCGCCCTCAATGCCGCGGTGCTGACCGGTGCCACAGTGACACTCCTGCCCCGCTTCGAACCAGGGAAGGCACTCGAGATCATCGAGCGCGACGGCGTCACGGTCTTCGAGGGTGTGCCCACGATGTACATCGCGATGCTGCGCCACCCCGCCGTGAATCAGACGAACCTCGGCTCGCTCCGCGTGGCGGTCTCCGGGGGCTCCGCCCTGCCGGTCGAAGTGCTGCGTGAGTTCGAGCGGGTCTTCGAGGCCGACCTGCTGGAGGGGTACGGGCTCTCCGAAACCTCGCCGATCGTCAGCTTCAACAGGGTGGGGGACGTCCGGAAGCCCGGCTCGATCGGCACGCCCGTGGACGGTGTCGAAGTGCGCATGCTCGACGCCGACGGCGCCGACGTCCCCCGGGGCGAGGTAGGCGAACTCTCGGTGCGGGGACACTGCGTCATGAAGGGCTACTGGAACAACAGCGAGGCCACTGCTGCCGCGATTCCCGACGGCTGGTTCCGGACGGGAGACCTGGCGCGGTTCGACGAGGACGGCGCCATCTTCATCGTGGACCGCAAGAAGGACGTCATCCTGCGCGGCGCCTACAACGTGTACCCGCGCGAGGTGGAGGAGGTTCTCTACGAACACCCTGCCGTTGCCGAGGCCGCGGTGGTGGGCGCCACGGACGAGCTCCACGGCGAGGAGGTGGTGGCCGTCGTCGGACTCAAGGCGGATTACGTCCCTGCCGACGACGACGGCCGAAGCGCCCTCAGCGACGAGATCCTCGAGTTCGCCAAGGAGCGCCTCGCCGCCTACAAGTACCCGCGCAGGGTTGTCCTCGTGGATCAGCTTCCCAAGGGCCCGACAGGGAAGATCCTCAAGCGCGAGATCACTGTGTGACCCCGGGCCGGGGGCGGCTCGGCCTACTTGTCGTCGTTGTCGGCCTCGAAGCCGGGAGCCACCTCGGCTTCGGGGCCGGGTCCGCCGTACCCTCCGGCGTCCTGCTCTTCGGGCTTGCCTGCGGCGTCAGCGCCGTCGTCGTCGGGATTTCCACTGGCACCGGTGGGGTTTTCGCTCACGATTCTGCCTTTCTCCGAACGGAGGCGCCCGGTCCGGGTGCCAAAACTCAGCTTACTTAGTATTGGCTGGACATCAAGCGCGGAAGCAGTAAGGTTCCGTGCTCACGGAGCAGCGGTGAAGGCGAAGGCGATGAGCGGGATGAACAACGCCACCACCAGCACGGTCAACGCCACCATGACGTAGCCGATGATCAGTCCCGTCAAGGCGAGTGCCTTACCGCTCGGCTCCCGCTTCAGGGCGAGATGACCGAAGACCACGGCCAGGATCTGGGGAATGACCAGGAAACCGCCGGTGAAGATCGCCACGACGCCGCAGACCAGGGCAGTGATGCTCAACCCCTTCGGTTCGGACATTCCATACCCGCCGGGCCGGACCCCGGGCGGCGGGGTTCCGTAGGGCGACGCCTCGGAGGGTGATGCCCCGTACGGCGGCATTGCGGCGGGCGGCCTGCCGGGGTCGGAGTACCAGCGCGGGTCCTTGGGGTCATTGAACGGTGGGCGTTCCTGCGGGCCGTTGTCGGCCATGTCTGCACCTTTTAACTAGGGGACTACCAGGCCTCCATCTTACTGAGTACGGGTCCGGGCCGGAGGTAACGGGTGTATTTCGGTTGGTTCTTTGACATGCTGGGGCCATGGCTAACCGAGCGGGCACCGTTGCCCTACCCAGCGACCTTATTGATGTGACGGCACTCCTCGACGCATATTTCGACGTCGTACCCGAGCTGGGTGACCCGGCGCAGCGTGTTGCGTTCGGCACCTCCGGCCACCGGGGGTCCTCGCTCAAGGCCTCCTTCAACGAGGGACACATCGCCGCGATCACCCAGGCGATCGTCGAGTACCGGGCCGGGCAGGGCATCACCGGTCCGCTGTTCATGGGCAAGGACACCCACGCATTGTCCGAACCGGCCCAGAACACCGCCCTGGAAGTCCTCGCGGCCAACCGGGTGACGGTCCGGATCGATGCCCGAGGAGCATTCACGCCGACGCCGGCCGTCTCGCATGCGATCCTCGCCTACAATCGCAGCCGCACCGATCAGTCCGACGGCATCGTCATCACCCCGTCGCACAATCCCCCCGGCGACGGCGGATTCAAGTACAACCCGCCCCACGGCGGACCGGCCGATTCCGATGCGACCAACTGGATCGCGGCGCGGGCCAACGAACTCCTAGAGGACGGCCTGCGGGGCGTCAAGCGCGTCCCGATCGCCGAGGCCCAGCAGGCCGAGGGCATCGGCACGTACGACTTCCTCCAGCACTACGTCGATGACCTGCCGAACGTCCTCAACCTCGAGGCCATCCGGGAGTCCGGGCTGCACATCGGCGCGGACCCGATGGGCGGCGCGTCGGTGGACTACTGGGGAGCGATCGGCGAACGCCACAACCTCAACCTCACGGTCGTCAACCCTGCCGTCGACCCCCAGTGGGCGTTCATGACCCTGGACTGGGACGAGAAGATCCGCATGGACTGCTCCTCCCCCTCCGCCATGGCATCCCTGATCGCCCGGGCGTCGGAGTACGACATCGCCACGGGCAACGACGCCGACGCCGACCGCCACGGCATCGTGACCCCCGACGCCGGGCTCATGAACCCCAATCACTACCTTGCAGTGGCGATCGATTACCTCTACCGCAACCGTCCGTCCTGGCGCGCCGACGCCGTCGTCGGGAAGACGCTCGTCTCCTCATCGATCATCGACCGCGTTGCGGCCGACCTCGGCCGGGTGCTGCAGGAGGTGCCCGTCGGCTTCAAGTGGTTCGTTCCGGGGCTCCTCTCGGGAGAGCTGGCCTTCGGGGGTGAGGAATCGGCAGGGGCCTCCTTCCTCCGCCACGATGCCTCACCGTGGAGCACCGACAAGGACGGCATCCTCCTGGCACTGCTCGCCTCGGAGATCACCGCCGTGACGGGAAAGACGCCGTCCCAGCACTACGCGGGGCTCACCGAGCGGTTCGGCGCACCGGTGTATGCGCGGATCGACGCAGCCGCGACCCGTGAGCAGAAAGCAGCCCTCGGAAAGCTGTCGCCGTCGGACGTCACGGCAACCACCCTGGCCGGCGAGGACATCACCGCCCGTCTCACGGAGGCCCCGGGCAACGGTGCACCCATCGGTGGACTGAAGGTCACCACGGAGAATGCGTGGTTCGCCGCACGGCCCTCGGGCACCGAGGACGTCTACAAGATCTATGCCGAGTCCTTCCTGGGGGAACAGCACCTGGCGCAGGTGCAGGCTGAGGCGAAACTGCTGGTCGACGGCGTGATCGGCGGCTGACGCGCGGCCCGGAGACCTGCTGGCGGTAGGATTCTGGGGATCACGAAACCCCGTTGGAAGGCACAGCCATGAGCGCACTCGGAACCAACTGGACCGTCCACGGCGACGGCAAGAACGTCACCGCCTCCGGCTTCGTGGCCCCTGATGAGCGGCTCAGCTGGCCCCGCACCATCGGGATCGGGGCGCAGCACGTGGTCGCCATGTTCGGTGCCACGTTCCTCGTGCCGCTGATCACCGGATTCCCGCCGTCCACCACCCTGTTGTTCTCAGGCATCGGCACGCTGTTGTTCCTGGTCATCACCGCCGGCCGCGTCCCCAGCTACCTCGGCTCGAGCTTCGCCTTCATCGCACCCATCGCCGCCGCCCAGAGCCAGCACGGCGCCGCCGGGGCCCTCGGTGGAATTCTGATGGCCGGGGCGGCGCTCGCCCTGATCGGCGCAGTGGTCCACCGCGCGGGTTCGCGCTGGATCCAGGTGGTGATGCCCCCGGTGGTGACAGGTGCGATCGTGGCCCTGATCGGCCTGAACCTGGCGCCGACGGCGAAGGCGAGCTTCGAGCAGGGGCCGGTGACGGCCGTGGTCACCGTGGTCACCATCCTGCTGGTCACAGTCCTGTTCAAGGGAATCCTCGGGCGGTTGTCCATCCTCGTCGGCGTACTGGTCGGCTACCTCGTCGCGGTACTGCGCGGCGAGGTGGACTTCGCCGCAATCTCCGAGGCTGCCTGGATCGGCCTGCCCGAATTCGCCACCCCGGAGTTCCACCTCTCCGTCGTCGGACTGTTCGTTCCGGTGGTCCTCGTCCTAGTGGCCGAGAACATCGGACACGTGAAGTCGGTGGCGGCCATGACCAACCGCAACCTCGACCCGCTCACCGGCCGGGCGCTGATGGCCGACGGCCTTGCCACCATGATCGCGGGAGCCGGCGGAGGTTCCGGCACCACCACCTATGCGGAGAACATCGGCGTCATGGCGGCCTCGCGCGTCTACTCCACGGCGGCCTACTGGGTCGCGGGGATCGTCGCGATCCTGCTGAGCCTGTTCCCGAAATTCGGGGCACTGATCGCCACCGTTCCACCGGGTGTCCTGGGCGGCGCCGGCGTGGTGCTCTACGGAATGATCGGCATCCTCGGCGTCCGGATCTGGGTCCAGAACCAGGTCAACTTCTCCAATCCAATCAACCTGTCCACGGCCGGCGTGGCCCTGGTCATCGGTATCGCGGACTTCACCTGGATCATCGGCGACCTCACCTTCGCCGGGATCGCCCTCGGCACGGGTGCTGCGCTTCTGATCTTCCACGGCATGACGGCGATCGCCCGCGTGCGCGGGAGCGAGCACGCCGTCGTGCCCGGCGAGCCGGAGTCCACCGACCATGGCAGCCGTCCCTCCAAACTCGGGTGACCGGTGCGCATCTTCGTGATCCCGGGTTACCAGGCCTCCCCGGGCGACCACTGGTTCCCCTGGCTCCAGGAGACGTTTGCGACGCGGGCCACCATCGAGGTCATCGACCTGCCGACCCCGCAGGAACCGCTGCCGGGCCCCTGGCTGGAAAGCATCGGAACCGCCGTCGGTCGGCCCGACGAATCGACGATCCTTGTCGGCCATAGCCTCGGCTGCGCCGCAGCCCTGCGCTACCTCGACGCACTGGATGGGAACTGGTCGCTGCACGCCATCCTCCTCGTGGCCGGCTTCGCGGAGCGCATCCCGGCACTTCCGCTGCTCGACCCTTTCACCGCGGTTCCGGTCGACGTTCCCGCGCTGGCGAGGCGCACCACGCACCGGGCGGTCTTCGCCTCCACCGATGACCCTGTGGTGCCTCCCGGACTGACGCGCGCCCTGGCGGAGCGCATGTCGGCGTCGCTGGTGGAAGTGCACGACGCCGGCCATTTTCTCGGAAGCGACGGATACAGGGAGTTTCCCGAACTCGGGGAACGACTGGCCGGAATCCTGGGGGAGACCACACAGCAGGAGAAAAGCGACCCCGACGGATCCCTGGCTGCGCGCGTCAAGCCGTGAGGTCGCGCCTCCGGATCAGGTAGGTGGCCAGTGCGGCTCCGGCGAGGGCGATGGCGGTCATGGCCAAGGCCTGACCGGCGTCGAAGGATTCAACGGGCATGGCGGGGGAATGGCGGAACGGGCTGATGTCCTGCACCCATCCCGGAAGACCGAGCAGCTCCCCGAACTGGCCCAGGATCAGCCCGACGGCCAGGAATCCCCAGCCCAGCAGACTGCCCAGCCGTGGCGCGACGGCGACGACGAGTGACGCCACCACCGGAAAGACGGCCGCAGCCGGTACGTGAGCCAGCGCCGCGGCCACGATAGTTCCTCCCGAGCTGCTGCCCGCTCCGGACAATCCCAGCCCGATGGCCGCTGCAGTACCCGCGGTCGCAGCGACCGCTGTCACCGACAAGGCGGCCAGAACGAGCTGTGCGGCCAGCCATCGTGCACGGGACCGAGGGACGGCGAGGAGCAGTTCGGCCTGCCCCTCGGCCTCCTCGGCCCGCAGCCGAAGTACCGCCTGGATTCCTGCGGAAGCGGCGAGAACACCGGCCATGCCCAGCAGCGCGGTGGTGAAGAGATCGACGATGTCGGCCTGGCTGCCCGGCAGGAGGCGGCTGATCAGGTTCTGGAGGGACAGGTTGCCGGCCAGGGCGTCCCCCACCACCGGACCGAGGCCGCCGGCCACTGCACCGAGTACCAGGGCGGCGATGCACCAGCCGGTCAGCGGAGAACGTTGAAGGCGCCAGGCCAGGCGCAGGAAGGAGGCCTCTCCTGCGCCGGCCCGGTCTTTTCCGTCACCCTCGTGCAGGACACTGGCACCGAGATCCCGCCGGTTCCGAACGAGCACCGCTGCCGCTGCCAGTACCGACGCGGCCGCTATCAGCACCAGAAGCGGTACGGGATCGCCGGCAGTGAACGGCCGGGACCGCTGCCCCCAACCGATGGGCGAGAGCAGTGAGGGCCACGCCGCGGTAACGCGCACCAGACCGGCATCAGGGGTGCCAAGGGCGTCACCGATGCCCCGGATCAGGTAGGCGGCGCCGACCAGGCCTGCGGCGGCCCCGTTGGCGCTGCGCCCCGAAGGAAGTGCCTGGGCAACCACCGCGGCGGCGCCTCCGAAGAACAGCCCCACCGCGCCGACCGCCGCGCCGGCCACGAGTGATCCGGTCGCCGGCAGACCGGCGGCGGCGAAACCGGCGGCCACCGCCACGGCCAGAATCAGGTTCACGCAGGCTCCCAACAGCAGCGTCGCTGCAAGGGGTGCGGTACGGGGAACCGGAGTGGATCCGACGAGTTCGGAACGTCCGAGCGCTTCATCGGCGCGTGTGTGCCGCATGACGAGGAGGGTGCTCATCAGGCCGGCCAGGACCGCCGTGAAGGAGTATCCCTGGAAGAACACCACCGCTCCGATACCGGTGCCGTCGGGCAGCCCGCGGAGGAAGAGGAAAGCCGGGCTTGCCGCTGCGACGGAGATGAGCGACGCCCGTTCGTCGTTCCCGAATTGGCCGGCCACGGCCGTCGAAGTGACCAGGCCCAGCAGCGCGATCCCCAGAATCCACACGGCCAGGACCGTGTGGTCCCGGCGTGCCTGGACCAGGCCCAAACGGACGACGGCGCGCATCAGCTACACCTAGTCATCCGGGCCGGTGTAGTGGCGCAGGAACAGTGCCTCGAGGGAGGGCGGGGCCGCGGTGATCCCGGTGACACCGGCGGCCGCGAGGGATTCCAGCACGGAGCCCAGTGCGGCGGCGTCGGCGTCGAAGACGATTCCCGTGCCGTCGCTCTGCAGGTCATGCACCCCCGGCAGTGCCTCCAGCATCGCCGGGTAGGCTGCGGTCGTGATCCGGAAGCGGGTCCGCGTCAGATGGCGAAGCTCGGCCAGGGTTCCCGATTCCACGGCGCTTCCGGCGCGGATGATGGTGACCCGGTCACAGAGCTGCTCCACCTCGCTGAGGATATGGCTGGAGAGCAGCACCGTGGCTCCCCCACCGCTGACACGCTCGACCTGGCGCCGGAAAACGGACTCCATGACCGGATCCAGGCCCGCGCTCGGCTCATCCAGAAGGTAGACGCGGGCCGGGCGGGCGAACGCGGCAATGAGTGCCACCTTCTGGCGGTTGCCCTTGGAATAGGTCCTGCATTTCCGCCGCGGGTCGAAATCGAACTCGTCGATGAGCTCGCGGCGAAGCCTTTCGTCCGCGCCGCCACGCAGGCCGGTCAGCAGATCAACGACCTCGCCGCCCGACAGACCCGGCCACAGGCTCACTTCTCCGGGAACGTAGGCGATGTCGCGGTGCACCCGGACGGGGTCCACCCACGGGTCCAGATCAAGGACGCGGGCCGTACCGGAGGTGGGACGGATCAGGCCCAGGAGGATCCGGAGGGTGGTCGACTTGCCGGCACCGTTGGGCCCGAGGAACCCGTGAACCTCGCCGGGCTCGACGCTGAGGTCGAGGCCGGTGAGCGCGGCGGCGCGGCCGAACTTCTTACGGAGGTGGGTGGTCTCGATGACGGGAAACGATCCTGTCGGCATGGCCGGTTCCATTCCTGGTTGGCAACGCATGCCCAAAGCGGCCGCCTCGGTCGTGCGCGCTCTTCGCAGCGCACGCCCGAGGGCGGGTGCGGGCTACCTCCCCGGCAGCCCGCACCTGTCCGTCAGCGCTGTCCCTTGGGACCTTGCGGGGCGCGTCAGCGCCGGTTGAGGATGCTGCGGATCTTTCCGCCGATTCCTCCAGTGCCGGACGTGCCTGCTGTTCCCCTGCCGGTGTTCAGCCCGCCTGTTCGGGGGCTTCCTCCAGCGGGGCGGCCGGCCCTTCCTGCATACTTCCCGGCAGCATTCTTGATCATATTGCTCAAACCCATGATGAACTCCTTCGGTGATTCCGACAGCCAACAGCAGGTCGGCTGTTTTCGAGCCTACGCGTGTTCCGGGCACGCTGGCTATGCCTTGGTACTACGGAACGGCGGCAATTCCGGCCCTGAGTCGCGCCCCTGCGGCCAGCATCCACGCTGCTTCATGACCCCGGCGAGCAGGTCCGCCCGATCAGCGACGATGCCGCTCACCCCCAGGTCCAGCAGCCTTGCCATGGTGTGCTCGTCGTTGATGGTCCACACATGCACCTCGAGCGATGCAGCCCTGCACCGCCGGACGTAGCCGGCTGTCACCACGGGGATTCCCCGGTAGCGCAGCGGAACCTGCACGGCGTCTATCCCGGCTACGCGGGCGATGGCCCGCGTCAGCCCGAAGGGACCGAGCGTGCGGATCAGGACGTTCACCAGCATGCCTGCCGAGGACGCCGTGCGCCGGGTGAGCAGGCGCAGCACCTTTTTCCGCCGGCGATCGGAGAAGGACGCCACCAGCACGCGGTCGTGTGCGCGACATCTGTTGACGACGTCGGCGAACGCCTCCACCGACGGATCGTCCTTGATGTCGACGTTGAACCGGAGGTGCGGCCAGCGCAGCAGCACCTCCTCAAAGGTCGGGATGGGCTCGCGCCCGCCGATCAGCACGGTGCGGAGCTCGTCCCGCGTCCGATCAGCAAGGGGCCCGGAGGCGTCGGTCACCCGATCCAGCAGTCTGTCATGGAACACCATCACTACACTGTCGCGTGAAGTACGCACGTCGATTTCGAGCCAGCCGTACCCCAGTTCCAAGGACCGGGAGAAAGCCGCCACGGAATTCTCGTCGCCGTCCGGAGCGAACCCGCGGTGTGACAATGCGAGTGGCCGCCGTCCGCCGTCGTGCGCCGGCACGGGTTGCTGCGCCGAAACAGGGTGCGCGGCAGAGAAATACGGGAGGCTCACCAGCCCGCGCCGTCAGGCCGTCTTGAGTGCGGCCAGGCGCTGTTCGAGGATCTGCGCCACGCCGTCGTCCTCGAACGCCGGCGCCACCAGGTTCGCGGCTTCCAGGGCCGCGGGGTGGCCCGAAGCCATGGCGTAGCCGTGTCCGGCCCACTCGAGCATCTGGATGTCGTTGGGCATATCTCCGAAAGCAACGACGTCGGATGCGGGAATTCCCCGCGCCCTCGCATACTCGGCAAGGGTCACTGCCTTGTTGATGGAAGGGACCGCCATCTCCAGCAGGGCGATGGCCGGCGCCGAATGGGTAGCGGAGACGAGGTGCTGCACGGCCGGGCGGACCGTGTGCAGGAACTCGTCGGGGTGGACGTCCCTTTCCCGGGCAAGGAACTTGACCACGTCCTCACCCGGCAGCGAATCCTCGAAAGCGAGGGCCTCGACGCTCCCCAGGATCTCCGACGTTCCGGGATCGGCGAAGCCCGGCTCGATCATGAAGCCCGAGACCGTTTCGGCGGCGAACGCCGCGGCCGGATACAGCCCGCGGATGATGTCCCGGGCCTCGTAGATGTGCTGATGGTCGAGCAGGTGGACATCGAGGACGCGCTCGGCCTTCAGGTCGTACGTCAACGCGCCGTTGGAGCAGATGACGGTGCCCAGATGGCCGAGCTGCTCGCGCAGCGGCTGCAGCCAGCGCGGCGGCCGGCCGGTCACGAAGACGACGTCGACCCCGGCCGCTACGCAGTCCTGGAAGGCCTGGACAGTCCGCGGGCTCATCCTGCCGTTCGAGCCCACGATCGTGCCATCCATATCGCTTGCGACCAGCCGCATTCTCCCCACTCCTTCGTCTGCACTCCATTGAACCCTGCTGCTGGACCCTGCTCCTGTACCCGGCTGCCGAACCCGGCTCCGCCCGCTACTGCTCGAATGTCCCGATCAGGCGTGCGCGGCCGATGCCGTGCGTGAACAGGTTGAAACCGAGGTAGGCCGGGCTCGCATCGGCCGGAAGATCGAGGGTCTCGACGCCGACGGCGTGGACCACTACGTGGTAATGGTGGGGGCCGTGCCCCTCCGGAGGTGCCGCACCGACGAAACCGGCGAAGCCGCCGTCGTTCTTCAGTTGGATCGCGCCCTGGGGCAGGCCCGACCCGCCGCCGCTCGCTGCGCCGGAATCCAGGGACGTGGTACCGACGGGGATGTTGCACACGGCCCAGTGCCAGAATCCGCTCGCCGTGGGGGCGTCCGGATCGTAGACGGTGACCGCGAAGCTTCGGGTGCCCTCCGGGAAACCCGACCAGGACAGCTGCGGGGAGAGATCCTCGCCGCCCGCACCCATCATTCCTGAAGCCTGCGCGGCTTTGAGCGGCTTCCGGTGGTCGATGTCCTCACTGGTCAACTGGAACTCGGCAACCTTCGGAAGGTCGGCGTAGGGATCGCGGGTCATAGGTGTTCTCCTAGTTCAGATCGGGTCGGCGGGTTTGCACCCGCGCGTGAAACGGTCACCGCTGCTGCCCGTGCGGCATAGGCGAGCACGGTGGTGAGCTGTTGCTGTGTTATTCGGCGCAGCTCCTCCCGGCGATGGGCGCCGTCGAGCTCGAGGTCGACGAGCGCGCCGAGCAGGGCCGCCATGAACGAGTCCCCCGCGCCAACAGTGTCCACCACGCTGGTGGCAGGAGCCTTTCCGTCGACCTCACCTGCCGCACACACTCCCCATGGTCCCTTCGAACCGCGGGTCACCACGACGAGCGAGCAACCCTGGGCCAGCCAGGCCCGTGCCGAGTCCAGTGCGGATCTTTCCGGGTACAGCCATTCGAGGTCCTCGTCGGAGGCCTTCACGACGTCGGCGAGCGCCACGAACCGCTCAGCGGCCGTGCGCGCGAAATCCGCGTCGCGGATGATGGTCGGGCGGCAGTTCGGGTCATAGGAAATCGTGGCCAGGGGATGCGCCTGCTCCACGAGCTTCAGCACTTCCGCGGCCCCGGGGGTCAGCATGGCGGCGATGGAGCCCGTATGCAGGAGGGTAGTGCCGTTCAACAGATCGGTTGAGTGCCCGTGGAGTTCCGGCAGGTCCCACACCAGCTGAAATTCGTAGGAGGCGCCTCCCGCAGGATTCAGCCGCGCCGTAGCCACGCTGGTGGGGTGGGCGTCAGGACTGAAGGGCGACAGCACCGAGTTGTCGCGGAGGTGCTGCTGGATCAGGCGCCCGTAGTCATCATTCCCGAACCGCCCCACGAACTGTGCGGGATGACCCAGCCGGGCAAGGCCCACTGCGACATTCATGGGGCTCCCGCCCACATGGGCGCGCGGAGAGGCGGTGTCGCTGAGGACTTCGTCGATGAGGGTTTCCCCGATTACGGTGAGCACCCTGTCAAAAGTACCAGCCGGACCTGAATACTACGCCGTGAAAGTTTCCCTCACGCGTCACCGTCGACGGCCGTTCTACCGGGGTCGGGTTTCCCCCGGAAACGGCGAACACTGTAGGCGATGAGGGCCAGCGCGATCAGCGAGGAAACGACGAGGCTGATTCCGGTACCTGAGCCGCCGAACAGCCACAGGTCGTCGGAGAGGAACCACCAACCGGGCACGGGAACCTGCAGGATCCACAGCACGCCGAGTCCCATGATGATGAGCGCTCCGAGGCAACTCAGGAGAATGCGCGGAATGGTCTTGACGCCGACGGCTGCGGCCTGGAAAGCGCGGGCCTTCACCGGTGCAAGGTGGCGCTTGGCCCAGTCGTACTGCTGGGACAGGACGGCCAGCCCGCCTACGAGCATCAGCAGTCCTGGTCCGGGGAGAATCAGGGCGGCAAGGCCGAGGACCACGAGGGACCAGCCGAGAATCTCGATGCCGGTGCGCCGTACCCACCCGGAAACGCGCTCTTTAGCTGCCACCTAAACAGGATTGCATAGTCGGCGGCCGTAATTCGACGCTCGGGACGGCTGCCGGGAGAGGCACGGAACAAAATGTGATCTTCATGTGTTTGCATCTATATCGAAGACCGAGCCGGCCGTCGAACAATCCAGGAGGACTATCGTGACCGCGAAGACCGAGGGCCTGCACCACGTAACGGCCATTGCCGGGGACCCGCAACGCAACATCGACTTCTACATTCGGGGCCTTGGGCTCCGACTGGTGAAGAAGACGGTCAACTTCGATGACCCCGGCACCTATCACCTCTACTACGGCGACGAGTCCGGCACGCCCGGCTCGCTGCTCACTTTCTTCCCGTGGCAGGGCGTACGCAGCGGCCGCGTCGGCAGTGGCCAGTCCACCACCACGGCGTTCTCCGTTCCCCAGGGAACCCTCGGCTGGTGGCAGGAGCACTTCAAGGGAATCGGTGTTGCCTCAAGCATCTCCCGCGCTTCGTCCGAAGAGGAGCGGCTGTCCCTCCGCGATCCGGACGGCCTGCAGATCGACCTCGTGGCGTCCTCGCTGAGTGACCCGCGCAACCCGTGGGACTCCGCCTCGGTGCCCGCCCAGTACGCCGTCCGTGGACAGCACTCCTCGGTGCTGACCGTCACCGATCCAGGGCCCACCCTCGAAACCCTGACCCAGGACCTCGGCATGAGGCTGCTGGGCGAGTCCAATGGCCGGTACCGGCTATCCACGCACGACGGCGAACCCGGCACGGTCGTGGACGTAGTGGCCGACCTCTCCGCGGAGCGCGGCCTGGTGGCCGGTGGAACAGTGCACCACATCGCCTTCCGCGTACCCGACCAGGCGACCCAGGAGGTCTGGCGCCAGGAACTTGCCGGGCGCGGCTACAGCGTGACAGCGATCCTGGATCGCCAGTACTTCACCTCCATCTACTTCCGCGAACCGGGCGGCACCCTGTTCGAAATCGCCACTGACACACCGGGCTTCAATATCGACGAGCCGTTGCTCGAACTCGGCCGTTCCCTCAAGCTTCCGCCGTGGCTCGAGCCGAACCGTGAAGCCATCTCCTCCGCGGTGGCGAAGATCGAACTTCCCGGGGAGAACAATCCCGCCGTCCAGGCATTCTTCAAGTAGGAGCTGACCATGACAGGACACCACGCCTGGCCGCACGTCTTCGAACCGGGTAGCACCGACGAACCGGTGCTGCTGTTGCTGCACGGAACCGGCGGCAGCGAATCCGACCTCCTGCCCCTTGCCGCACGTCTGGCACCGCAGGCCGGTGTCCTTTCGCCACGCGGCCCGGTACAGGAGAACGGAATGAACCGCTGGTTCCGTCGTATCGAGGAGGGTGTGTTCGACGTCGACGACGTCATCCGACGGGCTGGGGAACTTGCCGCTTTCCTGGCCTGGGCCCGCCGAACGTACGGCATCGATGGCCGACAGGTCATTGCCGTCGGGTTCTCCAACGGGGCCAACATCGCTCTCGCCGCGGCCCTCCTCCATCCGGAGGCGCTGGACGGCGTCGTCGCCTTCTCGGGAATGTATCCGCTGGAGGGACGCACGGTCGATGCAAACCTGTCCGCCACCGACGTCGCACTGTTCAATGGCGACACCGACCCCATGGCACCGCTGGCCAGCGTGGAGCAGCTGGCCGCAGTGCTCGAAAGCCGCGGAGCCCGGCTCACCCGCTCGGTGCGTGGAGGCGGCCACGGGGTGCACTCCTCGGACATCACCGGCGCCGCGGCCTGGCTGGTCGAGCGCAGCCGTAGGGTGGCTTCATGACTACTCCCTCCGCGACATCCGCGAACCTGTCCGCCAAGGCAACCGAACTGCTGCGTCTTCACACGTCGCCGAAAATCCTGCAGGTGATCAACGTCTGGGACGCCATCACGGCAAGGACCATCGCAGCAGTGCCCGGAACGGAGGCGCTGGCCACCGCAAGCCACTCCATTGCTGCATCGCTCGGGTACGACGACGGCGAGAACATTCCCGTGGACCTCATGATCGAGGCCGTGGGACGCATTGCCGCCGCAACCTCCCTCCCCGTCAGCGCCGATCTCGAATCGGGCTACGGCAACCCCGGGGACACCGTGCGGCGCGCGATCGGCGTCGGCATCGTCGGGGCGAACATCGAGGACCAGATGCGGCCGCTCGCCGATGCCGTGGCACAGATGGAGGCCGCAGTGAGGGCCGGCCAGGCAGAAGGCGTCGACTTCGTGCTCAACGCCCGCACCGACGCCTTCCTCAAGGCAGCCGACCGCAGCCGGGAGGACGTCCTTGCGGATGCGATCGAGCGTGGACGAGCGTTCCTCGAGGTCGGTGCAGCGAGCGTCTTCGTGCCAGGTCTGCTCGATGAGCCGACAGTCCGGGCGCTGGTGGAGGGAATCGGGCAGCAGCGCGTCAGCGTGATCAACGTGCCCGGCTCCCTTGCACCATCGAAACTGCAGGAACTCGGCGTCGCCCGCATCTCCTATGGCCCCTGGACGCAGCGCGTGGCTCTCACTGCCCTCGCCGACACTGCAGCCGACCTCCTCGCGGATGGAGCACTCCCCGAAGGGACGCGCCCGCTGAACTGAGCTCGGCCCTTGGACCCTGCGTCCCCCCTCAGACCCGGGCGCTGCGGAGAGCGAGCTCGAGGGTTTCGACCACGCGCTCCCACGCACGGGTGCCGGGCTCAATCATGGCGAAGTGGTCGCCGGGAATGATGGTCAGCGTGGCCTCGGCTCCCCCCCGGCGTGCTGCTTCGACATAGTCTGCGGACTGGCTGCGTGGCACCGTGGTGTCATCCTCCCCGTGCAGGGCGTAAACGGGAATGTCCAGGGGAACGGCGGTCATCGGATCGGCAAGGCGGTAGCGGACCGGATCGCCGTCGGGACCTGTCCCCAGCAGGTTCTCCACTGCCCCGTTGCTCAGACCGAGGCGTTGCGCGTCGGCCAGATCCAGTACGCCGGACTGGGTGACAACGGCCCGCAGCGCCACGCGGGGTGTCCCACTGCCCGGAGCGCCGGCGGGGAGGGTGGCCCGCCCTGCCGCCCACACTGCAAGATGGCCGCCCGCGGAGTGGCCCAGCGCCGCCGTCGTCCTCGTGTCGAAGCCATGTTCCTCCGCCGCCGTGGCGAGCAGGTCGATGCCGGCTGCCACGTCGTCGAACGTGGCCGGCCATCCGCCGCCGTTGCCCGCGCGGCGGTATTCGAGGTTCCAGCACGCATACCCGCGTTGCACCAGATCCAGGGCGAGGGGTTCGCCCAGCTCCGCGCCGTACGTCGAGCGCCAGTACCCGCCGTGGACGATGACGACCACGCCGCGCACGGCCTGCCCGGTCGGCAGGTAGAGGTCCGCGAACTGGCTCGGATCTCCACCGTAGGCGTAACGCTCGGGTGGAGCGGCCGCAGCGCTTTCCGCTGGGTTTCCGCCGGCAGGACGGGGCGTGCACGCTGCTGTCATGGCCGCCCAGGCAGCCGCCCACAGGGCAAGAATCGTGCGTCGTCCCGGATGCTCCACAGGGGAAGCCTAGCCCTTCCCGGGAGGAAGTTAGGATTGGGGAACACCACTGGAACTGGAGGCACCGTTGAGCGCCTGGGACGACCTCGACCACCACCTGCGCCCCGCAGTCGAAGCAAGCACCCGTGAATTCGAACGCATCCGGCCTGCCCTGGTGGAGGTGACCGAGGAGATGCGCAGGAGCATGCAGGGGATTTTCGATTCCTCGGAACTGCATCCGCTGTTCGTGACCGCGCGCACCAAGACGGTGGAGTCCTTCCGGGACAAGGCGTCGCGCACGCTCGCCTCTCCGGAGCCCGACGCCGCACCCACGCTCGTGTTCCCCGATCCGATGCGAAACCTGACGGATCTCGTGGGCGTCCGTGTGATCACGACGCTGCCCCACGAGGTGGACCTCGCCGCCAACCTCATCAAGCGCCAGCGGCAGGACTTCGATTGCCGGGGGGACCGCGAAAAGGATATCGGCTCCATCGAGTCCGGAACCTACGGCTACTCAAGCCGCCACCTGATCATGCGCACCATCCACAATGACGCGGTGCGCCGGTTCCAGCACGCCCAGCACCCCGAGTCCAAGGCGGGCGGAAGCTACCTCTTCGAGGTGCAGATCCGCACGGTCCTCGCCCACGCCTGGTCGGAGATCGAGCACGACATCCGGTTCAAGGCGTCGAATCCGAAGGCGTGGAGTCCCTATTTCGACCGCCAGTTCACCGGTACCGCGGCAATGCTCGAAACCGTCGAATCGGCCTTCGCCGAACTGCACGAGCGGTATGAGACGGTCACGGGTTTCTGGGATGAGGACGGGGAGGGCAGCGCGCCACTGACGCCCAATCAGATCCGGCACGTCTGGCAGACCCTGCTTCCGCACGTCGACAGGAAAGCCGACGACAACTGGGGATGGGCGGCCGAACTGCTGGCCGCCCACGAACTCCGGACCACCATCGAGCTCGCCGCGTTGCTGCAGGCGGACACCATCACCACCGTGCGGCGGGCCCTCGATCACCGCTACTCCCCCGGGCCCGACCGCCTGCTGGACGACATGCTGCTGTGGCACTACGGCGCGCGGCATATCGACCTGACGGCCGAGGATCCCGGTATCGAACCAAGTCCACGCCGGGACAGCCTGCAGCGCAGGTTCCGCCAGATGGAGATCTTCCGGTCACGCGGGGCGGGCTCGGCCCGGTAACGCCACCTCAGTCGGTCAGGACCCGGTACTTCTCGATCCGCCGGCGCCTGCGGGTCTCCTCCGGCACGGCCGTGACCGACCAGAGTTCGTATTCGATGGCAGCTCCCATCCGGGTACAGAACGCGCGTGGCTCCTCGGCGGCGTCGGGCCGTTCATCCACCACGTGATCCACGATGCCGCGGGCATGCAGCGCGGCGACATTCACGCCCTGCGCATTCGACATACGGTCGGCGAATTCCGTACTCCGGTGGACGATGACGCTTGCCCCCTCGGGAGGCAGGGGTGAGAGCCAGGCATGCTGGGCCGCAATGGTGCGGTCCGCAGGAAGGAGCGCCAGCGCGCCGCCGCCCGCCCCCTGGCCGAGGAGCACCGAGACCGACGGCGACGCAAGCCCGATGAGGTCGTGCAGGGAGCGGGCGATCTCGCCTGCGAGTCCACCCTCTTCCGCCTCCTGCGAGAGCGCCGCTCCGGCGGTGTCGATGACAGTCAGCAGGGGCAGCCCGAGTTCCTCGGCGAGCCTCATGCCGCGCCGCGCCTCCCGGAGGGACGCCGGACCCATGGCGGCGTCATCGTTCCGCCGGGGGCGCTGATGACCCAGCACCACGCAGGGCCGGCTGCCGAAGCGTGCCAGCGCCAGGAACAACCCCGGATCCTTTTCACCCTGGCCGGTGCCGTTGAGGGGAAGGACATCCGAGGCGCCGAACGCGAGCAGGCGCCGAAGATCGGGGCGCCGCCGGTTCCGTGAAATGAGGATGGACGACCACGCCGCGTCCTCAGTTGGCCGGACGCCCAGCGTTTCCGGGGCGGTCGGGGGCTTCCCGGGCGCTGCAACGAGGACGTTGAGTGCCTGGTCCACGATTCCGGACAGCTGGGCGGGAGGAACGACGGCGTCGATCAGTCCCTTGTCGAAAAGGTTCTCGGCGGTCTGCACTCCCTCCGGGAAGGGCCGGCTGTACAGCGCCTCATAGACCCGCGGGCCGAGGAAGCCGAGCAACGCGCCGGGTTCGGCTACCGTCACATGGCCGAGCGAGCCCCAGGACGCCATGACACCGCCGGTCGTGGGATGCCGCAGGTAGACCAGGTAGGGCAGGCCGGCCTGCCGGTGGGCCCGGACCGCTCCGGTGATGTCCACCATGGCCAGGAACGCCGGAGTCCCCTCCTGCATTCGGGTGCCCCCCGACGCCGGGCCGGCGAGGAGGGGCAGCCCCTCCCTGGTGGCCCGCTCGATCGCCGAGACGATCCGGCGGGCCGCAGCGGAGCCGATCGACCCGGCGAGGAAGCGGAATTCGGAGACGAGGACCGCTACGCGACGGCCCCGGATCTGTCCCTCCCCGGTGAGGACCGATTCGTCGACGCCGCTCTTCTCCCGCGCCCGCCGCAATTCCTCGGCGTATCCTTCCCGGCCCTCGGTCGGCTCGGTCACCGGTGAATCCCAGGAGGAGAAGGAGCCGGGGTCAAGGACGACGCCGATCAGTTCACGTGCGGAGAGGTGTCCGGGTGCGCCGGTTCCTGGTCCGGCGGTTGCGGGGCCGCCACTCACCGACGGGCGCCGTCGTTACTGCTACCGCCATCGTTGGTGCTGCCGCCGCCATCGTCGGCCGCGAGCCAGGCCCGGATGCGCTCACCGTCGCCGTCGAGCAGGGGTGGCGCAGCATGCCCGGTATTCGTGCTCTCACCGTCGGCACCGAAGAAACGCAGCGGCGGACCGGGGAGGCTGATCCTGCCCAGCGTTTCGTGCTCCACGTCGACGAGCAGGCCCTGCGAGTGCACCTGCTCCCAGGCATACACCTCGTCGAGGCTGCGGACCTTGCCTGCCGGGATGCCCGCCGCGTTGAGCTTTTCCAGCAGAGGTTCGGCTTCGAAGGCCGAAAAGGCGTCCTCGATGTCGAGGATCAGGGCATTGCGATTGATGACCCGGTCCGAGTTCGTGGCGAACCGAGGTGCAGTGGGGTCGAGGTCGAACGTCCTCGCGAAGGTCGCCCACAATTTCTCGCTGCCCACGCTGATCTGCACCTTGCCGCCCCTGCAGCTGAAGAGGCCGTAGGGAGCGATGGAGGGATGGTGATTGCCCTGGGCCTGGGGGACCTCGCCGGCAACGGTGGTCCGGGTCCCCTGGAAGGCATGTACCCCGATGATTGCCGCGAGCAGCGAGGTCCGCACCACCTGCCCCCTGCCCGTGCGGTCCCGCTCCAGCAGCGCGGCGAGCGCACCGTAGGCGCCGTACATGCCGGACAGCAGGTCCGCGATGGGCACGCCCACCCGCTGTGGGTCCTCGGGGCCGGGCCCGGTGAGGGACATGAGGCCGGCTTCGCCCTGCACGATCTGGTCGTAGCCGCTCCGGGTGGCTTCGGGTCCGTCGTGGCCGAAGCCGGTGATCGACAGGATGACGAGGCGGCGGTTCAGTTCATGCATCGCATCGGTGGAGAAGCCGAGCCGGTCCAGTACACCGGGCCGGAAGTTCTCAACGAGGACGTCGGCCCGCCGGATCAGGTTGCGGAGCACGTCCTGGCCGTCGTCGCTCTTCAGGTCGAGGGCGATCGACTCCTTGTTGCGGTTGCAGGAGAGGAAGTACGTCGACTGGCGGTCATCCTCCGGGCCCACGAACGGCGGTCCCCAACCCCGGGTGTCATCCCCCGAGCCGGGATTTTCCACCTTGATCACCCGGGCGCCGAGGTCCCCGAGCATCATTCCTGCATGGGGGCCCGCAAGCGCCCGGCTGAGATCCACCACGAGGTAGCCGCTGAGGGGTCCCGCACCTGTCGGCGTCGGATCCTGGTCGATTTCCGGTGTCATGTGCTGTTCCTTTCCTGGAAATGATGTCGCGGGCGGTCTACAACCAGCCCGGAACCACGAGGATGAGCCAGGCGATCACCGGACCGGCAAGCACCACGAGTCCGCCGTATCCGAGGATCTGCTTGTAGAAGCGGTCCTTGTCGGTCCCCTCGGGGGCGTTGGCGAGGACCAGCGCGCCGTTGGTGGAGAACGGTGATACGTCGACGATGGTGGACGACACTGCGAGCGCGGCCACCACGCCCACGGCACCCACCTCACCGGATTCGAGGAAGGGAATGGCCAGCGGGATGAGGGCCGCGAGGATGGCGGTCGAGGAGGCGAATGCCGAAACGACGGCGCCGATGTAGCAGATGAGGAGTGCGGCCAGCAACGGCATGCCGAGGCTCGCGACGCCGTCGGAGACGTACTCGATGGTGCCGGCTGCCTGGAGGACTCCGACGAAGGTCAGCATGCCGCAGATGAGGAGCACTGTGGACCAGGCGATCTTGTTGACCGCACCGCTCTGCGCCTTGGGCGAGATGAGGGCCAGGATGACGGCCACCGTGATGGCGACGAATCCGACGTCCACGCTGAAGCCGAGCGCAATGACCGCGAGGGCGATGAGGCCGATGATGGTGGCGGTCTGCGAAATCCTGTCCTCGCGGGACTTCGTGGCAACAGCGCCGTCGCCGGCAGGGTCGCGGGGACCGTAGGTTCCGCTGCCGGTTCCCTTGAAGGTGACATCCGCTGCCCTTGCACCGGCACTCAGATTCATGCGTGCTTCGGCGGCCTCCTCCACGAAGTGCCCGACACGGCTCGACAACAGTTTGCGTCCGCCGAGCACGATGAACAGCGCGACGGCGATCAGCAGGTTGAAGATGAAGCTGGCGAGGAAGATGGCGAGGGGACTCGATTCGAAGCCGGTGTCGGCCACGATGCCGTTGACGATGACGCCGTAGACGGCGATCGGTGAGAATCCGCCGGCCTGGGCGCCGTGAACGACCATCATGCCCATGAGGAGCGGGCTGATCTTGTGGCGCGCTGCGAAGCCGAGGGCCACGGGGGCCATGATGGCAACTGCCGCCGGGCCGAGTGCGCCCACAGCAGTGATGGCGGCGGTGATGAAGAACATCACCCAGGGAATCAGCGCCACACGGTTGCGGACCAGCTTGACGGCGCCCTGGACCAGCAGGTCGATGGTTCCGTTGTTCTGCGCGATGGCGAAGAGGTACGTGACGCCGACCAGTGTGAGGAAGAGCCCGCCGGGGAACTCGGCAATGATGTCGTCGGTCTCCATCCCCAGGACCACCGCGCCTAGAAGGAAAGCGCCGACAAAGGCGAGGGCACCCATATTGATGGGCAGCAGTGTGGCGATCAGGAACATCGCCGCAAGGATGATGATCGAGAGCAGTGGAGCGGACATCTTTATCCTCCAGCGGACGGTATCGATGTGAGGCGGGTTACAGGCTCACTGGCCTAGACTGTAGGAGAGTGCAGCAGCTTGTCAATTAGTTCCGCGTCCTGTTGCCACCGATTTCGCCCTCGACCTGCCGGGAGGCCTTCATGCCGGATTTGCCGGAACTGCCGGTCCCCGGAGCCCTCGGGCGCCTTACACGTCCCCGCCTCTACGAACAGCTCGTCGAGCAGCTGCTCCGTCACATCGAATCCTCGAAGCTCGGGCCCGGGGACCTGCTGCCCGCTGAACGTGAGCTGGCCGAGCGGCTCGGCGTTTCGCGTGCCACACTGGCGCAGGCCCTCGTTGCGCTGGAAGTGCTCGGCGTCATCGACGTCCAGCACGGCACCGGCGCAGTGCTGCGCCACCGGCCGAGCGTCGCCGCGGTGATCAAGGGCCTGCGCGAGCATCAAAGCCGGCTTCCGGACATCGTGGAGGCCCGGAGCACCCTCGAGGTGCGGCTCGCCTCCCTTGCCGCCGAACGGCGTACCGAGCTGGACCTGTCGGCGATCGACACCGCCCTCGCGACGATGCAGGCGGAGATCGACGACGGCGACCGCGGCGCGCATGGCGACGAGATGTTCCACCAGTCGGTGACGGCGGCGGCCCATTCACCCGTGATGGCGCAGCTGATGGCCTTCATCGGCGAAATGGTGCTGGAGACACGCCTTGAGTCCCTCGCGCAGCCCGGCCGGCCGGAACAATCACTCGAATCACACCGTGCTATCGCCGCAGCGATCCGTCGGCAGGACGCGCCCGCTGCAGCTGAAACAATGCAGAAGCACATCGAGCTCGTGTCCGACGTGGCACTGCTGAAGTAGTGGAGCGCTGCTGAAGTAGCGCCGCCGAAAACGACGGGCGCGCCGGATAGAACCAGCGCGCCCGTCGTTTTCCGGCACGTTCGCCGTTGTTCAGTGCTACTTCTCGGAAACCGCTGACGCGAGGTTCCCCAGTGAGGCATCGAGGTCCTCGACGGATACCTCGGGGAAGGACAGCTTTTTCAGGATCTCCTTGTCCGTGACATGGGTCCAGTCATACGTCACCGAGACCTCAGTGGAATCGGGGCCTGCGGGCTGGAGCTCCCAGACCCACTGCCAGCCCGGGGGAACCTCCCCGGCCGGAGCGGTCTTCCACGCGAGGAGCTTGTTCGGGTCGTAGCCCACCACGTGGTTATCGGTCTGGTAGTCACCGCCCATCTTCTCCCAGTGCTGGTTCATGGTGAATTTTTGCCCGACGGCGGTGATGCGGTCCGACTTGTCGTCCGACTGCACCATCCCTGAACCATCGAGGGCTGCGTGCTGGGCGGGATTGGAGAGGATGGTGAAAATTGCGTCCGCCGGGGCGTCGATGGTCCGGCTTGCCGTGATGCTTGTTTCAGTCATAGGGCGTTCTCCTTCTGGTTGGGGCACTTCCTACTTCGCGTCATCCGGCGAAGATTCATTCAGCGTCCAGCCGGTGATCGACTCGAGGTCCTTGCCGGCGTCGCGCGTGTACTGCCAGGCCCGCTGCCGCTGGTCCTGGAGGTCCTGCCGCAGCTGCGCCTGGGTCGAGCCGAGGGAGGGCACGCGGTCGATCACGTCCATGGCGAGCTGGAACCGGTCGATCTGGTTCAGCATCGCCATATCGAACGGCGTCGTCGTCGTGCCTTCCTCCTTATATCCCCGAACGTGCAGGTTCGCGTGGTTGTTCCTCCGGTAGGTCAGGCGATGGATCAGCCAGGGATACCCGTGGTAGGCGAAGACCACCGGTTTCGTGGTGGTGAAGAGCGTGTCGAAATCCCTGGCCGGGAGTCCGTGCGGGTGCTCCGACTCATCCTGCAGGCGCATCAGGTCCACCACGTTCACCACCCGGATCTTCAGGCCGGGAATACTCTGCTTCAGCAGGCCCGCGGCCGCCACCGCCTCGAGCGTCGGCACGTCACCGGCACACCCGAGGACGACGTCGGGGTCCAGCCCCTGCTCCTCGCTCCCGGCGAAGTCGAGGATCCCGATCCCGCGCCGAACATGCAGCCGCGCTTCCTCCGGGCCGAGCCACGTCGGTGTGGGCTGCTTGCCGGTGACGATCACATTGATGGTGTCCCGGGTCTTCATGCAGTGCTCGGTGACGGCGAGCATGGTGTTGGCGTCCGGTGGCAGGTAGACGCGGATGACGTCGGCCTTCTTGTTCACCACGTGATCGATGAAACCGGGATCCTGATGGGAGAAGCCGTTGTGGTCCTGCTGCCACACATGGCTGGACAGCAGGTAGTTGAAGGACGCGATGGGTCGCCGCCAGGACAGTTCCTGGTGCACTTTGAGCCACTTCGCGTACTGGTTGAACATCGAGTCGACGATGTGGACGAACGCCTCGTAGCAGTTGAAGACGCCGTGGCGCCCGGTCAGCAGGTAGCCCTCGAGCCAGCCCTGGCACAGATGTTCGCTGAGGACCTCCATCACGCGGCCGGACCGTGCCAGATGTTCGTCGACGTCCTCGATGCGAGGCTGCCACGCCTTGTCTGTTACTTCGTAGACGGCGGACAGCCGGTTCGACGCCGTCTCGTCCGGGCCGAACAGCCGGAAGTTCGTCGGGTTCGCCGCGATGATGTCCCGGAGATAGCCTCCCACCGTCATCATGGGGCTCACCCTTTCGGCGCCAGGGCTCGAGACCTGTACGGCATGATCCTCGTAGGCGGGGAGCAGAAGATCCCGCAGCAGCCAGCCGCCGTTGGCATACGGTGTGGCGCTCATCCTCAGGCTGCCCTCCGGCGCCTGCCGTGCGATTGCGGGCTGCAGCTCGCCGTTCCCGGTGAACAGCTCGTCGGGACGGTAGGAGCGCATCCACTCCTCGAGCTGGTGCAGGTGCTCCTCATTGCTGTGGATCCCGGTCAACGGCACCTGGTGGGCACGCCAAGTGCCCTCGGCCTGCTTGCCGTCCACCGTCTTCGGGCCGGTCCAGCCCTTCGGTGAGCGGAGCACGATCATGGGCCAGCGCGCAGCGGCAGTGTCCGCTCCCGCCGGGGAGACACGCGCCTGCTCCTGGAGGGTGTGGATACCGTCGATGCACGAGTCGAGTACTCCCGCGAAGTCCCGGTGGGCCGCCTCGGTGGCCGTCGGGTCCGTCACGGTGACGAAGTGCGGTTCATACCCGTACCCGTACATCAGCTGCCGCAGCTGCTCCTCCGGCATGCGCGCCAGCACCGTGGGATTGGCGATCTTATAGCCGTTCAGGTGCAGGATCGGGAGCACTGCGCCGTCGACCGCAGGGTCCAGGAAGCTGTTCGAGTGCCAGCTTGCGGCCAGCGGTCCGGTTTCCGCCTCCCCGTCCCCCACCACTGCCGCCGCGATCAGGTTCGGATTGTCGAAGACCGCCCCATACGCGTGCGCAAGGGTATAGCCGAGTTCACCGCCCTCGTGGATGGAACCGGGTGTCTCGGGTGCCGCATGCGACGGAATTCCGCCGGGGTAGCTGAACTGCCGGAAGAGTTCCTTCAGCCCTGATTCATCCTTGCCGACGTGGCTGTAGACCTCCGAGTAGGTGCCCTCGAGCCAGGCATTGGCGACGTTCGCCGGCCCGCCATGGCCCGGCCCTGTCACGAAGAGCATTTCCTGGCGGCGCTCCGCGATGACGCGGTTCAGGTGCGTGTAGACGAAGTTGAGGCCCGGTGTGGTGCCCCAGTGACCCAATAGGCGGGCCTTCACGTCGGTGCCCTCGAGCGGCCTCCGCAGCAGTGGATTGTCCCGCAGGTAGATCTGCCCCACGGAGACGTAGTTGGCCGCCCGCCACCATGCGTCGAGCCCGGAAACGTCCAGATCGGTCATCGTGCTCCTTCTCGTAGTCGGCGTCCACCCCCCCCTGATTAAGCACTTATGGCTGCTTCAGGGCGGTAGGAGGCGCCTTTCGTGCTTAATCAACGGGGGTTACTACCGCTCGACGACGACGTCGGACGGTTTCTTGTCCGGCCGCCATCCACGCCACACGGCATGGCGGAGCCGCCCGCCGCCGGTATGGCCGCTGTGCTGCACCTCCCCCACCAGTGCGGGCCGGACCCAGTGCGCATCGGCGGCATCGGCTCCGGGCACATCGCTCAGCGGCGGCGTCTTGCGGGCCATCTTCCTGAGCCTGGCACCGACATCGGCGAGCTCACGGTCCGTGAGACCGGAGCCCACCCGTCCCAGGTACCTGAGGTCGACGCCGTCCGGCACCGCCACCAGGAGCGATCCGACCTTCGACGCCCGGTTTCCCTTGCCCGGACGCCACCCCACCACCACTACCTCCTGGGTGTGGTGGTGCTTGATCTTCACCCAGCTCCGGGAGCGCGCGCCTGGGATGTAATCGCTGGTGAGCCGCTTGGCCAGAATTCCCTCAAGACCCAGTTCCCTGCTGGCCTCGACGGCTTCCTCGAGGGTGGCATCAAGGGCGGGCGGCACCTGCACGTGGGAATCCGGGGCCTCATCCACTGCTTTTTCGAGGATTTCCCGGCGCTGGCAGTAGTCGAGCCCGGTGAGATCCCTACCCTCGAATGCCAGCAGGTCGAAAACCAGAAAGCGCACCGGCGTCTGCCGTGTGGCCGACTCGATGTCGGCCGGGTCGGTCAGCTTCAGGCGTGTCTGGAGGAGGCCGAAATCAGGCCGGCCCGCCTTGTTGAGCGCCACGACTTCGCCGTCGAGCACCGCCGTTTCAGCGCTGACGAACTCGGCAAGGTCGCCCAGCTCCGGATAGAGCAGCGTCATGTCATTGCCGTTGCGGCTCGTCAGCTGGGTGGCGCCTCCATTCACGGTTGCGATGGCACGAACCCCGTCCCATTTCATCTCATACGCCCACTCCTCCGGGTCGGGAATCGCCTGCGCGGAACCGAGCGTCGCGAGCATCGGCTCGACGAAGGCGGCTCCGGCAGCAGCCCCGGCCCGCGCCGGGCCTGCGCGCGGGGGAGGATTCCGGTCCGGGGCCCGGTCCTTCCGGGCAGCCGGGCCGCCCGACGCCACCGGCTGCTCCTTCATCAGATGGATCAGCCAGTTCTTGTCGCTCTCGGGCTTCCCCGAGGATCCGGTGTTGATGAGTGCGAAGCGGCGCGTTGCTGAACCGCTGCGCGCAAACCCGCCGTCCGCGCGTCCGTGAACGGTGCAGATCACCTCCTTGCCGTCGCGCCATTTCTCGAACTCGTACGTGCCGGCATCCCAGATGCTCACTTCTCCCGCTCCGTATTCTCCTTTGGGAATACTTCCCTCGAAAGACCCGTAGTCGAGCGGGTGGTCCTCGGTCTGGACCGCGAGATGGTTTCGATCGGGCACCGTGGGCGGTCCTTTCGGCAGGGCCCATGACACCAGCACGCCGTCGTGTTCGAGGCGGAAGTCGTAGTGCAGCCGGCGCGCGTGGTGCTCCTGGATCACGAAGCTGTTGCCGCCCGGTGCGCCGGCTGCCTCCGGCACAGGTTCAGGGGTTTTCGCCGGGTCCCGCATGGAGCGGTACTTCGAGAGACGGTCTTCCTTCGAC
This sequence comes from Arthrobacter sp. CAN_A6, assembly GCF_015751715.1. Lineage (NCBI taxonomy): Bacteria > Bacillati > Actinomycetota > Actinomycetes > Micrococcales > Micrococcaceae > Arthrobacter > Arthrobacter sp. CAN_A6. Next base: position 127,991 of record NZ_JADOUV010000001.1, read on the forward strand.
GGCGCCGCCTGGCTTGCTCCGGGCTGCCGGGGCGCCTCATCAGCCGTGAAAACATCCCCGAGCTCCTTCACCCGCAGCATCACGCTGCGGTAGTCGAGCTGCTGCAGGCCTGGATCGTCGAGTTCCTCCCAGGTCCGCGGCGCAGCCACCAGAGGCTGGAAGCGGCCGCGGAGGGAGTAGGGAGCCACGGTGGTCTTGTTGCTGTTGTTCTGGCTCCAGTCCACCAGCACGCGCCCTGTGCGGCGTGTCTTCTTCATGTCGCTCACCGCGAGATCAGGATGGTCCGCCTCCAGGGCCCGCGCCAGTTCGCGCGCTACGGCGGACACCCCCTCCGAGGACTGCCTGCCATCGAGGGTGCAGTAGAGATGGATTCCCTTGGATCCGCTGGTGACGGGATGGGGATCCAGGCCCATGCCCTGCAGAATCCCTCGGGCGAGCCTTGCCACCTCGGCACACTCCGCCAGGCCGGCACCCTCACCGGGGTCGAGGTCGAGAACCAGCCGGTCCGGGTTGCGCTGCTCACCCTGCGCTCCGAAGCGCCACTGGGGAACATGGATCTCAAGCGCAGCAATCTGCGCCAGCCAGGTCAGGGTGGCAGCGTCATTCAGCATCGGGTACACGTTGATGTGGTCTTTGTGTTCGATCGCGTGGCGCTGCACCCAGTCGGGAGCACTGGCCTCGATATTCTTCTGGAAGAAGACCTGGCCCGGCTTCTCGGGTGTGCCGACACCGGAGACCCACCGCTTCCGAGTGACGGGCCTGTCCCTCGCGGAGTGGATCAGCTGGTTCGACACCGCGGCGTAGTAGGCCAGGACATCAGCCTTGGTGGTCCCAGTTTCCGGATAGAGCACCTTGTCGAGGCTGGTCAGCCTCAGCGTACGGCCGTCCACGCGCACACTCTGCGCTGGGGAACCCGGAGTGGCCATGACCCAAGTCTTGCCCGGATGGGAGGGGAATTCCAGTCCTGGTAAGCAGGCTTCCTACTGAACGGAAGTTCAGTCGGCAAACTGCTTGCGGTAGCGGTCCACGTAAACCTGCCAGAGCGCTGGATCCTGCCCGAGGTCCCGCTCATTGAGGAAATCATCGAGCCCCGAGAGGGTGAGGTGCCACCCTGCCGCCATGGTGCCGAGGTGGGCAGGATTGCCCGCGATGATGGACAGCACCAGTCGGCAGCCGTTGTTCTCGGCCCGGTTCAATTCCCAGCGAAGCGTCTCCTTCTCCCAGGTGAAGGCAAGCAGCGACGGCTTTTCGGCTTCGAGGACAATTCCGTGCAGCGGACGCTGGTCGGCATAGGTGAAGCTCACCTCGGTGTCCCTGCGGGGCTGGATGTCCATCTCGCAGGGGAACCAGTACTTCAGCTTGTCCGGCTCGGTCAGGTGCTTCCACAGCTTCGCGGGCGGGTAGGCGAAGGGGTACTCGAGCGTGAGCACCGTGGCGCCGTCGTCGTTGATCGTCTTGCTGACTGTAGGTTCTGCGGGTTCTGGGGTCTCGGAAGTCACTTTGCAAGTCTATGCGGCAGGGGTGCGGCCGGGGTTGCCGGCCCGCTCTGGTGCAGGTCCACCGGCCTGGTGTTCACTTGGAGCATGGAAACCGAGTCATGAGAGCCATCTGGAAGGGCGCCGTCGCCTTCGGCCTTGTCAACGTGCCGGTCAAGGTCTACAGCGCCACCGAGGACCACGATATTGCACTGCACCAGGTCCATGACAAGGACGGGGGCCGCATCCGCTACCAGCGGCGCTGCGAGGTCTGCGGTGAGATCGTCGACTTCAAGCACATCGACAAGGCGTACGACGACGGCGAGCGCACCGTGGTGCTCACTGACGACGACCTGGCCTCGCTACCCGTCGAAAAAAGCCGCGAGATCGAGGTGGTGGAGTTCGTGCCGAGCGCGCAGATCGAGCCGATCATGTTCGACCGTTCCTATTTCCTTGAGCCGGATTCCACGTCTACCAAGGCCTATGTCCTGCTCCGCAAGACACTGGAGGAGACCGACCGCACTGCCGTGGTGCAGTTCTCGCTGCGTCAGAAGAGCCGGCTTGCGGCCCTCCGGGTCCGCGGTGATGTCCTGATGCTCCAGACCCTGCTCTGGAATGACGAGGTGCGTGATGCCTCTTTCCCCGCGCTCGAGGAGAAGGTGCGCATCTCCTCGAAGGAGAAGGAGATGTCCGCAGCCCTTGTCGAATCCTTCTCGACCGATTTCGATCCCGAGAATTTCAGTGACGACTACCAGGTCCAGCTGCGCACCCTCATCGATGCCAAGATCGAAAAGGGCGACACCCTCGACACCGAGGAGACGTTCGGCGGGGAATCGGGCGACGACGACGGCGACAACGTGCTCGACCTCATGGAAGCACTCCGCCGCAGCGTCGAGAAGAACCGCGAGAAGAAAGCGGCAGCCTCGAAAGCTACCGGCACCTCGAAGAAAAAGGGTGCGTAACGGCCCCTAGTCGTTCCGCTCGAAGACGTCGGGAATGCCGTCGCTGTCGGCGTCGATCTTCTCGCGTTCCCCGATCCTGCGGTACTGCCTGTTCCGGCTCCGCAGTACTACCGCGGCGGCAAGTGCGGCCAGAAGCGAACCTGCGAGGATAGCCACCTTGGCGTGATCGTCTTCGACGGTGCCCTGGCCGAAGCCGAGTTCGCTGATCAGCAGTGACACGGTGAAGCCGACGCCGGCCAACATGGCGACACCGAGGATGTCCACCCATCCGAGGTCCGGGTCGAGGTTGGCCTTGTTCGTCTTGGTGACAAGCCAGGTGGCCAGCAGGATTCCCACCGGCTTCCCGATGACGAGCGCCACCATGATGCCGATCGCGATGGGGTCGGTGACTGCACTGACGAAGCCTTCGGTCCCACCGATCGCGACGCCGGCCGAGAAGAAGGCAAAGATGGGCACCGCGATTCCCGCCGAGATCGGCCGGATGCGGTGTTCCATGGTGTCGGCCAGGCCTTCGGGATCGATGTCGTGGGCCTGCGCAAGGTCGTGCGACACCGATTTGTCGACCTCTTTCAGCGACTTCCTGGGCGGCAGCACCGGAATGGCGAAGCCGAGCAGGACCCCGGCGACCGTTGCGTGGACGCCCGAGGCGTGGACCAGTGCCCACACGGCAAACCCGATCGGTAGCAGGATCACCCAGGGTGCCCACGCCTGGCGCTGGAAGAATCCGGGAAACTTCTGGGCGAGGATCGCGTAGGCGGCGAGCGGCAGAACCGCCAGTAGCAATGGGGTGGGTGCAATGTCGCTCGAGTAGAAGAAGGCGATGATGCTGATGGCCAGGAGGTCATCCACCACGGCGAGTGTCAGGAGGAAGATCCGCAACGAGCTGGGTAGGTGTGATCCGACGACGGCGAGCACGGCGACGGCGAAGGCAATGTCCGTCGCCGTCGGAATGGCCCAGCCGCGCAGGGCTTCAGGGCCGGCTGTGAGGGTGATGGCCACGTAGACGAGGGCGGGAACCACGACGCCGCCGGCTGCCGCGGCCACGGGGACGACGGCGCGGTCGAATTTCTGGAGGTCTCCGGCAACGAACTCGCGCTTGAGCTCCAGTCCTGCGAGGAAGAAGAAGATTGCCAGCAGCCCGTCAGCGGCCCACGCGCCGACACTGAGTTCGAGGTGCCACGGTTCATAGCCGAAACGGTAGTCCCGTACGGCGAAGTAGCCGTCGGCGGCCGGCGAGTTGGCGAGGATCAATGCTGCGATCGTGGCCAGCAGCAGCAGCGCGCCGCCTACGGTTTCCTTGCGGAGGATCGAGGTGATCCTCAGGTGCTCCGGATAGGTGCTCCTGGTGAAGATGCGTTTCCCGTGTGCATCGACGGGCTGATGCTGGGGTGGGTGTGCCATGGGGGTTCCTTTGGTCGGGGCTCGCTTCAACAGCGCCGACCAGTCTTCCCGGCTCACCATGGACCATTCTACGGGCCAGGTACGTGTCCGTCGGCCCGCGTCACTTCCGAACTTCTTTCCGGCCTCCGTAAGGGTCAGCTGAAGGGTTCCTGTTAGGGGTTCAGATGCGCGGCGATTTCCGTGCAGTGCTGCACTGTTTCGTCCGGCGCCGTCGAGTACGCCGGAAAGTCGGCGCCGTTCCGGTTGAGCCAGACGGTCCTCATTCCGGCACGCGCCGCACCGTCGATATCCCAGGGGTGAACCGCGACCAGGGCGATTTCAGCCAGGGGTGTCGAGCAGGTTTCCGCCGCGTACCCGTAGGCCGAGGCGGCCGGTTTCCACAGGGGCGCATCCTCCACCGAGAGGACTGCCTCGAAATGGCTGAGCAACCCGGCCCTCTCCAGTAGCGACGTCGCTGTGCCGGCTGCGCCGTTCGTCAGGGCCGCCACCCGTATCCCGCGCTGGGCCAGCGCGGTCAGGCCGTCGGCCACGTCGGGGTGCACGGGCAGTTCCTGGAAAGCGTCGAGAACATGGCTGACGGCGTCGTCGAGGTTCCGGTTGAGCGGCTCTGATGCGAAGATCCGTCGAAGCGATCCCTCGGCGAGTTCGGCGAACCGCGGGTTGACGCCCGCGGCGGTCAGGGCGAACCCGTCCCGCAGGAGCGAGGCGAACCACAGCGCTGCGGTTCCCGGCGGGGCGCCCACCTCCTCGAAGTGCTGCGCCATGCCCTCCATATTGGAGAGCGTCTCATTGACATCGAAGAGGACGAGTGAGCATTTCATCTACTGGCGGTAGCTCTCGACCTGGCTGATCGGCCGCGCCCCGGCGTCCGCCGGGTTCTCGCCCGCGTCGGCTTTGGCACGGCGCTGACGGAGCAGGTCCCAGCACTGGTCGAGGTCTTCCTCGACACGCTTCAGCCTCGTGCCGGAATCCGGATCCGTCCCGCCGCCGTCGGCAGGGGAACCCCCACGGAGCTCATGCTCTTCCTTGACCAGCGCCTGGATGCGCTGGAGGATGTCCTGGTTGTCCACGTCGTCTCCTCCGGTTGTCCCTGGCTAGCGTTCCATTTCTCAGGCTACCCACGCCGGACCCCGGTGGCCAGCAGGTTTTCGTCCGTCGTGGTGGTACCGGGCCGCATCCGGAGGCGGGTTCTCGGGCAGAATTGGGCAGTCGCCCCGAATGCCCTAAGCTATGGGAGAACCATTTGCCTGTGTAGCTCAGTCTGGTAGAGCATCCGCTTCACACGCGGAAGGCCCGGGGATCGAGGCCCCGCGCAGGCACCACTGTTGACATTCACCTACTTTTTCTCCTTGCCATACCCTCCGGTGGCTGCCGAGGATGAAGGTATGGACTTCTCCCCGAACACTGCAATCGTCACAGGATCCGACTCAGGGATCGGCCGCGCCACAGCGCTTGCCCTCGCCGATGCCGGGTGCGACGTCGGTATCACCTGGCACTCGGATTCCGACGGCGCCGAGGAAACGGCGCGGCTGGTCCGCGAGCGCGGGCGGAAGGCGGCTGTGGCGCGGCTCGACACCACCGACGCCCCCGCATGCGGGGATGTGGTGGACCAGCTCGCGAAGGAGCTGGGCGGCGTCGACATCTTCGTCAATAACGCGGGCGTCAATGGCGGGACTCTGTTTCTGGACACGGACTGGGAGACGTGGCGCGGCACCATGGCGGCCAACCTCGACGGCGCCTTCGTCTGCATCCAGCGGGCCGCGCGCCATATGCTCGACGCCGGCAAGGGCGGCCGCATCATCGCGGTGACCAGCGTGCACCAGGAGCAACCGCGGGTGGGGTCCGCCGCCTATGACGCGTCGAAGCACGGGCTCGGCGGCCTGATCCGGACCATCGCCCTCGAGCTCGCCGATCGGGGTATCACGGCCAACGCCGTCCTGCCGGGTGAGATCTCCACGCCCATGAACGACGCCGGCGACCAGGACCCCCGCGAAGTGGACCGGCCCGGCATTCCCGTGGGCAGGCCGGGTGACGCAAGGGAGGTAGCCGCAGTCATCGCCTTCCTCGCCTCTCCCGCATCGAGCTACGTCAACGGAGCGTCCTTGGTGGTGGATGGCGGCATGCTGCAGATGGGTCCGCAGGCAGGGTCCCATCTGCAGAACGGGGACTGGCGCACCCTGTAAACCGCGCACCCTGTACCGTTGATCGAGTGAAATCAGCGAGAACCCAATCCATCGGTGCCGGCATGGCGATCCTGGCCCTCGGCCTTGCCGGGTGCGGGTCGGACTACCCGTTGGGTCCCGCGCAGGAGGCGGCAGCCCGCAATGCGGATTCGAACCTGCGTGGCGCCATCACCGGATCGGGTTCGTCTGCCCTGGGTCCTGCCATGGATGGGTGGCGTGCGGAGTTCGCCACGATGCACCCGCGCGCGCAAGTGCAGTACTCACCGGATGGCTCCGGTGCGGGCCGCGGCGCGTTGCTGGCCGGCGCGGTGGTTTTCGCCGGCTCCGATGCCTACCTCGATGACGAAGAGCTGGCAGCGTCGACTGAAGTGTGCGGCCCGGGTGGTGCCTTCAACATCCCTGCCTATGTCTCCCCCATCAGCATCGCCTTCAACCTGCCGGGGATTACCGAACTCAACCTCGACGCTGCGACGATCGCCCGTATTTTCCGGGGCGAGATCACTACCTGGAACGACCCCGCCATCGCTGCCCAGAACGAGGGCGTGGACCTGCCCTCCATCAGGATCTCTCCGGTGAGCAGGTCCGACGATTCGGGGACCACCGAGAACTTCACCGACTACCTTTCCGCCGTGGTTCCGGAAATCTGGACCGACGAGGCCGACGGCACGTGGCCGGGCTCGCTCTCCAACGAGAATGCCAAGGGGAACGCGGGGGTGGTCAGCACCGTCTCCAGCACCGAGGGCGCGGTGACCTATGCCGACGATTCCGCCGTCGGGCCTCCCCTGGGGAAGGCGAGACTCCTGGTCGGCGATGAGTATGTGACGGTCAGCGGGGAGGCCGCGGCCGGCGCCGTCGACGTCGCCTCTGTGGTGCCGGGGCGGGAAGAGTACGACATCGCACTCGACCTCGACCGGACCACCACGGCTGACGGCGTGTATCCGCTGGTCCTTGTGTCCTACCTGGTGTTCTGCTCGCGCTATGAGAACGAGCAGACCGCCGAGGTGGTGAAGGCTTTCGGTACGTACGCGGTGAGCAGTGAGGGCCAGGCGGCGGCGGCGGAGGCTGCGAAAAGCGCGCCGATCTCGTCAGGCCTTTCGCAACGCGCCGCCGAGGCCATCGAAACCATTGAAGTCGGTGACCTGTAGCTCCCCGGTCAGCTGCCCGGGGTGCCCATCCGCGGTCCGCCCGAGTCGGGATCATTCAGGGCGCTGTCGGGTAAGGCGCCGTTGGCCGGTTCGGCTTCCCCGACGACCCCCGACGGCGGCGCGCTGACGTCCCCGCGCCACGCACCGCTTTCGCCGCCGCTCTTCTCGATGAACTCCTTGAACCGCTTGAGGTCCCCCTTGACCTGCGCGGCGTCTGCGTTCACCACGGCGCCGATCTTCTCAGTGAAGGTTTCAGGGTGCCAGTCGATCTGCACCATAAGACGTGTGGTGCTCTCGTCGAGCCGGTGGAAGGTCACCACTCCGGCATGCGATTCACCGTCGGTGCTCTTCCACGCCACGCGCTCGTCCGGGTGCTGCTCGGTGATTTCGGCATCGAACTCGCGCCGGACACCACCGATGCTCGTCACCCAGTGCGTTTGGGTGTCGGAGGTCTGCGTGATGGATTCGACACCGCTCATGAATTTGGGGAAGGTTTCGAACTGGGTCCATTGGTTGTAGGCAGTGCTCACCGGCACGGCCACGTCGATCGATTCCTGAACTTTCGCCATGAAATTCGCTCCTTCGTAGGGACTTCGGCTCCCCCGTCCGTAGCCCAGAAATGGTTCCAGACCGGTAAAACCGTAAGTCTACTTAGATTATGCAGATCGGTTGGATTTGGCCAACACGCGGGTCTAGGGTGAAAGTAATCCGCGGCTCCCCCCCCATCGATGCTTCCGTCGATTCTTCATCGCCGCGGCGGACACTTTTCCTACTCCTGGAGGATCCATGCAAGCTTCACCCACCCTCACCGACAATATGCAGGCAGTCCTGGTCGACCTCATCGAACTGCACCTCCAGGGCAAGCAGGCCCACTGGAATGTCGTGGGCAAGAACTTCCGTGACATGCACCTGCAACTCGACGAGATCATCGACGACGCCCGGCTGTTCGCCGATCAGCTGGCTGAACGCATGCGCGCCCTCCACGCGGTCCCCGATGGGCGCAGCACAGCCGTCGCCAAAGGTGCTTCGCTCAATGAATTCCCCGCAGGGCTGGTTTCAACGCAGGACACCGTCACCCTGGTGGTGCGGATGCTGAACGCTGCTGTCAAGACCATGCGCGACGTCCACGACCAGATCGACGAGGAAGATCCGACCACCGCGGACATCCTTCACGGTTTCATCGAGAAGCTCGAGCAGTACGCATGGATGGTCGATGCCGAGAACATGACGCCCACCGCCAACGTCACAGAACCCGCGGCCGTGTAGTCCTGATCCAACAGAAAAGGGAAGCTCCCGGGGAGCTTCCCTTTTCTGTTGGTACGGGGGGAATGTCAGAGCCGGCTGGCATCGTGGATTTCCTCGTCACCGATGACCGGGAGATCTCATGACAGACCTCATTTTCCGCCCGTTCCACAGGGGCATTCCGGACGCACCAGTCCTCCACCTCTCTCAAACGCCGTGGGGCGTCCGCTGCTGTTACACCACCGGCCGCACCGAGCAGGGATTGCCGGAGTTGTACTTCTGCGGCCCCTCGGATGCAGTCCTCCGCTCGGCAGGAAGACATCTGGTCGAGCTGCCGGAGCACCCGATCCGCGGGACCTTCTTTCCCGGCAGTGCCTTCGAGTACCGGGCGGTGCGTATCCGGGAGGATGCCCTGCATCACCTACCGAACGCCGGAACACGCTACGGCTTTGCCGGCTTCGAGGCTGTCCAGCTTTACCTGGTTCTGGCCCGGACACACACCACCCCTTCCGCACAGCAGTTGGGCTTCCTTGCCTCACAGCCCTACCTCGGAACAGGAACGCTGGGGCACCTTCTGGACTGAGTACAGCCGGATGCCGGCGGACCGACCCTCAGGTGATGGCCTGGCGGACCTCTGCCAGCAAGGAGGTCATGCTGAATTCAGCAGCCCGCACGTCCCCACTGCTGATGGCCGCCGCTACCTCCTCGTGACGTGCGAGCGCGTGTTCCCTGGGATTGTGCGGCATGAGGCCATGCCTCGTACGTCCGGAGAGCACCTCGGCCACCACCTCGGTAAGGGCTGAAAACATCTCGTTGCCGCTTGCCTTGAGGATGAGTGCGTGAAATTCGATGTCCACTTCGAGGAACTCGTCCAGCTTTCCACTTTCACCCAGCGACCTGAGCTGTGCCGCGAGTTCGACCACCCGCGCACGCTCCTCCTGAGTGGCATTACCCGCAGCAGCCAGGGCAGCGGCCGGCTCCACAGCACACCGGAGCTGCGTCAGGCTGCGGAACTGGTCCGCCCGCCCCGGCCCGCCGAGACGCCACCGGATGACCCGTGCGTCGTAGACGTTCCAGCGCTCCCGGGCCTGGACCACGATGCCGATCCGGCGCTTGGAGAAAACGAGGTTCATCGATTCGAGGATCCTCATGCAGTCGCGCACCACCGTACGGGATACTCCGAACTGCTGCTGGAGGCCGTCGATGGTCAGGCGTGAACCCTGCGGCAGGGTGCCGTTGATGATGTCACGGCCCACCGCGTCGAGAATTCGGCTGTAGAAGACCTCCGCCGGTTCGATAGGGCTGTGCGGTTTTACCGACTGCGCCGTCATGCTGTTCCTCTCCATCACCACCGTTGCCGAACTAACAATAGGGCCGCCAGAGTAGTACGGAAAGGTAGTACCTTTATCTGTCAAAGGTGATACCTTTGCTGGTGTCCTCGCGTGGATCAGGACACGAACGAGCAATGACAAGGGAGTCAGCATGGCAACGCAACCGCAGCACCTGATCGTCATGGGCATCTCGGGGTCAGGCAAGACGACCATAGCCACCCTGCTTGCCGAGGAACTGGGCTGGACATTCGCTGAGGCGGATGAGTTCCACCCCGCAGCGAACATCACCAAGATGACCGCAGGAACTGCACTGACCGACGAGGACCGCTGGCCCTGGCTCGACGTCATGCGTAACTGGATGACAGCCAAGGCTTCGGACGGTGAAAGTACAGTAATCACCTGCTCCGCATTGAGGAGAAGCTACCGGGACGTACTGGCAGAAGCCTCCGGCAGCGTACGTTTCGTCCACCTCGAAGGGGACGTTGACCTCATCCTTGAGCGCATGAAGACCCGCAGCGGACATTTCATGCCGCAATCCCTGCTTCCCTCGCAGCTCAGCACCCTCGAACCGCTTCAGGCGGACGAAGCCGGCATCAAGATCATCAACAGCGGGACACCCCACGAGGTTGTCCGTTCCATCCTCGAGCGGCTGGGAATCAGCGGGCCCTAGGGCTGCGTCGACCGATACATCCCTACAGACAATCTATTCAATCGGAGAACATTCATGACCATTGAAGGATGGACCCAGAGCCTCAGCGCCGGGCCGCTCCTCCTCATTGCCGCAGCAGCCATCCTGGCGCTGCTCTTCCTGATCATCAAGCTGCGCATCCATGCGTTCGTCTCACTGATCCTCATCAGCCTTGCCACTGCATTCGCCACAGGCATTCCCACCGACCAAATCGTGACGGTCCTCGTAGGGGGCTTCGGATCCACGCTGGGCGCCGTCGCACTTCTCGTGGGTCTCGGGGCAATGCTCGGCCGGCTCGTCGAAACCAGCGGCGGTGCCCGGGTGCTTGCCGACTACCTCATCCGCGTGTTCGGCGAGAAACGTGCACCTTTCGCGCTCGGAGTCGCGTCACTGATTTTCGGCTTCCCGATCTTCTTCGATGCGGGGCTTGTGGTCATGCTTCCCGTGGTCTTCTCCGTGGCCCGCCGGCTGGGAGGCGGAGTCCTCCTCTACGGGCTCCCCGCAGCCGGAGCGTTCTCCGTCATGCATATCTTCGTTCCGCCTCATCCGGGCCCGGTCGCCGCTTCCGAGTTCTTCGGCGCGAATGTGGGCCTCGTCATCATGGTCGGCCTGGTGGCAGCCATTCCCACCTGGTACGTCACGGCGTACCTCTACGGGAAGTGGGCAGGTAAGAAGTTCGTGCTTCCCATTCCTGAACTGCTGGGAAAAGCCGATCCTCACAACGAGGCGAATCCTCCCAAATTCGGCACAGTCGTGGGCATCCTGCTCCTCCCGCTGGTGCTGATCTTCCTCAATACCGGCCTGAACACCGTTGCCCGGTCGGGAGCCGTCAGCGAAGACTTCGCCGAGCAGGGGTGGTTCCAGCTCCTGCGAACGTTGGGGGAGACACCGGTTGCCCTGCTGATCTCGCTCCTGGTCGCATCGTACGTTCTGGGCCGACGCCGCGGAGTGGATAAGACGGTCCTCGAGAACACCCTCGAATCAGCACTCGGGCCGGTCTGTTCGGTCATCCTCATCACGGGGGCCGGCGGCATGTTCGGTGGGGTGCTGCGGACAAGTGGTATCGGCGATGCCCTTGAGGGAGTCCTTGGAAACCTCGGGATCCCCATCATTCTTGCCGGCTTCCTCATCGCCGCGATCCTGCGCATCGCCCAGGGCTCGGCCACTGTTGCGCTCACCACGGCCGCGGGTCTCATCTCACCGGCGATTGCAGCGGGAGACTACAACGGCCTGCAGCTTGCTGCCCTCGTTGTCGCAGTCGCCGGCGGTTCAGTGGTGGTCAGCCACGTCAACGATTCAGGCTTCTGGCTCGTGGGCCGATTCTTCGGCATGGACGTCAAGACCACACTGAAGACCTGGACTGTCATGGAAACGGCAATCGGCGTCATGGGCTTCGCTATCGCAGCTGCAGTCTTCGCGCTGGCTTCACTGGGTTAGCGGGGTTAGCTGAGGGCGGCCGCCTCAACTCCTCCCATCCCGGGGTTGAGGCGGTCTTCAGCTAACGACGACGGCCCCGCCTGGGCGGCGATGCCTTCTTCGATTTCCCCTGAACGGGTTTGGCCCCGGAGTGTTTTCCGCCGGCACCCTTTCCGCCGGCGCCCTTTCCGCCGGCGCCCTGGGAACCGGCCTTCTTGGCCGCCGCCTTCTGCGAGGCACTCCGCTTCGCCTCGGCCGGTTCCTGGGCCGACGGCTGGCGCGAACTCCGCTCGGTCCGGCCCCGCACAATACCGATGAACTCCTCGACGTCGGGCGACTCGTCGCCCTTCCGCCATGCGATGCCGATCACGGTGCCGGGCAACTCTGGTACGGGACGGTGGACGGCGTCCTTGCGCATGTGCAGCCGCGCGAGGGACATCGGCAGCACCACCACACCGGCCCCGGACGCAGCCACCTCCACCGCCGCTTTCGGCCCGCCGCATTCCTCGATGCCGAGCCGGTTTTCGGCATCGAGCTCGGTCAGGGGAACTTCCTCGTAAAGGGAAAGCTCGTTCTCCCTGGACATCACCACCACGGCCTGTTCCTCATACAGGGGAATGACGTGCAGTCCTTGGCGCTCAATGGGCAGCCGTACAAAAAGGACGTCGATTCCGGCGTCATTCAACGCCGGGAGGGCGGCGTCGTCGTCGTAGGGGTAAAGTTCAAGCTTCACCCCGGGGTGCCGCTCTCGCCACCGGGCCACCCACTTGCCCGGCGTGACGCCTGCAACGAATCCCACGGACAGGGATCGGGGCTGAAGCACGGGCAACACGGGCACAGGTTCACACTAACGCACGGAACATCCGCCTGCGCCGGGCCGGTTAAGCTGGGGAGATGACCCCCGCAAAAACACCACAGACCCTGAAACCCGCCACGGCGGCGAAAAAACTGGGGATTTACCTTCCCGCGGCTCCCCAGGAATTCCAGGACCGTGAGCTGACACGGGCCGAGTTCAACGAACTGCAGCAGACGCCGCCGGAGTGGCTTGCCGAACTGCGGCGGACAGGTCCCCACCCCCGACCCGTCGTGGCACAGAAACTCGGAATATCGATCGGCGGACTGGCCCGTGGAGGAATCACCGACCCCCTCACCACCGAGGACATCACCGCGCTCCTGCAGGCGCCCCCCACCTGGCTCGTTGCCGAGCGGTCCACGCAGGCCGCGGTCCGCACCGAAGCAGAACGGGTCAAGGAGCGTGACATCCAGCGCCAGGAGCAGAGCGCGGACTGATGCTCCTGCCGGTCCTCTGCACCGGATTTCGTGCCATCGCCGCTTCCGACCGCGTGTCGCACAGGAACACGCGGCAACTACTGAGCCATAGCGGGCAATGGCGGCAAAACCGGTTCAGTCTGGCTTCCCGACGGACCGGCGCGGCAGGCATCGGACGCAGAGACGGTCATTCCGCAAGCCCACTGCGTCGATTGACTTAATAGAACACGTATTCGAATATTGACGAGTGACACCATCAGCTGCAGGGGCGCTCGGACGGAAGGAGCTTCCCAACCCTGGGCTTCCGGGCTCGAAATTGGCGGCTCTGCAGCCGGGGATGGATTCCCTCCCTGATCTCCAGTCGCGCATCAACCAGATGCAATCCAGCCGGCTGGATTCGCGGAGACTTCCCACCGTTCCCGCGCTGGCCAAAATCCTCCCCGGAGGTGGCCTGCAGTCCGGTGGGTCCTATGCGGTCCGGAACTCCACCACCCTGGCCATGGCACTCCTCGCCGGCCCGTCCGCAACCGGTGCCTGGTGCAGCGTTGTGGGCCTGCCCGAATTCAGCGTGGAGGCCGCCGAGGAGTTTGGGATCAACCTGGAGCGGCTCATCCTGGTTCCTGATCCGGGAGCCCAGTGGCTCACTGTGACGGCAGCACTGGTGGACGTGGTCTCCGTTGTGCTGACCCGCGCCCCCGTGCACCTTGCCCCCTCGGATACCGCACGGCTCAAATCCCGGCTTCGGCAGCGCGGCACCGCATTGATCACACTGGGCAACTGGCAGCAGTGCGATTCAACGCTGAGCATCGCCGAGAGCGCATGGGAGGGACTGGGGGCAGGAACCGGTCATCTCCAAGCCCGCAGGATGAAGATCACCGCCACCAATCCCGCCGGCCGGCTGCGTCATACGTATGTGGGTCTGACCGAACTGCAGCGCGGCCCCTGGCAGGCTTCCGGCGACACCGCACTGGAACATCCCCCTACCTCCGACGACGGCACCACCCTTTTCCAGCCGACCTTCCAACCGACCTTCCAACCGAGCCGGAAGTCCTCATGAGCACCGGAGCAGCCGCATCCGGGCCCCCAGCCGCCCTCACCGCTACCCGCACCCTGATGCTGTGGTGCCCGGATTGGCCCATTACGGCGGCCGTCCGCGAGCACTCGCTCGATGTTCATACAGCTCTTGCCCTGGTGGACAGGGGCGAGGTCTTCGCCTGTTCACCCACGGCCCGACAGGACGGTGTACGGCGGGGCCTACGCCTTCGGGAAGCGCAGGCGCGGTGTTCCGGCCTCACCGTCCTTGCCTACGATCCGTCGCTGGACACCCGCAGCTTCGAGCCCGTCATCACGGCAGTGGAAACCCTTATGCCGGGAGTGCAGGTTCTTCGTCCGGGACTGTGTGCCATTCAGATCAAGGGTCCGGCCCGCTATTACGGCAGTGAGGAAAGTGCGGCCTCCATCGTGTTCCAGACTCTCGCTGCCATTGGCCTGACCGATGTGCGGATCGGCATTGCCGATGGTCTTTTTGCTGCGGAACAGGCAGCCAAGGCAACGGAGGCACTGGAGGATCCGCAGGCCGAACCGCTCTGCATCATCCCTCCCGGAGGATCCCCGTGGTTCCTCAGCACCTTCCCCCTCGATGTTCTGGAGCAGCCACGGCTGGCGGTGCTGCTGAAGCGCCTGGGTATCAGGTCCCTCGGAAATTTCGCCGCCCTGAGCGCTGCTGATGTGCGTAACCGGTTCGGCGCCGAGGGTGCACTGGCGCACCGGCAGGCCTGCGGCTTCGACTATTCCAGCGTTCTGGCCCGCACCCCTCCTCCCCAGCTGGATGCCACTGCCCACTTCGAGCCGCCGCTGGTGCGCATCGACCAGTTGGCCTTCGCCTTCCGGATAACTGCCGAACATTTCGTGGACGGGCTGAGGCAGGCCGGGCTGGTGTGCACAACACTGCAGGTGGCACTGCACACGGAGTCCGGCGAGGTCTCCGAGCGCTTGTGGCAGCACCCGCGCTGGTTCGACGCCGACGACGTCGTGGACCGTGTGCGCTGGCAGCTGCAGGGAAGCAATGCCGCTGACCACGGGCTGACATCCGGCATCACGCACGTGCAGATTGTCCCCGGCCTCGTCGAGGACCTCAGTGACCACGCCGACGGTCTGTGGGGAACCGGTCCTGATGAAAGCATCTACCACGGGTTGGCACGCGTGCAGAGCATGTTGGGCCATGGAGCCGTGCTGACGGCGGTGATTGCCGGCGGGCGGCTTCTGGCGGACCGCAGGGTCTATATTCCCTGGGGGGATTCACCGGCAGCCCAGGACAAGACCCAGCCCTGGCCCGGAAGGCTTCCCGGCCCGGTTCCGGCCACGGTCTTCGCGGTGCCGGTTCCCGCCGTCGTCGTTGATGCGAGGGGGAACCCCGTCGACATTGATCCAAGGGGGCTGATGAGCGCGGACCCCGCTTTTTTTATGGTCGGCCGTAGTGACCAGCGGTGGCCGGTGCATTCCTGGGCCGGCCCCTGGCCCATCAATGAGCGCTGGTGGGATCCCCGGGGACGAATGCTCAACCGTTTTCAGCTGGTGGATACATCGGGTTCCGCCTGGCTCCTGCTTCTCGAGAATCACGAGTGGTTTTCCGAGGCCAGTTACGACTAAGGAAAGGAAGATGCCCGTGGCCTGGAGCAATCCGCCCGTCCCCTGGTCCGACTTCGAGCGGAACCTGTCCGACAGAACGCGCCCGGGGGAACCTCCCCTAGGGGCCGACGGCGGCGACAGCCCCGCCTGGTCAAGGAAACGCCAGCCCTATTCGGCCCCTCCTGCAGGCGCTAGGGCTCCGGAGGAGCAGGGAACGCCCTACGCGGAACTCCATGTCCACTCGAACTTCAGCTTCCTTGACGGCGCAGCCAGCCCGGAGCAACTGGTGGAGGAAGCGCACCGGTTGGGTCTTCGAGGCCTCGCGCTGACGGATCATGACGGCCTGTACGGTGCGGTGCATCTGGCTGAAGCCGCCGAAAAACACCCCGACCTTGCGACCATCTACGGCACGGAACTTTCCCTCGAACTGTCGAAACCCCAGAACGGCGAGCCGGACCCCGAGGGTTCCCATTTACTGGTGCTTGCGCGCGGATCGGCCGGCTACCATCGTCTTGCCGGTGCCATCACCGCAGCACAGCTGGCCGAGGGAGCGGAAAAGGGGAAACCCCGCTACTCCCTGGAAAATCTTGCCGAGCATGCTGCAGGCCAGTGGATGATCCTCACGGGCTGCCGGAAGGGAGCCGTTCGGAAGGCCCTGATTTCCGGGGGCGACCGGGCCGCAGAGCGGGAGATCGTCCGCCTCCTGGACCTTTTCGGCCGGGATTGCGTGGCCGTTGAGCTCTCCGATCAGGGCAACCCATTGGACACTGCGCACAATGATGCACTGGCCGCTCTGGGCGCACGGCTGAAGCTACCCGTCATCGCGACAAACAATGTGCACTATGCCGTCCCCGGTCAGCATCGGCTCGCAACAGCCCTGGCTGCCGTCCGCGCGCGCCGGAGCCTCGACCAGATGAACGGCTGGCTCCCGGCAGCGGGCGCGGCTCACCTGCGCAGCGGTGCCGAGATGGCCGTTCGGTTCGGAGCCTATCCGGGAGCTGTGGAACGGACGGTCGACCTTGCGGACGACCTCGCTTTCCGCTTGCGCAGCGTCAAACCCGGCCTGCCGAATATCGAGTTGCCCGAAGGTTACACCCAGATGAGCTACCTCCGGCAGCTCGTCTGGGAGGGGGCGGACAAACTGTACGGCGGCCGGCCCGATGTCCGGACACGGATAGAACGCGAACTGGACGTCATCGAGAGCAAGAATTTTCCCGGATACTTCCTGATCGTCCATGACCTGGTGCACTACGCCCGCCGTAACGGCATCCTGTGTCAGGGCCGCGGCTCGGCGGCGAATTCCGCCGTCTGTTATCTCCTGGAGATCACTGCTGTTGATTCGATCAAGTACGAGCTCCCGTTCGAGCGGTTCCTGTCCAGCCTGCGCGACGAAGAGCCCGACATCGACGTGGACTTCGACTCCGACCGCCGCGAGGAAGTCATCCAGTATGTCTACCGGAAGTACGGGAGATTCAATGCGGCGCAGGTTGCCAACGTCATCACGTACCGCCCCAAGTTCGCTGTCCGTGACATGGCGAAGGCATTGGGCCACAGCCCCGGGCAGCAGGATGCCTGGTCGAAACAGGTGGAACGCTGGGGAGGACTGGTGTCGAGTACTGATCACGACATTCCGGATTCGGTGGTCGGACTTGCCCGGGAAGTCCTTAAATTTCCGCGGCACCTCGGCATCCATTCAGGAGGGATGGTGCTGACGGACCGCCCCGTCGGAGAAGTATGCCCCATTGAGCATGGGCGGATGGAGGGGCGGACCGTCCTTCAATGGGACAAGGATGACTGCGCCTGGATGGGCCTGGTGAAGTTCGATCTCCTCGGCCTCGGCATTCTTGCCGCCATCCAGTACAACTTCGATCTTGTGGCAAAGCACTTCGGTGAGCAGTGGGCGCTGCACAGTATTCCCAAGGAGGAGCAGGGTGTCTACGACATGCTGTGCTTCGCCGATTCGGTGGGGGTGTTCCAGGTGGAAAGCCGTGCCCAGATGGGGATGCTTCCCCGTCTGCAGCCACGCCGGTTCTACGACCTCGTGATCGAAGTGGCCCTCGTACGTCCGGGTCCCATCCAGGGTGGTGCCGTCCACCCTTATATCAAGCGCAAAATGGGCGAGGAAGAAGTGCTCTATATCCACCCGGACCTCAAACCGGTGCTCGAACGCACGCTGGGTGTCCCCCTGTTCCAGGAACAACTGATGCAGATGGCCATGGTGGTGGGAGGCTGCACGGGAGCCGATGCCGACCTGCTGCGTCGGGCCATGGGATCAAAACGGGGGGAGGAACGGATCGATTCGCTACGGACCAAGCTCTATGAGGGCATGGAGTCGAACGGCATCACCGGAGACGTGGCAGACGCGATCTACAACAAGATCCATGCGTTCGCGAACTTCGGCTTCGCCGAAAGCCACTCCATCAGTTTCGCCCTGCTGGTCTATGTGAGTGCCTGGTTGAGGCTCCACTATCCTGGAGCCTTCCTCGCCTCGTTGTTACGGGCACAGCCCATGGGATTCTATTCACCGCAGACACTCGTTGCCGATGCACGGCGGCATGGAGCACAGGTGCTGCGGCCCGACATCCTGCACTCCGGCGTCTCCGCTGACCTCGAACCTCTTGACGGCTTCGTCCCCGGTGAAGATCTCCGATCCCGGACCACAGGAACGGACTGCTGCGTGCAGGAGCATCAGCCGCCCGTCGGTCCGTTCGACCGAAGCGTTCCCTTTGATTCCACCGCCCACCGCCGTGACGGCAACTATGCGGTGCGGCTGGGGTTGGACAGCGTGCAGTCCCTTGGTACGAAGGTGGCGGAAAGGATTGTGGGTGAGCGAACCCGAAACGGCCCCTTCGAGGACATGAGGGACCTCGCGCGGCGTACCGGGCTCACTTCCGCGCAGCTTGAAGCGCTTGCTGCCGCCGGAGCCTTCGATTCCATGGGCTTGTCGAGGCGCGCCGCACTGTGGGATGCGGGCCCTGCCTCCACCGAGCGGGAAGGTCAGATCAAGGGCACCGCCGTCTATATCCAGCCCCCGCTGATGCCCGAACTCTCGGACCTTGACAAGGTGGGTTCAGATCTATGGTCCATGGGTATCACTCCTGATGATCACCCGGTACGCCATGCGCGGACCCGGCTGAAGCGCCGGGGTGCGCTCAGTGCGGCGGAGCTGCAGGTGGCGGAATCCGGCCGGCGCGTGGAAACCGGCGGGGTGGTGACACACCGCCAGCGCCCTGCCACTGCCAGCGGCATTACATTCCTGAACCTGGAGGACGAAACCGGACTGGTGAATGTGATCTGCTCAGTAGGAGTGTGGCAGCGGTACCGCCGCGTGGCACGGGAAGCCAGCAGCGTGATCGTTCGGGGCATCCTTGAACGGTCCCCCGAGGGAGTGGTGAACCTTGTAGCGGACCGGTTCGAGGTGCTGCAACTCAAGGCCACGACGAAGTCACGGGACTTCCGGTGAAGCGCCGCCTTCCGGACCAGGAAAGAGGGACAGCCCCTCCAACGACAAAAGGCCCCCCGAAACTGGGGGCCTTTTGTCTCGAATTTCCGTGCGCGAGGGGGGATTTGAACCCCCACACCCTTTCGGATACTGGCACCTGAAGCCAGCGCGTCTGCCGTTCCGCCACTCGCGCAATTTCGAGATTCCAAACTTTTCGGATGGCTCCGATCGGCTTGTGAACAGCAGAAACAAGCATAACGGAGCCGGTGAGAAAACACCTAAACGGACTACTTCCGGCCTGGGCGCCGCATTCTTCGGGCACCCGGCGTCGGCGCCCAATCGTTAGCGCAAAGTAATGCCCGGGCGGTCGCCGTTAATGTCATTCCCAGAGCACCCAAGTAGTATCGGGGTGAACGTGCCCGGCTGGACGCTGCCTCAGGCAGGACCACCGGGAAGCAATCAAGCCAGGTTCCGCAGCACCCACGAACATCCGAGGAAGGTCAGGAGGCGAAAATGGGCATACTCGACAATGTTGAACGCGGTTTGGAGAAAATGGTCCGAGGCGTCTTCTCCACCGGTTCCCGGTCCGAGGTGCAACCGGTGGAAATTGCCAGTGCGCTCCGCAAGGAACTGGATGATCGGTCAATGGTTCTTGCCCAGGGCCGTACCCTCGCCCCGAATGTCTTCACCGCACGCTTGTCCGATGCAGATTTCGCGAACGCCCAGCAATGGGGCTCAGCTCTCGCCGAGGAGTTGTGCGACGTCGTGATCCGCCATGCCACCAGCCAGCAGTACACCCTCCAGGGTCCGGTTCAAGTTTCCTTCGCGCACGATCCCGACCTCAAGACAGGTGTGCTCGAGCTCGACTCCACCATGGAGAAGGGCGGGCGCCGGGCGCCGGCCGCCAACGCACCCTCGGCGCCCAGACGGCAGCCCACCCGCTACCAGCCCGTGCTCGAACTGGACGGGCAGCGCTACTCGATCAATGCGGGGTCGATCATTCTCGGCCGATCCTCCGATGCGGATATCCTCGTGGATGACACCGGTGTCTCCCGACGCCATCTCGAAATCCGCACCTCGAACGGCGGGGTGTTCGCCGTCGACCTCGGTTCCACGAACGGCAGTTACGTCAACGGGCAGCGAGTCCAGGGCCAGGCGGAACTGACCGACGGATCGGTCATCACCATGGGTCGCACACGCCTGACCTTCCGGCTCGTTCCCCTCCCGGCCGGTGGTGCACAGGCATGAGTGAGGCAGGCGAACTGACCGTCACGCTGCTGCGCTACGGCTTCCTGGTGCTGTTATGGATCCTCGTCCTCAGCACGGTGAGCGCGCTCCGGCGCGACCTCGTCGTCGGACAGCGCAACAAGACCGGCACACCCACGGCCCGCGAGGCGCGCAAGAATCCGGAACTGGCCCAGGAATTGCCTCCCCCACGGATCCAGGCGCACCAGCTCGTGGTGACCGAGGGTCCACTCGCCGGCACCACCCTCGAGCTGACCTCCAGCCCCATCCTCCTGGGGCGCGCCCAGGAAGCAACGCTCGTCCTCGAGGACGATTACGCATCAGGCAGGCACGCCCGGCTGTTCCCCCAGGGGAGCCGCTGGTTCGTCGAGGACCTGGGCTCGACCAACGGCACCTTCCTCGCAGGGTCCCAGCTCACCCGGGCCCTGCCCGTCGAGCCCGGCGTACCCATCCGGATCGGTAAGACGGTCATTGAATTGAGGCCATAGCAATGGCCCTTGTTCTACGGTTTGCGGCGCGCTCGGATGTCGGCATGGTCCGCTCGAAGAATGATGACTCGGCCTATGCCGGGCGCTATCTGGCGGTCGTGGCGGATGGCATGGGTGGCCATGCGGGAGGCAACGTCGCCTCGGCCTCCACCGTCCTCGACCTGGTGCACCTCGACCGGGGCGATCATGCGGGGGACGCCGGTACCCACCTTGCGGATGAGATCCAGACGGCCAACTCCCTGTTGTCGGAGCTCGTCAGCACCAATACCCAGCTCGCCGGCATGGGCACCACTGTCACCGCACTGCTCCTCGACGGAAACCGGCTCGAACTCGCGCACATCGGTGATTCACGTGCCTACCGCCTCAAGGACGGGGTCTTTCAGCAGATCACCAAGGACCACACCTTCGTGCAGCGGCTCATTGACGAAGGCCGGCTCAGGCCCGAGGAGGCTGAGGTCCATCCGCACAAGAACGTCCTCATGCGTGTGCTCGGGGACGTCGATGCAAGTCCGGAACTCGACCTCGAATCCTTCGATGTCGCCCCGGGCGAACGATGGCTGCTGTGCTCGGACGGGTTGAATGCAGTGCTCAGCGAACACGTCGTGGAGCAGGTCTTTCGGGAGACGGCGGACCTGCGGCAATGCGTCAATGCGCTTGTGGAGCTGACTCTCACGGGTGGCTCCCCCGACAACGTCACCGTGGCGATCGTGGAAGTGACGGAGGCCGACGACGACGAGATGTTGCCTCCCCCCGTCATTCCTCCTGCCCGGGAAGCAGCCGGAGAGCGCGAGCAGAGTCCCGCGCCCGATTCCGAAGGCGGCGAAGACTCGCCGGCCATCAACGACGGTGAGCTCCCCGGCGCTGCCATACGCGCTGACATCATCCGTGAGGACCTGCTGACCCGTCCGCATGTCCTCGTCGGTTCGGCCGCCCTTGCGACTGAGACCGGTCAGATTCCGATCGTGACACAGCGCTCCAGCGAACGCCGGGCCGCCATGATGCTGACTCATGGCGGCGAGACTTCAGCCGGAGGGGAGGCTGCGGTCGACCCGGAGCTCGCTCCGGCGAGACGCCGCTGGCTGATGCCGGCGTTCCTCGGCTTGATGGCATTGATCCTGATTGCCGTCGTCGGTTTCGGGTACACCTGGACGCAGACCCGCTACTACGTTGCCGAATCGGAGAACAAGGTCGCCATCTTCAGTGGCGTCCCGCAGAGCGTGGGCCCTTTCCGCCTCAGCGAAGTCCACGAGGTGACGGATATTCCGGTTTCGAACCTGCCCGAGTACCAGAGGTCCCGTCTGATGAACACCTTGCCCGCCAGTGACCTGCAGCAAGCCGAGCGGATTGTGAAGGACCTTCGCGGCGAGCTCAGGGCAGTTCCGTGCGACCCCGGTGAAGGAACTTCTACTTCGGCCCCGACTGCAACGGACAACGCGACCGGCACTCCGACGACGGCCCCGACTGCTACCGCTGAACCATCCACCACCCCTGCGCCGAGCACCAGCGATCCGACCGGGGACGGCCCATCCGGCGAGGCGCAGCCACAGATAACGTGCGATGGAGGTTCACGATGAGCGATGTGATGACTGTTCCAAGATCCCGCAGGAATGTGGAAGCCCTCCTGTTGCTTGTTGCTTTGGCCGTTGCGGTTGGAGCGAACTACATCGCCGGGCTGGACCGGGAAGAGCAGTTCAACTCCTACTTCTGGACCCAGGCCTTCACTTTCCTGGGCATGGGACTGCTGATCCACATTATCCTGAGGATCCGGGCCAAATATGCTGACCCAGTAATACTTCCGATCGTTCTGGCCCTCAACGGCATCGGCCTGGCCATGATCCACCGGCTGGATCTCACCCGCATCGACGAGGCGACCTTCAGCCCTGTCGCTCCCCAGCAACTGCTGTGGACGGGCGTGGCAATCAGTGCCGCCGCGGTGCTGCTGGTCTTCCTCAAGGACCATCGGATCCTCCGGCGCTTCACCTACATCTCCCTCATCGTAAGTGCCGTTCTACTCCTGCTGCCCCTCACCCCGCTCGGGCTCGAGATCAATGGTGCGAGGATCTGGATCTCGGTGGGCATCGGAACCTTCCAGCCGGGTGAAGTCGCCAAGATCACGCTGGCCATCTTCTTCGCCGGATATCTTTCGACGAACCGGGATCTCATCCTTCTGGCGGGCAAGAAGATCGGCCCCCTGCAACTACCACGGTTCCAGGACCTCGCACCCATGATCGCCGCCTGGTTCGTCAGTATCGGCGTGCTGATCTTCCAGCGGGACCTCGGATCCTCCATTCTCTTCTTCGGCCTCTTCATGGCCATGATCTACGTGGCAACCAGCAGGGTGAGCTGGGTCCTGATCGGGCTGGCACTGATCGGTGTCGGCGGTTATGTCGCGCTGCAGTTGTTCAGCCATGTGGCTCTGCGCTTCGACAGCTGGATCAATGCCTTCGACCCCGAGGTCTATAACCGGAATCCCGGGGGCAGCGGCCAGGTGGTGCAGGGTCTGTTCGGGCTCGCCAGCGGCGGGCTCGTGGGAACCGGCTTCGGCCAGGGACGGCCGGATCTCGTCACCTATGCCAACAGCGACATGATCATCGCCGCCCTCGGTGAGGAACTGGGACTGATCGGCATCAGCGCCATCGTCATGCTCTACGTGGTACTCGTATCCCGGGGATTCCGCGCGGCCCTGGGCACGAAGGACGGCTTCGGGAAGCTACTCGCCTGCGGGCTCTCCTTCACCATCGCGCTGCAATGTTTCGTCGTCATCGGAGGCATCACCCGATTGATCCCCTTGACCGGCCTCACCACCCCTTTCATGTCCGCCGGTGGTTCTTCACTGCTCGCCAACTGGCTGATCGTGGCTCTTCTCCTGATGATCTCTGAAACGGCACGCCGTCCGGCGCCAACTGGTCCTCTGACGAGTTCCTTTCCCGAGGCCATCGGCATGAACGGCAAACCCACCCACGGACACCCCACGGAGGCCGCCCGATGAACCAGGCAATCCGCCGATCCTGGATGGTAGCGATCGGGATGTTCACGCTGATCCTCGGATCACTGACCTACGTGCAGTTCTTCCAGGCCGAAGCCTTGAGCACGAACGACTGGAACAACCGGCAGCTCTACCAGGAATTCGGGCAGCCGCGCGGCGCGATCCTCGTCGATGGCCGGGCCGTCGCGGAATCGGTGCCGTCAGACGACCAGTTCAACTATCAGCGGGTGTACAACCAGCCCAACCTCTACGCCCATCTCACCGGTTATTACTCGCTGGTCAACGGGTCCACCCAGTTGGAGAAGGCTGAATCGGAACTGCTTTCCGGTACGAGCAACGAACTCTTCTACGACCGCCTCGTACGTCTGTTCTCCGGCGACCAGGTGGCGGGCGCCTCCATCGAGCTGACGATCGATCCGCAGCTCCAGCAACTTGCCTTCGACCTGATTCCGGACGGCCAGAAGGGCACGATCGTTGTGACGGAGCCGAAAACCGGCAACATCCTGGCCATGGCGTCGAAGCCCTCCTACGACCCCAACCTCATTGCCAACCACGACACCAGCGTCGTCATCCAGAATGTAGCTGAATTGTCGGAGGTTCCGGGTCTCTCGATCTACACGAATCCGGCCACGGAATCACTCATCGCCCCGGGTTCGGTCTTCAAACTGATCGTCGCCGCAGCAGCCCTCGAATCCGGTCTGTTCGACGAGGACTCCGAGATACCGAATCCCGCCTCCCTCGAGCTTCCCGGATCGTCCGAGACACTGCCGAACTACGTGAACGGCAACTGCGCTTCGAGAAATACGGCGGATCTCGAATTCGCCCTCGAGCAGTCCTGTAATACACCGTTCGCGCAGATTGCGTGGGAACTCGGTCAGGAGCGCATCCAGGAGCAGGCCCAGGCTTTCGGTTTCGGTGAGGAGTTCTCCATTCCAACCCGGGTGGTTGCCAGTTCCTTCCCGGACGAACTCGACCAGGCGCTGCTCGCCTATTCAGCCATCGGCCAGTACGACGTCAAGGTGACCCCCCTCCAGATGGCCATGGTCAGCGCAGCGATCGCCAACGACGGCGTGCTGATGAAACCCAACCTCATCAAGGCGGTCCGCGCTCCGGATCTTGAACTGCTCGACTCCCCCCAGCCCGAGGTCCTCAGCGAGCCGGTCAGCCGCGACACCGCCGACCAGCTGACGGAGTGGATGGTCAATGTGGTGGAGAATGGAACAGCCCGCGGCGCGCAGGTTTCCGGCGTTGAGGTCGCCGGCAAAACCGGTACGGCGGAGCTCACCGAAATCGGCGACAACGCATGGTTCACCGGGTTTGCTCCTGCCGACGACCCGCAGGTTGCGGTGTCCATCGTGATGGAAAACGTGGATATCGCCACCGGAAGCCAACTGACAAGTCCCAGTGCACAAAGAATCATAGAGGCGGTGCTCAACCAGTGAGGCCTACATCGGGAATCACCCTCGGCGGCAGGTTCCAGCTCACTGACCGCATCGCCATCGGCGGAATGGGTGAGGTCTGGAAAGCCCGTGACCAGGTGCTCGGCCGGGTGGTCGCCATCAAGATCCTCAAAGAGGAATATTCCGGCGACCCGGCCTTCCTCAACCGGTTTCGGGCCGAGGCGCGCCATACAGCCCTCCTGAGCCATGAAGGTATCGCCAATGTGTTCGACTACGGCGAAGAGGGCGGGTCGGCCTACCTGGTGATGGAGTTGGTTCCAGGACAGCCACTGTCAGCGGTGATCGAGAAAGAGCAGGTACTCTCACCGGACCGCACCCTCTCGATCGTCGGGCAAACGGCCACCGCCCTGGCCGTCGCCCACCGCCAGGGACTCGTCCACCGGGATGTGAAACCGGGGAACATCCTCGTGATGCCGAACAATCGCGTGAAGATCACCGACTTCGGCATCGCTCGCCTCGCCGATCAGGTTCCATTGACCGCAACGGGTCAGGTCATGGGTACGGCCCAGTACCTTGCACCCGAGCAGGCCACCGGGCAGCCCGCCACCGGGTCGAGCGATATCTACGCCCTCGGCGTGATCGGTTATGAACTGCTTGCGGGCCGACGCCCGTTCTCCGGAGAATCCCAGATAGCGATTGCCCTGGCACAGGTGAACGACGCACCGCCGCCGCTACCGGAATCGATACCACGGCCGGTACGGGCCCTGATCGCCTCGATGCTGGCCAAGGATCCGGCAGACCGCCCGGCCAATGCCGAGGCACTGGCCCGCGCGGTGGATGCCATCCGCGCCGGCAACACGGCGGCGGCCGAGGCTGCTGTGCCCGGCATGCTGCTCTTCGGCGGTTCCGCGGGTGCCTCCACCGCAGCTGTCCCCCGCCTGGACACTGCAGCGACCCGGGCAGTTCCGGCCCCGTCGACTTCCGCACTGCCGACCGTCGCAGCTCCCGCTGCAGCAGCCGGCGCCATCGCCGCGTCACGCGACTGGTCGGAGGAAGACATCGACCGCAGCGATCCTCCCCAGGAGGCCGAGCGCCACCGGAGCCCCTGGTTGATTCCACTCATCGTGCTGCTCATGCTGGCACTGTTGGCCATTGCCGCCCTGGTCATCGGTCCATTGCTCGCCGGGGACGGCACCGACCCGGCTCCGGCTGCGACAACAAGTTCGAATTCATCGCCGAGCTCCCCCACGCCGCCGTCGAGCTCCCCCCCGGCTTCTTCCTCGCCGCCTTCCGCGGAAGAGACCACTCCCGAAGTGGAGCAGATCATCATTTCCGCGGCGCAGTACCAGGGACGGCAGGTCGATGAGGTGGCCGCTGAACTGGGTGCCCTCGGTCTTGCGGTATCCCGTGTGCCGGTCAGCTCGAGCGAGGACGTGGGTGTCGTCCTGAACCTCGACCCCGTGGGAACACTCAGCCCGGGCGACACCATCACGGTGACCTATTCGGACGGTCCCGAACAAGCCACTCCCGAACAAATTACCGTTCCCGGCGGCCTCATCAACCAGAACGAAGCGACAGTGCGGCAGCGCCTCACCGAAGCCGGGCTGGAACCGGTGAACGGGGGAACGCGGGTCTCATCAGCTCCGGCAGGAACGGTGATCGGCCTGGATCCCCAGGCGGGCGCCATCGTTCCAGCGGGTTCACAGGTTGCGTACACGCTGTCTTCCGGCCCCCCGGCAACCACCGCTCCCGAGCCCACCCAGGAGCCCGAGCCCACTTCGGAGCCCGAGCCGACCTCGGCATCACCCACCGCCGGTTCCGCACCCGCGCCCGCGCTCGTCCCCACCGCCACTCCAACGTCGTCCGCCTCATCCCAGGGATCATGACCGGTAGCAACGGTGATGCCATATGAGCGCCGAGCGGATTCTCAACGGACGCTACGAGGTCCGCGAGCTCATCGGCAGGGGTGGAATGGCTGACGTCCATCTCGGCCGTGATCTCCGGCTCGGACGGGCAGTGGCGATCAAGATCCTGCGGAAGGATCTTGCCCGCGATCCGCTCTTCCAGTCACGCTTCCGGCGCGAAGCACAGGCTGTCGCGGGCCTCAACTGCCCCACCATCGTCGCCGTGTACGACACCGGTGAGGAAGAAGTACCGGACCGGCCGGAACACGAGGTGAAGGTTCCATTCATCGTGATGGAATTCGTCGCCGGGCGCACCCTTCGCGACATCGTTCGAGCCGGAAACCTTTCTCAGGAGGACGCGCTCGAACACCTGTCCGGTGTGTTGTCGGCACTTGAGTACAGCCACCGCGCGGGAATTGTCCACCGCGACATCAAGCCCGCCAATGTGATGATCACACCCGATGGGCACGTCAAGGTCATGGATTTCGGAATCGCGCGGGCAATCGCCGATTCAGCTGCCACCATGACCCAGACCCAGGCGGTGATCGGCACTGCACAATACCTGTCCCCCGAACAGGCGCGCGGTGAGACGGTCGACGCCCGCAGCGACCTCTATTCCGCAGGATGCCTGCTGTATGAACTACTGACCGGCAGGCCCCCCTTCATGGGGGACAGTCCCGTCTCGGTCGCCTACCAGCACGTGCGCGAGGAACCCAAAGCCGCAAGCTCAGTGAACCCCGCTGTTACTCCAGCGCTGGACTCGGTACTGACGAGGGCCCTTGCGAAGGATCGCCAGGAACGCTTCCAGGATGCGGCCTCCTTTCGTACTGCTCTCGAAGCAGCCGGCCGCGGCGTCCTACTGGCACCCCATGCCGGCGAGCGCACCCAGGCGATGACCATCCTCCAGCCGGCGGTGCGGGCCGCTCCGGCGGGCATTTCCCGGAACACCGATACTCATACCCGTTCCATGACCGCAGTTCCCACGGCAGGAACCTCCCTCGGTGGTCACGCCGCCGAACAGGAACAGCGAATCGCACCACGGGAGGACGACGGCGAACGCCGTCGGCGGAAATCCGCACGGGCGGCCTGGGTAACTGTTTTCATCGCTGCGGTAATCCTCGTCCTCGCCACCGGCTTCTTCTTCCTCAACAGCCTGAATCCTGCCCCCGAGGCCGCTCCGCTCGTCGAAGTTCCGGTGGTCGAACGCCTGACCGAGGCACAGGCGACCGATGAACTTTCGAGGGCGGGGCTGGTTCCCATTTTCACCGAGCGGCACAACTCCGACGTCGAGCAGGGCCTTGTCGTCTCCTCCGATCCGGACGCCGGCCGACGCGTCGATCCCGACAGCCGGGTCACGATGGTCCTCTCCTTGGGACCCGCCGACGTCGAGATTCCTGCATCGATCCGGGGACTGACCGAGTCCTCGGCCCGGACAGCCCTCGAGGATGCCGGCCTGCGGGCAGGCCGGGTGACCGAAGCCACCAGCGCGACGGTCGCAGCCGGCCGGGTGCTTTCATCCTCCCCGGAGGCAGGCCAGTCGGTGCCGGCCGGCGGCGCAGTGGATCTGGTCCTGTCCAACGGCCGGGTGAGCGTCCCGTTGCTGGTCGACCTCCCGCAGGCGGCTGCGACAGCCCTCTTGAACGACCCGGACGTGATGCTGCCGTACCGTGTGGATATCGTCGAAAACAGCGTGGTTGAGCCGGGCATCGTGACGAACCAGAGCGCCGCCGCCCGAAGCGAGGTTCCTCAGGGAACCGAAATCGTCATTCAGGTAGCTGCCCCTGCTTCGGAACCTGTACCCCCGCCGAGGCCCACCACGACCCCTACGGCGAGTCCTTCCACGACTCCTTCTCCGGAATCAACGGCGGAGACGTCACCTCCAGCATCGACCACTTCACCGTCGCCGTCGTCCCTCCCGGAAGGTGACTGAACGCGCTAGCGCGCGATCAGGGGGCTGAGGGTTGATGCCTTCGCTGCCGCCCCCTCGAGACCGAGCGATTCCAGCCAGTTGCCGAGCATCTGGTAGCCGCCCTCGGTCAGGACCGATTCAGGATGGAACTGCACGCCGCACAGCGGGGCCGTCCGATGTTCCAGGCCCATGATGATCCCGCTCGCGGTGCGCGCTGTGACATTGAGCTGCGCCGGGACGTCATCGCTGACTGCGGCAAGCGAGTGGTACCGGGTCGCCGTGACGGGCGACGGTAGTCCGGCGAAGATGCTGGTGGCATCGTGTTCCACCAGCGAAGTCTTCCCGTGCATGAGCTCGGGCGCGTGCGTTACCGAGCCGCCATACGCTTCGGCCAGTGCCTGGTGTCCCAGGCAGACACCGAGCATCGGCTTGTTGCTGGCGCCGCACCATCGAATCAGGTCCACGCAGATTCCGGCGTCGGAGGGCGCCCCGGGGCCCGGTGAGATCAGGACGCCATCCCGGGTTTCGGCGAGCTCGGCAGCTTCGGCGAGCGTAACGTCGTCGTTCCGGACGACAGTGGTTTCCGCTCCGAGTTCCTGCAGGTAGCCCACGAGGGTGTAGACGAAGCTGTCGTAGTTATCGACTACGAGGATTCTGGTGGTATCAGTCATTGGAAAAGTGCCAATCGTGGAATCGGTGAGCGGCTCCGGCCATGGCTCGAATACCGCACCTGCAATGATACGCTTCCAGCCGCCGCCGCCTGATCCGCTCGGACCCGGCAGCGGTCCACCGCCCCGGGTTTGGGTGCATTGGCTAGAATCGACAGGAAACCATGCCGGCCCGAAGGCGCAGGATCCCTGCTGACCAGCGGGGCTTCAGTGTCGGGCGGCATTGCCGCATCAAACGTAGCCCGGTTGGTTCCCAGCCGGCCCATCAAGGAGGATCTGTGCCAGAATCAAAGCGCCGCAAGAAGCCGGCTTCCGCACGAGCAGCGGTTTCGGCCGAGCCCAAGCCCAATCCGGTCTGGTACAAACCCGTAATGTTCGGCCTCATGATCATCGGCCTGCTGTGGATCATCACCTATTACATCTCCGAAGGAACTCTTCCGGTGCAGCCGTGGGGTTCCCTGAACATCATGGCCGGGTTCGGGATAGCAATTGTCGGGTTCTTGATGACCACGCGCTGGCGCTGAAGATCTGCCCGCCCGGGTCCTGCACCCCTGGTCGCCTTTGATGCCCGGCTCGCGGAAGCGGTCCGGGCATGGACTCCGTTTCTCAGGCTCGGGCGGGGAGGCTGATGGTGAAGGTCGAGCCGTACCCTGGCTTGCTTGCGCAGGAAATGGTTCCCGAATGGCCCTCCACGATGGCTTTCGTGATTGCCAGACCAAGTCCGGTCCCCGGTATCGCCGATACCCGAGCTGATTTGGCCCGGAAGAACCTCTCGAACACGCGTGCCGCATCCGGTGGGGACAAGCCAATGCCTGTGTCCTGAACGTCCAGTGTGAGCAGTCCGTCGTCGGCTCGCGCCCGAATGGCAACCACTCCACCTTCCGGCGAATACTTGATGGCGTTCGAGAGGAGGTTGTCGAGCACCTGCGCCATTCGCAGGGGATCGGTATGTGTCCACAGCGGCGCCGGGACATCGGTCCTGATGTCAATGCCTGCGGCTGCTGCCTGGGGAAGTACTGACCCGACGACGGAGTCGATCAACCCGGCGAAATCCGTTTCACGCGGATAAACCTTCATTCCGGCCGAACCTGACTGCAGCAGACTGGACACCAGCTCGCTGAGGCGTTCGGCATTCTTGTAGGCGATCTCGACATAACGGGAGGCGTCTTCAGGGCTATTCGCATTGGCTGCGAATTCGAGGTTGCCGACTATCGAGGTTATCGGCGTCCGTAGCTCGTGGGACACCGTTGCTATCACCTCGTCCTTGGCTCTCAGCGCCTCGACCAGGCTGGTGACGTCGTTGTAGGCAAGAACCGCTCCCCGGAAGTTGCCCGACTCCGTCTCTATCGTCCGTGCGGCAGTGGAAAGCGCTCGAGCCGTGGAACCCTCGCCAACCCAGACGAGATAGTCACCGAAGGTCTCTCCGGCAGCAGCCCGTGTAACCGGCCACCTGCTCTCCGGCAGCGGCGTCTTGCGGTCCTGTCCGAAGAGCGCAAGCGTGTGCCGTTCGGAATCAGCGTCACCCTGCGAGCCTGTGGAGCGCTGGAAAAGCTCATGCTGGTGGTTCGTCAGCATGGTTTTCCCGGCCTGATCGACTGTGATCACGCCGATATCGATCGTATCGAGGATGGTCTGCAGGAGGCTTTCACGCTCACTGCTCACTTCTAGCAGTTGCCGCAGATCGGCATCCTTCTTCTCCAATCTGCGCTGCTGCAGTGCCATGTTCGCCGTCACGAAGCGGACCCCGAGCGAGACAGCAAGCAGCATGACCGGTACCAGCACCGCACCCGTGGCTTCCGCCGCCGTGGGAGGGGTGGAACGGCCGAGGAGGGGAGGCGCGATGATCAGCAGGGGTCCCAGAAAACTGATCAACGCCGAGAACCTGGGGAAGCTGTTGGAAGCCGAGAGCCAGATCACCGGAAAAATCAGCAGGATCGGAAAGCCGGACAGGAATTCGGCCGCACCGATGTGGGAAAGGGTGAGGGCCCCCATGTCGCCCAGCGGGATGAGAAGCGAAGCATGATGAGGAAGGCGTTCCCACGGAAAGGCCCAGCAGCACATCAGCAGGAGCACGTGGACCAGGAGTGACGCCTGGAACAGCGGCTCATCCAGCATCCCCGGCCAGGCGGCAGGCGCAGCGAGGACGATGCACACGAGGATGGCGGTGAGCGGCAACTGACACAGTCCGATGCGGGTTCTCAGACCCACTCGGTGGAACAGGGACGCTTCTGCTGAGGCCGGATCAATCATGGGCATGCTGCTCACTGAGGGATGCACCCGAATGGGCGCTGTTCGGGCGAGAGACCATTCATCCATTATCGTCGCAGCAACACCGAAGCTGCGAAGGCTTACCAAAAGCACGGGCGGTGATTTGTGCACACGTTGTGCACTAAGTTATCCACAGCTGTGAACAACTTTGCCGATAATGCGGATCGTAATGCGTAACTCCAGTCCCAGCTTATCCACAGATGTGGAATTACATGTGTGTAAGTTATACCCGGTGTGGATAACTGCTGTGGATAACAACAGCTATGGCCCGCATCCGAAGGAATACGGGCCATAGGAATGGTACAGAACACCACCTAGATCGGCAGGAGGAACACTCCCAGGAAGGTCAGGAGAACAAGCACGACGGCGACGGCGGCCAGCCCCGCCCACTGGAGCGCTGCACGCCGGGGTCCCTTCGGAGCATAGGCCAACACGGCTGCGCCTACCGCGCCGGTAAGCAACCCCCCAAGGTGGGCCTGCCAGGAGATGCCCTGCACCACGAACCCGAGAACACCGTTGATGGCGATCAGGACAACGATCTGACGGACGTCACCGCCGGCCTTGCGCTGGATGATGAACAGTGCTCCGAAGAGGCCGAAAACTGCTCCCGATGCCCCGACAACGCCCTGGTTGAAGCCCGCCAGAAGCAGGACCCCCACTGAGCCACCCACAGCAGCCAGCAGGTACAGCGTCAGGAACCGCGCCCTGCCCAGCATCGGCTCGAGTGCCTGGCCGAGTATCCAGAGCGCATACATATTGAACGCGATGTGGAGAAGGAAACTGGGCGAGTGAAGGAACGCCGCGGTCAGCATGCGCCACGGTTCGGGCTCCACCACTCCCGGAACGCCGGCCGTGTAATAAGGCGCATACAACAACGTGCCGGTCACTAGCGGAGACACGAGCTGCAGCAGGAACAGGGCGACACATATACCGATGATGGAAAAGGTGATCACTGGCCGGCCCGCCCGTGCTACACCACCGAAAGCGGTCCGTGTGGCCGGGATGTTCCGCGCCTGTTCCCGCACACAGTCCACACACTGGAATCCCACGGCTGCCGGTCGCTGGCAATCTGCACAGGCCGGGCGCCCGCAGCGTTGACACCGGACATAGCTGATGCGATCCGGATGCCGCGCGCATACCGGGGCTTCCTGGCGCGGGTCCGGTGCGGGAACTCCGTAGGTCACAGGTTTTTCTATTGCTGTTCTACGGTGATGCTGCTGATGACGACGTCCTCGAGGGGCTTGTCGCGCATGTCAGTAGCGATGGCGTTGAGCT
This sequence comes from Arthrobacter sp. CAN_A6, assembly GCF_015751715.1. Classification (NCBI taxonomy): domain Bacteria; kingdom Bacillati; phylum Actinomycetota; class Actinomycetes; order Micrococcales; family Micrococcaceae; genus Arthrobacter; species Arthrobacter sp. CAN_A6. The sequence continues at coordinate 161,316 of NZ_JADOUV010000001.1, forward strand.
TATCCACCACTTTCCGGGATTCCTCGTCGGTGACATCCCCGAAGATGGTGTGCTTGCCCTGCAGCCAGGTGGTGGGCACCGACGTGATGAAGAACTGTGATCCGTTCGTGCCACGTCCACCCTGGGTACCGGCATTGGCCATGGCGAGCTTGTAGGGCTCGTTGAAGTTGAGGTCCGGGTTGATCTCGTCGTCGAACTTGTAGCCCGGCCCGCCGATTCCCTGGCCGAGCGGGTCTCCACCCTGGATCATGAAGTCCTTGATGATCCGGTGGAAGATGGTTCCGTTGTACAGCGGCGCGTTCGTCTCCTCGCCGGTTTCCGGATGGGTCCAGGTGATTTCGCCGGTCGCGAGACCGACGAAGTTCTTGACGGTCTTCGGAGCATGGTTGCCGAAAAGGTTGACCAGAATGGTGCCCTGGTTGGTCTGGATGGTGGCCTGTGCGGTTGGAATAGCAGTCATTGTGCCATTCTTCCACGGGCGGGCGACCGAACCGCCGGTGTCACCGCTTTCCGCGCACAGTGAAAAAATCCGTGAATAGGGCGCACTGATAGCACGCCCTGCCCATTGGCCGTAGGCTGGCAGGAACGAGCCATACATCCTTGGAGGTACTTGTGAAGAACAAAACAACAGGCAAAACGACCAGCCGGGAGTTCGACGAGGGAGTCCTCGCGGGCATCCTCGCTGCCCGCACCTGGGCAACCCCCCACGTTGTAGCCGCACGCGGCTGGGCCACCCCGCACGTCGACGCCGCTTACGGCTGGGCCAAGCCCCACTGGGACAAAGGCGTCGGTACGGCGAGCCCGGTCATCCAGGACAGCGTGCGGAAGGCCGCTGCGGGGATTTCCGGAAGCATCGCGACCGTCACCCCCATCATTCAGGACCGCATCGATGCTGTCGGACCGCGGATCACCCAGGTCATCGACACCACCACCCCGCGGATCCAGGGAACGCTGGACAAGGCCGGCCCGGCCCTGGTTTCAGCGAAGGGCAAGGTGGTCGACGGGTACATTCCCGCCCTGTCCTACAAGCTCGGGGAAGCCGCCGACACGGCGTCGCGTGCCCTTGCCGACGCGACCGTTCCGCCGCGCGTCGCCGATGCTGTCATCCGCGTCACGGGTGACAAGAAAGCCGTGAAGAACATCCAGAAGAAGTGGGCAGCTGCCACGCTTCAGGCCTCAAAAGACCTCAAGAAGCGCCAGGAGGACCAGCAGAAGCGCGGATCCTCCAAGGTCTGGCTGATTCTCGGCATCGTCGCGGCTGCAATCACGGCCGGTGCCGCTGCCTGGCGCGCTTCGAAGCCGGTCGAGGATCCATGGAAGACCCCGGCCCCGGTGAAGGCGACCCCCGCACCCGTCTCGGTCGAGAAGTCCGACGAGGCGAAGGAAGTGGTTGCTGACATCAAGGACGCAGCGAACCGTGCCGCTTCCAGCAACACGACCACCCCCGCGGCGGGCACCAAGGCCAACGAAGCGGCAGAAGCCGTTGCGAAGAAGGCGAAGGAGTCCACCGAGGCCGCCAAGAACACTGCGAAGCCGTCCAATAACGCGGGCTGAGTTCAATACCGCCGAGGCGGGAAGATCGTCCCTCACCCGGGACGTCTTCCCGCCTTTCCCTTTTAACCTGCGAGGATCAATTACCTCCCAGTACCGGTGGTGGTCCTCCCGCGGCGTCCAGGGTCGCCTTCCGGGAACGGCGACGCCCTTGCCCCCGCACGACGACGGCGAGTCCGACGAGGATCAGTCCCAGGCCGACGTAGGTGCCCGCCGGTAGCTGCTCGTTCAGAAAGACTGCGGCCAGGACGGCGGCACCCGGAATCTCGAGGAGGATCACCATCGACACGACCAGCGGACTCATCACTGCGAGCAGGTGGTTGAACACCGAGTGCCCCATGATCTGTGCCACCAGCGTCACCGCGAGGATTCCGGCCCAGGCAGCCGGTGGGAACCCACTGAGGGGCTGTTGGAACACCAGGCACATTCCGAGCAGGATCGCGGCGCACCCTCCGTAGCACAGGGTGGTGTAGGTTCCGGTGGACAGGGTGCGGCGGGCGGCCGCACCGGCCATCTGGTAGATCCCTGCCAGCGCTCCGCCTGCCAGCGCAAGGACGTCCCCCAACAGTGCCTGGGGAGACAGTGAGAGGTCGAAACCGGTGATGATGACCACCCCCAGAAAGGCGATCCCCAGACCCAGGACGACGGCGGCGGAGGGCCTGTTTCCCCTCAGGGCATCGAACAGTGCTATCCAGGCGACCTGCAGGCAGACCAGGGCGGTGGCGGCTGCCACCGAGGTGAGCTTGAGCGCAGTCACGAAACAGGCGAAGTGTAGGGCAAGTGCCACGGCGGCGACTGTCAGCCGGTACAGATCTCGACGCCCGAGACCGGCGAACTCAGTCCGCTTGGACACCACGGCGGGACCGCCCATGATGAGCGCGCCCAGCGCGTTGCGCCAGAAAGCGATCGCCAGGGCTGGAGCCGCGGTTGCCGCCATGATGGGGCCGGAAGCCGATACTCCGAGCACGCCGAGCATCAACAGGAAGACGACCACTAAGTAACCCTAACTCTGGCGCTTAAAGCCGAATGTCCCCGGCCTGCGGCCGGGGACATTCATTCGGTGGAGGCACGGGGACTCGAACCCCGAACCCCCTGCTTGCAAAGCAGGTGCGCTACCAATTGCGCCATGCCCCCGAATTGGACCTCAGCCAGTCTACCTCAACCAGCCGGGCTCCGATGCTACTCAACCTTGTCGGTTGCCTCACTCCAAACCGCTTTTTCATTCTCCGAATCCTGCCACCGCTTGTAGAGAAGCACTCCTGCAGCGGTGACTGCCGCGAACATCAGCTTCTTCACAGCAATCTCCTTGCAGTACCTAGCAGTGGTGGATCCGTGGGCGTACCAGGACTTGAACCTGGGACCTCTTCGTTATCAGCGAAGCGCTCTAACCGCCTGAGCTATACGCCCCGATACCTCATCGGGCCGAGATACGACTTTACAGTAGCAGCTCGGGATTCATCAAATCGCCTGAGCGGCCCGATGAGGTTGCTGTATCAGTCGTCGGTGAGTGTCACACCGATGCCGCCCACGAGAGTGGAGGAGATGTTGTAGAGCACCGCCGCGAGCATGGCCAGAGCGGTCAGGAGCACCACATTCACCACAGCGATGATGGTGGCGAACGAGACCACCTGGCCCAGCGAGGCGAACTGCCGCAGGTCGAAGCCCCCGCTCTCCGAGCCGGCGATCTCGCGCAGCAACTCGTTGACGCCGTCGAAGATACCGGTGAGGTCGAGCACGGTCCAGATCACGATGGCAGCCACCACCGTGACGATTCCGAGTGCGACCGACAGAAGGAACGACATCTTCAGCACGGACCAGGGGTCCACTTTGCTGACCAAGAGGCGTGCTTTACGGGCCTTCGCCTTCGGGGCCGGTTTGACCAGATTCGGCCGAGACGCCGGCTTGGAGCTTCCCGAAGCCGACGGCTTCTGGGAGGGGCGTGCGGGCGCGCTGACCCTCGGCCCGTTACTGGACTGTTTCACTTGTCCACTGGGTGACTTCATTTGTCCACTGGGTGCCCCCCGTGGGTTGGTGTTGGCCGAGCTCACTCGCTACCTCCGTGTTCCGGCGACTCAGCGTCAGGCTCAGCCGTTTCTTCTGTCGACAACGGTACTTCATCGATACTGACTTGCGACGAATCCGTCTCTTCCGCTGGAACGGTATCGAGCATTTCGACGTCGGCATCTATTTCCGAGGGGTCATCGATGAGCCCTTCCTCGACCGCGACACTCCGCTCGCTATTGCGCGCCACCGCGATGATGCGGTCGGTCTTGTCCGGCTTGGCGAAGATCACACCCATGGTGTCGCGACCCTTGGCCGGCACACCTGTCACGGCGGACCGCACCACTTTTCCTCCGCCCATGACGACGAGGACCTCATCCTCCTCCTGGACGATCAACGCCCCGACGAGGTCACCGCGTTCCTCGGCGAGTTTTGCCACCTTGATGCCGAGGCCACCCCTGCCCTGCACCCGGTACTCATCCACCTTCGTCCGTTTGGCGAACCCGCCCTCGGTGACGATGAACACGAACGAGTCGTCGCTGACGACGTTCGCAGCGAGGAGTTCGTCGTCCTCACGGAACTTCATCCCGGTCACGCCGGACGTGGCACGTCCCATGGGCCGCAGGGCGTCGTCGTTCGCCGTGAAGCGCAGTGACTGCCCCTTGCGGGAGACGAGCATGATGTCGTCGGTGTCGGAGACCAGCTGGGCCGAGACGAGCTCATCGTTGTCACGCAGGTTGATGGCGATGACTCCGGCGGATCGATTGGTGTCGTAGTCCTCGAGCCGCGTCTTCTTGGCCAGCCCGCGCTTCGTCGCAAGGACGAGGTACGGAGATTGCTGGTAGTCCCGAAGGTCGAGCACCTGCGCAATCTTCTCGTCCGGCTGGAAGGCCAGGAGGTTCGCGACGTGCTGCCCTTTCGCATCCCGTGCGGCCTCGACCAGTTCGTAGGCCTTCGCCCGGTAGACCCGCCCCAAGTTGGTGAAGAACAGCAGCCAATGATGCGTAGTGGTCACGAAGAAGTGTTCGACGACGTCGTCACCGCGCAGCTGGGCCCCCCGGATCCCCTTGCCTCCGCGGGCCTGCTGCCGGTAGTTGTCGCTGCGGGTCCGTTTCACGTAACCGCCACGGGTGATGGTGACCACCATCTCCTCTTCGGGAATGAGGTCTTCCATGCTCATGTCGGAGTCATAGCCCATGAGGATTTCGGTCCGGCGATCGTCGCCGTGGCGGTCCACGATCTCCTGGAGCTCCGTCGACACGATCTGGCGCTGTACCTCGCTCGATCCGAGGATGCGCTGGTACTCGGTGATCTCCCGCTCGAGCTTGTCGTGCTCGTCCTGGATCTTCTGCCGCTCGAGTGCGGCGAGCCGCCTCAGCTGCATGTTGAGGATCGCGGCGGCCTGCAGTTCGTCGATGTCGAGCAGCGTCATCAGCCCGCTGCGGGCGTCGTCGACCGTCTGGGATGCGCGGATCAGCGCGATCACCTCGTCGAGCGCATCGAGGGCCTTGAGGTAGCCGCGCAGGATGTGCGCTGCTTCCTCCGCCTTGCGCAGCCGGTACCGGGTGCGCCGCACAATGACCTCGAGCTGGTGGGTCACCCAGTGCCGGATGAAGGCATCGAGGCTCAGGGTGCGCGGAACGTCATCGACGATGGCCAGCATGTTGGCGCTGAAATTGTCCTGGAGCTGCGTGTGCTTGTAGAGGTTGTTCAGCACCACCTTCGCCACCGCGTCGCGCTTGAGGACGACGACGAGCCGCTGGCCGGTGCGGCCGGAAGTCTCATCACGGAGATCGGCGATGCCGCTGATCTTGCCGTCCTTCACCAGGTCGGCGATCTTGATCGCGAGGTTGTCCGGGTTCGCCTGGTACGGCAGTTCGGTGACCACAAGACAGGTGCGGTTCTGGATCTCCTCGACATTCACCACGGCGCGCATGGTGATCGAACCCCGGCCGGTGCGGTAGGCATCCTCGATGCCCTTGTGGCCGAGGATCGTGGCTCCCGTAGGGAAATCCGGGCCCTTGATGCGCTCGATGAGCGCCTCGAGGAGTTCCTCCTTCGAGGCACCTGGATTCTGCAGGTACCACTGCACGCCGTCGGCTACTTCACGGAGGTTGTGCGGCGGGATATTGGTGGCCATGCCGACGGCGATGCCGGAGGACCCGTTTACCAGCAGGTTCGGGAACCTCGACGGCAGAATGGTGGGTTCCTGGTTCTTGCCGTCGTAGTTGTCCTGGAAGTCGACGGTTTCCTCGTCGATATCACGGACCATTTCCATGGCCAGCGGCGCCATCTTGGTTTCGGTGTAACGCGGGGCGGCAGCGCCGTCGTTGCCGGGGGACCCGAAGTTGCCCTGGCCGAGCGCAAGCGGGTAGCGCATGGTCCAGTCCTGGATGAGGCGAACCAGGGCGTCGTAGATGGCCGAGTCACCGTGTGGGTGGTACTGGCCCATGACTTCGCCGACCACACGGGCACACTTGTTGAAGGAGCGGTCCGGGCGGTAGCCGCCGTCGAACATCGCGTACAGCACGCGGCGGTGGACGGGCTTCAGCCCGTCACGGACGTCGGGAAGTGCACGCCCGACGATGACGGCCATGGCGTAGTCGAGGTAGGACCGCTGCATCTCGGTCTGCAGGTCAACCTGCTCGATGCGGTCCGTCAGAACCTCACCCTCAAGGGGGAAGTCGGGACCGGGAATGTCATCACTCATAAGTCAGTTCCGTTCGTGAAATGGTTCTCAACCACAAAAGAGGGGACGAATCGCTGGCGGTGGTTCCGGCGTTCTGTGTAGGCGCCTTAATATTTCCAGGGCCGCGAGGCCCGCCAGAAATTTCGTAGCGCCGGCAGAACGCCGAAACCACCGCCACCTAGATATCGAGAAAACGTACGTCTTTTGCGTTCTGCTGAATGAAGTTCCGGCGGGACTCGACGTCCTCGCCCATGAGTACCGAGAACACCTGGTCGGCCGCCGCGGCGTCGTCCATCGTGACCTGGAGGAGTGTCCGGTGGTCCGGGTCCATGGTGGTTTCCCAGAGCTCCGTGTAGTCCATCTCGCCAAGGCCCTTGTAGCGCTGGATGCCGTTGTCCTTCGGTAGGCGCTGGTTGTTGGCCAGCCCCATCTTGATCGTCTCGTCGCGCTCCCGATCACTGAAGACGTAGTCGTGGGGCGCGTTCGACCATTTGATGCGGTACAGCGGCGGCTGCGCGAGGTACACGAATCCACTCTCGATCAGCGGGCGCATGTACCGGAAGAGGAGGGTCAGCAGCAGCGTCGTGATGTGCTGGCCATCGACGTCGGCATCGGCCATGAGCACGATCTTGTGGTATCGGGCCTTGTCCACATCGAAATCCTCGCCGATCCCCGCGCCGAACGCGGTGATCATGGCCTGCACCTCACTGTTCCCGAGGGCGCGGTCGAGCCGTGCCCGTTCCACGTTGAGGATCTTTCCCCTCAGCGGCAGGATGGCCTGGGTCTCGGGATTGCGCCCCCTTACGGCGGAACCGCCCGCGGAGTCGCCCTCCACGATGTAGATTTCGGACTTCGACGGATCCTTGGACTGGCAGTCCTTGAGCTTTCCGGGCATACCCCCCGATTCAAGGAGTCCCTTTCGGCGCGTTGATTCCCGGGCTTTCCGTGCCGCGAGCCGGGCCTGGGAAGCCTGGATCGATTTACGGATGACGTCGCGCGCGGGACCAGGATTGCGTTCCAGCCAATCTCCCAGCTGGTTGGTGACGACACGCTGCACGAACCCCTTGGCTTCGGAGTTTCCCAGCTTCGTCTTTGTCTGACCCTCGAACTGGGGTTCGGAGAGCTTCATCGAGATGACAGCGGTAAGCCCTTCACGGATGTCGTCTCCGGTCAGGTTGTCGTCCTTTTCCTTGATGATGTTCTTGTCGCGCGCATATTTGTTGATGAGCGTGGTCATCGCGGCCCGGAAGCCCTCTTCGTGGGTTCCGCCCTCATGCGTGTTGATCGTGTTCGCGTAGGTATGGACGCTTTCCGAATACGCGGTGGTCCACTGGAGAGCTATTTCGACAGCGATCTTGCGGTCGGTGTCCTCGGTCTCGAACGCGATGACGTCGTCGTGGATCACCTCCACGCGCTTCGACGAGTTCAGGTGGCGCACATAGTCGAGCAGCCCGTTTTCGTACTTGTATTCAACCTGGCGATGTTTCGGAGCGTCTTCTACCCCGCCTGCAGCCGAGCCGCTCGAATCGGTGACTTCGTCCTCGATGGAGTCGACGCGCTCATCGACAAGCGTGATCTTCAGCCCCTTGTTGAGGAAAGCCATCTGCTGGAAGCGCGCCCGGAGCGTTTCGAAATCGAACTCGACACTCTCGAAGATCGAGTCGTCCGCGTAGAACGTCTGGGTGGTCCCTGTCTCGGACGTTTCCTCGCCCTGCCGGAGTTCCCCGACAGGCTTGCCGCCGTCGGCGAAGGACTGGTGCCAGACGAAACCCTGCCGCTTGACTTCGGTTTCAACCTGCTTCGAGAGGGCGTTGACCACCGAAATGCCCACTCCGTGAAGGCCTCCCGAAACCGCGTAACCGCCACCACCGAACTTGCCGCCGGCATGCAGGATGGTCATGACCACCTCGACGGTGGGCCTTCCCTCGGTAGGATGCATGTCGACCGGAATTCCACGCCCGTTGTCGATGACACGGACCCCGCCGTCGGCGAGCAACGCGATCTGGATGTGATCGCAATAGCCGGCCAACGCCTCGTCCACCGAGTTGTCCACGACTTCGTAGACCAGATGGTGCAGACCCCGCGGACCGGTCGATCCGATGTACATTCCCGGGCGTTTACGAACCGCTTCGAGTCCTTCGAGCACGGTGATATCGCTCGCTCCGTACTCCCGGGGAATAATTGCTTCGAGGGCTGGGGATTCGTTGACTCCTACCTGGACATCATCAGCGTTCAACTCGTTGTCTTGTGCCACAGGCGTGGTCGACTCCTCACAGGGGTTGTACGGGAAACAGCTGCTCTTATTCTACCCCGTGAGGCGCTACAATCGCGCATGGACTGCCCCTTATCGGCCAACAAAGCCCCTTTCAAGCCAGCGGAAGGGTACCGCATGAGGCGCTATACCTCGGGGAAGCTTCGGAGAGCCCTGCACGGCTCGTAGCGAAGTTACAGGAATGACCTGCCGGTTCCGCCGGACACCTCAGCCGTAGGTGTCCCGGGGACCGCGACCCTTGACCGAACGGCCGCCCTTGCGCCAATTCGGAGCTGCGGGTCCGATGACGGAAATCCGTGTCACCACTCCCTGTCCCAGTTCTCCTTCGAACCTTCGAAGAACGTCGGGGCTGATCAGGCGCAGCTGCGTGGCCCACGCCGTTGAATCGCACCGGACAAGTACTGTACTCCCGTCGAAACTCTCGGGGCGGCAGTGTGCGCTGATCTCGGATCCCACCAGTTCGTCCCACCGTGCCAGGACCGATCCGACCGCCACGGGCGAATTCCAGCCGCGTTCTGCCAGCATGCGGTTGAAGACCTTTCCCAACCCTTCCGGGTCCCTCCCGCCGAAAACCGGTTCCACGGCATATCGGCGGCGCTGGCCCCCCGCGCTCTTGCGCGGCGCGGGATCGCGGGGGGTTCCACGCGCCTGGGATGCGCTGCGGAGCCGATTCAGTAACGCCTGGGGTGCATCCTGTTCGAAGGATCCGATCACCGGATCGGGTGTTGGAGGTCCACCGGCGCCATCCTTCTCGGGCACTTCCGGTTCCCGCGGAGCATCGTCAGGCCGAGTCATCGAGTCCTCCGGGTACCACCCGCAGCTGCCGTCCCCCCAGCCCGGATGGAATGTCCGCACCCACTGCTGCAGTCACCAGCACCTGCTCGGCATCCGACACGATGGCTCCCAGTTTGTCCCTTCGCTGACTGTCGAGTTCAGCGAAGACGTCATCGAGGATGAGGACGGGGCTCGCTCCGGGGGTATCGTCGTCCTGCTTCAGCAGGTAGTAGGTGGCGAGCCGAAGGGCCAGCGCCAAGGACCAGGTTTCCCCGTGCGATGCATATCCCTTTGCAGGAATATTTCCCAGCATCAGGTCAAGCTCGTCGCGGTGTGGGCCCACGAGCGAGATACCGCGGTCGAGCTCCTTCTTCCGGTGGACGAGGAGCGCCTCGACGAAACGCGTGGTGAGGTCCGCCTCGCTCTCCCCGGAAAGCGAGTGCCCGCCGTCGGTGCCGGCGGGCTCCGGCGGTCCGACGTCGTCGCCCAGGCTGACCAGACTGGACCGGTAAACAGCGTCGGCCTCCTTCGATCCATCGGTGAGGTCCCCATAGGCGCGCTGCAAGTGGGGATGCAGACGTCCAAGAAGAGCCAGCCGTGCGTGCAGCAGCTTCGCTCCTGACTCCGCGAGGTGCTGGTCCCACACATCGAGCGTTGATTCATGAGCGGTGGAGAACCGGCCTGCCGCACGCGCGGACTTCAGGAGGGCGTTGCGTTGTCGGAGGACCCGCTCGTAGTCGGACCGCAGGGCGGCCTGATGAGGAAGGAGTATGACCAGGGCATCGTCGAGGTAACGCCGCCGTCCCGCTGGATCGCCCTTGACCAGGGCAAGGTCTTCCGGCGCAAACAGCACCGTCTTCAGGATTCCCGCAGCATCCCGCGCCCTCACCGGGTTGGACCGGTTGATCCTCGCCCGGTTTGCGGTTTCCGGATTGATCTCCACCTCGACGCTGGTCCGTTGCTCGCCGCGGACCAGCTTGCCACGAATGAGGGCGCGGTCCGCGCCGAAGGCGACGAGGGGTTTGTCCGACGCCACCCGGTGGGACGACATGGATGCCAGGTATCCGATCGCCTCCACGATGTTCGTCTTCCCGACGCCGTTCGGCCCGACGAAGACAGTGGTCCCCGGATGGATCTCGGTATCGAACTGCTGATAGCTCCGATAACCCGTCAGGGAGAGGTGTTCTACGTACACCGTCCACCACTCACGCGGAATCCCGGCTGGCAGGACGAACCGCGTGGCCTCCGAACTGGTTCCGCAGCGCTGCCACCATCCTCATGGAGGGGGCGTCCTCCTGTCGTGAGGCGAAGCGTGCAAAAACTGCCGCCGTGATCGCCGGTGCCGGAACGGCATTGGCGATCGCTTCGTCCACGGTCCACCGCCCCTCCCCTGAATCCTCGACATAGCCGGCAACCTTCGAGAGTCCGGGATCCTCGTTCAACGCCTTCACCATCAGGTCCAGGAGCCAGGACCTGACGACCGTCCCCTTCTGCCATGCAGCGAAGGTTCCCGGAACATCCTTGACGATGTCCTTGGCCTCGAGAAGTTCGTAACCCTCGGCGTAGGCCTGCATCAAGCCGTACTCGATCCCGTTATGGATCATTTTCGCGTAATGACCCGCGCCGGTATCACCGACATGGACGAAGCTCTCTTCCCTCGCACCCTCGGGACGGAGTACATCGAAAATGGGCATGGCTCGCGCCACCTGCTCATCGCTCCCACCGGCCATCAGACCGTAGCCGTTCTGCAGGCCCCACACACCGCCGGATACTCCACAATCGAGGAAGGCGATGCCCTTCTCCGCGAGCTGTGCCGCATGATCCTGATCATCGGTGAACTTCGAGTTCCCGCCATCGATCACGAGATCTCCGTCGTCCAGCACACTCCCGAGGTCCTGGACCACCTGGTCCGTGACGGCGCCGGCTGGAACCATGATCCATACGATTCTCGGAACGGGAAGCGCTGCCACGAGCTCGGGCAGCGACGCCACATCGGTCCGGTCGGGGTTGCGGTCGAAGCCGGTGACGGTGATACCGCCTTGTCGAAGCCTCTCCCTCATGTTGAAACCCATTTTCCCGAGTCCGATGAGGCCTATGTGCATGGGGATCACTCTTTCCGTGGTTACTGGTTGGGCAGCCTGACGGGCATCAGCAGATACCGGTAATCCTCACGGTCCTCACCTGTCGCATCGTCCTGAGCGGACATGACAGCCGGTTTCGGAGGGGTCGTGAAGGAGAAGCGGACGAATTTGCTGCTGAACGCACCAAGTCCCTCGCTCAGGTAGTGCGGGTTGAAGGCTACGGTGATGTCATCGCCGTCGAGGTTCGCTTCGATGACCTCCGATGCCTGGGCATCCTCCCCGGTACCTGCATCGAGTGCCAGCTGGCCCTGCGTGAAGGAAAGCCTCACAGGAGTATTCCGTTCAGCGACCAGCGAGACGCGACGCACAGCCTCGACGAGCGTATTCGTCTCGACCATCGCGTGGATCGGAGTGTTGTCGGGAAAAAGCGAACGGATCTTCGGGTATTCACCGTCGACCAGCAGCGATGTGGTCCGCCGCCCACCGCTTTCGAAGCCGATCAGCTCTGAATCCGCAGACAGGGCGATGTTGAGATCTCCTGCCCCTCCCAGAGTCTTCGCCACTTCGTTGAGTGTCTTCGCCTTGACCAGGGCACTGGTGGAGATGCCCGGTGATGACGGTTTCCAGGTGACCTCGCGGAGAGCCAGCCGATAGCGGTCGGTGGCCAGCAGGGTGATGAGATCGTCTTCGATCTCCATGCGCACTCCTGTGAGGATGGGAAGTGTGTCATCCCGGCTTGCCGCGATGATGACCTGCGAAACGGCCTGGGAAAAGGCTTCACCATCCACGACGCCGCTGACGTCAGGCAGTTTTGGAAGTTCCGGATATTCACCTTCGGGCATGGTGGCGAGATTGAACCGGCTGTTCCGGCAGGTGAGCGTCACCTTCGAACCATCGGTCGTTACCTCGACAGGGGCCGAAGGCAGACTTCGGCAGATATCGGCGAGCAGACGGCCGGAAACGAGGATGGTTCCTTCCTCGGTGATGTCCGCGGGAATCTCGAGGCGTGCCGAGATCTCGTAGTCGAAGCTTGCAAGACTGAGTGTTCCTGATTCGGCGCGGATGAGCAGGCCGGCCAATACCGGAACGGGGGGCCGGGGGGAGAGAGAACGCGCTGTCCAGGAGACAGCCTCCGCGAGAACATCCCGCTCAACTCTGAATTTCACGAAGAGACGCCGCCTTTCGAAATGTACCGCTGAAGTACAACTACCAACATGGATGCCCGGATTCCTACCGGCTCACAGCTTAGCCTGACGAACCGGTGGCGGGTGGCCGATCAGTGGAACCTGGAGGGTGGACGGCGGGACACCCCCAAGGGAAAGTGTTATCTGAAAAACTTTGTGGTTTAAGGATTCGTAGTGTTAATAACTCCTGTGGATTCTGTGGATAAGTGCCTGTGGCGTCTGCTTTCGGCGGTTTTTCCCTGTTGAAAAGCTGTGTGGTGGAATGACGTGCTGTCAGGGCTGGTTGTGGGCAAAATTCCTGTCATTCCACCGATCCACAGGCAGGGGGGTAGTTGTCCTCAGCGAGAGGCCCGTTGTTCCAGTAGTTATCCACAGGAATTTCCACAGCTGTTAATTTCGCGGTTCTGTCCGAGCGTTCGGCCAGGCACTAGCCGTCCCGCTGTTTGTGCTTGATCCGGTTGGTGAGTTCGGTGACCTGGTTGAAGATGGCGCGACGCTCAGCCATCAGTTCACGGATCTTCCGATCGGCATGGATGACTGTTGTGTGGTCCCGGCCGCCCAACTCCTGACCGATCTTGGGAAGTGACATGTCGGTCAGCTCCCTGCAGAGGTACATGGCGATTTGCCGCGCGGTGACCAGCGTCCGGGTGCGTGACTTGCTGGACAGCTCTTCAAGGCTGATCTGGAAATAGTCGGCGGTCTGGGCGATGATCACCGTCGACGTGATTTCCTGTGCGCCGTCGTCGGAGATCAGGTCCTTCAGCACAATCTCGGCAAGGGTCACATCGACCGGTTGCCGGTTGAGGCTCGCGAACGCTGTGACGCGGATGAGGGCGCCCTCCAACTCCCGGATGTTGGTGGCAATCTTGGAGGCGATGTATTCGAGGACGTCGTCCGGTGCGCTGAGGCTGTCACTGATGGCCTTCTTACGAAGAATGGCGATGCGCGTTTCGAGTTCAGGCGGCTGGATGTCCGTCATCAGTCCCCACTCGAAGCGTGAACGCATGCGTTCCTCGAAACCCGACATCTGTTTCGGTGGAAGGTCGGAGGTGATCACTACCTGCTTGTTGTGGTTGTGGAGCGCATTGAAGGTGTGGAAGAACTCCTCCTGGGTGCGGTCCTTGCCCGCAAGGAACTGGATGTCATCGATCAGCAGGATGTCGACGTTCCGGTAGGTCTGCTTGAAGCTTGTGCCCTCGTCGTCCCGGATGGAGTTGATGAAGTCGTTGGTGAATTCTTCGGAGTTCACGTACCGAACCCGGATTCCCGTGTACAGGTGGCGGGCGTAGTGACCGATCGCATGAAGAAGGTGGGTCTTGCCCAGCCCCGAATCACCGTAGATGAACAGTGGGTTGTATGCCTTGGCGGGGGCTTCCGCCACAGCCACGGCGGCCGCGTGGGCGAACCTGTTGGACGATCCGATGACGAAGGTGTCGAAAACGTACTTGGGGTTCAGCCGTCCGAACTCGTGGGAGTTGCTCGGTGGCGTCGGCGAGGGCTTCGACTCTCCGCGAGGCTCGGGCGACGGGACTGGTTCGGCTGGTGGTTCCTCGACCGGGACCGGGATCAGTTCCGGATCGATGACGAAGGCACACTGGATATCCTCACGAAAAACCTCATGAAGTGCTTCGTCAAGTGCCGCCTTGAGCTGGGTCTGCAGGACTTCCCTGGTGAGCTCGTTCGGTACGGCAACGAGCATCGTGGTTCCGATGAGGCCCTGGGCCTGCGCGAGTACGACGAAGCCTCGCTGGCGCGGAGTGACGCGGTCGTCGTGTTCGAGGGTTCGGATGACCTTTCGCCAGGAGCTCCCGACGTCGTTCACTTCATCTGTTCCCACGAAAACCCCTCTTGGTTCCACTGACCCACCTGGAATCGGCCCTTCATCCACAGAGTTGTACACAGCTGGTGATAAACAGGCCATGGCCAACCCTAAAGGATGAAAAGTACAGAACATAGCGGTCAAACTGCGCCCAAAAGGTGCTCGACGAGGTGCCAGGCCTGTCGGGAGGGGGGAAAGAAGTGTGATTCTCACACTGGTTTTCCACAGCTGTTGATGAAGCGGGCCGGAGGATTGGTGTGCACCCGGTTTGACGCCCCTGTGCCCGGTCGCCTAACGTTATGTAGTCCTTCATGTCTGCATTTCGCATGCCATCACAGTTGTTCCGGGTACTAAGAAGCCTCGGTCCGTGACGGTGTTTCCGGCGAGGTGTGGATGTGCACCTAGCCGCGTCAGTCTGTTCTTCCCCTTTGTTGCAATGGGCCGGGCGCATCTCAAGATCGTTCTGGAGTAATCACAGTGAGCAAGCGGACCTTTCAGCCGAATAACCGCCGTCGTGCCAAGAAGCACGGTTTCCGCCTTCGCATGCGTACCCGCGCAGGCCGTGCCATCCTGTCGGCACGCCGTGGCAAAGGCCGTACCGAACTCTCGGCATAAGCGGCCTAATCGCCCCTAACGATGCGATCCGAAGTCCACGCCGGTAAGAGCCCTTTGCAGTCCAATGGAATGGAACGGGGAATCAAGTGCTTCCGGCGGTGAACAGGATCCGCACAGCATCGGAATTTTCACGGACTGTACGTTCCGGTGCCCGCTCTGGGCGCCGGAACGTAGTGTTATACGGATCAATCACCTCCGGGATGGACCCAAGCCGGTTCGGGTTCATCGTGGGAAAGAACGTAGGGAACGCCGTGGTCCGCAACCTCGTTAAGCGGAGACTGCGCGAAGCTGCCGCCATCGCTCTGACCGACAATCCGCAAGGGTTGGATATTGTGGTCAGGGCACTGCCCGCATCCGCGGCTGCCGGGTGGCTCGAGCTGTCGGTCGATCTGGACAAGGGATTGAACTCAGTACTGAGGCGCCTCACCGCGCGGAACAATGCGGCCATGGAAGGCGAGGACTCGTGAGTAGTACCGAAACCAGGTACGCCCAAGCCTCCGGTCTGCTGGTGGGGTTCCCTCGAAACGCGCTGATTATCCTTCTCCAGGTGTACCGCCGGATCATCTCCCCCTTGTACGGACCCGTATGCAGGTTCTTCCCGAGCTGTTCCGCCTACGCGCTCGAAGCTGTGACGGTCCACGGCGCGGCAAAGGGGTCAGCCCTGGCCATCCGGCGGGTTTCCAGGTGTCATCCGTGGAATGACGGCGGAGTGGACCATGTTCCGCAGGGCCGGCGGACTTTCCCTCCAGGGAAAGTCCCGGCAATTATTGGATTGAACCACCCGGTGATCCCGGCCGACGATGAAAGCCGCCCCGCGGCCCGAGGAGCTAACTGACTATGGATTTCTTCGAGACAATACTGTCGCCCTTCCGGTGGCTCGTGTCATGGATCATGTTCATGTTCCACGAAGGCTTCAGCGCCCTCGGCATGGATCCGGCATCGGGCTGGACCTGGACGCTGTCCATCGTCGGGCTCGTCGTCGTCATCCGGGCGGCACTGATCCCTGTCTTCGTGAAGCAGATCAAGGCTCAGCGCGGAATGCAGGCACTCCAGCCGGATCTTCGGAAGCTGCAGCAGAAGTACAAGGGAAAAACGGATCAGCTGTCGCGTCAGGCCATGACGCAGGAACAGATGGCCCTGTACAAGAAGCACGGCACCAATCCGTTTGCCGCGTGCCTGCCGATCCTGATCCAGATGCCGTTCTTCTTCGCACTGTTCACCGTGTTGAACGGTGTATCACGGGCAAGCGCCGAGGGCGAGGAAATCGGTGCGCTCTCCGTCGATTCGGTCCGCCAGTTCGACGCCGCGACAATCTTCGGCGCCCCCCTCTCCTCGACTTTCCTCGGTAGTTTCGGCGGCAACGGGAACCTCAGCGTCATCATTCTTTCGGTCATCATGATTCTTGCAATGACTGCCTCGCAGTTCATTACGCAGAAACAGATCATGGCGAAGAACATGTCCGAGGAGGCCATGCAGAGCCCCTTCATGCGTCAGCAGAAGATCATGCTCTACATCCTTCCCCTCGTGTTCGGAATCGGCGGCATCAACTTCCCCATCGGTGTCCTGGTCTACTGGACCACCACCAACCTGTGGACGATGGTGCAGCAGTTCTACGTGATCCGCCGCATGCCGACTCCCGGCTCGCCGGCCGCCAAGGCGTTGGCGGAGCGGCGTGCCAAGAAAGGGCTGCCGGTAGCGCCCCTCCTCGGGGAACGGAAGGCTGAACCCGCCGTGGAATCTGTACCAGAGCCAAGGGGCCAGCGAGTGCAGCCTCAGCGCAAGAAGAGGAAGAAGAAATGACCATCGACAACGAAGAGCAGCTCATTGCCGACGACTCTGCCGACCTCGATCCAGACACGAAAGCTTCCCGGCTGGAGGACGAAGGCGACGTCGCCGCTGACTACCTCGAGGAACTGCTCGACATCGCAGATATCGACGGAGACATCGACATCGAGGTGCGAAGCGGGCGGACCTATATATCGATCGTGTCCGATGATGCTGCGGACAGTGGGCTGCGGGCCCTCGTGGGACAGGACGGCGAGGTGCTCGAGGCGCTTCAGGAGCTGACGCGTCTTTCTGTCCTGACGGCCACGGAGAACAGGTCGAGACTCGTGCTCGACGTCGACGGTTACCGGGACGTGCGCGGGAAAGAGCTACGGAACATCGCGGAAGACGCGGTGGCCGAAGTGAAGGAAACGGGTGGCGAGATAGCATTGCCTCCGATGACCGCGTACGAGCGCAAGATCGTCCACGACGTCGTCGCGGAACTTGGCATGGTCAGTGAGTCCGAGGGAGAAGGAACGGGTAGACACATCGTGGTCTCCTCGGCAGATGACTGAGCTGCCCCTCGGGAACGCTGCGCATGCCGTTGTCCCCGAAATGTCCGAGGGCGAAGCAAAAGCGGCGCTGGTGGTCTTCGGTGAACGGTTGGTGCTTGCCGAGCAGTTCGTAGCGCATCTGTCGACGTCCGGGATCGAGCGCGGACTCCTGGGTCCGCGTGAAGTACCTCGGTTGTGGAGCAGGCACGTGCTGAACTGTGCCGTGGTGGCGGACCTGATCGAGCAGCAGCTGACTGTTTGTGATGTAGGAAGCGGGGCAGGTTTACCGGGCATCGCCCTGGCGATTGCCCGGCCGGACCTTTCCCTTGTCCTTGTGGAACCGTTGGAGCGAAGGGTGACCTGGCTCAACGAGGTGGTTGAGGATCTCGGGCTCGAGAATATCCTGGTGCACAGGGCACGAGCGGAGCAGGTCGTCGACCAGGTCGACGCCGATGTCGTGACAGCCCGCGCAGTGTCAGCCCTGGGAGGCCTGATGCAGCTGACCATACCGCTGCTCCATGGCCGAGGTGAGGTATTGGCGATCAAAGGGCGCAGCGCGGCAGAGGAAGTTGCGAAGGCAGCGAAGCTGATACGGCGCCTTGGTGGTTCCACGGTAGAGGTCGTTCGAGCCGGAGCGGAGATACTCGAGGAACCGACAACAGTAGTACGGGTGCGGGTCGGCTGAGTATCGCGGCCGGCTCCGACGGGCCAGGACTTTCCCTCAACGGGAGCCTCCGCGTCAACAGAGCGCGGTACGGTAAGAGTGCAGCCGTTAGGCTTGTAGCTGATACAGCCCGGCATCTTGAGAGTGAGCATTTGAGTGACGAGAAGAGAAGCCGAGACCCGAACGCCTGTCTCCCCGATGGCTGGTTCACCAGAGGCGGTCAGGTGGGAAGGTATTCCACTGGAAACGATTGCAAACCCAACCAACACAGGAATTGTTTCACGTGAAACCACCTCTCCGATGATCGAACCGGGATCCTCTCCGGCGGGAAAGAAAGCCGCGAAATCAAAAAGCGTGATGGAAAGCATGGACGACTCGTCTCCTCTCGGACGTGAGTTGGCCAATGAGACACGTCGGCGCGCGAAGCTGCTGGGTCGGACTCTTCCGCGTCCCGGACACACCCGCATCATGACCGTGAGCAATCAAAAGGGTGGAGTGGGCAAAACGACGACGACGGTCAACGTTGCAGCTGCCCTCGCAACCGCCGGTCTCAAGGTCCTCGTGATCGACATCGATCCCCAGGGAAATGCTTCAACTGCCCTCGGCATAGACCACCACGCCGACGTGGACAGTATCTATGATGTGCTGATCGACGATCTCCCACTCAGCAAGGTGGTTGCTCCCTGCCCCGATGTGGAGAACCTGATATGTGCTCCGGCAACGATTCACCTCGCCGGTGCGGAGATTGAACTCGTTTCGTTGGTGGCCCGAGAGCAACGTCTGCGGAAGGCGATCGATGTATACGCCAGGGAGCGCGAGGAATCGGGCGAGGCACGCCTCGACTACATCTTCATAGACTGCCCCCCGAGCCTCGGCCTGCTGACAGTGAACGCCTTCGTTGCAGCACAGGAGGTCCTCATCCCCATTCAGTGTGAGTACTACGCACTGGAAGGGCTGAGTCAGCTGCTGAAGAATATCGAGATGATTCAAAAGCACCTGAACGCGGAGCTCGTCGTATCTACTATTCTCCTCACGATGTATGACGGCAGGACCAACCTCGCGGCACAGGTTGCAGCCGAAGTCCGTGAGCACTTCCCGAAGCAGGTGCTCCGGGCGCTCGTGCCGCGGTCGGTTCGCATTTCTGAAGCACCGAGCTATCAGCAGACCGTGATGACGTACGACCCCTCCTCGAGCGGTGCGCTGTCCTATCTCGAAGCCGCCGCAGAGATAGCAGAACGCGGCTAGCGCCCTCCGCCCCTCGGACCGCTTTATACTGTCCTTATAAGTTTATTCTGCGGGATGAGTCCTGCTGTCTGGAGGAGTTTCCATGGTTGAGAAGCGTCGAGGACTGGGTCGCGGATTGGGCGCCTTAATACCCAGCGCACCGGTGGAGGAGGTCATAGCCCCCGAGCCTCCGTCCAGGCGTCCCGGCAGCCGACCTGCCGACCTCTTCTTCGAAGCGTCACAACAGGCACAGGATGCAGAGCAACATCGAACGGGCGACGCTGTGTCCAGCGGCAACGTTCCTCCCTCCTCTACTCGGGCGAAGGCCCGACCCAGTTCGCGCACCAGCGTGCCCTCCTTACGAGCGGGCCGGGCTTCGACAGGTCCATCCAGTCCTGAATCCGGGTCGAAGGCCGGCGTCTCCGCTGAAACCCGACACGATGCGCGCGACTCGACTATGGAAAGAACTCCGCAAGAGTCGACTGAGTCTGCGGAGGTGGCCGTTGATGCCTCACCTGCTCCATCAGCGAGAGTCCCTGACGACCCGGACACTATTTCGTCGCCTGGTGAAGCGAGTGATCGTGCCGCGCCAGCCGGGTCCCGTGGCGGGGCCCCCGTTTCACGTGAAACATCCGGCGCGGTCCCCGGGCGAATACCGGCCGAATCTGTGCCGGAACTGGTCGATGTTCCCGGTGCCCGCTTCGCCGAACTGCCGGTGGATGCCATTCATGCTAACCGGAAGCAGCCCCGACAGGAGTTCAACCCCGATGAATTAGCGGAGCTCGTCCTCTCGATCCGCGAGGTCGGGGTCCTTCAGCCCATTGTGGTACGGCCATCCTCCGAGGGCGGTGCTGCCGGCTACGAGCTGGTGATGGGTGAACGACGCTGGCGCGCTACGCGGGAAGCAGGGCTGGATACAGTACCCGCCATCATCCGTTTAACTGCGGACGATGATCTCCTACGGGACGCGCTCCTTGAGAACCTTCACCGGAGTTCGCTGAATCCGTTGGAGGAGGCGGCCGCTTATCAGCAACTTCTGGATGATTTCGGATGTTCTCACGAGGAGTTGTCCGGTCGGATCGGACGCTCGCGGCCGCAGATCTCGAATACCCTGCGGCTGATGAAGCTTCCACCGCTAGTACAGCGGCGGGTAGCAGCAGGAATTATCTCGGCCGGCCATGCGCGGGCACTCCTTGGCTTGGCTGACCAGGCGGACATGGAGAAGATCGCCCAACGCATTGTGGCGGAAGGGCTGTCCGTGCGGTCGACAGAGGAAATCGTATCGATGAGTGGTGGGTTGAGGAGGCCGGCGAAAGCGACGAGTCCTCATGCCGGGGCCCGTCACGAGAGGCTCGACTATCTCGCGACTTCACTGTCGGATCGCTTGGATACGAGCGTCAAGATCACGCTGGGAGTCCGAAAAGGAAAGGTGAGCATCGAGTTCGCGTCCGTGGATGACCTCAATCGCATCATGACCGTTCTCGCTCCTTCGGATAGCTGACCCTCGCATCCGCGGGCGCGCTGGTCGCGCTTGAAGTATGTTGCGTGGCGCGCTCGCCAAGTCATAAGTGTGCGAACCTATTTCGGCGTTCCCTACTGCGCATCGCTTCGTGCAGGACTCCGACTACCAGGTTCGACTTGCATCACCCCTGATATGCAATCGAGCCGCCGTTAGAAGTTGGACGTGTAGCTGATGATGTTCACATGCTTATTGCGTGGGCCGGAGTCGCTGTTTCACGTGGAACGGAGAAATCCGACCTTCTGCAGGCATCGGGTACTGGCGTTCGGTCTTTCCGCGGGACATTCCGGCCGGTCTCCTTGTCCCGCAGGTGAGTATCGACAGGAAGTAAGCTGTTCACCCATGTGGCGGCCTAAGGCCTGCGTGGCTCGCCGATGTTTCACGTGGAACGACCAGCGCACAGCACCGTCAGTTCTTCACGTGCCCGAAGTATCGACTACCGAACGGCGCGTCGGAGAAATCTGGCGCTCAGTTAGTCGCTCGAGACCGTATGGCCCGGCCGCGGTTGATACGTCTATCTGTCCGAAGCGTTAATTGCCCAATCAATGGCTGCAGTCAGACTGAGCTGAAGTGCGGGCGGATGAGGAGTTCACCCGGAAGGGGCGCTGATCCCTTTTCCGCACCCGCCAGGGCCTATTACTAAGACATTTAGTCCTTCGTTAGGACGGCTAGAACGGCTAGAGCAGTTGGAACGGTTAGAACGGTTAGAACGGTTAAAACGGTTAGAACGCTTAGAACGGCTAGAGCAGCTAATGCGGCTCGGATAGCCTGGTCAGGGGTTGTGACGTTCATCGGGGATGAAGGCAACGGTGAGCAGCTCGCAAACTGGGCTCGTCGAGAGTTACTGGGCGTGGGCTGTTTGATTCGAGTGTCAGCTTGAGCGCCTCTCCGCTCGACGTTTCACGTGAAACGGACAGGGAGTGGGAGCGCGGATGGCCGGCGGCCCGTTCACAGGGATCCTATAGCTGGGGGCTATCGTGGGCCGACGGAGGTACAGACACAACCACTTGTTGGCACCCCGGGACGAACCGGGGCAGTCCTGCGAACCACGGCGAGGGTCCAACCCGGAGCTGGCTGGTGCGACCCATGCGACTACGGATCACCTCGTCACTCCTGGTGTTGCAGGCCGCCGGGCGCCTGACAACCTGCGAAGCAGTGGTTTCACGTGAAACACGAAGCGGATCCGAGGCTCGCGGCCGGGACGGGTACTTTGACACCCCTCGGCCGCCTCCCCCTGCCTGCATGGCCTGCCGCAGTCTGCACATATCGTTATCGGAACCCCAGACCGCGCAGACTTCGGTCACTCTGCCTTGATCAAACGCTCCGGCCACGAAAAGGCCCGGCCACCGTTGGGTAGCCGGGCCTTTCCCCGTCGGCTCTACTGGTCCGAATACTTCGGATCAGATGAAGGCTGCAAATTCCTCTTCGAGGACGTGCTTCGGCTTCGCGCCGATGGACGTCGCGGCTACTTCGCCCGCCTTGAACACGTACACTGCCGGGATCGAAGTGATCCCGTACTTAGCGGCGATGGCCGGATTGTCATCGACATTGACCTTGACCACGTCGATCTTCTCCGCGTGTTCGGCGGCGATCTCATCGAGGATCGGCGACAGTTTACGGCACGGGCCGCACCATTCGGCCCAGAAATCAACGATTACAGGCTTCTCTGAGCTGAGGACTTCGGCTTCGAAAGAAGCGTCGGTGACATCTCTTGCGGTACTCATTGGTTCTCCTTAGATTAGACGGTTGCGTGTTCTGATACGGCCTCGGCAGGAGGCGTGGGTACTGTTGCAGCAGTCGAGGCTATATCAGCGATATCCGCGAGGTAGTGCTCAACATCGATCGCTGCAACACATCCCGAACCGGAGGCGGTGATTGCCTGCCGGTAGGTCGGGTCGATGACGTCTCCAGCGGCAAACACACCGGCGATAGAAGTTTTCGACGTCCTGCCCTGGACCGCGATCGTTCCTTCTGAGGTGAGGGTGAGCTGATCCTTCACCAGGTCGACGCGGGGGTCGTTTCCGATCGCCACGAAAACACCGGTGACGGAGAGGCTCGAGGTGGAGCCATCGGTGGTGTCCTGCAGTGTCAGCCCGGTCACCTTGTCCTCGCCGTGGATTCCCACCACTTCCGAGTTCCAGGCGAAGGTGATCTTCTCGTGTGCGAAGGCGCGGTCCTGCATGATCTTCGAGGCACGCAACGTCCCCCGGCGGTGAACCACCGTTACGGACCGTGCGAATTTGGTGAGGAACAGCGCCTCCTCCATTGCGGAGTCCCCTCCTCCGACAACCGCGATGTCCTGGTCCCGGAAAAAGAACCCGTCGCAGGTTGCACACCAGCTCACCCCATGGCCGGAAAGCCGCTTCTCGTCGTCGAGCCCTATCTCCCGGTAGGCGGAACCCGTCGAGATGATGACGGCACGAGCAAGGAACACCTCACCCGTGGCGATCGTCAATCGTTTGACGTCTCCGGTGAGTTCGGCGGAAACGACATCTTCGAAGAGGATTTCCGTACCGAACCGGGTCGCTTGCTTCTCGAACTGCTCCATGAGGTCGGGCCCCATCACCCCGTCAGGGAATCCGGGGTAATTCTCGACGTCGGTCGTGTTCATCAGCTCGCCCCCGGCTTTCACCGAACTCGCGATGAGCAGCGGCTTGAGGTTCGCTCGCGCTGCGTACACCGCAGCCGTATAGCCGGAGGGTCCGGACCCGACGATGACGACATCGTGGATCTTCGGCTCGGCATCCGGCGAATCCTGCTCGGTGGACGTCTGTACGCTTCCGTCGGGGAGTGTAGTCACGGTTACTGTGGACCTTCCTGTCATTGTCTACGCGGGCTTGCTGGTTGGTGCGATGAACCTGCGGACACTTACTCCAACGGTGCCCTGCATGCGCTTATTCCGCGGCGCCTGTCGATGCCCGCCAGTGTCGGCAGGCCCCCGGCGCCCATTTCTGCGATCCTAGGAAACGCTGATCTCGGCAATTCTCAGGCCCCAGGGGAACTGTGCCTGGATGTTGGACAGTCGAGGCAACTGGGTGAAGTTGACAATCACATACTGCGCGCTCGGGGGTCCGTCGCTTCCTGCGGGAATCGGAAGGGACACCGTCGGTGCGGTGAAACCGCCCTGGGCTATCTGCTCCGCGCCGGTCAGGGTCGGCTGGTCATTGATGAGAACGGAAAAACTTCCGCCGGATCCGTTGAGCTGGGTGATGTCGACCTGGGTGATCGTCGATTCTTCCTCGAGTTCGACGACCAGCGCGAGACTCTGCGCGAGCCCGCCGAACACATCGTTCGCATACACGTAACTGCCCCAGAACGTTGCGGCGTTACCATCGATGATCAGGGGCAGGAGCGCATCGTTGGGAGCATCGAGTGCGGGGTTGTTCGGCACGAACCGCGTCACTCCTACTGCCACCGGCGGCACCGACGCGGGAACCGGTTCAGCCGACGCACTCGGTTGTGCCGCCGATGCTGTGGGTTCGGCTTCCGCCTGGAGGGTTTCGGCGGGCCCGGCGGCGTCGTTGCTGAAATTCCCCAGCTGGGTCGCTGCGAGGAACACTGCGGCAACGAGGACGAGAGTGAGCACCGCGCCCACCAGGATCCGGCTGAACTTCCGGCTTCCGGTGTCGCCGGTGTATTCGTCGTTCTGCTCCCGGTCCTCGGGATCAGCGTCATAGCCCGCATCGTTGTAGGTATCGCCGTCGTCGGAGGGGTGGTTCTCGGCGTCCCGTGGCTGGTCGTTCGTAGCGGCGGGGAAGTGGGATGCGGCCCGTTCGGGATGACGGGAGGCAGCCGCACCGCCGGCAAGCACGGCACCCGCTGCAACGCCGGCGGCGGGGAAGTCCGCGCGGTCCGGCGTGTCGTCGGTCAGCCGGGTGACTTTGGAACTGTTTCCATGGCCATCGGGTGTACTTGGCGTGGAGACTTCGCGGGGCGGTTCGCTCGGAGGCACGGGTACAGCCCGCGGGGCGGGACTCGAACCGGCCGGTGGGGATGGGTCATCAGCCCGTTCGGATTGGGGCGAACCTCCGGTTTCCGTATCCTCCGCGGCGGTTGCCGACCTGCCGAACCGCCTGGAAAGACCTGCAAGGCGCGAGCGGCGCTCCGGCTGCTCCTCCTCGTAGTGGTCGTCGTCGTCCTCCGGCTCGGTCGAACGCGTCACGCCGAAGATTTCGGAACCAAGGGTGTCGGTGAAGAAAGGCTCCGTGTAAAGCGGCTCCTGCTGGACGATCAGGTCCAGCAGATCGGCGGCGGAAGCGCGGTTGGTTACAAGATACGTGCCACCCTCGGTGATGGCCAGGTCGAGTACCTGGATACTGCCGAGCCGCTCGCCCGTCGCGACTTCCCGGGCACTTGCCGCGACTTTGCCCGCGTTGTCGGCGGAGGCAACAAGAATACTCACGGGCCGGTTCAGAACCTGATCCATGCCGTCAAGCACGAGGTCCTTTTCAGCAGAAGCCAGGACGTAGGCGGTGACCTTGTACCGGCCCCCTAATACTGACCCGACATCTACTGCTTGTGGCACGTGTTCCTCCCGCAAAAACTCGTTGATTTCTACCCATGCTACCGTTCGGCGCGATGAATCCGCGGTTCCCGGGCTACTTCCCGGACCGCCGAAAACGCGCCAGCAGCGGAGCAAGGAAGTCGCTGAGTTCACGGACCCGAAGGACCTTCAGCATCAGGAGATAGGCGCCGGCCATTGCCGTGCCGCCGAGGATGAGGACGACGACGGCGTTCAGCTTCGATTCCCACACATAGCCGATCGGCTCGTAGCCGCCGAAAAGCCACAGCACGCCGGTGCCCACGAGGGCTGACACGATTCCGGCGAGGATGAAGCGCACATGGACATCGAAGATCCGCCCAGCTCCATAACGTCCGATTTTGCGCGTGAGGAAGATGTGGCTGACGACGACGGCGATGGCGTTCCCCAGCGAATAGCCGGCCGCAAGCACGGGCACGATCAGGTCCGGTGAGAACGACCCGGCGATGATGGCGAAGCCCACACCCATGGCGGAGAGGATGAGCTGGATCTTCAGGGGTGTTTTGACGTCCTCGTTGGCGTAGAAGACGCGGTTCAGGAAGAAGTTTGCGCTGAGGAAAGGGGCACCGAGGGCAAGGATGGTGATGATCACCCCGTTGATCGCGGCGCTTTCCCTCGATTCGCTGAAGAGCGCACCGAGCGGCCCGGCGAAGGCCAGCAGCACCGCGGCACCGAATACGGTGGCTACGCCGATGGTGCGCAGTCCGTGGGACAGTGTGGCCTTGACTGCGGGGATGTCGTTTTCCGCGTGGGCCTTCGACAGCTGGTTGAACATCACCGTGGCAAGCGAAAGCGCTATGACAGAGTGCGGCAGCTGGTACACGAGCGCCCCGAACTCGAGGTTGGTCAGCCCCGCGATCAGCACCGGGGGATCCTGCTCGAGGAAGCCGGCGCGGGCTTCCGAAGCGATGGTCGCTACTTTCTGGTTGACCAGGTAGAGCCCGTTGCCCACGAGCATCGTCACGATGGTCACCGACGCGAGCTTGCCCGTGCGGCCCAGGCCGGTTCCACGGAGACCGAAACGGGGACGCAACCCGAGACGCAGTTTTTTCAGCGGGATGAACAGGACGAGGGCCTGGATGATGATGCCCACCGTGGTTCCGCCGGCCAGGAGGAGCGTCTGATTGCTGGTCCACGTTTCCGGCGTGTGCTGCTCGCTCTGCTCAGCACCCATCAACACGATGAAGATGACCAGGAAGATGATGGACACCACGTTATTGACCACGGGCGCCCACATGTACGGGCCGAACGAGCCGTTGGCATTCAGTACCTGGCCGGTGACGGCATATATGCCATAGAAGAAGATCTGCGGCAGGCACCAGTATGCGAAGGTCACGGTCAGCGCGAGCCTGTCGCCTGTGATGCTGGTGGTGAGCCCCACGATGAAGGGCGCGGCGAGTGTCACCAGGATGGTGAGGACCAGCAGGACGGCGGCGACGAGCGTCATCAGGCGGCTGACGTAGTCGGCACCGCGATCCGGCAGCCGGCTTGCCCGGATGATCTGCGGAACCAGGACGGCGTTGAAAACACCGCCGGCCACCATGAGGTAGATGAAGTTCGGCAGGTTGTTCGCCGACGTGAAAAGATCCGATACCTGGCCTGACGCACCGATCGCGGTGGCCAGCAGAGCAACCCTGACCAGGCCGAGCAATCGTGAGACAAGGGTGCCGGCGGCCATGATCGCACTCGAACGCGCGGTGGTGTCCGCGCCCGGCGCATTCCGATCCGGCGCGCCTTCACCGATTTCATTGCCGTCCAACCCGCTTCGGACCGGGGCTTCGTCAGACGGCGCGCTCTGGCGCGGTGCGTTCGGACCCGGGGGGGCGGCATTCGGCCGGCCGACGCCGGCGTCCTGGACAGGGATTGAGGCTGTGTTGTGTTCCGACATCGCACATCATCGTCTCATTCAATCGACGCGCTGCAGCAATCTGCGGGGCGGTGTCTTGCTGCCACGCCCGGCCCCGGCCAGAGCCCGGCTAGAGATACTCGGGTAGGACTTCCCGCGCCAGGTCGGCAATGCGCCTCTCATTGGGGAAGGACAGCCTCCGGCCGAGCTCGCTCAACGGCACCCAGGCTACGTCCACGGCCTCGTGATCGGGGTCGTTCTCAATGGTGAGATAACCGCCCGTCGCCACGAGCAGGAAATGGTGGACCGTCTTATGCACGCGGTGGCCACTGACCGTGAACCAGTAGTCGATGCTTCCAAGGGCGGTGAGGATGCGGCCCTGGATGCCGGTTTCCTCCTCGATCTCCCGGACCGCGGCCTCTTCGCTGTTTTCCTTGTTCTCGGGATGGCCCTTCGGCAGGCACCACTCGAGTCGGCCGCCCCGGTTCAGGCGCGCGATGATCGCGACGTCGAGGGTTTCCCGCGCGGTATCGATGACGATCCCCCCGGCCGAGACCTCCTCGACGGTGGGCAGTTGATGATGAACCGCAGGCATGCCCGGAGCGCCCATCGACACAGTCAAAGGGGTGCGTTTCGGTGCACTTGGAACGGGGCGGTCCATGGCACCACTCTAACGATCTTTAACTGCCGGTGATGACGACGACGGATGCCCGGCGAGGCGCCGAACCGCTTCCGGATGCGATCCTCTCCGTCGCCCCGAGCGGGCGTAGTGGGAATTCCTATTCGATCTGGCACCCTTAAAGGACTATGGCTCACCTGTTGGATTTGTCGACCCTGACCGCCCCGCTTCCTGCCGTCGTGCCGGCGCTGGGGGAACTTTTCAACAGCGCGGGTTTCGACCTGTCCCTGGTCGGCGGACCCGTGCGGGATCTCTTCCTGGGCAGGGTCTCGCCGGACCTGGACTTCACCACCAACGCTGATCCGGACCAGACGATTGCCGTCATTCGGCGCTGGGCCGACACGTACTGGGAGATCGGCAGGGCTTTCGGAACCATCGGTCTGCGCAAGGACGGCCATCAACTGGAAATCACCACCTACCGCGCCGAATCCTACGACCCGGGTTCACGGAATCCCGCCGTCGCTTTCGGGACGAGCCTTGAGGATGACCTTTTTCGACGCGATTTCACCGTCAATGCCATGGCGCTGAGGCTGCCCACCCTTGAGCTCGTCGATCCGTGGGGCGGGGTGAAGGATCTTTCGGCGGGGGTCCTGCGCACGCCGGGCGTGCCGTCGTCGTCCTTCAGCGATGACCCCCTGAGGATGATGCGCGCGGCGCGGTTCGTGTCCCAGCTCGGAGTGAGCGTGGCGCCCGAGGTGCTCGAGGCGATGACCTCGATGGCCGAACGCATCGGAATAATCTCCGCGGAGCGGGTGCGGGACGAGCTGATGAAGCTGATCCTGGGGCCGGCGCCGGCCCGGGGGATCGACGTGATGGTGGAGACCGGCCTCGCCGACCATGTGCTGCCCGAAGTGTCGGCCCTTCGCCTCGAGATCGACGAGCACCATAAACACAAGGACGTGTACCAGCACTCGCTCACCGTCATGGAGCAGGCATGCGCTCTGGAAACGGAGAACGACGGCGCCGTGCCCGCCCCCGACTTCGTCCTGCGGTTCGCCGCGTTGATGCACGATATCGGCAAACCTGCCACTCGGAAGTTCGAGTCCAGCGGCGCGGTGAGCTTTCGCCACCACGACGCCGTCGGCTCGAAACTCACCGCCAGACGTATGCGGGAACTGCGGTTCGACAACGACACCATCAAGGCCGTAGCTCGCCTCGTGGAGCTGCACATGCGCTTCTACGGTTACGGTGAGGCGGGGTGGACGGATTCCGCGGTGCGCCGGTACGTGAACGACGCCGGCCCGCTCCTCGAGCGGCTGCACCGGTTGACGCGTTCCGATGTCACCACTCGGAACAAGCGCAAGGCCGAGCGGCTCGCCTTCGCCTACGATGACCTCGAGACGCGGATCGCGGTGCTCGCCGAGCAGGAGGAACTGGCATCGATCCGCCCGGACCTCGACGGTGCGGCGATCATGGAACTCCTCCACATCCGTCCCGGCCCCGTCGTGGGGCGGGCCTACCGGTTCCTGATGGAGGAGCGGATGGAACACGGGCCCCTCGAACGGGATATGGCTGA
The DNA here is from genome assembly GCF_015751715.1 of Arthrobacter sp. CAN_A6. Classification (NCBI taxonomy): domain Bacteria; kingdom Bacillati; phylum Actinomycetota; class Actinomycetes; order Micrococcales; family Micrococcaceae; genus Arthrobacter; species Arthrobacter sp. CAN_A6. The sequence continues at coordinate 190,608 of NZ_JADOUV010000001.1, forward strand.
GGCAAGGCTGCGTTCCTGGTGGAGTAGGCAGCCCGAATCCCAGGAAACGCGTGAGGCACACCCTTCCGAAAGCAGGAAAGCATGACTCCGTCGACAGGTGCTGCAACCCCCGACCTCACCCCTGCCGGAACCCCCCTGCCACGGTTGTGGCTCCTGCGGCACGGTGAGACGGAGTGGTCCCGCGATGGCAGGTACACCGGCCTGACCGATCTTCCCCTGACCGGGAATGGCGAGCGGCAGGCTGTCGAGGCAAAGCGGCACTTCGAGGAAGTGGCGTTCGACGCCGTCTACACCTCGCCCCTGCAGCGTGCCACCCGGACCGCGGCGCTCGCCGGCTTTCCGGACGCCGAGGTACTTCCCTACGCCCACGAATGGGATTACGGCGACAATGAGGGGCAGAGCAGCGCCCTCATCCGACAACAGAACCCTGGATACCTGATCTGGACGCACGGAGCGCCGCAGGGCGAATCGCTGCGCGAAGTGGCGGAACGGGCGGACCGCGTTATCTCCCTGGTGCAGGCGGGCTGCGGCACGCCTGCCGACCGCGATCCGCAGGCGCAGCCGGTGCAGAACGCGCTCCTTGTGGCGCACGGACACTTTCTGCGGATCGTTGCAGCGCGCTGGCTTGCCTTCGATGCCGTCGAGGGACGGCGCTTCGTGCTCGGGACCGCCGCAGTCTGCGCACTGGGCTGGGACAAGCAGACTCCGGCGATCGTCCACTGGAACCTGTAGGTCACTCCGGGGAATGCCCATCTCGGATTTCGGTGTCTCGAATCCGAGATGGTCGCTCCCAATAGGTCACCCGGCGCAGCGCCCACTCCACCGGGCCTTGCGCGAAGTGTGCGAGCCACCACTTGCTGAGCGCCAGTTGGACCGAGAAGACTCCGACGACGACGAACACCACCAGAAGCGGAGGTAGCTGATCGGTCAGCTGCAACCCGTAACCCGTGAAGACCAGCGCCAGAACGGCCGACTGCAGCAGATAGTTGCTGAGGGCCATCCTTCCTGTGGGTTCAAGGACCCGCAGGAGGCTGCCGCCCCACCGTGTCCGAAAGGCCAGGAGCAGCGCTGCGGCATAGCTGACGGTGAGCAGTGGCGAGGTGGCGACGGAGATGGCGGTGGCCAGCGTGGTCGAGATGTCCCCGCCGCGGTAATGGGCGAGGTACGCCTGCACCGTGGCCGCCGCAAGGCCCAGGGGCAGGCTGACGAGAATGGTTCTCCGGAGGATCCGGCCGGGAATGTGTCTTTCGATGAGGCGTGCTTTTCCTGCCGCCACCCCGGCATACAGCGCTGCCAAAGCCAATGGTCCCTGGAAGAACACCACGGACGGGAGAATTCGCAGGTAGGTAGCGGCATTCTCACCGAGCGCCGCTCCCGGCGACGTCGCTACTGGAGCTCCGGTTCCCGGGATCTCTGAGACCCCCGGCGGAATCGGCTCGAGAACGGCGGCAAGGATCATCAGCAGGGCTGCCAGTAGCAGAAGCATCGCGAAGGCCGCAGTGAGGACGACGCCGGCGCCTAGGGCTGCCCGCGGCCCGGCAGCCCTGGTGGCGAGCAGGATGCAGCCGAGCAGGGCATAGGTCAGCAGGATGTCGCCGTAGAACAGCAGGATCCCGTGCAGGATCCCCAGAACCGCGAGGAAACCCAGTCTCCGCAGCGTCCGGGAAACCACCGGAGCGGAAGCGTCAAGGGCTGAGGCCCACTGCAGAACGAAGCTGTAGCCGAAAAGGAACGAGAACAGCAGGTAGAACTTGGCCTCGAACAGCGCGGTGACCAGGAAGCGCACGAAGGTGTCCTGTCCGGAACTCGTTGGATCAGGCGAGCCGGAGAGTGTCCAGGGGTCGGCGAAATACCAGACATTGACCATCAGGATTCCCAACAGCGCAAAAGACCGTAGGGCATCCAATTCGCGTACCCGCAGGGAACCCATGATTGATCCGCCTCCGAATTCGCTCGTCAGAAAAAATCCCATTATTTTCCGGAAAGCACTGTACTAACGCTTCTCCTCTACGGTAGCTTTACTACATGCCATTGGGCATTCCCAACCGAAGGATCTCCGGATCGTGGGATGCACGGCACTTCAGCTAGCGGCGCACTACAGGAACAGGAGGTAGGAATTGTGAATACAACAGCGAGCGGCATCGTGACCCTCGGCACCGAACCTGCCTTCGTCATCCGGCCCAGCTAGCACACCGCCGGCGTTCCGCCGGCTCGTTACGGCACGCCATCCAGGGCTTCGGCCCTCCTCCTGTCGCCGTTCCATTTTCGAAACTGATCGCACTTTTCCAGTTTCTTTTCTTGCCACTTCCTTTTCGAAAGACAATGATGCCCGATTCCCAGCTTTCCTCTGCCCAATTACAGCAGGACATCCCACAACAAAGTGAGTTCTTGATGGCGGGTTCCCTGACACCTGCCCTGACTTCGCCGGTATCACCCGAATCCGAGGAAAATGCCCCGATGCCCGGATTCCACCATCGAAAGGAGGTGCGGCTCATGATCAGGAAGCTCAGGAACAGCCTGCCCCGGTGGGAACGGATCCGGATCCAGCGGGTTGACAGCGCCTGGGACGGCGCCCAGCGCTTCGTCCTGCCGCAGCACAGCATGTACATCAAGTAGGCGGGCGCCGAAGGCCACACGGCCCCTGCTGCTCCGGAATGTGGTGCGGTGCCGTCGCGTTATAAAGTCGGAGCCGTATCCCCTATCGCACGAGCACGAGTTCCGGAGAGGAGGAGGTGTGCCCCCCGTCAAACGCGTGGCTATGCTGTCGCTTCACACCTCTCCACTTGAGCAGCCCGGAGCGGGAGACGCGGGGGGAATGAATGTCTACGTCCGGTCCGTCGCGCTTGAACTGGCCAGGCTCGGCATCGAGGTGGAAATTTTCACACGCGAAACTGGCGACGGCCGGTCCAAGCGTGAGGAACTCGGCGACGGCGTCGTGGTGCACCACCTCGTCGCCGGGCCGAGCGGAAAGCTGCCGAAGGAAGCATTGCCGGAGCTGTCGGACACCTTCGCCGATGCCATCTCCGAAGTAACGGATTTGTTGGCCGAGGGGCACTACGACGTTCTTCACTCCCACTACTGGGTGTCGGGGACCGTGGGGCTGAAAGTGAGCCGCAGCCTCAACATCCCGCTGGTGCATTCGATGCACACCATGGCGAAGGTCAAGAATCTACGGATGAAGAATCTCGTCTCGCCGGAGCCGTCCGACCGCATCGTCGGCGAACAGGCGCTCGCACGGGAAGCGGCACGGATCATCGCCAACACCAGCACCGAGGCGTCGGAGCTCACCTCGCTCTACGGGGCCGCACGGGAGCGCGTGGATGTCGTTGCGCCGGGCGTCGACCTTTCCACCTTCAATTCCATGGGCCGTGAGCGGTCGCGCTCCCGTCTCGAGTTCCCACCCGAGGTGTTCCATGTTGTTTTTGCCGGCCGCATCCAGAAGCTGAAGGGTCCCCAGGTGCTGGTGGCGGCGGTCCGTGAGCTGAAGGCACGCCGGCCGGACATTCCCCTGACGGCAAGCATCCTCGGCTCGGGCAGCGGTTCCGAATCCCTGAAGCTCCAGCCGATGATCGACGACGCCGGGCTCCACGAGACAGTGCGGCTCTACCCGCCGGTCCAGGCAGTGCAGCTGGCGCACTGGTTCCGTGCGGCAGACGTGGTGGTGATGCCGTCCTACAGCGAGTCATTCGGACTCGTGGCACTTGAAGCCCAGGCGTGTGGGACGCCTGTGCTCGCCGCGAATGTCGGCGGGCTCCCGCAGGCGATCAGCGATGGTCGGACCGGGTTGCTCGTCGACGGGCACCTGCCCGGGGGATGGGCGGCAGCACTCGAGAGGCTCTATGACAACCGCGAACTGAGGGAGAGCCTCGGTCGCGGCGCGGCTACCCATGCGCTGGCCTTCGGCTGGCAGCGGACGGCCCTCCTGACAGCGCAGAGCTACCGCACTGCCGTCGAGCGGTTCGAACCGGCGGCAGCAATCTGATCCCGCCAGGCTTCGGCCCCGTCGGCCCGGCCTAGGATTGAAGGGTGAATCCTACTGAGCTAGCCCGGTACCTCGACTCCGTCCTCATCACCGGAAACGTCGCCACGCCCCGGCAGGACAACCTGCGCCACATCCGGCTGTTCCTCGACGGGGATGAGAACCTCGAGTTCGGGGTGCGCACCACCAGGGAGTGGACGTACGACGACGTGTTCGATCTGATGTGCGAGCGTGTCGGTATCAGTGCCGACCGCTTCCTCGAGTCGGGTCAGGACAGCATCGACTCCTTCAAGTGCGTTGCCGCCCTGGATCGGTTCGCCGAACGTTTCGGGGCGGCAGTCCGCGCCCGCCAGCGGATCCTTTTCGCAACCGGCCATCCGGCCGGGCTGTTGCCGGTGCACGCGGCCCTCGCCGAGGCGGCCCGGCAGGCCGGCGCGGAGGTGGTGGAGGTCCCCGAGGGGAAGCGTTTCCGCCAGGGTGACATCCGGCAGCTCTTCGGAGTGCTGATGTGGCATCAGCACGGAAATCTGATGCACACCCATTCCCCCGAGCCCATGATGCTCAGCCTCGAGCTTCTCAGGGATCGCGGCCTTCCGGCACCCGATCTGGTGGTGGCCGACCATGGCTGGGCGGGATACGCGGCAAATTCCATTCCCGCTCTTGGATTTGCCGACTGCAACGATCCCGGGTTGTTCGTCTCCGAGGCCGAAGGCCATCTGGAGGTAGCGGTGCCGCTGGACGACAATGTATGCCCTAGCCTTTATATACCACTGATAGAATACGTGCTCCGCGGAGCAGGGCTTGGACAATTTCAGGCTGATTCGGCGCAACCCGCTGGTAGGTTGGCTTCGTGAATGACCTAAAGATTGCCCGAGCCGCTCTCATCCGCCCCATCGAGGACATTGCCGATGCTGCGGGTATCCCTCGGGAGGCAATCGAACTGTACGGACGGTACAAGGCCAAGATAGATCCAGCAGGGCTGCGACAGCCAGGGGCGAAGGAGCCCGGCCGCGTCGTGCTTGTCACGGCGATGAGTCCCACTCCGGCCGGCGAGGGCAAGTCGACCTGCACCGTCGGCCTCGCTGATTCGCTTGCCAGGGCCGGGCGGCGCGTCATGATTGCCCTACGGGAACCGTCCCTGGGGCCGGTGCTCGGCATGAAGGGTGGCGCAACGGGCGGAGGCTATTCGCAGGTGCTGCCCATGGACGACATCAATCTCCACTTCACCGGAGACTTCCATGCCATCACCTCGGCGAACAACGCCCTGATGGCCCTGGTGGACAACCACATCCATCAGGGCAACGCACTGGGGATCGATCCCCGGAGAATCACGTTCAAGCGTGTGCTGGACATGAATGACCGGGCCCTTCGGGAAGTGGTGATCGGACTGGGCGGCCCTGCCCATGGGACACCGCGCCAGGACGGATTCGACATCACCGTCGCGTCCGAAGTCATGGCCGTCTTCTGCCTCGCCAGAGACCTGCCGGACCTCCGGGAGCGGCTGGGAAGGATGACCATCGGCTACACGTATGACCGCCGGCCGGTCACCGTCGGGCAGCTCGGGGTCGAGGGAGCGCTGACGCTGCTGCTCAAGGACGCCATCAAGCCGAACCTTGTCCAGACCATCGCGGGAACGCCGGCACTCATCCACGGTGGTCCCTTCGCGAATATCGCGCACGGCTGCAACTCGGTCATCGCCACAAGGACCGCCCGACAGCTGGCCGACATCGTCGTGACGGAAGCAGGATTCGGTGCGGATCTCGGAGCCGAGAAATTCATGGACATCAAGGCGCGGTCCGCGGACGTGGCGCCGGACGCCGTCGTCGTCGTTGCAACAATCCGCGCACTCAAGATGCACGGCGGAGTCGCGAAGAGCGACCTTGCAACGCCCAATACGGAGGCGCTGCAGGACGGCACGGCGAACCTGCTGCGGCACGTCCGGAATGTGGAGAAGTTCGGCATCGAGCCGGTCGTGGCGATCAACCGCTTCACCACCGACACGCAGGAGGAGCTGGACTGGGTGCTGCGCTGGTGTGCCGGCGAGGGGATCGAGGCCGCGGTTGCCGACGTGTGGGGCGAGGGAGGAGGCGGCCCCGGCGGAGACGATCTCGCGGCCGCCGTGCTCAAGGCGCTGCAGCGGCCGGTCGAGTTCAGGCATCTGTACCCGCTCGAGCTGCCCGTGGAGGAAAAGATCCGGGTGATTGCCGAGGAGATCTACGGAGCGGACGGCGTCGAGCTGTCACCACAGGCCCGCAGGCGCCTCGACGAACTGGAGGCGAACGGCTGGGGGCACCTGCCGGTCTGCATGGCGAAGACCCAGTACTCCTTTTCCGACGATCCCTCGCTCCTCGGCGCCCCCAGGGGCTTCACCCTCTCCATCCGGGACCTCATTCCGAAATCCGGGGCAGGTTTCATCGTGGCCCTGACCGGCGCCGTGATGACCATGCCGGGGCTACCGAAGGAACCGGCCGCCTTGAGGATGGACGTCGACGCCGACGGCAGTACTGTCGGCCTGTTCTAGCCTTCAACGGGGCGCTTATCCACAGGAGAGCGCCCCGTATGCAGTGCTTATCAACAGGTTGTCCACATTTCCACCCACCGTGCGGCCGGATCAGGACTGCGGCTTATTCGCCGCGGATGAAGGCCTCGACCTTTTCGTGGGCGATGTCGTCGGCGAACTGCTGGGGTGGCGACTTCATGAAGTAGCTCGACGCTGAGAGGATCGGGCCACCAATCCCGCGGTCCAGCGCGATCTTGGCGGCCCGGATGGCGTCGATGATCACACCGGCGGAGTTGGGGGAATCCCAGACCTCGAGCTTGTACTCCAGCGACACGGGGGCGTCTCCGAAGTTACGTCCCTCGAGGCGCACGAAGGCCCACTTGCGGTCATCGAGCCAGGCGACGTAGTCGGACGGGCCGATGTGCACGTCGTTCGCGTGCAGTTCGGCTTTCACGTTGGAGGTGACGGCCTGCGTCTTCGATATCTTCTTCGACTCGAGGCGGTCGCGCTCCAGCATGTTCTTGAAATCCATGTTGCCGCCGACATTCAGCTGGTAGGTCCGGTCGAGCGTGACCCCGCGGTCCTCGAAGAGCTTCGCCATGACGCGGTGCGTGATCGTTGCGCCGATCTGGCTCTTGATATCGTCACCGATGATCGGCACGCCGGCTTCGGTGAATTTGTCCGCCCACTCCTTGGTACCGGCAATGAAGACGGGAAGTGCGTTGACGAAGGCCACACCCGCGTCAATGGCGCACTGGGCGTAGTACTTGGCAGCGTGTTCCGAGCCGACCGGCAGGTAGCAGACCAGGACATCGGCCCGGGTGGCCTTCAGCTGTCCGACGATGTCCACGGGTTCCTCATCGGATTCGACGATGGTCTCGCGGTAGTACTTCCCGAGGCCGTCAAGGGTGTGGCCGCGCTGAACGATGACACCGGTAGGAGGGACATCGGCGATCTTGATGGTGTTGTTCTCACTCGCGCCGATCGCTTCGGCGAGATCGTGGCCCACCTTCTTGCCGTCGACGTCGAACGCCGCCACGAACTCGACGTCGCTCACGTGGTATTTGCCGAACTGGACATGCATCAGGCCGGGAACCGTCCCCGAAGGATCAGCGTCCCGGTAGTAGTGCACGCCCTGGACGAGCGACGCCGCACAGTTGCCGACTCCGATGATTGCTACCCGGATGGGGTTGTTTCCCACAGTTCTCCTCTAAAGCCCAGAAATTGATCCACCTTGGGTCGCCCTCGGGGCGGGGTGGAACATCCAGTCTACGTGGGTCGGCGCCGTAAACCGGTGGGGCGGATGTTACCGGCCACGAACGATAGGCTCGGACCATGACGTCGAAGACCGGCCGGCGGGCGCCCCGCCGGATCAGCGTGCCATCGCGTGTCGATCCGCTACTGTCCCGGCTGACGGAAGTTCTCGGCGGCCCGATGGGCCGGCACAGCGCGCCCGGTCTCGTAGCGCCCGGCTTCTTCACCATCCAGCGCGTGCTCATCTTCCTCACGACGACGGCCGCCATTGCCGCCGTCGCGGTGAAGACTCCCTGCAGGACCGGCGGCTGGACCACGCCCGAACAGTTCTACAGGGCGTGCTACTCCGATTGGCCCGAACTGTTCCAGAGCAGGAGCCTCAGCGCGGGAAACTTTCCCTTCGTCACCCTGGACGCGCCTTTCGAGTACCCCGTGCTTTTGGGACTTCTTGCCGGGCTGACGGCCCTCCTCGTCGCCCCGGGCGATGGAACTGGCCTCGACAGCGGAGCCAGGACTCTCCAGTATTTCGACCTCAACGCCGTACTGATATCCGGAGTGTGGATCCTGACGGTCCTCGCGACGATGCGGCTGGCCAACCGACGACCATGGGATGCCGCGATGGTGGCCGTGGCTCCCGTCATCATCGTCTCGGGCACCATCAACTGGGATCTGTGGGCGGTTCTCTTCGCGACCCTCGGCATGCTGGCCTTCGCGCGCAACCGACCGGTTGCCGCGGGCATCCTCCTCGGGTTGGGCACCGCGGTCAAGCTGTACCCCGTGCTGATCCTCGGAGCGATCATTCTTCTGGCGCTTCGATCCGGACGATGGAGGGCGGCGATCGTCACCGGCGGTGCGCTTGGGGCGACCTGGCTCGCGGTGAATCTTCCCTTCCTGCTGCGGGACTATTCAGCGTGGGCCTACTTCCTTCGATTCAGCAGTGAACGGGAGCCCGGGTTCTCCTCCGTCTGGTATCTCTATAACACTTTCGCTGAGCGCCTCGGCTTTACGCCCCTCTCCCCGGACCTCATCAACGCCGCCGGCGCGGTCCTGTTTCTTCTCGCGTGCGTCGGCATCGCCGTCCTTGCCCTGGCTGCACCCAGGCGGCCCCGGCTCGTGCAGCTCGCCCTGCTCATCGTGGGCTCATTCATCCTCCTCAACAAGGTGTACTCGCCGCAGTATGCCCTTTGGCTCGTGCCGCTCGTTGCCCTTGCCCATCCCCGGTGGAGGACCTTTGCCGCCTGGCAGCTGGCGGAGGTGATGCACTGGTGGGCGGTCTGGATGTATCTCGCCTTCACGACGAGCGGAGGGTCCATCTACACCAACATCGACCTCCTCTACTACGCCCTTGCAGTGGCGGGGCATATCCTCCTCACTGCGTACATCCTGCTGAGAGTGGTGCTCGAGGTGCTGGACCCGATTTCGGATCCGGTCCGCCGGGCAGGAATCGACGACCCCGGCGGGGGCCCCTTCGACAAGGCGTCCGATCGCTTCGTCCTCTTCAGGCGCCCGGTCGGCGTCCCGTCAACCAGCTGATGGGCCAAGGGGGCTCGGGTAGGCTTGGGGTCGCCAGGTTCCCCAGCGAAAGAATCGACGTGAGTGCAACGCTGTTCCGTTACGACAAGCTGGAAGAAGCCGAGTTCGATGCCATCGCGGACACCCGTCCCGAGACCCGAATCCCACTTGAACAGACGCCGGCATGGGCCCGTTTCGAGGCCGCGCTGGGGAGACAGCCCTTCGGGACCTGGGCCTACCGCGACTCGAACGGCACGCTCGTCGCCACTGCGAGCTTCCTTCGCATCCAGCGCCGGTTCCGGGAGTCGCTGGTGGTGGTCAACGGACCGGTGTGGTTCAGCGAAAGGACGCCGGCGGCCGAGCGCGTACTGATGCACACCCTCCGCCAGCAGTTCCGGGCCGACGACGACGCCTCGCCCCTCTACGTGCGCATGCAGGTCGCAACGCTGCAACCGCCTGCCACTGGTCCGCTGGAGCACGGGTGGTATGAGCGGGAGATCGTCGTCGACCTGCGGCCCGAGGAAGAGGCCCTGCTGGCCGGCTTCCGCCCCAATGCGAGGAACAGCATCCGCCGTGCCCGGAAGGAAGGGGTGGAGATCCGAAACATCCCGCAGGGGGAATGGACCGCGGTTTTCCGCACCGAACTCTTTCCGATCCTGCAGGAAACCGCCGAACGGGATGCGTTCCAAAGCTTCGATTCCTCCTATTACGAAACGTTCCTGACGCAACTCGCCGGCTATGCCGGACTGCTGGTCGCCTACTCCGAGGGCAAGGCCACCAGTTGGCTGATCACCACCCAGTACCGGGGCCATGCCGTGTACTACTTCGCGGGCAGCACTCTGGACGCGCGCCGCACCTTCGCTCCCTATCTGCTCCTCTGGGAAGCATTCCGGGCGCTGAAGGCAGCCGGAGCCACCAGTTGCGGGCTCACGGGCATCGTGAGCGAAAACTATCCGCAGCTCATCAACGTCACCACCTTCAAGCGCAACTTCTCGAAGAACGTGGTCACCATTCCCACCACCTATGACATCCCGCTGCATCCCCTCCGCTACCGCGCGTTGGCTGCAGTGCTCGATGTGCGGCGCAAGCGCTCCTCCCATGGCTGACGTCGAGATCGTTGGATCCGGACCGAACGGGCTGGCAGCCGGCGTCGTCCTGGCCCGTGCGGGCCTCACGGTCCGCGTCCATGAGGCGTCGCCGACCATCGGTGGAGGATCACGCACGCTCGAACTGATGGAGGACGGGCACTTCCACGACTTCTGCTCCGCCGTCCATCCCATGGCACTGGCATCGCCCTTCTTCCGGGCGTTCGGGATCAGCGAGCGTATCGGTTTCGCGGTGCCGGAGGTCTCCTTCGCGCATCCGCTCGATTCCGGTCGAGCCGGGGTCGCCTACCGCAGCCTTGACCGCACGGTCGAGGGACTGGGGGTAGACGGTGACGCGTACCGCCGGCTGATGGAACCTCTGACGGAGCGTGAGGAGGGGATCCTCGGCTTCGCCCTGAACTCCTTCCTCCGCATGCCGAAAAAGCCCGAAGCGGCGCTTCGTTTCGGGCTCGCGGTACTGGACCAGGGATCCCCCCTCTGGAACCGGCGGTTCCGCACCGACGAGGCACGCGCACTGCTCACGGGCGTCATGGCGCATCCCGTGGGGCCGCTTCCATCGCTGACCGCGGCAGGCGCCGGGCTCGCCCTCGGCCTCCTCGCCCATACGGTCGGCTGGCCGATCCCGGTGGGCGGTTCCCAGGTCATCGTGGACGCGATGGCTGCAGACATCCGGGCGCACGGCGGCGAGGTGGTGGTGGGAAGCCGCATCGATTCCCTGGCTGAGCTCGGCGCGGCGAAAGTGGTTCTCCTCGACGTCGCACCGAAGTCACTGGCCCGCCTTGCGCGGGGCCGGCTCCCGGCCACCTACGAACGCGCCCTTCGCGGTTTCAGGTACGGTAATGCCGCGTGCAAGGTCGACTACATCCTCTCCGGACCTGTGCCGTGGGCCAATGCCGAAGCGGCCCGGGCAGGAACGGCGCACCTGGGGGGCACGAGGGCCGAAATCGCCGCGGGGGAGGCCGCCGTCGCGGCGGGCAGGCACCCCGACAGTCCCTACGTGCTGGTGTCCCAGCCCTCGACGTTCGATCCCATGCGCGCTCCCGGGGGGCGCCACACGCTCTGGACCTATTGCCATGTCCCCAGCGGTTCGAGAAGGGATATGACCGAAGCGATCACCCGGCAGATCGAGCGCTTCGCGCCGGGCTTCCGTGACGTCGTCGTCGCCACTCATTCGACGACGGCGGCCGAACTGGAGGCCTATAACGCCAATTATGTGGGCGGCGATTTTGGCAGCGGTGCCGTTACCCTGCGCCAGATGCTGGCGCGGCCGGTTCCGTCAGTGCAACCGTGGGCAACGCCGCTCAAAGGCGTCTACCTCTGCTCCCAGTCCACCCCTCCGGGTCCAGGGGTCCACGGCATGGCCGGGTTCCATGCCGCGAAGCTCGCCCTGCAGCGGGAGTTCGGGATGCAGGTACCAGCTCTCGGGGTGGACTAGCCGGGTCAGCCCGTGGCTGCAGGGTTCAGCAGCCACACGGTTGCATCGGCCCGCGATGTGAAGAAACGCGTGGGGCACGGCGGTGTGTGCACCCCGAGGAAGAAGTTGGCGAGCAGACGGTCCACGGGGGACTTCCCCAGCAGGGCGATGCGGGACGCCGCACACGGAATGGAAAAGACGCTTCGTGCGCTCCGGCTCACGGCTTCGGTGGTCTCCATATCCACGAGCATGGGATGCGAATCGTCCTGGCACAGCGCGTCGACAGCTTTCATCGCGGCACTGGCGTCCTGCTCCTCGATGCGGACGCCGCGGATCCAGGCCAGGTGCACGATGCCGTCCGCCCGGAGTTCGAGGGTAGCCTTTCCGCCGTCGATCGTTCCCCGCGGCATTCCCCCCGTCACGGGCGGCTGAGCATCGCGTAATAGCCGGGGATGGCGGTCGGTCCACCCGCCGTCATGGTGACCGCTTCGATGGTGACCGGGCCTTCTGAGTCCACGTGCCAATCCTCTGCCGGAAAGGTTGCAGCCCGCTCCCCGGCACCGAAACGGCCGGGCACGGGAATGCTGGAAATAGCACGCTCGAGCTGCTCGGGAATATCGCCCGGAGTTGCACCGAGGCTCTGCAGGTAGGCAAGCGGATTGCCCCGGAAGTTCGTCTCGGTCAGCAGCACTTTTCCCGGATTGCCCACAACGAGATCAGCGAGGTTCCGTGCGAGCGCTCGCTGCTGGTCCTTCCGGAGGACGTGAAGCACGCCACGGACGAAGACGTTCACCAGTCCGTACTCCGCGCGGATCGCCGCCCCGGTGCCCGCCGTCGTGAAATCTGCAGCGCGGTAGTCGGTTCGCGAAAGATCGGCTGACTCCAGTTCAGCCCGGTCGACCGCACTTCGGGCGACATCGACGCCGAGGGCGAGCGGGAAAACGCGGGCCAGCCGCCGTGTGAACGTCCCATTGCCGCATCCGACGTCGACAACGGGGAGGGTGAGGTCCATCCACTTCTGGATAAGACCTTCGTACTGGTTCCACTCAGCGTCCGAAGCGGAGTCCCACAACACCTCTCCGCCGGCTCCGGTCTGCCGCACGCGGCTCCAGTATCCCTCCCAGGCCTTGGTCGGATCCCGGGGCGCCCGCGTGGAGAGGAGGGCAACCCGCGGCACCATGCGGGCCTGGTCGATGAAATTCGGCATGAGGCCACCTTAGGACGTCACGCCAGCAACTCGCGCACCATCGGTATCACTTTCGTTCCGTACAGCTCTACGCTGTGCATCAGTTTTTCGTGCGGCAGCGGCCCGGCGCTGTACTTCATGTCGAAGCGGTCGATTCCGAGGGTGGTCGCAGTGGCGGCGATCTTCCTCGCGACGGTCTCCGGCGAGCCCACATAGAGGGAGCCGCCGTCGGCCTCGGCGTCGAACTCCGCCCTTGTGGTAGGGCCCCAGCCGCGCTCGGCGCCGATGCGGTCGCGCAGGATCCGGTTGTCGGGCCAGAGCTCCTCGCGGGCCTGCTCGTCGGAGTCGGCGATGTAGCCGGGCGAATGCACGCCGATGGGGAGCGTCGGCCGACCCAGTTGGGCGAGGGCGCGGTGGTACAGATCAACATAGGGTGCGAAGCGGGATGGATCGCCCCCGATGATGGCCAGCATGAGGGGCATTCCGTAGCGTGCGGCGCGCACCACGGATTCGGGGCTGCCGCCGACGCCGATCCACGTCTTCAGGCGCCCGGATTCCGTGGGCGGATAGACGCGATGGTCGGTCAGGCCCGGGCGGGTGCGGCCGCTCCAGTTCACCGGCTCTTCCTTGATGAGTTCGGCGAAGAGGCTCAGCTTTTCCTCGAAGAGCTCCTCGTACTGCGAGAGCTCGAAACCGAAGAGCGGGAAGGACTCGGTGAAGGACCCGCGGCCGAGGATCACTTCGGCGCGCCCGTTGGACGCCGCATCGAGAGTTGCGAACCGCTGGTACACCCGGACGGGGTCATCGGAGCTCAGGACCGTGACGGCCGAGCCCAGTCGGATCCGCGTGGTCCTGCCGGCGATGGCGGCAAGGACCGTCTCGGGCGCCGAGACCGCAAAATCGTCCCGATGGTGTTCGCCGACACCGAAGAAGTCGATTCCCACCTGGTCGGCCAGCACGGCTTCCTCGATCACGTTACGGATCACCTGCGGGTAGGGAACCAGTGTGCCGTCACTTCCCCTCGTGACGTCGCCGAAGGTATCCAGTCCCAGTTCGAGGTGCCGTGCCATGGTTGACGCTCCCGTGTCCTTGTAGTCGACCCACTCTGGATCCTGGGAGCTACAACGCGGCCGTTCCGGGCCTCATTCCCGATCCGCATGCAGATGCATGGTTCGTGTCGGGGCCTTCGGCTCGTCCAGGTCTCCCTTCCTGCGGTGCGCATTCCTCGATACCGCGAGAGTTCGGCCGGCTTTTGCCCGACCCACCACCACGCGGTAAGCTTGTGAGAAGGACCACACACAATTGAATACGCCATTGACCTGCAGCGGGAGAGTTCTACCGCGAAAGTCGACTCCGGTAGGCGCCGTAGGAGCAAATCCTCCCCAGGAATCTCTCAGGCCCAGTACCGCTGCGGTTAGGCAACTCTGGAAAGCAGCACTGCATCCTCCCGCGTTTTCTCGCGGAACCTGCGGCGCTCACCGACGGTGCAAGCAGGCGTTCATGCCTTGCGGAAACTCTCAGGTCCCCTACAGAGCGGGGAGGAACCCACCACGTAGGCGCACCCACGCGCACCCACCTGACGTATGGAGTTCCCATGACAGCCTCCCCGGAAACGGCTTCAACCTTCGCAGACCGGCATATCGGCCCCCGCCCGTCCGACGCCGGTCGGATGCTGGAGGTGCTCGGCTACCCCAGCATCGACAAGCTCGTCGACATCGCTGTACCTGCCAGCATCCGTTCCGAGCGCGCACTGAACCTTCCCGGCGCGCTGAGCGAATCGGAGGTCCTCGTCCAGCTGCGTGCCATGGCGGGGAAGAACAGGACCGCGGTCCAGATGATCGGGCAGGGCTACTTCGACACCGTCACGCCCCCCGTGATCCGCCGCAACGTGCTCGAATCCCCCGCCTGGTACACGGCCTACACGCCCTACCAGCCCGAGATCTCGCAGGGACGCCTCGAAGCGCTCCTCAATTTCCAGACCATGGTGCAGGACCTCACCGCCCTCGACATCGCCAACGCCTCGCTGCTCGACGAAGCCTCCGCCGTAGCCGAAGCGGTGCTGCTCATGCGCCGCACCGGCAAGAACAAGGGCCGCACGGTGATCGACGCCGACGCCCTCCCCCAGACCGTCGCCGTCGTGCGCGGCCGCGCCGAAGCCCTCGGCTTCGAAGTGGAGATCGCCGACCTCTCGACCGGACTGCCGGACGGCGACATCAACGGCATCGTCCTGCAGCAGCCCAGCGTTTCGGGAGCCATCCGCGACTACAAGGCAGTGATCGACGCCGCCAAGGAGCGTGGCGCACTCGTCACCGTCGCCGCAGACCTCCTCGCACTGACCCTCATCACCCCTCCCGGCGAGCAGGGCGCCGACATCGCCGTCGGCTCGGCCCAGCGCTTCGGTGTCCCGCTCTTCTTCGGCGGGCCGCACGCCGCGTACATGGCCGTCCGCAAGGGACTCGAGCGCATGCTCCCCGGACGGCTCGTCGGCGTCTCGAAGGACGCTGACGGCGCGCCCGCCTACCGTCTGGCACTCCAGACCCGCGAGCAGCACATCCGCCGCGAGAAGGCGACGTCGAACATCTGCACCGCGCAGGCACTGCTCGCGATCGTCGCCAGCATGTACGCGGTGTATCACGGGCCGGAGGGGCTGAAGGCCATCGCGCGCACCACGCACGAGCGTGCCGTGCAGCTCGCCGACCTGCTGGCCGGGACCGATGCCACAGTGGTCCACACCGAGTTCTTCGACACGCTGCTGGTGAAGGCGCCGGGCAAGGCTGCCGACCTCGTGCAGCAGGCCGAGGAGCAGGGCTTCAACCTGCGCCGCATCGACGCCGACCACTTCGGCATCTCCTGCGACGAGACCACCACCGTGCAGCACGTCGAGGCGCTCGCCGGGATCCTCGGGGCGGAGATGACGGGATCCGCCGGTGCCGACGGATCCTCCGCCACCGGCGGAACGAGCCGCATTCCCCAGGAGCTGCAGCGGACGTCGCGGTTCCTGACCCACCCCGTCTTCTCGATGCACCGCTCCGAAACCGCCATGCTGCGCTACCTGCGCCGCCTGTCGGACAAGGACTTGGCGCTGGACCGCACCATGATCCCGCTCGGCTCGTGCACCATGAAGCTCAACGCCACAGTGGAGATGGAGTCCATCTCCTGGCCCGAGTTCGCCTCGATCCACCCGTTCGCGCCGGAAGGCCAGACCGAGGGGTGGCGGGAACTCATCACCGACCTCGAGGAGCGGCTCGCCGAGATCACCGGATACGCGAGGGTCTCCCTCCAGCCGAACGCCGGCTCGCAGGGCGAACTCGCCGGCCTGCTCGCCATCCGCGGGTACCACCGATCGCGTGGCGATGAGGACCGTACGGTCTGCCTCATCCCGTCCTCCGCCCATGGCACCAATGCCGCCTCGGCGGTCCTCGCCGGCATGAAGGTGGTGGTCGTGGCAACGGCAGCCAATGGCAATATCGACCACGACGACCTCGTCGCGAAGATCGAGAAGCACGCGGATCAGCTCTCGGCGATCATGATCACCTACCCGTCCACGCACGGCGTGTTCGAGGAGGACGTCCGGTGGGTGTGCGATCAGGTGCATGATGCCGGCGGCCAGGTCTACATCGACGGCGCCAACCTCAATGCACTGGTGGGCCTTGCGAAGCCGGGTGAATTCGGCGGCGATGTCTCGCACCTCAACCTGCACAAGACGTTCTGCATCCCGCACGGCGGCGGCGGACCCGGCGTCGGGCCTGTTGCCGTTGCCGAGCACCTTTCACCGTTCCTCCCCGGGAACGCGAACCGCAGCATTGCGGACGACGGCGGCGCGGATGCGGCCGGGGGCGCCCCGGTGTCGGGTTCGATGTACGGATCGGCCGGCGTGCTGCCCATCTCCTGGGCCTACGTTGCGCTCATGGGATCCGAGGGTCTTACAAGCGCTACGGCGCACGCGCTGCTCGCCGCGAATTACGTGGCGGCCCGCCTCAACGACCACTTCCCCGTGCTCTACACCGGAGCGCAGGGACTCGTGGCCCACGAGTGCATCCTCGACCTGCGGCCGCTCACGGCGAAGACGGGAGTCACCGCCGAGGACGTCGCCAAGCGCCTCATCGACTACGGATTCCACGCACCCACGCTGTCCTTCCCCGTCGCCGGAACCCTGATGGTGGAGCCCACCGAGTCCGAGGACCTCCGCGAGCTGGACCGGTTCATCGAGGCAATGGTCGCCATCAAGGGCGAGATCGACCGGGTGGCGAGCAAAGACTTCACCCTTGAGGAAAGCCCGCTCCGGCAGGCCCCGCACACAGCTCAGCAGCTCATCGACGATGAGTGGAACCAGGCGTACCCGCGTGAGCTCGCCGCCTACCCGCTGCGCTCACTCCGGCAGAACAAGTTCTTCCCGCCCGTACGCCGGATCGACGGCGCACACGGTGACCGCAACCTGGTGTGCTCGTGCCCGCCGATCGAAGCCTTCGAAGACTAGGGACTCCATGACCAAGCAGACAGCGCTCTACGCCCAGCACGAAGCCCTCGGGGCGTCCTTTCTGGACTTCGGCGGCTGGCAGATGCCGTTGAAGTACCGCAGCGAACTCGATGAGCACCACACGGTGCGGCGGACCGCCGGGATCTTCGATCTCTCCCACATGGGCGAGGTGCTCGTCAGTGGCCCGCAGGCCGCCGGCTTCCTCAACTACGCCCTGGTCAGCAACCTGGCAGTCGTGGCCATCGGCAAGGCGAAATACTCACTCATCTGCAACGCCGAGGGCGGCGTGATCGATGACCTCATCGTTTACCGCCTGGCCGAGGAGCGCTTCCTCGTGGTGCCCAACGCGGGCAACGCGGACAGTGTCGCCGAGCAGCTGCGCATCCGCGCCGACGGGTTCGACGTCGCTGTGGAGGACCAGTCGGAGGGAACAGCGCTCATTGCCGTGCAGGGCCCCACCGCCGAAGCGATCCTCCTGGCGATGGCCGCTCCCGAAGCGGCGGCGAGCATCGCCGGGCTCCGCTACTACGCGGCAGTCGAGGTGGAGCTCGCAGGCCTTCCCGTGCTGCTGGCACGCACCGGCTACACCGGGGAGGACGGCTTCGAGATCTTCATTGGCGGCCCCTTTGCGGTCCGTCTCTGGAACGCGGCGATGGAGGCGGGTCGAGAGCACGGCCTGATGCCGTGCGGCCTCGCCTCCCGTGACTCCCTGCGGCTCGAAGCGGGAATGCCGCTGTACGGCCATGAACTCGGCCTCGACACCAACCCGTTCGAAGCCGGCCTCGGGCCGGTGGTCAGCCTCAAGAAGACCGAGGACTTCGTGGGCCGCTCCGTCCTCGAACCTCTGAAGGGCCAGGAACCGGGACGCCGGCTAGTGGGGTTGCAGGGATCCGGGCGCCGCTCGGCGCGGGCGGGATACGACGTCGTGGTGGACGGAAGCGTCGTGGGAACCGTGACGTCGGGCCTCCCGAGTCCTACCCTCGGCTACCCGGTGGCGCTCGCCTATGTGGAGGCATCCCTCGCCGTACCCGGCACCGAGGTGTCAGTCGATCTGCGCGGAAGACCTGAGCCCTTCACTGTGGTGGAGACACCGTTCTACCGGCGCCAGAAGTGATGTCCTTCTCCTATGCCCTCATCAGCATATTTCCGGGTTTGATCGAATCCGGCCCGACCGACCCTGCCGAAGAATACGCGCAACGGAATGGAATTGACTCATGAGCATCGCTACCGGGCGCATGAGCGCCGTCGATCATCTGAACGCCGGCCTCGCCGACCTCGATCCTGAGGTCGCCGCGGGCATCGATGCCGAGTTGGGGCGCCAGCGCCGCGGCCTCGAGATGATCGCGTCGGAAAACCACACTCCGCAGGCAGTGATGCAGGCGCAGGGATCAGTGCTGACCAACAAGTACGCGGAGGGCTACCCCGGCCGCCGCTACTACGGGGGCTGCGAGCATGTGGACGTGCTGGAGCAACTCGCCATCGACCGCGTGAAGTCCCTCTTCGGGGCGGGTTTCGCCAACGTCCAGCCGCATTCGGGAGCCCAGGCCAATGCTGCCGTCATGCATGCGCTCATCAAGCCCGGCGACACCATCATGGGCCTCAACCTCGCCCACGGCGGTCACCTGACGCACGGCATGCGCATCAACTTCTCCGGCCGGCTCTACAACGTGGTGCCCTACCAGGTGCGCGAGGACGATCACCGTGTGGACATGGACGACGTCGAACGCCTGGCTCAGGAGCACAAGCCGCAGCTGATCGTGGCGGGCTGGTCGGCCTACGCCCGCCAACTCGACTTCGCCCGGTTCCGCGAGATCGCCGATTCCGTCGGGGCGTACCTCATGGTGGACATGGCCCACTTCGCCGGTCTCGTCGCCGCAGGGCTGCACCCTTCCCCGGTGTCGCATGCGCACGTCACCACCTCCACGACGCATAAGACCCTCGCTGGGCCACGCGGCGGCGTCATCCTCAGCAATGACGCCGACATTGCGAAGAAGATCAATTCCGCTGTGTTCCCCGGCCAGCAGGGCGGGCCGCTGGAGCATGTCATCGCGGGGAAGGCCGTCGCTTTCAAGATCGCCGCCTCCGGGGAGTTCGCCGAGCGGCAGCAGCGGGTGCTCGACGGCGCCCGCATCCTGGCCGACCGGCTGATGCAGCCCGATGTCGCCGCTGCGGGAATCTCCGTGATCAGCGGCGGCACCGACGTGCACCTCGTCCTGGTAGATCTGCGGAACTGCGAGCTCAACGGGCAGCAGGCCGAAGACCGCCTCGCGACGATCGACATCACGGTCAACCGCAACGCCGTACCCTTCGACCCCCGGCCGCCGATGGTGACCTCGGGCCTCCGGATCGGTACGCCGGCGCTGGCGAGCCGAGGGTTCGGCGACGACGCCTTCCGCGACGTCGCCGACATCATCGCCGCAGCCCTCATTGCAGAGGAGGGTGCGGATCTGTCGGGGCTCGCCGCGCGTGTCGCCGGTCTCGCCGATGCGCACCCGCTCTACGACGGCGTCGAGCCGTTCCTGCGGCAGGCCACCGCACCAGGCACCCCATGACGATCAGCGCCTTCGATCTGTTCAAGATCGGCATCGGCCCGTCGAGTTCGCACACCGGCGGGCCCATGACGGCTGCATACCTCTACGCCGAACTGTTACGCGCAGAAGGACTGCTGGATGGCGTCGACCGGCTGCATGTGCAACTCTTCGGGTCGCTCGGGGCCACCGGTCACGGCCATGGGACGGTCAAGGCAGTCCTCTTGGGCCTGGAGGGCGAGCAGCCGCACCTCGTGGACCCGACCACCGCCGACGCACGCGTCGACAGTATCGGCGAAACCTCTTCGCTCCGGCTGGCAGGGGAGAAGCCCATCCGCTTCGACCCGAAGGTGGATCTGGTCCTGCACCGCAGGGAGCGCCTCGACTACCACACCAACGGCATGAGGTTCGAGGCTTATCGCTCCACCGGTGAACTGCTCAGGACCCGTGACTACTTCTCGGTGGGCGGGGGATTCGTGCTGGACGAGGACCAGATCGGGTCCACGTCAGCCACCGAGAAGCCGGCTCCCGTCTCACAGCCGTTCACCACCGGAGACCAACTCCTTGCCCTCTGCAAGGCCACGGGCATGTCGTTCTCCGATGTTGTGCTCTCCAATGAACTGTCGTGGCGGACCGAGGCGGAAGTGCGGGCCGGTCTGCTGGAGATCTGGGACGTCATGCAGGACACGATCCGCCGCGGTACCTCCACCGGGGGGATCCTGCCGGGCGGGCTCAAGGTCCGGCGCCGTGCGGCGCGTCAGCTCGAGCTGCTCGAGAAGGCGAACGATCCGGACGACCGTCTCGGAACCATGGAGTGGGTCACGCTGTTCGCGCTCGCGGTCAATGAGGAGAACGCTGCCGGTGGGCGCGTGGTCACAGCCCCCACCAATGGTGCGGCCGGCATCATTCCCGCCGTCCTGAAGTACTACGTCGATTTCGTTCCGGGAGCCGACGACGACGGCGTGGTGCGGTTCCTGCTCGCCGCCACCGCCGTCGGTTCGCTGTTCAAGAGGAACGCGTCGATCTCGGGTGCCGAAGTCGGCTGCCAGGGCGAGGTCGGTTCGGCCTGCGCGATGGCTGCCGGAGCGCTGGCCGAGGTCCTGGGAGGCACGCCGGAGCAGGTGGAGAACGCGGCGGAGATCGGGATCGAGCACAACCTCGGGCTCACCTGCGATCCGGTGGGCGGGCTCGTCCAGATTCCCTGCATCGAGCGCAACGCCGTCGGGGCCATGAAGGCGATCACGGCGGCCCGCATGGCGGTGCGCGGTGACGGGCAGCATCACGTCTCCCTCGACGTCGCCATCAAGACGATGCGCGACACCGGCGCGGACATGATGGACAAGTACAAGGAAACAGCACGCGGCGGCCTGGCCCTCAACGTGGTGGAGTGCTGAGAGACCCAAGAACGGCGGCGTCGACGGTCAGGTCTGCGCTGCTGCGGGTCGCGGCGATCAGCCGCGCATTCGCCTCGTCCACGCGTTCAACCCAGGACCGGGCGGCGGAAGGGGACTTCCCGAACCGGACATGGCGGTCGATCAGGCGTTCGATGCGCAGCTGATCGTCCGATTCGCAGTACCAGGTCTCGCTGCATTCGGCCCGTGCTTCCCGCCAGCCCGGGGCGTCGAGGAGCAGGTAGTTTCCCTCCGTCACCACGATGCCGGCTGACGGGCTCACTGCGATGGAGCCGGCGATGGGCTGTTCGAACTCCCGGGAGAAACCCGGCGCGTACACGGTATGCGTCAGGTCCCGGCGGAGGCGCTGCAGCAGAGCAGCATAGCCGAAGGGGTCGAAGGTGTCCGGCGCACCCTTCGCGGCCGACAGGCCGAGGCGATCCAGTTCGACGTCGGCCAAGTGGAAACCATCCATCGGGACATAGGCGGCCCGGTGGCCTTCGTTCTTCGCCGCAGCATTGACGTGCCCGACCAGCGCGACAGCGAGCGTCGATTTCCCTGCTCCGGGCACTCCAGCAATCCCCAGAACGGTGCGCCCTGTCCCCCCTGAGGCAAGCCCGAGGAGGCGTGCCGCGAGCTCGTCGAGGGAACTCATCGTTTCCCCCGGGAACCAGGCTCAGAGGGAGCAGGACCAGCGCGGATCAGACGGCTGCGGCAACGAGCTTCTGCCGCTGGGGGGCGAGTTCGCCCACAATTCCACGGAGCAGGGCCCGTAGTTCGAAGGATTCGAGGCCCTCGCCCGCCATGAGCGTCCGCTCGATGTTCTCGGCCTTGATGAGCGCTTCCGTGCCGGAGGCGGTGATGGTGACCCGCTGGCTGCGACGGTCCATCGTGTCGCGGATGCGCGAAATGAAGCCCTGGCGCTCGAGCTTCTCGATCGTCTTGCCGATGGTCTGTGCCTGCACGTGCACCGCCAGCGCGAGTTTGGCCCCGGTCATCGTTCCTTCGCGGGAAAGGACCCCGAGCGTGGTGTAGCCGGCGTGGGTGATGCCGATACCGAGAAGGCGCTCGTTCCACGCATGATCTACCAGCCGTGCGGCGGTGGTGAGGAGGCGGCTTGTTGACCACTCGTTCATTTCAGGCATGTCGGCACTTCTTCCCAGTCTTTGGAACACCTGGCCAGCTTCCCTGCGGAGAGGCTGGCCAGGTGCGTTATGTCTCTACTATGCGCTTCAATCTTCAAGTTTTCCCTATGGTGCCGCTGAAGCTTGTTGCAAGACCTACTGTGCATCGGCGCGGGAGGTAATCGACCGCGTGAAGGTCCGGATCAGTTCGGCGACTGCAGCAGGTGCGCTGTGCTGCACCACGTGGGGGTGGCCCTCGATCTCTTTGAACTGGCCCGCAGGGCTCATGTCTGCGAGTTCGCGGCACCATTCCTTCCGTGCCACCGGATCCCGGGAGCCCCGAAGGACCAGAACGGGACACTTCATCCCGGGCATCGTGTCCTCGAGCGGATAGGTCATCATGGGCTTCAGTTCGCGGAGGTACCAGCGTATGCCGGTCCGGAGGTAGTCCGTGAACACGATCAGGTTGGCCGAGGGCGCTTCCCGCAGGGAGTCGTGGGCCAGTGCCAACGCCTGACGCAGCACGCTGCGTCGCCTTCGGTCCACCACAGGGCCGATGAGGACGACGCCGGCAACCAGTTCCGGGGCCTGCAGTGCCGCTTCGGCAACGATCTGCGTACCCATGGAGTGTCCCACCAGGACGCAGCGGGTCACGCCGGCATCCAGCAGCACCTGCACAAGGATGGCAGCGTGCTCCTCGACCGAAAGGGTACGGCCGGGCCGTGGGTTGGGCCCGAAGCCGGGAAGGTCGAGGGAATAGGTGTCGGCCGTGACGGACAGCAGATTCTGCAGTCTCGCAAGGTAGCGGTGGGACATCCCGATCCCGTGGACCAGGGCGAACGCGGGCCCGGGCGTGGCCGATCCGGTACTCGCATGCATCTTGAGGGTCTGGCCGAGGACGTTGAGGGACTGCGCGGTGGGTGTGGTCACCAGAAAATCCTACGGGCACATCTACCGCGCCAAGTTCAAGGTTTGTTCAAGGGCAGGCAATATTCGTTGCCGTTTTCTGGCAATGTAGAGGTATGCCCAATCAGTCGCCACAGCGCACTGCCCTCGTTGTCGAGGATGACCAGGATATCCGCGATCTGCTGTCCGCGACGCTGCGCATGAATGGGTTCTTCACCTTCGAAGCACCAAACGGACAGGAAGGCCTTGCCCTGGTCCGCGCACACCAGCCCGATCTCATCACCCTGGACCTCAACCTGCCGGATCTGGACGGCGTGGAAGTGTGCCGCCAGGCCCGCGCAGTCAGTGATGCCTACATCGTGATGGTGACTGCACGCCAGGAGGAGATCGACCGGCTGATCGGCCTTGAGATCGGGGCTGACGATTTCATCGGGAAACCCTTCAGCCCCCGCGAATTCTCGGCCCGGGTCACCGCCATGTTCCGCAGGCCACGCACCGGTTCCCAGCTGGCCCCCCCCGTCGGACGGGAATGCAATGCTCGAGCACGGCGGACTCGTCGTGGATGTCGAAGGGCGGGTGGTGACCCTCGACGGCGTGGAACTAGCTCTTACGCGCATTGAATTCGACCTCCTCGAGACTCTTCTGGCCGGTGCCCAGCGTGTCTGGACGCGCGAATCACTGCTCAGCCGCGTGTGGGGGGACGGTTGGGGCCAGGATCACCACCTGGTGGAGGTGCACATCCGCAACCTTCGGAAGAAACTCGGTGAGGATGCCAGCACGCCCCGCTTCATCCGGACCGTTCGGGGCGTTGGTTACCGGATGATCCCCCTGGGCACAGCCACCTCCGGAGCAGCAACGTCCCAGGCTGCGGCAACAGGAGAGTGAACCGGTCGAGAGCGTCCCGCGGCCAGGGGTTCGCGCCGCGTTCCTCGAGGATGCTTTCCGGCTAGCGGTACACCGCATGCAGGTCGTCGGCCAGAATTCGGCGAGGAATTCGCCGACGTCGTCCGGCGATCGCGCCGGCGACGCAGACGTGGCGCCGAGCCCCGAGTCGGCGTCCTTCCGGAGCACCGGTTTGCCAGCGGATGAAAGACTTGGGCAGTGGCACACCTAGACGTCTCCAACATCGATTACTTCCTCTCCGACGGCCGGCAACTCCTCAACGCGGTGTCCTTCAAGGTGGGCGAGGGACACAAGACCGCGCTGATCGGACCCAACGGAACGGGCAAGACGACCCTGTTGCGCATCATCGCCGGTGACCTCCGCGCGGATGAGGGAGCGGTGAGCCGCTCGGGGAACATGGGCATCATGCGCCAGTTCGTGGGACAGGTCCGCGACGATACGACAGTCCGGGACCTCCTCGTCTCAGCGGCTCCCCCCGCGCTCGCTGCGGCAGCGAAGGGGGTGGACGACGCCGAACTTGCCATGATGGAGGCCGACGACGAACCCACGCAGATGAAGTACGCGCAGGCGCTCGCCGACTGGGGTGACGCCGGCGGATACGAGCTCGAGACCACCTGGGACGAAGTAACCATGGCAGCCCTCGGCGTGCCGTTCGACCGCGCGCAGCACCGGGCGGCGTCGTCGTTATCCGGTGGCGAGCAGAAGCGGCTGGTGCTGGAGGCACTTTTCACCGGACCGGATGAACTCCTGCTGCTCGACGAGCCCGACAACTACCTGGACGTGCCCGGCAAGCGCTGGCTCGAGGCGAAGCTCAACGAGTCGAAGAAGTCGGTGCTGTTCGTGAGCCACGACCGCGAACTGCTCGCCAACGCCGCCACCCGCATCGTCACCCTGGAACCGGGAGCATTGGGCGCCTCTTCCTGGACACACGGCGGGGGATTCGAGACCTACCTCAAGGCCCGCACCGACCGCAACGCACGTTTCGAGGAGTTGCGGAAGCGGTGGGACGAGGAACACATCAAGCTCAAGGAGCTGGTGAACATGTACAAGAACAAGGCGGCCTTCCGCTCGGACATGGCCAACCGTTACCACGCCGCCCAGACCCGCCTGGCGAAGTTCCTCGAAGCGGGCCCGCCCGAGGCCATTCCGATGGAACAGAATGTCACCATGCGCCTGCGGGGAGGCCGGACGGCGAAGCGCGCCGTCGTTGCGCAGAAGCTCGAGCTGACCGGGCTGATGAAGCCTTTCAGCTCGGAGATCTGGTTCGGCGACCGCGTGGGAGTACTGGGCTCCAACGGATCAGGGAAGTCCCACTTCCTGCGACTCCTCGCGGGTGGCGGAACCGATCCGGACAAGGAGCACCTGCCGGTGTCCGACGTCGACATCGCGGAGGTGCCCCATGAGGGTTCCGTGAAGCTCGGCGCGCGCATCCGCCCCGGATTCTTCGCCCAGACCCATTCGCGCCCTGACCTCCTGGGACGCACCCTGCTCGATATCCTGCACCGCGGGGACGAACACCGCTCGGGGCTGGGGCGTGAAGCGGCGTCGGCTGTTCTGGACCGCTACGGGCTCGCGGGGCAGTCGGAGCAGGTCTACGACTCGCTGTCCGGCGGCCAGCAGGCACGGCTGCAGATTCTCCTGCTCGAGCTCTCGGGGGCAACGCTCCTGCTGCTGGACGAGCCTACTGACAACCTCGACCTGCATTCCGCCGAAGCCCTCGAGCGGGCCATCGACGCGTTCGAGGGCACCGTCCTCGCGGTGACGCACGATCGCTGGTTCGCGCGCAGCTTCGACCGGTTCCTCGTCTTCGGAACGGATGGCAAGGTGTACGAATCGAAGGAGCCGGTGTGGGACGAGGGCCGGGTGGAACGGGCGCGCTGAAAAGGAGACGGTCAGGGCCAGGCAGGAGGAGTTGGGGGCGCGCTGAACCCGTTGCTACGGTTGCAGGGTGAATCCCAACCTTCGACCGGCCATGTGGGCCACCTATGCGATCTTCGGGCTCAACGGTCTGGTCTTCGCCAGCTGGGCGGCGCGGATTCCGGCGGCGTCCTCGATCCTCGGCCTTTCCTCGGGCCAGATCGGCTCGCTGCTGCTGGTTGGCGCGGTGGGTTCCGTGATCTCCCTTCCGCTCGCGGGATCGATCTCCGCTCGTGTGGGTACAGCCAACACGGTGCGCCTCGGTGGAGCTGCGGCTGCGATGGCTGCAGGGGCTGTGGCTTCCGGCCTGTGGTTGGAGTCGGTGCCCCTGACCGGCGTCGGATTGTTCCTCTTCGGCTCAGGCGTTGCCCTGTGGGACGTCGCCCAGAACATCGAGGGTGCGGACGTGGAGCGGCAGCTCCGGCGGACCATCATGCCGCGCTTCCATGCCGCGTTCAGCGGCGGTGCCTTCGTCGGCGCGATGGTGGGAGCCGGACTGTCGGCGCTTGAAGTCTCGCTGCCAGCCCATCTGGTCGGGGTTTCGATCGTGTCGCTGTGCGTGTCCCTGTGGGTTCCGCGGTACTTCCTTCCCGAAGCCGGCCATTCCGCCCATGCCGAGGCTGGTCCTGTTCCCGGGAGGCTCGATGCGTGGCGGGAGCCCCGCACACTGCTGATCGGGCTCGTCGTCCTCGGCGCCGCACTCACCGAGGGTGCGGCGAATGACTGGGTGGCGAAAGCGACGGTCGACGGTCTTGGCGCAAGCGAGAGCGTCGGCGCCGTGATGTTCGCGGTATTCGTTGCGGCGATGACCGCGTTCCGCTTCATCGGCGGCAGTTTCATCGACCGTTTCGGGCGGGTGAGGGTGCTGCAGGTGAGCCTCGGGGCGTCCCTGGTGGGTCTGGTGATCTTCGTTTTCGCGCCCAACCTCCCACTGGCCGCCCTGGGTGCCATCCTCTGGGGTACGGGCGCCGCGCTGGGATTCCCCATGGGAATGTCGGCAGCCGCCGACGATCCGACGCGGGCAGCGGCACGCGTCTCGGTGGTTTCCACCATCGGCTATACGGCTTTCCTGGCCGGACCTCCGTTGCTCGGATATCTCGGTGATGTTGTCGGCATCCGCAATGCGCTGCTGGCGGTGGGGGTGGCGGTCTTTGCGTCGTTCCTCGTTGCACCTGCAGCCCGGGAGCGGGAAGTATCAGCGCCGGCCGCCAACCGGGCACCCCTGGATAAGGACAGAACCTGACCTGATTTCGTAGTGCGAGAGGGCCGGGGGTTCTAGGCTTTGTCGCATGGCAATCATCGAGGCGCACGGCCTGCACAAGACCTACAAGTCGAAGAGCGGCCCCGTCCACGCGCTTGACGGCATGGACCTCTCAGTTCCACAGGGCACCGTGAAGGCTCTGCTGGGGCCCAATGGGGCGGGAAAGACAACTGTCGTCAAGATCCTCACCACGCTGATCCAGCCCACCGGGGGCAGCGCCGTCGTCGACGGGATCGATGTGGTCGCCGACCCGAAGTCCGTGCGGCGGATCATCGGGGTGTCCGGCCAGTACGCAGCAGTGGACGAGAACCTCACGGGTTTCGAGAACCTGGAGATGGTGGGCCGGCTCTATCACCTTGGAGCGCGCTCCGCGAAGCGCCGGGCGCAGGAGCTGATCGACCAGTTCGAGCTCACCGAGGCCGGCAACCGGCCGGTCAAGGGGTTCTCCGGCGGTATGCGGCGCCGGATCGACCTGGCCGGAGCGCTGGTCATCAATCCGAAGATCCTCTTCCTCGACGAGCCGACCACCGGCCTCGACCCGCGCAGCAGGCTTTCGCTGTGGGGCATCATCCGTAGCCTCGTCAGCGACGGCACCACGCTGCTCCTCACCACCCAGTACCTTGAGGAAGCGGACCAGCTTTCCGACGACATCGCCGTGATCGACGGCGGAAAAGTGATCGCCGAAGGAACCGCCGACACGCTGAAGGCGCAGATTGGCGGGCACCGGGTCGTGGTCACCCTCGTGGACGAAGCCGATGCCGCGGCGTCCCTCGAGGTGCTGGGCCGCCACGGTGATGGCCCACCGTCCCTCGCCGCCGACGGCCGCACCGTTGAGGTGCCCGTCATCAACGGCCCACGAGCCCTGCAGTACATCCTGGCTGATCTCGGCCAGGGAGCCGTCGAACTCCACGACGCAGGGATGCGGCGCCCCAGTCTCGATGACGTCTTCCTGAAGCTCACGGGACGCCGCACCGAAGACACTGAAAACCTGTCGGACAGCGAAACACAGAAGGAGAAAGCAACATGAGTGTCCTCGCACCACCGAAACAGCCCGCGCAACAGCCGGTGGTGCCGAGCGCAGGTGCCATGTGGTTCTCGGACGGCTGGACCGTCACCAAGCGGAACCTGACGAAGTTGAAGCGCTCGCCGGACATGCTCATCTTCGCCGTCCTTCAGCCCATCATGTTCGTCCTGCTGTTCAGCCAGATCTACGGCGGATCCATCGAAGTCGAAGGTACGGACTACACCCAGTACCTGATGGCAGGCATCTTCGCGCAGACTGTCATCTTCGGATCGACGTTCTCGGGGGCCGCCATGGCCCAGGACCTGAAAGACGGCATCATCGACCGTTTCCGAACCCTTCCCATGAGTTCGTCTTCGGTGCTCATCGGCAGGACCAACAGCGACCTCGTGCTCAACGCGATCTCGGTGCTCATCATGATGGCTACGGGCTTCCTCGTTGGCTGGAGGGTGAATGCTTCGGTGGGGAGCTTCCTGGGAGGCGTAGCCCTCCTCCTCCTCTTCTCCTATGCATTCAGTTGGGTGATGGCATTGCTCGGCATGTCCGTCAAATCACCGGAAACGATCAACAACGCCTCCTTCATGATCCTGTTTCCCCTGACGTTCATTTCCAACGCCTTCGTGCAGAGCCAGACGCTGCCGGGCCCGCTGGAAACCATCGCGAACTGGAACCCGGTTTCGGCCTTCGTGCAGGCCGCGCGGGAGCTGTTCGGGAATGTGGGATCGGCGCCGGTCCCGGACGTCTGGCCCATGCAGAACGCCCTGCTGACGGTGCTTCTCGGTGCAGCCTTGATGCTCATCATCTTCGTGCCGCTCTGTATCCGGAAATTCGCCTCGATCAGTTCCCGATAGGGGTGGGAGGACGGCCTCCAGGTTCGGCATTTCGGGCGAAACCGTCATCCCAAAGGGGTACGGAGGGTCCCCCCGGGTCATCCCCCGGGCCGGTTACTCCTGGATCTGCCCGGCCTACAGTTGCAACAGGGCGGCTTGTCCGCCTGATGCAGACGATATCGAGGGGAAGAACCGGAATGATCGAGGCACACGGCCTGGGCAAACGCTATGGATCCAAGATCGCGGTGGACAATATCTCCTTCACCGTTCATCCGGGCAGGGTGACAGGCTTCCTGGGCCCGAACGGTGCCGGAAAATCCACCACGATGCGCATGATCGTCGGACTGGACAGCCCGACGTCGGGAAACGTCAGCGTGAACGGGCGGCCCTACGCCGACCACAAGGCACCGCTGCGCGAAGTGGGAGCCTTGCTCGACGCCAAGGCGGTCCACAAAAAACGCTCCGCCTACAACCACCTCCGCGCCATGGCCGCAACCCACGGTATCCCCAACAGTCGCGTGAAGGATGTCATTGAGCTGACAGGACTCGGCCCCGTGGCCAGAAAGCGCGTGGGCGGCTTCTCACTCGGCATGGGCCAGCGCCTGGGCATCGCCTGTGCACTCCTCGGAGACCCGCACACCGTGATCCTCGACGAGCCTGTGAACGGGCTGGACCCGGAGGGCGTCCAGTGGGTGCGTCACCTTGCGAAGGGTCTCGCGGCCGAAGGGCGCACCGTCTTCCTCTCGTCTCACCTGATGTCGGAAATGGCCCTGACCGCCGACCACCTCATCGTGATCGGGCGCGGACGCATCATCGCCGATGCTCCCATCAAGGACATCATCGACGGAAACAACCAGGCACGTGTCCGCGTCCGTGCCACCCGCCCGCAGGACCTTCTGGCGGCGATTGCGGGCGACGGCGTCTCCTCGAAACTCCTCGAACCCGAACTGCTGGAAGTCATGGGCCTGGACGCGCGCAGGATCGCCGAGGTGGCGCTGCGCGAGAACGTGCTCGTCTACGAGCTGACACCGCTCCAGGCCTCCCTTGAAGATGCCTATATGCAGCTCACCCAGACGGAAGTCGAATACCGGTCCCATGACCTCCCGCAGCACAACACCGGCATGGTCCAGGCAGAAGGACACTGACATGGCAACGACAACATCGTCCGCCCCGTCCGGGCAGCGGCCACGAAACGCTCAGGATTCCGGATCAGGGGTCAACTTCGGCAGGGTCCTGAAGTCCGAGTGGATCAAGGTCACCACGATCCCCTCGACGGTTATCCTGGTGATCACCACCGTGGTGGTCATGGTCGGGCTTGCGGCACTCTTCGCCTGGTCGCAGGCAATCTTCCAGGAGCAGCTCTCCAATCAGGACATCCCTGCAGAGTTCCAGCCTCCGACGGAAGGACCGGGAAGTCCCAGCTACGACTCATTGACGGTCCCGTCATCCGGAATCGTCTTCGGTCAACTGCTCATCGCAGCGCTCGCCGTGGTACTCATCGCCTCCGAATGGGCCACCGGAATGATTCGGTCCACTATGGTGGCTGTACCGAAGCGGGTTCCGGCTCTCCTCGCGAAGAATCTCATCATCGCCCTCGTGGCCCTGGTGGTTGGTGCGTTCGCGGCGCTCATCTCGTACCTGGTCGCGCAGCCGCTCCTCAGCCCGCAGAACCTGGACTTCTCCCTTGGCGAAGAGGGAGTTGCAGCGAGCATCATCAACACGGGTACCTACCTTGCTCTGGTCGCGGTGATCTCCATGGGGATCGGAACACTGATGCGCAACACCGCCGGCGGTGTGGTGACCGCCGTCGGAATCTTTTTCGTCCTACCGATCATCGTCCAGCTCATCTCCGGCCTCGCCGACTGGATTCCGGACGCCGCGCGGTTCCTTCCAGGTTCCGCGGGCACTCAACTGGTGGCAATCACAACAGCCGAGGACGCCCTCACCCAGCTCGAGGGTGGGCTCGTCATGGCGGCCTGGGCCGTCCTCCTCCTGCTCGTGTCCCTGATCGTCACGAAGAAGCGGGACATCTAGTGCCCCGGCGCCCTTAAACTCGCTGCATGGAACCAACCTCATGAGCGGCACTCCTTCGGTGAAGGAGACTGCGGAACGAACGGCTGCAGTCTCCTTCACCGAACTCAATGCACGCCGTCTCGGTCCGATCCGGCGGTTCTTCCGTGGGCATCCGCGCATCACCGACGCCGCCGTCGTTCTCGGATTCCTGATTCTCACGCTACCGAACGTCCTTCCTGGTGTGGGCCTTCGGGATGGTTCAGCGGGACTTGCTCCGGTGGCTGTTTCCGCGGTCATCCTGATGTTCAGGCGGAGCAGGCCCCTACTGGTCCTGGCCGTGATCAGCCTCCTTGAGCCCGTCACGCTGTTTTTCTCACAGGGCGTTGTCACTTTGGCGATCGGCATCTGGGCTGCGCTGTACACGGTGGCGATCTGCCATCCGCTGCGCACAACGCTCCTCGCCACGGTCGCCGCGAGCATCCCGGCTGCAGGCGGCCTGTTCGTCCTTCCATCCGGCATCATGGGGGAACCGGCGGGGCTCGTCTGGCTGGTCAGCGGTATCGTCGTGTTGTTCCTGGCGATCTCGGCGGGTATCGGAATCACCGTTCGCCGCGATCGCGCCCATGAGACCGAGCTCCGCGAGTGGGCGGGCCGCAACGCTGAGCTGGCGTCTGCGGGGGAGCGAAACCGCATTGCCCGGGAGATGCACGATGTCGTCGCCCATTCCTTGACCGTCATGGTGGCACTGTCGGACGGCGCCGCCGTCGTGATGACCCGGGACCAAGCCAAGGCGCAGGCGGTCCTCGGGGAGCTTTCCGCAACGGGCCGCCACGCCATCGCTGATATGCGGCGCGTACTGGGCGTTCTGCGTACGGAGTCGAGTGGCGCGGACCTCCAGCCACTGCCCGCCTCCAGTTCACTGGCACAGCTGTTGGAAGGATTCCGGTCCGCCGGGCTTCCGCTCCACATCCTCATCAGTGGACCCGCGTTACCAGCCGACTCCGCATTTCAATTGACGCTGTACCGGATCATCCAGGAATCGCTGACCAATGTCCTGCGCTACGGCAAGGGGGTTACTGTGGTCGAAGTATCGATAGCCCGCACCGGAAACGAGGTGGCCATCCGGATCGCCGACGACGGGAAGGGCAGCATGGGACCGGCCGTTTCGCAGGGCTCGGGCCAAGGAATTGCCGGCATGCGCGAGCGTGCCGCGATCTATTCAGGAACGCTCGAGTGTGGGACGCGGGTGGCCGGTGGGTGGGTAGTGGATGTGCAGCTGACGGTCCCGGAATCGGGCAATCAACGGGGGAAAGAAAAGGATGACCGACCACGATCAACAGGACAGCACCATCCGGGTGCTGCTCGCGGACGACCAGCCGCTTCTGAGGATGGGCTTCCAGCTCATTCTTGAAGGCCAGGATGACCTCGCTGTGGTTGGTGAGGCTTCGAACGGCGAAGACGCCGTACGGCTCGTTGCCGACCTTCGTCCCGACGTCGTCCTGATGGATGTGCGCATGCCGCAGCTTGACGGAATCGAGGCAACCCGACGGATCACGACTTCGGGGTCGTGCGCGCGGGTCATCATCCTCACGACCTTCGATCTCGATGAATACGCGTTCGCCGGACTACGGGCCGGTGCCTCGGCTTTCCTGCTCAAGGACGTTGCGCCGCAGGATCTCGTCCGCGCTATCCGCATCGTCGCCAGCGGTGATGCAGTGGTGGCGCCCCGCGTCACCCAGCGCCTCCTGGAAACCTACGTGCGCTCCTTGTCCCCGGCACAGGCGAACTCAGCCCAGCCCCATCCGCGGTTCGCCGAACTGACGCCGCGTGAGCGGGAAGTCCTCGAGGCCGTGGCCGAAGGCCTGTCGAACGCTGAGCTGGCGCGCCGGTTCTTCCTGTCCGAGGCGACCATCAAGACCCACGTTCGCCGTATCCTGACGAAACTGGGCCTCCGTGACCGTGTGCAGGCCGTGGTCTTCGCCTACGAGAACGGGATCGTGGTTCCAGGCCCCGCCGGGGCCTGAGGATCCGCGGTGCAACCAGTGCCCCGGCGCCCCGTGCTGTCCATCTCTGGTTGAATCGACCTTATGTCTTCCGCAGCACAGCACATTGCCGACCTCGGGGCCTATGTTTCGGCCTCCCCATCGAGTTTCCACGCAGCGCGCGAGGGAGGACTGCGGCTCGCGGCGGCGGGATTTCTCGAACTGCACGAACCGGACGCGTGGTCTGCCGGGCCGGGCCGCTTCTTCGTGGTCCGCGACGGCGCGCTCATCGCATGGATCGTGCCGGAAAGCGCGACACCGGTCACGGGATTCGCCATCCTCGGAGCGCACACGGATTCACCGTCGTTCAAGCTCAAACCGAAGCCGACCACCGGTCGCCACGGATGGCTGCAAGCCGGTGTGGAGGTCTATGGCGGTCCGCTGCTCAACTCCTGGCTCGACCGCGAACTGGCGCTTGCCGGTCGGCTGGTCACGCACGACGGCGAAGAGCACCTGGTCTCCACGGGTCCCCTCCTCCGGTTTCCCCAGCTCGCCATCCACCTGGACCGCGCGGTCAATGACGGGCTGTCGCTGGACAAACAGCACCACATGAACCCGATCTGGGGTCTCGGTGCACCGGTGGAAGCGGATCTGCTCGGCCTGCTGGCGGAGCGGTGCGGGCTGGACGCCGCCAGTGTCGGAGGTTTCGACGTCGTGGTCGCCGATACGCAGGAACCGCGGGTCTTCGGTGCCGACGGTGAGTTCTTCGCCTCCGGCCGCCTGGACAACCTCACCTCGGTGCATGCGGGCCTGGTCGCCCTGATTCAGGCGGCTTCAGTGGAGACCGCAGGGGCGCCGATCGCGGTGCTCGCTGCATTCGATCATGAGGAGGTGGGTAGCGGCTCCCGCTCCGGCGCCAGCGGACCGTTCCTCGAGGACGTCCTGCTGCGGATCTCCGGCGGCCTCGGTGCCGGTGTGGAGGAAAGGATGCGGGCACTGGCGGCGTCGTTCTGTGTGTCAGCCGACGCCGGGCACGCGGTGCACCCGAACTACGCAGAGCGCCATGATCCCGCGAACCACCCGGTCCTGAACGGCGGACCGCTGCTGAAGATCAATGCCAACCAGCGGTACACCACCGATGCTCCCGGAGCGGCGTACTGGGCGCGGCTGTGCCGTGCGGCCGGGGTGCCCTACCAGGAGTTCGTGTCGAACAACGGAATGCCCTGCGGCTCGACGATCGGACCCCTCACCGCCACTCGGTTGGGTATCCGCACCGTGGACGTCGGAACCCCGCTCCTGTCCATGCATTCGGCGCGTGAACTCTGCGGCGTGGATGATCCGGCGCATCTGGCCGCCGCGGTGCGGGCGTTCTTCGTCGGCACGGCCTAGCCGCTGTCCACAGGTTTCCGACCTGCCGCCGACTTCCGGTAGTATTGACAGGTCTGTGCTGGATCAGCGCCCGGGAAATTCCAGGCGTACCGGCCGGATTTACGCTAAAGAACCTCCTGTTGCGGAAAGACCGCGACCGTTCAGCCCAAAGGAGGTGGGTTCACACATGCGTGCATATGAATTGATGGTAATCATCGACCCCGACGTCGAGGAACGCTCCATCGACCCAACACTCGAGAAGTTCCTGAATGTCGTCCGCACTGGCGGCGGCACCGTGGACAAGGTGGATATCTGGGGACGTCGCCGTCTGGCGTACGAAATCCAGAAGAAGACCGAAGGCATCTACGCCGTGGTCAACTTCACCGCAACGCCCGCCGTGGCAGCAGAGCTTGACCGCCAGCTTGGCCTCAACGAGACCATCATGCGTACCAAGATCATCCGCCCCGAGGAGCAGAAGGTTTCCGCCGAATAGTTCCGGCGGTTCTTTCAGTACTCAACAAACCCGCTCCTGCGGGACGTGACCCAAGGAGGCACCATGGCAGGCGAAACCATCATTACGGTTGTTGGCAATCTGACCAACGATCCTGAGCTTCGGTTCACGCCGTCGGGATCTGCGGTGGCGAACTTCACCATCGCCTCGACGCCACGCACTTTCGACCGTCAGTCCAATGAATGGAAGGACGGCGAAACGCTGTTCCTCCGCGCATCAGTCTGGCGTGAAGCCGCGGAGAACGTTGCTGAGACGCTCACCAAGGGAACCCGCGTGGTTGCCCAGGGCCGCCTGAAGTCACGATCGTACGACACCAAAGAAGGCGAAAAGCGCACTGTCATGGAGCTCGAGGTGGACGAAATCGGTCCATCCCTGCGCTATGCGTCCGCGAAGGTCAGCCGTACCCAGCGCTCAGGTGGTGGTGGCGGAGGAGGTTTCGGCGGCAACAACAGTGGAAACTCCGGGTCGGGTTCCAGCCCGAACTGGGGCGGTGGCCAGCAGGCCCAGCAGCCGGCAGATGACCCCTGGGGAGCACCCGCAGGCGGAAATTCGCAGGGCTGGGGTAACGGCGCCGATTCCGAGCCCCCTTTCTAGGTGCGGGACGGCTCCGACTCCGGGCCCCCGCGATGGTCACCCGCTGACCAGTAGTTCCCATCCCGCAGAATCGTTCTGCGGGCTCCACAAGAATAAGGAGCACCACGATGGCTAAGGCTGAACTCCGTAAGCCCAAACCAAAGTCCAACCCCTTGAAGGCCGCTGACGTTACTGTCATCGACTACAAGGACGTAGCACTGCTGCGCAAGTTCATTTCCGACCGCGGAAAGATCCGCGCCCGCCGTGTCACCGGCGTAACCGTGCAGGAACAGCGCAAGATCGCCCAGGCAATCAAGAATGCCCGCGAAGTTGCGCTCCTGCCTTACTCCGGCGCCGGCCGCGGCTAAGGGAAAGGAACCCATCTCATGGCAAAGCTCATTCTGACCCAGGAAGTAACCGGTCTCGGTGCCGCGGGCGATGTTGTCGAGGTGAAGAACGGTTACTCACGTAACTACCTTCTTCCCCGCGGCTTCGCGCTCATGTGGACCAAGGGCGGCGAGAAGCAGGTCGATTCGATCAAGGCGGCACGCGCAGCGCGCGAGCACGCGTCACTCGAAGACGCCCAGAAGCAGGCGGCCTCGCTTTCGGCGAAGCCGGTCAAGCTGACAGTGAAGGCCGGCGACTCCGGTCGCCTGTTCGGCACGGTCAAGGCCGACGACGTCGCCAAGGCTGTCGAGGCTGCCGGCCTCGGCCGCATCGACAAGCGCAAGGTGGAGTTGCCCGCCCACATCAAGTCCGTCGGTTCGTACCAGGCCAACGTGCGTCTTCACGAAGACGTCGCTGCGGTCATCGATCTCGACGTAGTGGCAGGCTAGTCCTCCCACATCTTCGGCTCGACACACTGCCCCCGCGGATTTCCGCGGGGGCAGTGTCCTTTAAGCGGCGTCCTGATGGATGGACGTTTAACGAAGGAGACTTCATTCGCTTGTCAACACGCAACCTGTGGATGAAGGTTGGCTCAAAATACTTTTCCTCCACAGACACTGGATAAAGTTTGCCCACGTCAGGAGCACTATTTCCGGAGAACTTTTTTGTTGTCCACAGCGTTGTCCCCATCCTGTGCACAAGACACGCCGTACTCTCCACAAGTTATCCACATGGTCTGTCGACACGCGGCTTTGCACGGGGGTGCTGCGCGGCTACCGTTGCGGAGGGTCCCTCGGAGAATAGGGGGTACCGGGTGGTAAACCATCCATGAAGGCCCCGGACCGGCTTGTTGCATCTGCAGCCCGGCTGCGCCGGGAATTGATTAATGAGTGAAAGGCACCTACGTGTCACTGGCCCAAGCCGAGTCCCCGCAGGACGTCCGCACCCCCGATTTCGCCCGGACGCCTCCGCAGGATCTGGTGGCCGAGCAGTCCGTCCTCGGCGGCATGATGCTGTCCAAGGACGCGATCGCCGACTGCGTCGAGGTGCTTCGCGGCACCGACTTCTACCGCCCCGCCCACGAGAGCATCTACGAGGCGATCATCGGCCTGTACGGGAGGGGAGAGCCGGCTGACGCGGTAACGGTCTCGGATGAGCTCACCAAGCGCGGAGAAATCTCCAGGATCGGAGGCCCCGCGTACCTTCACACGTTGATCCAGTCGGTGCCCACGGCGGCGAACGCCGGTTTCTACGCGGAAATCGTCCGCGAGCGGGCTGTCCTGCGGCGCCTGGTGGATGCAGGCACGAAGATCGTGCAGCTCGGCTATTCGAACGACGGCGAAGTCGACGACCTCGTGAATGCAGCCCAGGCCGAGGTGTACGCGGTCGCTGAACGCCGGTCGGCCGAGGATTACGTTGCACTCAAGGACATCATCGAAGGCACCGTGGACGAGATCGAGTCGGCCGGTCATCGGGGCGAGGGCATGACGGGTGTGCCGACCGGTTTCTACGAGCTCGATGAGCTTACCCAGGGCCTCCACGGTGGCCAGATGATCGTCGTCGCTGCACGTCCGGCCATGGGTAAATCGACCTTCGCCCTCGACTGGGCGCGGTCCGCGGCCATCAAGCACAACCTGACCACCGTTTTCTTCTCACTGGAGATGGGACGCAACGAGATAGCCATGCGCCTCCTGTCAGCCGAGGCAACCATCGGTCTCCAGGACCTCCGCAAGGGAACGATCAAGGATGAGCAGTGGGGCAAGATCGCTACCACGATGGGCCGCATGAACGACGCACCGCTCTTCATCGACGACAGCCCGAATATGTCCCTCATGGAGATCAGGGCCAAGTGCCGGCGCCTGAAGCAGCGCCATGATCTCAAGCTGGTGGTGCTGGACTATCTTCAGCTCATGTCGTCCGGCAAGCGCGTCGAGTCACGCCAGCAGGAGGTCTCGGAGTTCTCGCGTGCACTCAAACTGCTGGCGAAGGAATTGAATGTCCCCGTGGTCGCACTGTCGCAGCTGAACCGTGGTTCCGAGCAGCGCACCGACAAGCGGCCGCAGGTGTCGGATCTGCGCGAGTCCGGATCCATCGAGCAGGACGCCGACATGGTGATCCTGCTTCACCGCGATGACGTCTATGACAAGGAGTCACCTCGCGCGGGCGAGGCCGATGTCATTGTTGCCAAGCACAGGAACGGCCCCACCAAGACGATCGTCGTCGGCTTCCAGGGCCATTACTCACGGTTCAACAACATGGCGTCCGACGGCGGCGGATACTAGCGCCGGGACTTCGAACGGGCTGCGGGAGGATCTGGGTCATTCCTTTTCCGCAGGAATCTTGTTCGGGCCGAGTTCGTTGATCACGGTCTCCAGGCGCTTACGCAGATCCTGCGATGCAAGCCCGTCCTCGGGCATCAGTTCGTTCTCGATATTCTGCGCACGCTCGAGTGCTTTCGAACCGGCAGAGGTGATCGTGATGCGCTGGCTCCTTCTGTCGGCGGTGTTGCGAAGCCGCGTTACGAGCCCCCGCTTCTCGAGCCGGTCCAGTGTACGCCCGACGGTCTGCGCCTGGACGTGCACCAACTGGGCCAGGCGGACGCCCGTCATGGTTCCTTCGCGCGAGAGCACCCCGAGCGTCGTAAGGCCCGCATGGGTGATGCCGATGCTCAGGAGCTTTTCATTCCAGGAGTGCTCGACGATGCGCGCAGCTGTCGTAAGCAGGCGGCTCGTGGACCATTCATTCAACTCCGGCATTGTGGCATTTCCTTCCTCAAAATATTTCGCGGATGTTCTTTTCCTGTTACCCACTGTAGACAGTCCGAACAGAAATAGGAAGCCTACTTATTATTGTTCCCGGGTAACCCGGGCGGGCTCGTGCAGCGCTTCATGGTGCCTTGCCGCGCGTCCGGCGTAGACAAGGAAGGCCCGGAGCTGCGAGCTCC
Source organism: Arthrobacter sp. CAN_A6 (assembly GCF_015751715.1). Lineage (NCBI taxonomy): Bacteria > Bacillati > Actinomycetota > Actinomycetes > Micrococcales > Micrococcaceae > Arthrobacter > Arthrobacter sp. CAN_A6. The sequence goes on from NZ_JADOUV010000001.1 coordinate 229,695, forward strand.
GGGCCTTCCATATCAGGACGGGTTATCGCGTCCTGCGGTCGGTGTCGTTGACGTCGACATCGTCCGTTTCGATCTTTTCCTTACGCACGTCGCTGCTGACGGTTTCGTTCGTGGTCACTGTCTCCTTGTCGAGGCGGACGCGCTCAACGGGAACGGCCTCCTTCTCGACGACAGGGCGTTCCGCGTGAAGAACTACTTCATGCTCTTCTTCGCTGATCGCGGGGCCGTCCATGGCGTTGCCGCGGTTGGCGTCCGTGATGGGCTCGCGCTCGATCCGGACTTCCTCGCGGCTGACCGGGACGGTCTCGGTAACATTCTCGGTCACCACGTACTTGCGCAGGCGGGCCCGGCCTACCTCGCGGTTCTCGGTGCCGACGCGGAGCTGCTCTTCCGAGCGGGTCATGGCGTCGTCGGTGGTGGGCCCGGAGGTGTCGTGTCCGACGGTTCCGCGGTCCCTGTCGGAGGTGAGGTCCGCCTCGTGGCGTCCTCCCCTGGCGTCGAGGTCGAGGTCATTGTCTCGGTCAGTGCCGCCGATGCCGCCAACGCCGGCGGTCTCGAGGCCGCTCGTGTTGGACGTGCCGGTGGTGGTTTCGGTGCGGCCACCGTTGCCGCTGAGTTCGTAATGGCGGTACAGCCGTTCTTCTTCCTCGGGGCTCAGGCTACCGTCTGAATCGACGCGGGGAGCGTCTTTGACCTGGTGCTTCGAGTACGGCACGCGTACGTCGTGGCCCTCGAGGTCGGCTCCCTGCAGGGGAATGAAGGACTCAGAGGTTCCGAAGAGCCCTGTCTTCGCAGTCACCCAGCTGGGCTCACCGGTCTGGTCGTCCAGGTAGACCTGGCCGATCGAACCGATCTTGTCACCATCTGATCCAATGACGTTGCCGCCGCTGCTGAGCATGGTGTCGATATTGTTCTGCGTGATCATGTGCTTCTCCTTCTGAGTTGTCTCATTGGGGCTTCGAATTCCTGGCTGCTAGGTCAGCGGGGGCGGGATGCAAGTCTTCCCCCCAAAGGACCACCGGTATCTACTCTAAGCACACTTAGTACTCGATGCAAAGCGTGCTTAGCATTAATTTTGGTTGCTCTATGAGGTACTCCCGCCACAGCCATGGTGGCTGAGCGAACGGAGGGCGCCGAACACTTCGTATTCCGCGCCCTCCGAGGGCCCTGTCGCCTTTCGCTGACTACCAGCTTTCTACTGGCTCTTTACCTGGCTTGTGGCATCCTGCGCCTTGTCCTTGACGTCGGAGGCGGCCTGCTGGCCTTCATCCTTGACATTCTGCACGGAGTGGGTTGCAGACTCCTTGACCGATGCCATGGCCTCCTGTGCAGGCTCCTTGATGTCCTCTACGATCTGCTTTGCAGCATCGGTCAGTTCGGTCTTGAGGGGTGCAGCCTGTTCCTTGAGCGCGGATGCAGCCTGCGCTTCCTTCTGGCTGGCGGGAATGATCGATGCCACCAGCAGCCCGGCGCCGAAGGCGATGAGGCCTGCTGCCAGAGGATTTCCCGCAGCCTTCGAGCTGAGTTCGCGGGGGGCATCCTGCACGGCCTGGCCAGCGTGTTGCGCCTTCAATTTGGCCTGGCCGGCTTTGTTCTTCGCGGAGCCCTTGCCGTTGCCGGCTTTGTTCTTCGCGGAGCCCTTCACGTGGCCGGCTTTGTCATGGACGGAGCCCTTTACGTCGCCGGCCTTGTCCGAAACCGTGTCCTTGACGTCGTGAGCCTTGCCCTTGACGCTGTCTACGACATCTTCCGCTTTGCCCATTACCGTGTCCTTGACGTTGCTGAAACTGGTCTTTACCTTTTCGGTCTGACGGTGTGCAATGTTGGCCGGGTTGACCTTGTCCGCAAGGGCGTCGACATCAGTGCCGAGTTCCTGGCGGGTGCGCTCAATGTCAGCGCGGATTTCTTCTGGAGTTTGGCTCATCGGCTTTCTTCACCTGGTTTCAGTGTCGGCGGAATTTCTTTGACGGTTTCGGCAGTCTGGGGAAGGCCCTTGACCTTCTTCATTTCCTTCTTGCCCATCGATGCCAGGACTGCAGCAATGATGCCCCAGATCACGGCGACGATTACTGCTGCCCAACCGAGCGGCATCAGCGCGCCGAGACCCCACATGAGGGCGATCGACAGGAAGAGGAGCACGAAGTGCCCGCCGACTGCGGCTCCGGCGAACATGCCGGCGCCTTTTCCAGCATTCTTGGCCGACTCGGTGGCTTCCGCCTTTGCGAGCGCCACCTCCTGCCTCATCAGGAGCGAAAGGTTCTTGGTCGTTTCGCTGAACAGCTCACCCACTGAATGATTGGCCGCCAGAACTTCGGCGTCAGAGGGGGGTGGTGGAGCAGCGGGGTGGGCGCCGCCCGAGTATGCCTCGCTCATTAGCGCAGGTCCCTTTCTCCCGGAAGAGTTCCGACGGGTGGGGTGCCCGGGGGAATGGTGGGGTATTCGACGGCGGGATCGACGAAGGCGGGGCCTGAGTCAGCTACGTGATTTCCACGGCCGGTACCCGCCCCATAGCCGGTTCCGGTCAAGCCCGTGCTGGAGGTGTCAGTCACATAGGTGTTCGTTGCATAGGAGTCGGTACCGTAGGTTCCCGTCGACTGCCCGGTCTTGGGCGACTGGTCCGAACCCTGGGATGCCCCACCCGTGAGCCCCTTGGTCAGCCGGCCTACCACAACGCCCGCTCCCGCGGCGAGCCCAAGGAAAGTCCCGGGCTTGCGGCGTGCAAAGCCCTTGACGTCATTCAGGATATCGGTCGCGTCGCGTCCCTCGAGCCAGCTTGCTGCCGAGCTGGTGCGGTCTGAAACCTGGTGCACGATCTTGGCGACCATCGGGTTCTCTGACTTGTCGGCCATGGACTTCAGCTCATCGCTGATGCCGCGAATGCCGTCGGTGACCCGCTGCTGCTGCGTCCCCGCCTGGCTCTTGATGTCATCTCCGAGATCGCCGAGCAGTCCCTTTGCCTGAGCTTTTGCTTCTCCTGCAACGTTTTTCGCCTCGGAAGCGGCGGTGCCGGCCACGTTCTTCGCAGCGCCCGCGCCTTCCTTGCCGACGTTCTTCGCCTGGTCCTTGGCGGCCGAGGTCTTCGACTGGTCGTTGCCGGCGCTGCCAGTTCCCGTCGCGCCGAACTCAGTGGTCTCGAACCCGTTGCCGGTAGTGGATGGAACCAGGGGATCCTGTGGCCAATTCTGCGTAGTCATGTTCGTTCCTTACGTTGATTCTGCCGGTAAAACGGACGTTCCATCGAGTTCTCGATGCGTGCGTCCTGCAATGTTTTGCTGGACTTATCTCCAAAGCTAAGCATGCTTAGTTTAAACCCGCAAGCTCTTCCCGAATTATTGCAAGTTCTAAATAAGTGAGCTTAGTATCTACCGAAATCGGTGTCGAGGGCGTTAGCGTCGACAAATGAGGGCCAGTTCCACCTCGCCTCGACGACTGGGACTCATGGTGACCGGACCACAAGACGGGGGGAGGTACTCATCAGTGTTCTTTCACAAACAGGAACTCCAGTACAAGGCAAGTCCGGCCAAGCCCGATGCGGTCTATGCGCGAAAGCTGCAGGAGGTGCTGGGCGGCCAGTACGGCGAAATCACTGTGGCCCTCCAGTACAGCTTCCAGGCGTGGAACGCCCACATTCCGGGCAAGTACCGGGATCTGCTCTTCGGTATCGGCGCGGAGGAGTTCGGTCACGTGGAAATGCTCGCCACGATGATCGCCCAACTGTTGGAGGAGGCACCCCTTGGCATCACCGAGGACGCCGTTCAGTCCGATCCTTCTGTTGCGGCCGTGGTCGGTGGAACCGACCTGCAGCAGGCGATCGTTGCCGGGGCAGGGGCCCGCGCCGCCGACAGCATGGGCAACCCGTGGCAGGGTAGCTACATCACGGCAAGTGGGAACCTGCTCGCGGACTTCACCGCGAACGCCAACGCCGAGATGCAGGGGCGCCTTCAGGTGGCGCGGCTATATCACATGACGGACGACCACGGCATCCGCGACATGCTGTCCTTCCTTCTCGCCAGGGACACCATGCACCAGAACCAGTGGATTGCTGCGGCGCGTGAACTGCAGGAGGAGAAACTTGAACTGATGCCGGTCCCGAGCAACTTCCCCCTCAAGAAGGAAGAGCGCTCAGTGTCCTACCAGTACCTCAACTTCTCGGACGGTTCGACGGCGTCCGAGGGCGGCTGGGCCTCCGGCCCGACACCCGACGGCTATGGTGAGTTCTCCTATCACGATGGACCAACGACAAGCGCTCCCATGCCCCCACCAACCCACCCGGACGCACGCTTCTACGGAACTACCGAGATCCCAATGTCATAGAGAAGGCTGCGGGAACCATCCAGGACAAACTGAACCGCGAGTAGCTGTAAGGAGAATGACATGACAACATCAGGCCACACACCACGGTAAGACGACGATCCAGAAGGCCGCGCAGGCCGTGGGTGCCGTCTTCCTGCTTGTCGGCATCCTGGGGTTCGTTCCCGGAATCACCAGCAACTATGACCAGATGTCCTTCGCGGGACACGAATCCGGAGCGTTGCTGCTCGGCCTCTTCCAGGTCTCGATCCTGCACAACATCGTCCACCTGCTGTTCGGTGTCGCCGGATTGGCAATGGCGAAGTCCATTTCGGGCTCAAGGGCCTTCCTCCTGGGTGGCGGCGTAATCTATCTCGTGCTCTGGCTGTATGGGCTGTTCATCGACATGGAGTCCGCTGCGAACTTCGTGCCGCTCAACAACGCCGACAACTGGCTGCACCTCCTCCTGGGTGTCGGCATGATCGGTCTGGCACTCGCCCTGTCGAAGAAGAGCAACCGCACGGCGGACCGGGTCTAGGTCGCGCGTTTCCTCCGACTGCGGGCTTGGCCCACCCGATTCCGGGAGGGCCAGGCCGGCAGTTCCACTTAACCGGCCGCCCTCCTGGCCAATGCGGCCGAGCGGCAAAGCGAAGTATGCTTACTACTGGCCCGATGGCCAGACACCTCGCCGATCAGAAAGAGCGTTCGATGAAGCAACCTTCAGCACGCGGTCCCGTCAGTGAGCTGGTTCTCCGCATTATCACCGGCCCTGAAACCGGGGGTGCGGCCCTCGCAGGGTTGTCGGATGCCGTGGACGAGGCACTGGAATCCACCCCTGACCTCCTTTTCGACGACGACCTGCAACTGACCCTGTTCTGCCTCTATGAACTTCACTACAGCGGCATTGACGGCGCGAGCACAGATTGGGAGTGGAACCCGAGCCTCATCGGGGCGAGGAGCAAGATCGCGGCGGCAATGGAACAACGGCTTCGGCAGGACGTTGCGTTGGGTGAACTGCCCGCGGCGACGAGCGAAGCGGTTGCCGGCGAGCTCTTTCGGATCACCGGTGAGGCTGGTGGGCCGAGCATGTCCCGGTTCGTGGCAAAGGAGGCGACCGACGAACAGCTGCGCGAGTTCCTCATCAATAAATCCATCTATCAGTTGAAGGAAGCCGACCCCCACACCTTCACCATTCCGCGCATCGCCGGACGTGCGAAAGCGGCTCTGGTCGAGATCCAGGCCGACGAGTATGGCGGCGGTCGCCCGGCACGCATGCACTCGGCGCTGTTTGCGAAAACGCTCCGCGAACTGAATATCGACGACACCTATGGCGCCCATCTGGACACCACCCCCGCCATCACCCTTGCCTCGAACAACCTGATGTCGCTTTTCGGCCTCAGCCGACGCCTCCGCGGTGCCGCAGTAGGTCACCTCGCTGCCTATGAAATGACGTCATCACAACCGAATCGCCTCTATTCCCGGGGCTTCAAGCGCCACGGATACAGCGAAGAGGCGCGGGAGTACTTCGACGAGCATGTCGAGGCCGACGCCGTTCATGAGCAGATCGCGGCAAGGGACATGGCGGGCGGCCTCGTCGAAGCGGAACCGGAACTTCTGGGCGACGTCCTGTTCGGAGCTGCGGCAGCGCTTCACGTCGACGAACTCATGACCGTCCAGATCATGGATGCCTGGGCCGGTGGGAGAACCGCGCTCCTTCGTTCCGGGGCGGCATCGACGGTATGACCAGGGCCCCGGACGACCAGACCGACGACGACGCACTCCTCCTGAACGAGGCAGGAGCGTCGATCGTGGCTTTCCCCGACGGCCCGCTTCTGGTGCGCGGCGACTATGAGCTCGTTGACCCCGACGGTGCTGCGCTCCCGCGAAGACGCAAAACTGTTGCCTTATGCCGCTGTGGAGCCTCGGCATTGAAGCCATACTGCGACGGCACCCACAAGCTGATCGGGTTCAAGGCAACGCCATAGGAATTGCGCTCTCACCGAGAAGGTCAAGCAGTGGGTTCCTTGATCCCTGGGGCGACCGGGAGCGGCAATTCCGGGCCCCCGGGAGTAGGCGTTTCATCGCAGGGCGGTGGTTCTAGAGCTTGGCCTAGTGCGTCGAGCAACGGCGCAGGGAGATCAACCGACGGTGCAGCACTTGGTCCGTGCGGGACTGTGGTGCATTCAGGGCCGACCCCGGGCGCCGGTGCTGGAGCTGGTTCCGGTGCTGGAGCTGGTTCCGGGGCTGGTGCGGGTGCGGGTGCGGGAGCTGGTGCGGGTGCTGGTTCCGGCGCTGGTGCGGGTGCTGGTTCCGGCGCTGGTGCAGGTGCGGGTGCGGGTGCTGGAGCTGGAGTGGTTTCAGCGACTGGTGGCGCCGGCGTCGGTGTCGGCATGACGGGCTTCGGCACCGGTTTAGGCACCGGTTTAGGTACTGGGGTCGGCGCTGGGGTCGGAGTGGGCGACAGGTCCGGAGCCGGCGTGGGTACCGGCTTCACTTCGGCCGGCGGCTTCGGCGACGGTGCGGGTTCAGCTGAGGGAGCAGGGTCGCTTGACGGCGATGTGGAACGTGGAGGAGCAGGGTCGCTCGACGGCGATGTGGAACGTGGAGGAGCAGGGTCGCTCGACGGCGATGTGGAATGTGGAGGAGCAGGGTCGCTCGACGGCGATGTGGAATGTGGAGGAGCAGGGTCGCTCGACGGCGTCGACTTGGGGTTCAGGGCGTCGGGTGAGGACGGCGTGGTCGACTTGGGGTTCAGGGCGTCGGGTGAGGACGGCGTGGTCGACTTGGGGTTCAGGGCGTCGGGTGAGGACGGTGAAAAGGGCTTCTGAGTGTCGGGTGAGGACGGTGAGAAGGGCGACGCCGGCGACTCGGAAGGGTTCGGATCGAAGACGGGTTTCTGCAGCGGGGAGGGGGTTGTCGTCAACGGAGATCCGGAATTCCGCTTCTCCTCGACAGAAGGAGTCTGCGGTGGCGTCAGGTCCTTCAGCGTTGTCGATTTCGGCGCCGGCATCGGCGAAAGCGGGCCGGCCTGGACTACCTCGGCGGGCGGGGCGGGCTGGCGGACTGGCGGATTATCGAAGCGGTTGCTGAATACCGGCGCCAGGACGGGTACGAGTTCCGGTCGTGGGGCGAACCCGGGAGCATAGTCGGCGACGACGGGACCGGGCCGGTAGTTCTGCTCCCCGACGGGTACGAGCCTCCAGTTTTCCGGGTCGGCATAGGTGCCGTCCAGAATTGTCTCGAAGTGGAGGTGGCAGCCGGTGGAGGAACCGGTGGTTCCGACCTTGGCGATGGCGGTGCTCACATTCACCGCATCGCCTTTCTTGACCGAGATGCTCTCCAGGTGGTTGTAGGTGGTTACCAGCCCATTTCCGTGGTCCAGCTCGACGCGGTTGCCTCCACCCCCCGCGTGCCACCCCACTGAAGTGACCACTCCGGCATCGGCGGAGAAGACAATTGTTCCGCAAGATGCAGCGAAATCCAGGCCCCAGTGGAACTCCCCAGGGGAACCGTCGAGGGGATTGGTGCGGAGACCGAAGGACGAGCTCGGGTTGAGCTGCCGAAGCGGCGCCACCAGCGTGCCGGCGGCCGGCCTCTCGACCTGCAGGGATTCCGTGGACGAGTTGGCGAGGAGGGTATGGGCACTTCGAGCCCGGACGATCTCGAAACGGTTCTCCGTTGGCGTGGCCTTCGGTGGCACGGAGTCGTCACCGAAGGGGCTCGCGGGATCAGAGGCGCCCGCCAACGTACCACGTGGCGCAAGAAGGCCGCGTCCTGCGAGGTCCGAGGAGGGGTCCTTGTCGATACCGGAGGAATGCGCATTGCCCCCGGTCGAGGCGCTGCCTACGCTGTGCAACTGCGGGGTCGATCCTGGGCTCTGGTAGCCGGAGGTGGAGACCGCGGCGAGAACAATGAACACGCTGAGGCCTGATCGTGCGGCAACCCGACTGTTCCATGCGGCTTTTCGAGTGCCGGCAAACGGCCAAAACTTTGTCATTACGATCTCCATAAACTTCCCCGCGAAGGAGAAAAAAAGACGTTGTACCCCGCCAATGTCCTGGCGCTCACCTGTGGGAGACCGCCTGCACCTACTAAACCAACTCGCGGTTGGGAAATCCTTAGGGCGTGAGACCGTGCGATGAAACTCATCATAAAGCGCGGAGGTGTCTTCCGGACCTCAACTCCCGATCTTCAGAGAATCATGCGGTTAACCTGTGGCGAGCTGGTGGAGCCTCAATGCCTCGACCACCAGGTTGTGATCCTGAAGCTGCGGCAGTCCCGAAACGGTCACCGTGGCCACCGGGCCTGCGCCATGGACATAGAAGGGAAACGAGCCGCCGTGTGCTGCATAGATCGCCGTGTCGAACAGCGGATTGTCCTCGGCACGTCCGCCTCCCAGCCGCGCACGGAGTCCGACGAGGAGTGAGGGTATTGCATACCTTGCTGCCGTGCGGCTCTTGGCCCTCAGCCAGAGGTCGTTGTCAGGGGTTGCGCCGTCGAGGGCGGCATGGAAAATCACGTGGTCGGACCGCCTGATGTCAACGGCGATGGGAAGCGCACGGTCGGTACCCAGGTCCACGAGGCGCATCCCGAGAGATATGGCGTCATTGTTGGAGAAACGCTCGAAGTGCAACTCCGCGATTTCCCCCTCGACGCGCCGGATGAGGGAGTTCAGCGCCTCCTCGGACTGCACACCCGGATGGTCAGGGTCAAAGGGGGTGTTTCCTGGTTCCATCGCCTCAATCTACCCGCCCGCCACCGACTGGATAATCATCACCGTGTCGCCGGGATTCACCGGAGTGTCAAGCAGGTCCAGTCCGCGCACGTCCTCGCCGTCGACATAGATATTGACGTAGCGGCGCAAGCTCCCTGTTTCATCGCGGATCCGCTGGCTCAGCAAGGGCTTGCCGTCTCCGACCCTGTCGAGCAGGTGTCCCACAGTGGTGGGTCCGCTGATTTCCACGGGGACCTCGCTTCGGCCGTTCAGAAACCGCCGCAGCAGGGTGGGAATCAATACGGTGACAGTGCCGTCGGTCATCGGGCGCTACCCGGCGACGACGGCGGCGCGCACCGTGAGCACGTCCGGCAGGTGGGAGGCCACCTCGGTGAACGTGGCACCCTCGTCGGGACTCGCGTACACGCTTCCACCCCGCGTGCCGAAATAGACGCCGGCCGGCTCGGCAGTATCAACGCAGGCGGCGTCGCGCAGCACCGCGTTGTATTCAAGAGGCGGAAGGCCGTGGTCCAGTTGCTGCCAGGTGTTGCCGGCGTCGTCGGTCCTGTGGACCGCGAGCTTGCCGTCGGGAGGGAAGCGTTCGCCGTCGGCCTTCAACGGAATCACCCAGGCGGTCCCGCCGCGGCGGGGGTGGGTAAGCATCACGAAGCCGAAGTCGGAGGGGAGCCCGTCCGCGATGGACTGCCAGGTATCACCGGAGTCCTCGGACACGTAGACCCCATGGTGGTTCTGCGCGTACAGGCGGTCGGGGTTCTCGGCATCCCGTGCCACCTTGTGGACGCACTGCCCGAATTCGGGCTGGGGATCGGGCAGGAAGTAGGCCGAGATACCGCTGTTGCGCGGCTCCCAGGAAGCACCGCCGTCGACCGAGCGGTAGACCCCGCCGGTGCTCATGGCTGCGTGGACGGTATCGTCGGCCGGACTGGGCAGTACGGTATGGGCGGCGGCACCCCCGAAACCGGCGCCCCACTCGGAGCGGTGGGGGTGATCCCACAGGCCCCGGTTCAGCTCGAAGTGTTCGCCTCCGTCGGTCGACTTCCACACGGAGATAGGCTCACAGCCGGCCCAGACGACCCCCGGGTGGTTCTCGGCGTCGGGCTGTATCTGCCAGACGCGTGCAAGCGCGGCGTCGTCTCCGGCATCGAACCTGATGCCGCCCTCCTGTGGCTCCGTCCAGGTTTCACCGAGGTCGTCGGAGTGGACGATGCAGGGGCCCCAGTGCCAGGACATGCTGCCGACCAGAATGCGCGTCCGACCGCCGCGGGTATCGATGCCGATGCTGGGCACCTCCTGCATCGGAAATTTCGGCTCGGAAAGAGTCCAGGACTGCCGGTCGTTGCTGGTGGCGAGCCACAATCCTTTCTTGGTGCCGATGGCAAGGAGGGTGGTGCTCGTACCAGGAGTGCTCATGACTGCCCCGATGAAGTCCGGATTTGTGAGTTTGGATGGTGCCACTAGGAAGAATGGCACACGCACCCCTGCCTGTATATAGGTGGCCGCCGCCTAAACTGCGGGCATGGCCGTTTTCATTGACCCCCCGCGCTGGCCTGCCCACGGAACAGTGTTCTCCCACCTCGTCTCGGATTCCTCCCTCGAGGAACTCCACTCGTTCGCCTCGGCGGCGGGCATAGGACCGAGAGCCTTCGACCTGGATCACTATGACGTCCCGGCCCGCCGCTACCGCGATCTTGTCCGGCGCGGCGCAAAGGAAGTGGAGGGAGGGGACCTGGTACGCCTGCTTGTTGCCAGCGGGTTGCGGGTTCCTGCCCGGCGGCGGCCCGGGCGCCTCCGGCGCACCCTCCTCCTGCGGTGGAATGAAGCGTCCACCGACCTGGCCGGCGCTGGGCAGGTCGGTGAGGAGCTCCTTGCCCGGTGGGGCGAGCCGCACCGCAAATACCACACCTATGCTCACCTGCTCGCGGTCCTCGAGGCACTCGATGCCTTATTCGACGACGACGACGACGCCACCATCCGCCGCTCGGTGCAACTGGCTGCGTGGTTCCACGACGCGGTGTACCAGGGGGTGGCGAGTGATGAACGCAATTCCGCAGCGCTCGCGGGGAAGCTCCTTGGCGGCCTTTCCGCCGACGATACCGCCGAAGTCCAGCGGCTTGTCCTCCTGACCATCTCCCATTCACCTGCCACGGACGACCGCTCAGGTGAACTGCTGTGCGACGCCGATCTCGCGGTGCTCGGAGGTTCACCCCCGGACTACGCGCGATATGTCGCCGCCATCCGGGAGGAATACGCTTCCGTGCCGGATGCCGACTTCATTCCAGGACGTGCCGGCGTCGTTCGGGGGTTGCTGGGAATAGACCCGCTGTATCGCACCCAGCGCGCGCAACGGCTGTGGCTGGATACTGCCCGCTCCAATCTCACGAACGAGCTGGCCGGTCTGAATGGGCCGGGAACAGAAAGAAGGCCCTGACCGGGCGGGAGAAATGGGGGAAAACGCCCGAGCCGGTCAGGGCCTCACGAGGAACATTCTACAAGAAGTACGTCCCCTTTTTGCAAACCCGGTGAACATCCGTCGCCGCTGCATCCGGCGCGGACGCGACGGCCCGCGCTGTCATCCGGGTCTATTCGTGGGTTGGTTCGCCCGTGACGCGGTGATCCGCGTGATTGACACCCTCGAGGATCAGGCGGGTGAGGTGTCCGTCGATAATGCTGTAGACGATATTGCGTGCAACTTTGCGCGTGGACACCAGATTTGAGAGCCGGAGTTTAGCCAGGTGCTGGCTGACAGCGGTGCGATTGGCTCCGGTCGCAGTGACGAGGGTTCCGACGTCGGCCGGTCCCTGGGTGAGGAGCCAGAGGATGTGTAGCCGGGTGGGATCAGCGAGCATCCGGAAGGTCGCTGCGCCGGCCTCAAGGCGCTGGCTGTCCGGCTCGATCGGATGAACGAGGCTGGGCCCGCCGGCCGACCCGCCCGAAGGCGTGGCTGGAGGGGACGCGGCAGTTCGGGCGTTGCGTCGTTCGCTGATACTGACCACTTCCCCTACCGGTCCTTTATGGAATCACTACGTTACCGTTCGCTGCTCGCACTCCGGGGTGCCACTGGTGCTTCAGTCGGCCGAAGTGCCTTCGTCGAGGGCCACATGATGAGGGCCGCGATGGTTCCGGCAAGGGCGAGCCCGCTGAGGACGAGGGCCGCTGCAGTTTGGCCTGCTGCGGCTCCTACCCACCCGGCAACGGGGTAGGTGAGCATGAAACAGGCGTGGGACAGCGAGAATTGCGCAGTGAAGAGGTAGCTTCGCGTGCTGTCGGTGGCGACCCGGCGCAGAAGACGCGAGGATGGGGTGCTGATCATCGAGGTTCCGATTCCAAGGACGACCCAGAGGCCCAGGAACAGTGCCCAGGAACTATTCGTTGCGGCGATGACGGCCGCACCGAGGAGTCCCACGGGCAGGAGTGTGCCGCCAACGAGCATGAAGGTCCGGTCGGGGGTGTGCTCGAGGATCCGAGGCGTGATGAACGCGATGATCATGGACCCGGCACCGTAGAACGCCAGGGCGATAGCGACGTCGGTGTTTGATCCATCGAAGAGGTCGCGTGCATAGACGACGGTATTGACCAGGACGAGGGCTGTAGCCGTGGCGACCACGAGGTTGAGGGCCATGAGCCCGCGCAGGATTGGTTCGCGCAGGAAGATCCGGGTACCGAGGGTTGTGCGGTGCATCAAAGATCCCGGATTTTCAGAGGCCGGAATTCCGGGCAATCTGGTAGCCAGGACCATCGCCGCGGACACGAGGAAGCCCGCCATCGTGCCGACGAACAGGTTGGTATACGACACCACGGCCAGCAAGGCTGCCGCCAGAAGCGGGCTGACAAGTGATTCGAGGTCGTACGCGAGCCGTGAGAGTGAGAGCGCCTTCGTGTAGTCCTTTTCATCCGGCAGTACTACCGGAATCAGCGCCTGGAAGGCCGGGGTGAAAGTCGCGGACGCTGACTGCAGAACGAACACCAGCACATAGATCTGCCACACCTGATCGATGAACGGCAGGCTCAAGGCAATCCCTGCACGCACCAGATCCGCACCCACGAGAACACCTTTTCGTGGCAGGCGCTCAACAAGCGCTGCCATGACGGGCGCGACGAACACATACGCGATCATCTTGATCGTCAGAGCCGTGCCGAGCACCGCGCCGGCACGCCCTCCGGCAAGGTCGAAGGCCAGCAGGCCCAACGCGACAGTTAGTAGACCAGTCCCCAGCAGGGCAACGACCTGAGCCGTGAAGAGATTGCGATACGTGGAGCGACGCAGAACAGAAAGCATAATGAGCCCATCTGACAGGAACGAGTTCACTCATGATACGTGCATGCATACGCACTGATGAACCCTAGGCGTGGCCAGTGGGTTGCGCCCCGCACCCTGGCCAAGGAACGGTTCACCACGAACCTTCTTGTCAATGAGACCGCGCCGGGGAATGCGAAGGATACGCACAAGAAAGCCCTAGGATTGCTGATTCACGTTAGGAACTTCTTGCACATCTGTAACAGGACTGTAGTCTTCTCGGGATTTCACTCGCCTGGGTTCACGCCATGTCCCGTTGGAGAATCTCTTGTTCCTTGCTTCCCCGTCCCGGTTTTTTCTTTCGGCTGTCCTGTCCTTCGCACTCCTGAGTAGTGCCATGCCTGCAGTGGCAGCGTCGCTTGAGTCGCCGGCGCCGACCGTAGCTCCGTCAGCACCCGGCGCTGCGACCGAGCCGCTCCTTCCTCCCGCAGCTCCATCGAGCGAGCCGGCCGCCGTCCCGCCGGGCAGTCCAGCGGCAGTTCCAAGCGAAGCGACGAGCACCCCGACGCCGGTTGCGCCTTCCCCGGAGGCAAGCATGAAGGGCAGTGCGGTCACCGTGGAGCCGTTGGCGGACCCCATGAGTCAGCCCGGTTTCAACCCGATCCTGGGAGAGCACCTGGCGGCGCCGTCGGACTTGATGAAAAGTCCATCCGGTGGCCCCGACGGATCTGCCGCCGCGTTCGGCCAGCGAAGTGGAACTTTCAACGTCACGCTGGTCACCGTGGTCCTTTCGGGGTCCCCGAACAACCGGATCTCTGATTTCCAGCTCGGCCAGGCGCGGGCATCGATCACCGCTTCCAACAAGTACTGGCAGGCCGCCTCGAATGACCGCCTCGGCATGCAGATCACTGACGAGTACCGGGACGTGACGATTACGGCGAACAGCACTGACCAGTACTACGACCTCATGGCCAAAATCACCGCCCGAATGCAGTGGACGGCTACACCGAATGACGCGATGGTTGTTTATGTTCCGGTATCGCAGTTCGCCGGTGGAGTGCTCGGTGGCGGTTTCATGGACGGCTCCAACAGCGGCAGGGTCATCATGCCGGTGCCGTCCGGGTTCACCGACAACGTGGTCGCCCATGAATTCGGGCACGTGCTCGGTTTGAACCACGCCAACAGCCTGCAGTGCTCCAATGGAAGCGCTGATGTTGAGTCTCCAAATGGCAGTTGGGGCGACTCGGCCTGCGACTCGAGGGGCTACGGGGACACCATGGACCTGATGGGCCTGGCCCAGTACACCATGCCGCCTATCAACGCCTACCTCTGGGAATACGGCGGATTCGGACGCGGGGATGAAATCCTTGATGCAGGAGTGGTCGAAGGCTCACAATCCTTCACCCTCCAGCCCTGGGCGGGAACCGCGGCCCGGCGTGCCGTGAAGTTCGTGGACCCCGCAACCAGGGAAACCTACTACCTCGAGTTCCGCACACCCGTCGGTGCGAGCGACGGCGGCGCAACCAACAAGAACCGCGGTGTGATGATCCACAAGGAGGATGCCCGTGGAGACTGGCCCGATGCCGCGTCCCTGGCATTGACCCCTTCGAGCTACCCGTTCACCGGGTACTACAACCAGAACCACGCCTGGCAGCAGGGTTCGACGTTCCGCACCGCTCGCGGAACGACGGTGCGCATCGACTCCATCGGCAGCACGAGCGCAAGCGTCACCATCAACGGACCGGCGGCCACAGTTCCGGTTCCCGCTCCAGTGCCGTTGTCACCGTCAGCGGTGGCGAAGCCATTTATCGATGCTGCTGCCAAGTTGGTGCCGGCTGTGGGGGATCCAGTATCGGAGGTCATTTGCGGGTTGAAGGATGATGGCTGCTACCGGAACTATGCCAATGGTGCAGTGGTGTGGTCGACCGGCACTGGTGCCGTGGCAAGTGTCAATGGTGCCATCCGCACCGCGTGGCTGAACTCCGGTGCGCAGAACGGGTCCCTGGGTTACCCCACCTACCGTGAAATCTGCGGTATCCGGGATAACGGCTGCTACCAGTCTTTCCAGAATGGTGAGATCCTTTGGTCGGCCGCTACCGGGGCACAGATCAGCCGCAGCGGCGGGATCCGCACCACTTACCGGGCCGCGGGTGCTGAAAACGGTATTCTCGGGTATCCCACCAGCGCTGAGATCTGCGGGCTACGCGGGGGTGGTTGTTCCCAGTCCTTCCTGAATGGTCAGATCCTGTGGTCGGCCGCTACCGGGGCTCACATCAGCCGCAGCGGCGGGATCCGCACCACTTACCGGGCCGCCGGTGCTGAAAACGGTACTCTCGGATATCCCACCAGCGCTGAGATCTGCGGGCTGCGCGAGGGCGGTTGTTCCCAGTCCTTCCAGAATGGTGAGATTCTTTGGTCGGCCGCTACCGGTGCTCACATCAGCCGCAGCGGCGGGATCCGCACCACTTACCGGGCCGCCGGAGCTGAGAACGGTATTCTCGGTTACCCGCGTAGCCCTGAAATCTGCGGCCTCAAAGACGCCGGCTGCTACCAGTCCTTCCAGCGCGGTGAGATCCTCTGGTCCGCTACTACTGGTGCGGTGATCAGCCGCAGCGGCGGAATCCGCAACGCCTACCGGGCCGCAGGGGCCGAGAACGGGGTTCTGGGGTACCCCACCAACATCGAGATCTGTGGGCTGCGCGATAACGGCTGCTACCAGTCCTTCCAGAATGGTGAGATCCTCTGGTCCGCGAAAACCAACGCACACGCCACTGTCACCGGGCCTATCCGCACTACCTACCGGAACCAGGGAGCCGAGAACGGCGCCCTGGGCTATCCCACGACAGCCCAAGCCTGCGCCACCACCACCCAGTGCACCCAAACTTTCCAGACTGGAACACTCACCGGGAATCCCACCACCGGCGTGGCATCGCGGCGCTAGACACCCGTCCGAGGATGCTCAGGAAAGTCCTTCAGGTGGCGGCAGCCAGCCCGGTGAATGACTGCCCGCTATCGTTGGAGACCTGCACACCTGTTGCGGTGGCAACCCACACGCGCAGGGTTCCGTCATTGGTGCTGGTGGCGGCGATTGCTGCCGGCTCACCGTCGATGGTGCCGCGTGCCTGCCAGGAAATACCGGCGTCGTTGCTGGTGTGGATCCGGCCGTCGGGGCTGATCCCAACAGCGTCATCGCCGCTGAATGTCGTGAACATCAGTAAAGGGCTTCCGGTGACGTCGGCCCACGTCCGTCCACTGTCCGTGGACCGGCGGAGACCGTCTTCCGTTGTCGCAAGGACAACGCCTCCGGAGGATGCCCCCGCGAGGCTATAGGCAGGGATGTCGCTGGTTGCGGGTTGCCAACGCTCCCTGTCGGTTGAAGTAAGGAGCCTTCCGTCGTGACCTACGAGTCCGTCACCGGTCGCCGCCAGTGCGTGGAAGTCGGATTCACCTTGCCGGGACACTGGTTCCCAGGTCTGCCCGGCGTCGCTGGACTGGATGAGGCCCACGGGATTTGGCAGGTTCGTTCCTGGACCGGGATGCCCTGAAGCGAACAGGGTCCCGTCGCCGGCGGTGGTGAAACCCATCAGATCGATCGTGGGACCGATCTTGACCGCCGGTTTCCGGGAGACATCGAACAGGCCGTCGTGCGTGGCCAGCAGGACCCGGTTGGTTCCGGGGTCCACGCTCATGCCGTGGATATGTCCGGTCGGGTAATCACTCGAAGTAGGGGCGGCTGGTGGTTCGACCGTGCTTGGTGTGGTCGCGGAGCAGGCGGTCAGCAACGCGGAGCCCACTGCGAGAACCACGAGCTTTCGCGCGGTGCGGCTTCTTCGGGTGGAGGAGCTTCTTGGAAACGCTCGGTCGGGGTTGGGGACGTTCCAGGGAAGAGGCATGGCGGGGCTGATCTTTCTGAACAGGATGAGGGGTGCGAAGTACCTGGGTGGGACCAGTGCGGCCCCACCCAGGCGGCGGTTAGGGAAGTTTGCTGACCGGTCAGAGCCCGGCGAGCAGCGCTTCCATCTCCTGGATTTCAGCCTGCTGTGTCTCCACAATGGTTTCGGCCAGTTCCAGTGCTTCCGGATTCTGGCCGTTGTCGATCTCGTCCTGGGCCATGCCCACCGCACCCTCATGGTGGGCAGTCATGGATTCAAGGAACATGCGTGACGCCTCGTCACCTTCGGTGGCTTCGAGCTCGGCCATCTGGTCATCGCTCATCATGCCCTCCATACTGCCCATGCCGCCGGAGTTCGAGCCCATGTCTCCCATGTTGTGGCCCCCGCTGCCTTCGTCGGGTTCAACGGGCTCGTCCCAAGCTTCAAGCCAGCTGGTCATCGTCTCGACCTCGGGCGCCTGGGCGTCCTTGATCCTGGTCGCGAGGTCGGTGACCTCTGGGCTGATCATGTCCTTCTCGAGCAGGAACTCGCTCATCTCCACCGCTTGCTGGTGGTGGGGAATCATCGTCTGCGCGAACATCACGTCCGCGTCATTGTGCTCCATCGAAACAGCGGTATCGGTTGGGGCTTCGGTGGTGGCGGCACTCCCGCTTGTGCCGGACGTCGCGCTGGAGGCCGGAGCCGGCGTTGTTCCACTATCGGTGCCACACCCGGCAAGAGTGAATACCGCGGCAAGGCTCAGTGCGGGGAGAGAGAGGTAACGCGTCATGGTGGTGCCATCCTTCAATGATTGATTGCTGGTATCAGCTGCCGGCCCGTCGAAGGGGCCGTAATGCGCGCTGCCGGGGTAGATGCCCGGCATGCGATGAGTACCCCGCAATAATGGGGGTCCGTGTTCTAGGTGCGGCTGATGCATAGGTGAGTCAGTGAAGGAGTAGGGGCGGGGCGGAACTTCCAGCTCACAGCGGGTGGACCGCGTCGAAGGAGTGTCGTTGTGAGGGCCCGGCCGACGGGGGTCAACAGGAGCAGGGCGCCCATCAGGATCAGGGCCAGCACGCACATCCCCAGGGACATGTCATCCGCGCCACAGCCCCCGGCACACACGGCAGCCATGGTGTGCCCTACGGGGGCACCCGCGAGGGTGGTTGTAGCCATCACCTTCGGGGTGGCATTCGCAGAAGACTGAACCGCAGGGCCACCAGAATGCGCATGTGGAATGGCATCAGTATGCGCTGCCGTTGTCGCTGCGGTAGCCAGCGCGGCCACGCTGCCGGTGGTGGGTAGGTCGGCCAGATGGTGGCTGGTGGACCCGTGCCCTCCCATCCACACATGCATGGCGAGGATTCCGGTAATAACGAGGGTCAGACCGAGAAGGGTCAGGACAACGCGCGGCACGACGACGGCCTCACGCACTGAGCTGCGCCTTTTCACCGTCGGAATCCTTTCCATCGCATTCTGCCTTTCCACCCTAACGAGGGGTTGTGGACTGTCCCAATTGCCGGGCTGGTCCCGGCCTCCGTCAAGGAGCGCTGATGAGTGCAGGGTCGAGGTCGATCCGACGGAGCAATTGCGCGTTCAGGGCGACGACGATCGTGGAGATACTCATCAGGACTGCGCCCACGGCCGGGGAGAGCAGGATCCCGGCGAATGCGAGGACACCGGCGGCGAGGGGGACGGCCAGAACGTTGTACCCGGTGGCCCAGATCAGGTTCTGGATCATTTTCCGGTAGCTCGCCCTGGACAGATCGATCATCGCCAGGACGGACCGTGGATCATTCCCGGCAAGGACCACACCGGCGGATTCCATGGCGACGTCGGTGCCTGCACCGATTGCGATGCCCACCTCGGCCCGCGCCAGGGCGGGTGCGTCGTTGACGCCGTCGCCAATCATGGCGACTTTCAGGCCGCGGGACTGCAGCTCGGACACCTTCGTGTCCTTGTCCTGGGGCAGGACGTCTGCGAACACTTCGTCGATGCCGAGTTCACGGCCGACGACGTCCGCGACCTGCCATGCGTCTCCGGTGATCATCGCGACTTTCACGCCGCGTGCCTGCAGCGCCTTCACCGCGGCCCGGGATTCTTCTCGCACCCGGTCCTCAAGCCGGACCGCGCCGATGACGCTCCCGTCACGGATGACGTGCAGGACGGACGCTCCGCGTCCTACCCACTGCTGGACGGCAGGGTCGATGGTGGACGGAGTGGCCAGGCCGAGTTCCTTCAGCATGTTCGGCCCGCCGACGGCGACGTCCAGGCCCCGCACAGTTGCCCGCACCCCGCGTCCGGTCATCGAGGAGAAGCCGGTACCGGTGTAGGAAAGGACTGCCGCCTCGGGCTTTTCGCGGGCCGCGGTGACGATGGCCCGCGCGACGGGGTGTTCACTGTCGGATTCGGCAGCCGCGGCGAGGGCCAACAGCTCGGCTTCGCTGACGCCGTCGACAGCGGTCACAGCGGTGACGGCGTGCTTGCCTTCGGTGAGGGTTCCGGTCTTGTCGAACAGGACGACGTCGATGGTGCGCATCCGCTCCAGGGCGATCCGGTTCTTGATCAGGACCCCGGCCTTGGCGGCACGTTCGGTGGAGATTGCGATGACCAGGGGAATGGCCAGGCCCAGGGCGTGGGGGCAGGCGATGACCAGGACGGTCACCGTGCGGATCACCGCATCGTCCGGGCTGCCCAGTGCGAGCCAGGCGATGAAGGTGATGATGCCGGCGCCCAGGGCGAAGTAGAACAGTAGGGCGGCTGCCCGGTCCGCCAGGGCCTGCGCTCGGGAGGAGGAGGCCTGCGCCTCGGCGACGAGGCGCTGGATGCCGGCCAGGGTGGTGTCCGATCCGACGGCGGTCACTTTCACGCGGACCGCGTTGTCGGTGGCCACGGTA
Organism: Arthrobacter sp. CAN_A6; assembly: GCF_015751715.1. Lineage (NCBI taxonomy): Bacteria > Bacillati > Actinomycetota > Actinomycetes > Micrococcales > Micrococcaceae > Arthrobacter > Arthrobacter sp. CAN_A6. Next base: position 249,723 of record NZ_JADOUV010000001.1, read on the forward strand.
CCGGCAACCACTGTCTCCCCGGCCGTCCGGGATACGGGCCGGGACTCCCCGGTGATCATTGCTTCGTCGAACTCGGCTGTGCCTTCGGTGATGGTGCCGTCGGCCGGGACGCGAGCGCCGGAACGGACCAGCACCACATCCCCGGCAACGAGGGAGCTGACCGGCACGGTTTCGACGCCGCTGTCGGTGATTTGTTCGGCCTCGTCGGGCAGGAGGGCGGCCAGGGCGTCGAGGGCGCCGGCTGCGGAGCCGAGGGCCCTCATTTCCATCCAGTGGCCCAGCAGCATGATGACCAACAGCAGTGCGAGCTCCCACCAGAAGTCGAGGTCGAAGCCACCGATGCCCAGGGTCGTCACCCAGGACGCGACGAATGCCACCGTGATCGCCATCGCGATGAGCAGCATCATCCCGGGCTGCCGGGATTTCAGTTCGGTGAGGCCGCCTTTGAGGAACGGCGTACCGCCGTAGATAAAGATGATCGTTCCCAGGACCGGGGCGATCCATGCCGAACCCGGGAACTTGGGCGGCATGTAGCCAAGGAGCATGGTGAACATGGGGCTGAACGCCACCACCGGGACGGCCAGGGCCAGGCTGACCCAGAACCGGTCCTTGAACATCGCCGTCGAGTGGCCGGCGTGCTGGCCATGGCCGTGGACCTGGTGCTCATCGTCCACCGGGTGAAGCTGATCTTCCATCGCCGAGTGGGGGTCATCCTCCGGCATGGCCTGGCCGTGGGTCCGTTCCGCCGCTTTATGTTCGTGCAGGCTTGCCGGCGTTGCGTGGTGGCCGGATGCATTGCGTGTCATGTCAAGACCTTCCTCCGTAGACTTCGAAGATATACCCCCTGGGGGTATGTGTCAAGGCATCCGGCCGTTCTGAAGTGAACGCCCATTTCCTCGCTTGCGCCTGGTATCAGCCGTTAGCGTGGAGGTCGGGGGCAGCCCGAATTCTGGACCGACGGAGAAGGAGCAGACCAATGACCCACATCACTTCCATGCTCGACACGTACCCGAAAGACCTGGGAAACATCGACCGCGAAAAACTTGCCGAGTGCATCGCTGCGTGCTTCGAATGTGCGCAAACCTGTACGGCATGCGGGGATGCCTGCCTGAGCGAGGACATGGTCGCTGAGATGGCCAAGTGCATCCGCACCGATGCGGACTGCGCTGACATCTGCACCACCACCGGCCGGGTTCTCTCCCGCCATACCGGATACGACGCGAACATCACCCGGGCAATCCTGCTGGCCTTTGAAGTGGCCTGCAAGGCGTGCGCTGAAGAGTGCGAGCAGCACGCCGGCATGCACGAGCATTGCCGGATCTGCGCCGAAGCCTGCCGCCGCTGCGAGGCCGCGTGCCGAGAGCTCGCCGCAACCCTGGGCTGACTTCTCCATCCGGTACCGGGTGGTGGAGGTGCCCAGCGAGCGAAGCTAGGCCCGGCGGTTGCCGCCGTCGTCGTGCGGGTATTGCAGGGGATTCTCCCGCCACGTCTTCTTCTCCTCAGGCGCTGGTCCGTAGCCGGGGCCTAGGAGCGGCTCGTCCGGATCGTCCTCGGTGCTCGAGACGCGCGCGCTGCCCTGGTGCGTCAGCCAGTAGCCCCTCGCCAACAGGCCGGCGGCAGTGAGGATAAGTACCATGCCGATCGCGAACATCAGGGCGGTCCCCGACGGGGTCGGCTGGCCGGAGGACGCGGACCGTGCGAAATTCGACACGGACTGGGGCACGAAGAGCGTGCTGATGAACAGGAGAAGGCCGGCAGCGAGATAGTGCTTCACACCGGTTTTCATGGGACCCCCTGAAGTCGACGCCCGAAAGGGCAGGTTCCTCAAGCTTAAACGATTCCCCCCGCCCGCCCAGCCCGTCACCGGCTTATAGGGTGAAGCTGTGAGCGACACTGCGCTGGGAAGCCGGCACCTCAGCCGTACCATCCTCCGGCTTGCCGTGCCCGCCTTCGGCGCCTTGATTGCAGAGCCACTGTTCCTGTTGGCGGACTCCGCGATCGTGGGCCACCTCGGGGTAGAGGAACTCGCCGGTGTGGGTCTCGCTGCGACGGTGCTGCAGACCGCCGTCGGACTCATGGTGTTCCTTGCCTACTCCACCACTCCGGCTGTCGCCCGGCTGCTCGGTGCCAACCGGCTCCCGCAGGCACTTGCCGCCGGTCGTGACGGCGTCGGTCTGGCACTGGTCCTGGGCGTCGGGCTGTCGGTGGCCGGGTGGATCAGCGCTCCCGCGCTTGCGTCAGCCATGGGAGCCGACGGAGAAGTGCACGCTTTCGCCGTCGACTACCTGCGCTTCTCGATGCCGGGCCTCACCGCCATGCTCGTGGTGCTCGCAGCAACCGGTGTCCTCCGCGGACTGCAGGACACCACCACCCCGCTGGTGGTGGCGGGCGTGGGGTTCGGAGTCAACATCGCGCTGAACTATCTCCTCGTCTACGGGGCAGGGATGTCAGTGGCAGGGTCCGCCCTCGGCACCAGTATCACGCAGTGGGGCATGGCGGTGGTGTACCTGGTGATCCTGGTCAAGGGGCTCCGTGCATCCTCGGTTCCGCTGCGCCCCTCGCTGCGGGGCATCCGCACGACGGCGTCGGTGGGGTCATGGTTGATGCTCCGCACGGCGAGCCTGCGCTTCGCGATCCTCGCCACAGTGTTCGTCGCGACGGCCCAGGGTCCGCTGTCCCTCGCTGCGCATCAGCTCGTCATGACCGTCTTCACCTTTCTCGCCTTCGCCCTCGATGCGCTCGCCATCGCCGCGCAGGCCCTCATCGGGAAGGAACTGGGCTCAGGCAACAAGCCGCTGGCCCGCGCGCTGACCCGGCGCATGGTCGTGTGGGGTGTCGGCTTCGGAGCCGGAACCGGAGCCCTGCTCGCCCTTGCCGCGCCCTTCGCCGGCTGGATCTTCACCACCGACCCGAGTGTCCAGGCCGCATTCGCCGCGGGTCTGTTGATCCTGGCCGTTTCGCAGCCCGTGTGCGGGCTTGTCTTCGTACTCGACGGCGTCCTCATCGGGGCAGGGGACGCACGGTATCTGGCGCTCGCCGGCGTCGTCAACCTCGTGGTCTACCTTCCGCTGCTTGCTGCGGTCTACAGCGCGAACCTCACCGGCAATGCGGGGATCGCCTGGCTGTGGACCGCGTTCGGCCTCGGCTACATGGCAGCCCGAGCGCTCACTCTGGGATGGCGCGTGCGGAACGACGGCTGGATGGTCACCGGTGCCGAGCGTCGTACCGGAGCATCTGCCGCCAGCGAAGACGGTGCGCCGGCACCGGGCGACGCCGTAAACTAGGAAGGTCTGTTCTACCAGTTGTAGAAACTGGAGAAGCGATCGAGGAAAGCACCACCGGAAGGAATGCACGTGGCCAAGAGCCAACCGGGGAAACCCACGCAGGGCAGGATGCGCTACGGCATCAAGGGACCGCTCCTGTTTTCAGCGGTGCTTGGCCTCGTGGCCGGTGGAGCGACGGCGATCTTCGCGACAGGCGGCGGTAACAAGGAGTTCCGCCTGGATCTTGGGCTGACGGCCGGGGGCATTGCCTTCATCACCTCGCTGGTGATCTGCGCAATGCTCATGATGGCTGAAACTCCCAACGCCGAGCACCTGGGCAAGGGCTCCGGCGTCAATCGGTCGTCGGCCAAACCCGACAGGCCTGCAGCGGAAGCCGGTCCAGCGAAAAGTGCGCAACCCGGTGCTGCCCGATCCGACCCGGACGGGGAGCCGCGCTACGGGCAGAGGCTGCCCGACTCCGACGCCTGACACTCTTCCGGCCGCTGGCGATGCCTCGGGCGTCGGCAGGGCTGCTGCTACCCTCAGCCTATGGATGAGAAGCTGGGGAGTTTCGTCGAGGATTTTGCCGCTCTGGTGCAGTTGGCCCAAGCCACGCGCCTGCCGGCCAGTGGCGGGGAGCAGTTGCTCGCCGCCCTGACCAATCATCTGGGAGTCCCTGCGCAAGGACTTCCCGTGGTGGTCGAGGAGGTGAACTCCCACCGTTATGTTGATGCCGATATCCTCCTGGCCGCCACGGCCCGAAAAGACGCCGGTAGCCGGCTCGTAGGGATCGGGGGCGGCGATCAACGGCACCACTCCTCGCTGAGTGACATGCTCCAGCAGGCGCAGGGCTATTCCCAGTTTCCACTGGCGCAGCCTGATTACAGCAATCTGCCCGTCGGCGCTGGGGAACAGCGCCAGGTGGTGGCTTTGGGGATCTGGTTCTTCACGCGGCGTGGCGTCCCGCTTGCCGTGCTGCAGCGAAAGGCTGAACCGCGGTTCGGGAGGGAGTCCGGAACGCTTGAGGTGTTATCCCCCGATCCGCAGGTGGCGGCGGATTTCCTGGCAGATCTGCGGCTGGAAATGCAAACCAACAGCGTCCTCAAGGGTCAGGTCGTGTCCTTCACGATGCAGGACTACGGGCCGAGCAGTGCCGGGATCACTTTCCATGCCAGGCCGGTCCTTGCCGCGTCGGAGGTGATCCTGCCCGAAGGATTGCTGGCGAAAGTGGCGGAGCACGCCATCGGCATTGCGACTCACCGCCGGGCGCTCCAGGCCATGGGGCAACACCTCAAACGCGGCATCCTGTTGTACGGCCCTCCCGGCACCGGAAAAACCCATACCGTGAAGTATCTGCTGAGCGAGAGCACAGGCACCACGGCGATCATCCTTTCCGGGGGCTCCCTGGCTTTCATCAGTGAAGCGGCGCGCATGGCCCGGGCGCTCCAGCCGTCGATGGTGGTGCTGGAGGACTGCGACCTCATCGCCGAGGACCGCAGCTTCGGTCATGGCCCCCAGCCGTTGCTCTTCGAGGTACTGGATGCGATGGACGGGCTCGACGACGACGCCGATGTCACCTTCGTACTCACGACCAACCGCGTTGACATGCTTGAGCGGGCACTGGCCCAAAGGCCGGGCCGCGTTGACCTGGCCGTCCAGGTGCCACTGCCCGCCGAGGGAGAAAGGGCTGAGCTCCTGCGCCTGTACTCGCGATCCCTCGGCTTCAGTCCGCAGGCCATCGCCGAGGCCGCAGCCGGAACGATGGGAACCACGGCGTCGTTCGCGCGGGAGTTGATCCGGCGTGCGGTGCTGGCAGCCGCCTTCGCGGAAGTCGAGGTGAAGGACGAGCATCTGTTGAACGCAGTGGAGGAACTCATGGCCGACAGCGAGTCGCTGACCAGAAGCCTGCTCGGCAGCAATGCCGGTGACCTTCAACCTGGCGGGGCGCCCACCTGAGCCGACTCCGCCTTGCGCGCCCGATACGCCTTCACGTGCATGCGGTTGGCGCAATTGCCGGTGTCACAGAAGCGCTTGGAGCGGTTGCGGCTGAGGTCCAGCACCACGCCGTCGCAATCATCCGCCGCACAGCTACGAAGCCGGTCCAGTTCGTGGCTGCGGATCACGTCGATGAGGGCCATGGCCGCCTCGGTGGCCATCCGTGCCTCCAGGGGAGCCTCCGGCCCGGTGGCGTGGAGGTGCCAGTCCCAGTCGTCGTGGCGCACCAGTTGCGGGAGCGCGTCGGCCCGGCGCAGGATGCGGTTCACGCGCCCGACGGCGTCGTCCTCCTCCGCGAACCAGAGAACTTCCAGCTCGGCACGGAGGGCCCGGACGGCGTCGAGCTCCTCCCGCGTATGGGTGCGGGAACCCGAGAACTTCTGCTCGGTCAGGAAGGCGTCGAGGTCAGCCAGCGTGAGCAGCTGGTCAGGGTCCTCTTTCGCGGTGTTGATGAGTGCCGCCGCAGAGACGAGGGCCACTTCGGTGTCATGGGTGTATGACATGTTGACTCCTGACGATCTTCGGCGTTAGTGTCACTACCATAACCATCCGACGGTTCTGACACCTAATGGCATGCGGACCCGCAAAGTAAGGACCAGCCCTGTGAACACGCGTGCCGCTTCCGGCCTCTGGATCGCGGTGCTTTCCGCTGCGACCTTCGGGATGTCGGGTCCCTTCGCCAAAGCACTCCTCGAAATCGGGTGGAGCCCGGGAGCCGCCGTCGGCGTCCGGATCGGCGGCGCGGCCCTGGTGCTGCTCGTGCCCGTCCTCATTGCCCTGCGTGGCCGGTGGTCAACATTGCAGGGCAATGCGCTGACGCTCATCATCTACGGAATGACGGCGATCGCCCTCTGCCAGCTCTTCTACTTCAACGCGGTGGAGCGCCTCTCGGTGGGCGTGGCGCTGCTCCTCGAATACCTGGCCCCGGTGCTGATCGTCGGCTGGCTGTGGATCCGGTCCCGCCGGGCACCCCATCGGCTGACGGCCGCCGGATCGGTGGTGGCGATTCTCGGCCTGCTGCTGGTGCTCGACCCTGCGGGCGACGCACGGCTGGACCCCATCGGCGTGCTGTACGGACTGGCCGCCGCGGTCTGCCTCATGGTCTTCTTCCTGATGTCCGCGAAAATCGACGACTCGCTGCCGCCGCTCGTGATGGCGGGCGGTGGAATGGTGATCGGCGCCCTCACCATCCTCCTGTTGGGGCTCACGAACGTGATGCCCTTCGAATTCGCCTTCACCGACGTCACCATCGCAGGGGCGCAGTTCAGCTGGCTGGTCCCCGTGGCAGTGCTGGTGCTGATTTCCACGGTCGCCGCCTACGTCACCGGAATCCTGGCGGCCCAGAAACTCGGCTCCAAGGTGGCATCCTTCGTGGCACTCACCGAGGTACTCTTCGCCGTCGTCGCCGCCTGGCTGGTTCTGGGTGAACTTCCGGGACCCATCCAGCTGCTGGGCGGCCTGCTCATCGTGGCAGGGGTGGTGTGTGTGCGGACGGACGAGCTCCGCTCCAGGGACGGCGACGGGCCACTCGACGGCGACGCGGACGGGCTGCAGGGCGGGCAGCACGGAATCGACCTTGCCGGGGCCGAGCCGATTCCGTACGTTCCGCTACTTCCCGAAACTTCTCAGCCGCAGCGAGTTGAGCACCACGAGCACTGAGCTCGCGGCCATCGCGGCACCGGCCAGCATCGGATTCAACAGCCCCAGCGCGGCAACCGGGATGCCTACGGTGTTGTAGAAGAACGCCCAGAAGAGGTTGGTCTTGATGGTGCCCAGCGTCCTGCGAGAGAGCTCGATCGCCTGGGCCACCTGCTCCAGGCTGTTGCCCATGACGGTGAGGTCCGCCGCCTCGATCGCGACGTCGGTGCCGGAACCCATCGCGATCCCCAGATCCGCCTGGGCGAGCGCTGCGGCGTCATTCACGCCGTCGCCGGCCATGGCCACGGTGGCCCCCGCGGCCTGCAGTTCCCGAATGGCCGCCACCTTGCCCTCGGGGAGCACGCCGGCGCGGACATCGGCCGGGTCGATCCCGACGGCCTCCGCCACTTGCCGAGCCACCGACTCGTTGTCGCCCGTGAGCAGGATGGGCTTCAGGCCCAGCTCCCTCAGGCGGCGGATGGCGCGTGCCGATCCCTCCTTGACGGTGTCGGTCAGGCTCAGCAGTCCCTCGACCCGGCCGTCCACAGCGAGCCACACCACCGTGGCGCCTCGGCCCTCGGCCTTCCGCAGCTCCTGAAGATGCGCGGCGGAAACCGTCACGCCGTTCTCCTCCAGCCACCCGGCGCGGCCGGCAACCACGGCGTGGCCTTCAACCTCGCCGCGCACACCGCCGCCGGGAGCGCTGGCGAACACTTCGACGTCGGGCAGGGGGCCGTCGGCTGCGGCGCTCGCCGCCGCCGCGATCGCCTGTGCAATAGGATGTTCACTCGCTGCCTCGAGGGCCCCGGCAGTGCGCAGCACCTCATGCTGCGCCAGGGCGCCCAGCACGACGACGCCGCTCACGGCCAGCTTGCCGGTGGTCACGGTGCCGGTCTTGTCCAGCACGATGGTGTCCACGGTGCGCGTATCCTCGAGCACCTGCGGCCCGCGGATCAGGATGCCCAGCTGGGCGCCGCGCCCGGTTCCCGTCAGGAGCGCCGTAGGAGTCGCAAGACCAAGGGCACACGGACATGCGATGACCAGGACGGCAACCGCTGCGGTGAACGCGAGATTGGAATCGCCTGTGAACACCAGCCAGGCAAGGAACGTGACGACGGCGATCCCGAGGACGATCGGGACGAAAACGGCGCTGATGCGGTCGGCGAGGCGGGCGATGCGGGCCTTGCCGCTCTGGGCCTGGCTCACCAGCCGGCCCATGGAGGCGAGCGTGGTGTCGCTTCCCACGCGCGTCGCCCGGACGATCAGGCGCCCGGAGGTGTTGATGGTGGCGCCGGTGACGCCCGAGCCCGGGGACACCTCCACCGGAACCGATTCGCCCGTGAGCAGTGAGGCGTCGACGGCACTATGGCCCTCGACCACCACCCCGTCAGTGGCGATCTTCTCGCCGGGCCGCACCACGAACTCGTCGTTGGGGATGAGGGTGCCGGCCGGGAGCGTCACCTCGGTGCGGACGCCGTCCACCACGCGCAGCACGGTGGCTTCCTTGGCACCGAGGCTCAGCAGGGAGTGGAGCGCATTTCCCGCGCGCTGTTTGGCGTTGGCCTCCAGGAAGCGGCCCAGCAGGAGGAAGGTGGTGACGACGGCGGCCACCTCGAAGTACAGGGCGTGGCCGCCCATCATCATGCCGGGGTGCTGGGTGGCGAGCGGATCGGCGATCAGCTGCCAGGCGGAGAAGGCGAAGGCCGCGGTGACCCCGATCGATACCAGCGTGTCCATGGTGGAGGAGAAGTGCCGGGCGTTCACCAGCGCCGCCCGGTGGAACGGCCACGCGGACCACGCCACCACGGGAAGGGCCAGCGCGAGGACCACCCACCCCCAGTGCGGAAACTGGAGGGCGGGAATCATCGAGATGAGCACCACGGGCAGCGTCAGCGCAGCGGCCACGATCAGGCGGGAGCGCAGCAGGGGCGCGGCGTGCGCGTCGTTGTCGTGCTCAGCGTCGTTGTGCCCGTGGGCACCCTCCGGTTTCAGCTGAGCGGAGTACCCGGTGGCCTTGACGGTGTCCAGCAGGTCCTGGTCGGAGATGTGGGCCGGAACCCGGACCACCGCCGATTCGAGCGGCAGGTTGACGCTGGCCTCCACGCCGTCGAGCTTCCCGAGCTTGCGCTCGACCCTGCCCACGCAGGACGCGCACGTCATGCCCTGGATGTCGAGTTCCACCACGCGCGACGGCGCGGGGGAGGTCTGTGTCGGGGCTTCGGAGGCGCTCATGGTCAGGAGTCGCTGGAGGCCACGCTGTAGCCGGCCTCGGCAACGGCGTCGCGAACCTTGGCCGAATCCAGTGCACCCTCGGAAGTGATGGTGGTGGCAGAGAGGCCGCCCTTGACGAGGTCGATCTCCACCGACTGGACCCCGGGAAGGGCACTGAGCTCGCCCTTCACCGCTTCCACGCAGTGGCCGCAGGTCATTCCGGTGACGTTGACAGTGGTGGTGCTCATGATGAATCTCCTTGAATAGTGTTGTGGGTGGTATTGCTAGCGCAGGAGACGGCCGATGGCCGCCGTTGCTTCCCGCACTTTTTCCTGGACGTTCTCGTCGTTGCCGCTTATCTGTGATTCCTGGGCGGCACCGACCACGCAGTGCGCGATGTGGTCCTCGAGGAGGCCCATGCTGACGGCGTGGAGCGCCTTGTTGATGGCGGACACCTGGGTGAGGATATCGATGCAGTACTTGTCCTCGTCCACCATGCGCGCAATCCCGCGGACCTGGCCCTCCACGCGGCGCAACCGCGTGAGGTAGGCATCCTTTTCGGCGCTGTACCCGCGGGTGGGTAGGGGTGAAACGGTTGCTTCGCTCATGGAGTTCTCCTTCGTCGTCGCTCCTACTATACCCTATGGGGGTATAACTTCAGTGAAGGAGATCCTATTCCCCTCCGCCGTCGAGGAAACCACCAGCATTGTGACGTACGTTTGAAGGCGAAACTCCAATTCCCAAGGACCTCAATGTTCACAACCATGTCCGCCTGGCAAAGGCTGACCCTGCTCGTACTTGCGGGAATCGCCGTCGCGGCACTCTTCTTCCTGGCGTTCACCGCCGGCCGCGTTGCGGCGAGCCCATCACACCCTGATATCACCAGCGCTGACGCCGGTTTTGCGCGGGACATGCAGGTGCACCACGCGCAGGCAGTGCAGATGTCCATGCTGCTGAGGGACCGCACCGATGACGAGACGCTGCGGACCATCGCCTACGACGTCGCCATGACGCAGCAGCAGCAAAAGGGTCAGATGTACGCGTGGCTGCAGGAATGGGGCCTGCCGCAGAGTAGCGGAGAACCTCGGATGGCATGGATGACGTCGATGGCTGAGGGAGCCATGGATCATTCGATGGAGTCGGGCAGTACGGCCGGCATGGAAAGCACGGGAGGTGCAGGCAGTATGGCTGTCGGTGCCGACGGACTGATGCCCGGCATGGCCACGCCCGAGCAGCTGGAAGAACTCGCCGCAGCATCGGACGACGACGCCGAGCGCATCTACCTGACCCTGATGATCGATCACCACGTGGCGGGTGTCGAGATGGCTGCAGCCGGCGTGGAACTCGCCTCGACCGAGCAGGTGCGCACCCTTGCCAGCAGGATCGAGGATTCCCAACAGGCCGAAATTGATCTCATGCAGGCGTTGCTCGACGAGTTGTGACCGGCTCCGCCGGTAGATTGGGCATAGGAACCAAACCCCTCCGCACTAAGGAATTGATCGTTGAATAAGAAGAGAGCCCAGGAAAACACGGACCGCCAGGCACGATTGGCGGCCATCCAGGCACAGCAGCGGGCCGGCGAGCGGAAACGCAATGCCCTGATCTTCGGAGGGATCGGTGCCGTGATCCTAGCCATCATCGTGGCGGTGACCATCGTGATCGTGGGCCAGATCCAGGAGCGGAACCGCGCCGAGGAGCTTGCGGCCCAGCCGATCGAGGGCGTGCAGACCTACGAGGACCTCACCTTCAACCACACCGAAGCGGAAGTGGACTACGAGCAGAATCCGCCGGTAGGCGGAGACCACAACCCGGTCTGGACCAACTGCGGGGTCTATACGGAGCCGATACCGGCGTCCAGCACCATTCACTCAATGGAGCATGGAGCAGTGTGGGTCACCTACCAGCCTGATCTTCCGCAGGCGGAGATCGACGCGCTGACCGACCTTGTCGGCAGCCGCTCGTACGTGGTGCTCAGCCCGAATCCCGACCAGGAAAGCCCGGTGGCAGCTACCGCTTGGGGCCTTCAGCTCGAGGTCGACTCCGCTGAGGATGAGCGCCTCGGCGCCTTCCTGACCAAGTACATCGAGGGCGAGCAGACGCGCGAGCCGGGCGCACCGTGCTCCGGCGGCATCACCCCTCCGGGCGCCTCCTAGAAGAAGGCGGATGGGCGACGGCGGCGTCGCGGAAGTGTCCCTGCCGTCGTCGTCCCTTCTCTCGCCACCACAGCGCGCCCCACGCAACCAGCATCCCCACCAGGGCGCCCGAACCGTTGGCCACGACGTCGTACGGCGAGGCGACACGCTGGGGAAGCAGTACGTGCTGGGCCAGTTCGATCAGCACGGACAACGCGAAGGCTACCAGCGGTCCGTGCCAGCGCCAGCCGCGCGGCGCGAGGATGAACCAGAACAGGCCGAGCGGAACGAACAGAACGATGTTCGCTGTGAACTCCACGAAGGCATAGTCGATGGAGGTCGGAAGGCCACGTGCGTGGAGGAAGCGGAGCCCTCGTTGCAGGACGCCGGCGGCTTCGCTGTCGACCTGCGCTTGCCGGAAGACGATGACTGCAACGCAGGCCGACCATGCAGCGCAGAGGACGCTGGTTACAATCCGATACCTGCGCGAGGGCAGCGGTGCAGTGGGCAGGACGGTCCTCCGGCGGGAGCGATGGAATCGTAGCCTCCATTATGCGGCAGGCGGCTGAGTGAAGGTTTAGTCGATGGCGCCAGCTCGAAGCGCGGGTCGAGCTGAAGCCCGACCTGGTAGCCAGCCCGCCCACGGACGTACCGGCCCAAAGCACCTGACCGACCCACCCATGCTCGTCTGCGAAGGCAACCAGGTCTCAGTCAATCCCGCTGCTAGGAGAGGGGCCGAGCGATGCTCCGATAATGTTCGGGTCGACGGTGCTGGGCAAAGTTGAAAATTTCGCGGCGGTATCGAGTGACCATGTCCAAATCGATCTCCGTCGTTACAAGTTCATCGCCTAGTGTCTTGGCTACAGCAAGTATTTCACCGGACGGCGCAATGACGGCACTACCACCAATTTGGTTCACCCCTTCTTCAGTACCCGCTTTGGCAGTGCCAATGACCCACATCGAGTTCTGGTAGGCACCGGCCTGCATGGACAAATGATTCTGGAAATTCACCAGTGCATCGCTTTCGGGCAGGTGTGGTGTCGAAGCAGGGGTGTTGTATCCAAGGCACACGATCTCCGCTCCACCAATGGCCAATACCCGGTATGTTTCCGCCCATCGCCGATCGTTGCAGATGGCGAGCCCAATCTTGGTGTTGCGCCAGGGCTGTACGCCGAAGCCGAGATCGCCGACCTCGAAATATCGTTTCTCCAGGTTCTGAAACGGCGCTTTCTCCTGCACGGTTTGGAACCCTGGGAGATGAATCTTCCGATAGCGATGAATGACTTTGCCGTGCTCGTCGACCAAAGCAGCAGTATTGAACAGCCGCTCATCCTCAGTGCGTTCTGCATAGCCCAAGACGAAGGAGACCTGTAGCTCGAGGGCTGCATCGAACAGGGCCTGGGTATCCGGCCCGGGGAGGTCCTTCTCGTAATAGCTGTGAAGTTCATCTTCGTCGCGCACGAGCCAATGGGGAAAGAAGGGAGTCAACGCGGCTTCCGGGAAGACTACAAGCTGCGTTCCTTCCTTAGCTGCTCCTTCCAGCAGTTTGATGAGGCGTTCCAATGTTTCGGCTCGTCTCGCCGAAGCAGGGATAGGCCCAAGCTGAGCAGCTGAAACTATAAGGGTTCTACTGGTCATGTCCGGGCCCATCGTTGCCGGGTTTCCGTCGGGCGGCAAGGATATGCGCGATGAGGTCCAGCTGACGATCGTCGGCGAGGGCTGAGCCTACGGCTACAGTGCGTGCCCCGGCTTGGAGGAAAGATGCTGCGTTCGACGCATCTATGCCACCGGTGGCAACTAATGACACGCCTGGAAATGGTCCCTGCATTGCCTTAAACCATTCAGTGCCTAGAACCGAAGCAGGGAAAGCCTTGACCACCGTGCAACCGAGGCGAACCGCGGCCTGAATTTCGCTTGGGGTGGAGATGCCGGGCAAGTGCGGTATTCCTGCACTTCGGCACAGTCCCACTATTTCCTCATCCAGGCCGGGTGCAACGGTGAAAGCAGCTCCGAGATCCAGACTTTGCTGAACCTGCTCCGCGGAGACCACAGTTCCTGCACCAACGGGCTTCCCCCGCTCCGCTCCTGCTTTGATCACCGCCTCCAACGAGGGGACGGCGTCTGCCGTTTGAATGGGCACCTCTACCAGGTCGATTCCGAGATCCCACGCCTTCGAGGCCAGTTCGACTGCCCGCTTGGCTTCCATGTTTCGGAGGATTGCCATGACCGGCTGTCCCTGGATGAGAGTGTCGATGTCAGCGAACATGCGCATGCCCTTCCGGTAATAAAACGTTTAGGTTCTTCAGATGGTCGCTGGTGAGCTGGATGTCGGCCCACTCTTCGGTGCCTAGCCGGCTGACGGACAGTATTGCCTCTGCAGGCGGAAGCGCCGGCAGATCGCTGACGTGCTGCAGCGTCAGGCCAGCCATCAGGTGACCTACCCGGAGTGCCTGCGATACTCCCAGACCACGCACCAGCCCGCTGAGGAAGCCGGCGGCGAAGGCATCACCCGCACCCACCGGGTCTACGACATCCGCCATGAGAGCGGGTTCGAAGGTCACCGAATCCCCGGTGAAGTGCGTTGCCCCGATAGCTGCATCTTTGACCACGAGGTGTGGTGTGTCGGGAAGAAGCCTTCGCACATCCTCCGCGCGTTCCGTATCCCACAGGACCTCAGCCTCATCGCGGCCGACCACAACGATGTGTGCTCCACGCGCCAATTGCAGCAGACGAGGCGCAGCGATTGAACGGGGCCACAGCGCGGGCCGGTAGTTGACATCGAAGCTCACCTTGAGTTCCGGGACGGGGCGGTCGATCAGCAGCTGCTGCATCAGCGCGTCAGCGGTCGCCGAAAGAGCCGGCGTGATGCCTGATACGTGGCACAGAGCGCGGCTTTCCAACGAGAGGGACCTCAGATCATCAGGACCCATGGCCGACGCAGCCGAACCGGACCGGTAGTAGAAGACACGACTGGATTCGGCTTCCCTGTTCTTCAGATAGATCCCCGTAGGCCGCCCAGGATCAACTGCAACTCGGTCCAACCGAACACCGCGGGTTCGCAGGAAATCTCGAACGATGCGGCCGAAGGGGTCATCACCGACCCTGCTGAACCATTCCACTTCGTGGCCGAGATGCGCCAGGCCACTGGCCACGTTGCTCTCAGCGCCGCCGATATGGATACCGACGTGGCTGTTCTCCTCCAGCGGCCCGTCGTCGGCCGTTAACAACACCATCGTTTCGCCCAGGCACAGCAACGGAGGCGACTCAGCGCCGGATTCCTGGGTGTTCGTCATGCCAGCTTTCACGATTCCTGTCCCGATCGATCAGCTGGGCGCCATTTGCGGACTGTCGAACAGCTCCCCGCTATCGCTCGAGTACCAAAGCACATCCGCGGGATCGAACGAAATGGTGCAGGTCTGACCATGTTCCAGGCGCACGTCGCCGACCAGCTTGGCGTAGAAAAGGTCCCGGGAGGCTCGGGCACCGACCTCGACAGTCAGGTTGTCTGTGCCGAACTTGAATCCGACAACGGTTTCGGATCCCAGATGCTCCACGGTGACAATTCGTGCCGGGTAGCCTGGAGCGCCCCTTTCGATGCGTACCTGGACCTTCTCGGCGCGGATCCCGAGCTGGGCTTCCTGGACGCCCATGGTTTCCGGTGGTTGGAAGGGTAGGTTGATGCCGAACATGGTTGCCCGGCCTCCGTCAACGACAATGGGGATGAGGTTCATCGGCGGGGAGCCGATGAAACGGGCAACGAATGTGTTGGCCGGCCGGTCGTAGATGTCTTTGGGAGTGCCATATTGCTGAACAAGTCCGTCGTTGAGGACGATGATGCGTGTTCCCATCGTCATCGCTTCCACCTGATCATGGGTGACATACACGAAGGTCTTCTTCACCCGGTCGTGGAGTGCTGAAATCTCCGCCCTCATTTGCGTCCGAAGCTTGGCGTCCAGGTTGCTCAACGGCTCATCGAGCAGGTAGAGAGCCGGTTCCCTGATCAGGGACCGTGCAACTGCTACTCGCTGGCGCTGGCCACCCGAAAGGGCTTTCGGCCTGCGGTCCAGGTAATCAGTCAATTCGAGCATTTCGGCGACTTCGTTGATCTTCGTGGCTACGTCCTCCCGTTTCATCAACGCGCGGCGCGCCAAACCGCCCACCAGTGGGATGTGGTGCCACCACTTGAAGTTGTCCATCACGAGGGGAAATCCGATGTTGGCCCGGACGCTCATGTGTGGATAGAGCGCGTAGGACTGGAAGACGAACGCGATGTTCCTCTTCTTGGGTTCCAGGTCGTTGACCACTACGCCGTCGAACTTGAGTTGTCCTGCGGAGATATCGGTGAGCCCGGCAATCATCCGGAGCATGGTCGACTTGCCGCATCCGGAAGGGCCGAGGAGTACCAGGAACTCTTTGTCGGGCACTGTCGCGTCGAAGCCCTTGATGACAGTGTTGCCTGAGAAATTCTTGCTGACCTGGTCAAATTCAATCGTTGGCATGGAACTATCCCTTTACTGATCCGGCGGTGAGTCCGGAGACGATCTTGCGTTGCATGAGGAGGAAGAAGACGATCGCCGGAATGGTGAAGATGAAGGCGGCACTGAAAACCGTGTCCAGCGGTGTGGAGAACTCGCCGATGAATGACGCCAGGCCGGTGGAGGCCACCCAGGACGCGCGATCCTCGATGAAGGTGGTCGCGAACAGGTATTCGTTCCAGCCGTCGAAGAAGGTGATGACCGCAGCGGCCGCCATTGACGGCGCGACCAAGGGAACTACCATCACCTGCAGGATACTCAACGGGCTGCATCCATCTACCCGGGCTGACTCTTCGAGCTCGTACGGAATGTTGTCGATCGCGGACTTCAGGATGAACAGTGCGACCGGCATGGCGAAGGCCGTGTTCACGAGGACGAGCCCGTGCAGTTCGTTCAGCAGTCCGAGTGCCGCGAACAGCGAGTAGAGCGGAACGACGAGCAACGCTTCGGGCAGCATCTGGGTCGCAAAGAACAGGAAACCCATGGGCCCCTTGCCGATGAACTTGTACCTGGAGAGGGCATAGGCGCCCAGGGTTGCCATGAGCAGACTCAGAAGGGTTGTCCCGAAGGCGACAAAGGCCGAGTTCGCCATCCAGCGGAGGAATGGGGTGTCAGTTGTGAGGACGGAGAATATCTGCAGGCTGCGTGAGAAATCCGGCACCAGTGATTGTCCGCCCTGGTACAGCACATCAGTCGGCGTCATCGCGGTGTTGATGATCCAGAAGAGGGGAAATCCTGCCAGACAGGTCAGCAGGAGCGCCAGCAGAGCCCTGACTCCCGTCCCCAGGCGGCGGCGGCCCATCATGCGCTGACTCCGTTCTGCTTGTTGGAGCGTAATTCAAGGACGAAGTAGACAGCAGTTACGATCAGGGACAACACGAGGCCGAGCATGCCGATGGCAGCGGCCAGACCGAGCTGACTGTTGTTGAACGCTTGCCGGTAGACGTCGATGACGATGGTCGTCGTGGCGTCCACCGGTCCGCCGCCGGTGAGCAGCCAGATAATTTCGAAGCGCCTGAACGACCAGATGGTCATCAGGAGACCGACCACGCGCAGGGTCGGTAACAGGAACGGCAGGACCACGAGCTTGAAGGTGCTGTAGCTGTCGGCGCCGTCAATCCTGGTGGCCTCATAAAGGTCTTCGGGGACCGATTGCAGCGCGGCCAGGACCACCAGCATCACGAATGGAGTGACTTTCCATACCGTAGCGACCACCACCGAGAGCATCCCGTAGTCCGGATCGGTCAGCCATCCCCGCTCGCCAAGGCCAAGGGCGGTCGTGGCGGCGTTGGCTACCCCGGAGGAATCGTTGTAGATCCACCGGAAAACCAGTACGACGGCGACGGTCGGGACCGCCCACGGCATCACCATGATGGCCCGGGCCAGGGTACGGCCTGGAAACATGCGGTTGATGACGAAGGCGGAAATGGTGCCCAGGGTAAGGGAGAAAACGACGGTGAAAGCGGTATAGATCAGGGTGGTGAGGACGGACTTGAAGAACGCACCGCTGGTAAGAAGCCGTTCATAGTTTTCGAAGCCGATGTACTCGCCCGCTGTGGGGTTCAGCAGCCGGGTGTCGGTGAAGCTGAGGTCCAAACCCTTGAGCAGAGGAATGACGGCGAACAACAACAGGTAGAGCACGGCCAGTCCGATGAACAGATAGGGCGTCCAGCTGAAGCGACGTTTCTTGGGCACCGGCGGTACCGCCGCGGAAGACGGGCGGGGCCTGGTGGATGAACGGACAGTCATCGATTCGTTCTCTCGATAGAGGTAGAGGGTGCCAGGTGCAGGTGCCCCCTCATGGGGGCACCTGCGTGAAGGCTAGGGCGCTAGTGCCTCGGCCTGTTGCTGAGCCGCATCCATGGCTTCCTGGGCCGATACCCCACTGGTCAGCATCCGCTCGACCTCGGTCAGGACGATGGTGCGGATCTGCGGTGTCTGGGTCTCGAAGCCGGGAATCACCACGGACGACGAGTTGTCCAGCTGCTCGTAGAATGCCTCGATCCAGGGATTCGCCTCGATGAGTGACTCGGGAGCTGCCACATCGGTAGCAATTCCGGACGGGAACAACGCCTCCACGAAGGTGGACTGGGCCTCAGATGTCATCATCCACCGGATGAAATCCTTCGACAGTTCCTTGTTGTCCGAGTTGGCGTTGATTCCGATCGAGAAGCCCGCGTAAGCCGAACCGCCACCGGGAAACGGCAGCGTCGAAGCGGATACGTCGGAAGACTGGACCGCACCGTCACCTGAAACCATGGTCAGCAGGGCTGAGGAATTGTCGATCACCATGCCGACTTCGCCGGCGGCGAATTTGCTGCGGTACGTCGAAGCGTCATCGCCGACACCGAAGCCACCGGAATTGTAGGCATTGAGGTACGCATCCGCCGCGGCGACGTTCTCCTCGCTGTTGATGGTCAACTGCTCTCCGTCTGACCATGCGCCACCGAACCCGAAAGCCCAGTTGCTGTAATCCGTCCACCAGGGCGCTTCTTCGTTGAGCTGATGCCGGACGACGAAGCCGGTCTTCCCTGTTGCTTCCTGAATGGTTTGCGCTGCTGTTGTCAGGTCCTCGGGAGTGGTCGGCGGCTCCACCCCTGCCTCGCTCATGATCGTGTTGTTGTAGAACAACGCGTAAGGTACGGCTTCCCAGATCAAGCCGAGCTGTTCGTCTTCGAACATGTAGTTCTCATTCGACTCGCGCAAAGCACTTTCGCTGTCCGCATCCAGCACCCCCTCGAGTGGCTCCAGCGCGCCGGATGCTGCCAACTCGGGAAAGAACGGGTCAGGGATGATCAAGATATCCGGACCCGCACCGGAACCGATCTGGGTACTGATGGTCTTCTCGTAGTCGGCCCTGGTGATCTCCTGCGGCTCGATCGTCGCGTTGGCGTTGACGCCCTCATACTCCTTGACGGCAGCGAGGATGTCCTCACCCCGACCGGGTTCCAACCACTGCCAGTTCGCGAAGGTGAGCGTACCGCCCTCCTCTGCCGGCGGTCCATCATCCTGGGAGGCCCCGCCCCCGCCGCCGCTGCAGGCAGTCAGGGTCAGGGCCAGGGCGGCGATCGTAGCCACGTTCTTCATTCTTGATCGATTTTTCACTACAGCTCCCGAGTGTGCACCTGTTGCAACAGACGTTGCGGTATATGCCATGGTGTCAGGGGGCCGGTGTTTTGTAAATAGTTTTCGGACGCTGTTCTCGAAGCGCTAGGCCCGCCGAATTGCTCTGCCAGGCACCGCGGTGGTACGGATACCGTTCTCGATAGTGGCCTCGCCGTTGACGAAGACGTAATGAATACCGTCGGGGTTGATTTTGGGGGCGTCGTAGCTGGCACGCGACGCTATCCGATCCGGATCGAAGACCACCAGGTCCGCCCAATTGCCTTCGGCCACAACCCCCCGATCATGAAGTCCCAGGCGTCGGGCAGGGCGGGAGGTTGCATGGAGCACGGCTTCCTCCAAGCTCAAGACGCCGAGTTCGCGGACATAGTGGCCCAGAAACCGGGGGAAGGTGCCCCACCCCCGTGGATGGGGCCTTTCTCCCGCAAGGATTCCGTCGCTGCCTACCGTGTGGGCCTCATGACGCATCACGGCCTGGACGTTTTCCTCATTTCCAACCTGCACCAGGCAGCCGGCGCCAAAATCATCGGCGAGCAACAGATTCAGGAACACCTCTCCTGCGGGTGAACCCAGCTCAGTCGCGAGTTCGGTCACCGTCTTCCCGACCGCACTTCCATTGAGCGGGTCCTGGGTGGACGAGATCACAATCGTTTCCCAATCCATGGGAACGCCGTGATGTCCGTCCGAGCCCAGAACTTCGATCTCGTGAAGGAGCCTCACCCGGGATTGCGGGTCATTCAGTAGCGCCGCCATGGCTTCCCGGCCCCCTTCATGGGCCCAACTCGGCAGCAAGGCAGCCAAGTATGTAGCTCCTGCCAGATAGGGATAGGCATCCAAGGTGACATCGGTGCCCTCGGCGATGGCCCGATCAAGTGCAGCAAGCACTTCAGCCGCCCGGCCCTTGTTCTGGGGGAAATTCACATGGCAGTGGGCGAGATGCAGGGGCACCTGCGCTTTTCGCGCTATCTCGAAACAGGCCTGGTACCCTTCGACAACCTCGGATCCGTAATTGCGGTGATGGGGGCAGTAGTATCCGCCGATCTCCCTGACAGCAGTCAGTGCATGGATCAGTTCCTCGTCGGAGGCATACATTCCGGGTGTATAGGTAAGCCCTGCCGACATCCCCATGGCGCCGTCCCTCAGACCCTGCGCCACAATGTCCCGGATCTGCTCGAGCTCATCCTCGGTAGCTCCACGCGACTGGGTCCCCATGACGATCATCCGAACGGTGCCGTGGGGAACCAGAACAGCAACGTTGACCGCAGCCCCCTTGTCCACTTCGTGCAGGTATTGCCCGACGCTGCGCCAGGCATAGTCCAGATCCGGTGTTCCATTCCAGCCGGCGATCTGCTCCCGGGTGACGGCCATCACCTCCTCGGTCACTGGCGAATAGCCCAGGCCGTCCTGGCCGACAACCTCGAGGGTGACCCCCTGGGCCGCTTTGGCCACATGCGCCGGGTCAGCCAGAACTGCCAGGTCGGAATGCGCGTGCATGTCGATGAAGCCAGGCGCAACCGCCAGACCTGAGATGTCGATGTCCCGTCCCTCGGCCACACTGCCGGGAGACATGATTGCTGCGATGCGCCCATCGCGGAGCAACACATCGGCGCGATAGCGGGGACCTCCCAGGCCGTCGATGATTGAGCCGCCCCGCAAAATCGAACTGACCATGGTATTTCACGTCGCATTCCTAGTAATGTTGCATACACTGCACATGCATGTGCAAGATTGTCGATGTGGGTTCAGTATAAAGGGGTTTACGTGTCTCAAGCAGTACAGCGGGCGATCGAGATTCTGGATTTCCTTGCCGAAGGACCGCGCAGTCTCAGTGAAACGGCGAGGCGCTTCGATGTGCACCGCTCCACGGTTCTGCGCCAGCTGCAAACTTTCGAAGAGGCCGGGTTCGTTCTACGCCGGGGGAACGGGCACTACAGCATCGGTCCGAAGATGATCTCCATCGCCCAGCAGGCACTTGATGCGTTGGACCTGCCGGCGGTCGCCCATGATGAACTCCGCAGGTTGCAGGCAAAAACCGGCAACACGATCCACCTGGCCCAGCTGGTGGAGTCCACTGTCATGTACGTGGACAAGGTGGAAGGGCGGGACAGCGTACGGATGTACTCGCGCGTCGGCAAAACCGTGCTCCCGCACTGCACCGGTGTCGGCAAGGCCATCCTGAGCCAGCTTCCGGTCGGACGCCGGGATGCACTTCTCGTCGACGCAGAATGGACAGCTTTCACCGCGCAGACAATCGTTTCCCGCGCAGCGCTTGATGAGCAGCTGGAGTTGATAAACACCCGCGGCTGGGGCGTCGATGACGGGGAGTTCGAGGATTTCGTCAACTGCATCGCGGTCCCCATCACCAACTCCAACGGCAGCATCATCGGGGCGCTGTCACTCACGGCGATCAAGGTGGTCGCCACACTGGATGACCTGAAGTTGCACTTAGACGATATCCGCGCCACCGCCCAGAACATCTCACGCCAACTCGGCTAGACCTACCCGAAAGGCACCATGAGTTTTTATTCTGATCTCGGGGTGAAACCCGTTATCAACGCCGCCACCACTTTTACCGCTCTCGGCGGTTCCTTGATGCCCGACGAGGTGCTGGAGGCAATGCGGGACGCTGCGGGTTCCTTCATCGATATGCATCAACTACATCTCGCCGCTGGAAAGCGGGTCGCTGAGCTGACGCGGAACGAGGCCGCCTACGTCACCTCGGGCTGCGCCGCAGCGCTGATCCTTGCGCTCCTCGGTATCCGAACCAAGGGCGACCCCGGTATCCTGCGTGATTTCCCGGGTAGGGACCAGGCACCCAGCGAAGTGATCATGCATGCAGCTCACCGCATCCCCTACGACGCAACCATCGCCCTGGCCGGAGTCACCATCCGCCAGATAGGCAATATCCAACAAACTTTCGACTGGGAGTTGGAAGCTGCCATTTCGGAGAGAACGGCAGCAGTTCTGTACGTGGCCGGATCCCACTTGCCGCAGGTCGCCCTGCCACTGCCCGAGGTGGTCCGCATTGCCAGATCCCGAGGCATTCCCGTCATCGTTGATGGCGCAGCACAACTACCACCCGTGGAGAACCTGTGGCACTTCACCCGTGACCTCGGAGCGGACATTGCTGTCTTTTCCGGCGGTAAGGCGCTACGAGGCCCGCAGGCGAGCGGGTTCATGGTCGGAAATGCAGCGATCATCGAGGCAGCACGCCAGAACGGTGCCCCGTTCCAGCGGTGGGCCCGCGCCATGAAAGCAGGGAAGGAAGAAATAGCAGGACTGGTGGCCGCCGTCGACCGATTCATCAGCCTTGATCATGCCGCACTGCACCAGCAATGGCTGGACACCGTCGATTCCTGGAGGACCGGACTCACCGGTCTCGATGGCATTACTCTTCAGACCGAACAACTCAACGAAGCAGGCCAACCAGTGCCCCGCCTCTACGTCGGGATTCCCGACAACGCCCGCGCCGCGCAGGTACTCAATAGTCTGGAGGGTGCATCCCCGCGGGTCGCAGTCCACCCTGATTTGCGCAACGGCTCCGCACACGGCTTGTGGATCGGACCGGATCTGCTGAAGGACGGTGAAGCCCGAACCGTAGAAGAGACCCTGCGCGCTGCCGTGCTGAGCAGCGGCACCTAGAAGCGCATCAGTCGCAGCACCGTCCCCAGCACTGACCGAACACAAGGAGCATCATGTCCAAAAAAGCTGTTGTCATTCCCAACGCACCAGCACCGGCAGGTCCCTACAATCAGGGCATCATTGCCAACGGCTTCCTCTACACCGCCGGGTTCGGTCCGCAGAACCCTGCCACCGGGGAGGTGCCGGAAGGGGTCGCAGCACAAACTCGTCAGGTTCTTCGCAATATCGAGGCAGTCCTCACCGAGGCCGGAGCCACGTTCGCCGACGTCGTGAAGGTCACTACGCATCTGCAGCACCTGAAACGCGATTTCGCTGCTTACAACGAGGCCTACGTGGAGTTTTTCCCCGCTCCCTTCCCCGTGCGGACGACTGTCGGCTCTGATCTGTACGACATTCTCGTGGAGATCGATGTCGTTGCCGCTTTGCCTTCCTGAGCCGGAAAGAAACCGAAATTCCCTTGGCTGAACACCCAAGTCGAGACGCTCCTGTCCGGATCGGCATCATCGGGGCCGGCACCATGGGTCACAAACATGCCGATATCATCGCCCGCAACGGATCGGCAGAGCTTGTCTCTGTCGCGGACCCGGCCACAACCGCATTCGCGGAAAAGTACCGGATACCTCACTTCCACAGCCACCAAGCACTGCTCGACGCCGGTGGAGTGGACGCCTTGATCGTCGCCAATCCCAACAGCTGTCATGTCACCACCGCCCGGGACTGTCTGGACGCCGGCCTACCGGTGCTCCTCGAGAAACCTATTGCCACTTCCTATGCGGAGGGCGCCCAGCTTCTCAGGGCAGCCGAAGCAACTGGCATTCCGATACTCATGGGCCATCATAGGAGGCACCATCCGTCGGTCAAAAGTGCCAAAGAGCTCATCTCCCGAGGGGACCTGGGGCGGCTGGTAGCAATCAGCGGCACCTGGTTCACCAAGAAACCGGACGACTATTTCGATCAACCCTGGCGCGTTCAGCCCGGCGGTGGCGTCATGCTCATCAATCTGGTCCACGACCTGGATTTGCTACGCCACCTGTGCGGAGAGATTGTTTCCGTGCAGGCAAGGACGAGCAACGCCGTCCGGAATCTCGCCGTCGAAGATACTGCAAGCGTGAT
This sequence comes from Arthrobacter sp. CAN_A6, assembly GCF_015751715.1. NCBI lineage: Bacteria > Bacillati > Actinomycetota > Actinomycetes > Micrococcales > Micrococcaceae > Arthrobacter > Arthrobacter sp. CAN_A6. The sequence goes on from NZ_JADOUV010000001.1 coordinate 273,375, forward strand.
CGTCGAATTCGAGAACGGGGCCCTCGGCTCCTTCATCATCTCCGATTCAGTGGTTGCACCATGGGGATGGGACCAGGCAACTGAGGACGATCCGAACTTTCCCTTCAACCCAACTATCTCCTGCTATCGGATCGCGGGAACGCACGGTGCACTCGAGTTGCCTCAACTGGCGAAATTTCATCATGAAGGGGTGTCGGACTGGGCGAACCCCTTGAGCTTGAGCTTCGCACCAAAAGGTCCGGGCGACTCCTACAGCAATCAGCTGGAGCATTTCATCGATGTGGTGCGGGGTGTGGCAATGCCTCATGTCAGTGTCAGCGACGGCGCGCGTTCACTCGCGGTCATCGAAGCCACCCACCGAGCTGCAGATACCGGCAGAACCGTCCTGATATCCGAGATCACCGATCCCTTGCAGGTGACAGACGCCTGATGCCGCGCTGATCCCGGTCAGCGTCGATGAAGTCCAGTCGGGAAAACTCCACTGATGGAGGTAAAGCTGAGCGCTGGGCTACTCGACCGCCGCGCCGATCGGCTCCAGCGTCACGCCGGGGAAGTCTTTCCTGAAGTGGCCCACTTTCCACTTGTCGCCGAACACGGCGATGATCTCGCCATCGGCCCGGTGCAGGATCTCTCCGCCGCGGAAGGTCTCCGGCACGTCCTCGCTGCCGGGGGCCACGCGCATCGCGAGGGTGTAGGACAGGTTGTCCAGCGACGTCGGCGCGTTGAACTCGGTGCCGAGCCGCTGCGCAGCAACCTCGAACTGCAGAGCACCGACCGCCGCGAGGACGGGCGCCTGGTCTCCTCGAAGGTCCGAGCGCAGCACCTGCACCACGCCCTCGTGCTCAAGCTGGTCGATCCCGCGCCGGAACTGCTTGTAGCGTCCCGGATCCTTCGCCCGGGCCACCGCGAAGAGCTCGGGTGAGAAGCGGGGGATGTCAGGGAATCGCACCGGTTCCTCGGAGAACAGGCTGTCACCGACCCGCAGGCTCGTCGCGTTGACCAGTCCCACGACATCACCCGGCCAGGCGGTATCCACCACCTCGCGGCTCCTGCCCAGCACCCGGTGGGCGTACTTGGTGGCAAACGGCTTGCCGGTGCGCTGGTTGGTGATCACCATGCCGCGTTCGAAGGTTCCGGAGCAGATCCTCAGGTACGCGATGTGGTCGCGGTGCGCGCTGTCCTGGCCTGCCTGGACCTTGAACACGAAACCCGAGAACGGTGCGTCGACGGGCCGCCGCTCGTCGTCGATCGACGGCCTGGGCGACGGCGCGGGGCCGAGCTCCACAAGGATGTCGAGGAGCTGCGAGACGCCGAAGTTCTTCGCCGCCGCGGCGAACAGCACTGGGGTCTGGCGGGCCGCTTCGAATTCGGCGGGGTCGAAGTTCCCGTTCGACGACGCCACCAGCCCCGCTTCCTCCTGCGCTTCGAGCCAGAGACCGGCCTCGAGGGGCGGAAGAGCCTCGATGTCCACCGCCGTTTCCTCTGCGGCCTGGGCGCCGCCGCCGATGGCCTCGAGGCGCACGGCCTTGCCTTCCCGGACATCCAGCAGCCCCTGGAAGTCCCCGGCGATGCCGGCCGGCCACGTCAGGGGAACCGGCACCATGCCGGTGCGCTCGCCGACGTCGTCGATCAGGCCAAGGGCGTCGAGACCAGGGCGGTCCCACTTGTTGATGACGGTGATGATGGGGATGTTCCGTGCCTTGCAGACGGCCAGCAGCTTGACGGTCTGCGGCTCGAAACCCTTGGCGGCATCGATGAGCATGACGGCGGAATCTACCGCGGCGAGCACGCGGTAGGTGTCCTCGGAGAAGTCGGCGTGGCCGGGGGTGTCCACCACGTTGAGGATGGTATCGCGGTACGTCAACTGCAGCGCGGCCGAGCTGATGGAGATGCCGCGCTCCTGTTCGATGCCCATCCAGTCCGACACGGTCGCGTGGCGGCTCGACTTGCCGTGCGTGACACCGGCATCCTGGATGGCACGGGCAAGGAGCGCAAGGGCCTCGGTGAGGGTGGATTTACCGGCGTCGGGGTGGGAGATGACGGCAAAGGTGCGCCTCCGGCCCGCTTCGCGGCGGATGGCATCGGAGTCGAGAACAGGGGCTTCGGTAAGAACGGGCACACTCCATTGTCCCCGATCCGTGCGGGCCCTTCTAAACGCAGCATGCGCCGAATGCACTTGTCCGGCATGAAGGATGCGAACAAGCTGCTTCCCAACGGTGCGCTGGCGATCATCGCGCTGCTGTTCATCGTGCTGGGAATCAACCAGCTCGCGGGTGCATTGCGGCCGATCCTCGGCGGGTAGTAGGGTGACGCGGGTAGTAGGGCGACGCGGGTAGTAGGGCGACGCGGGTAGTAGCGCGACGCGGGTCGTAGCGCGACAAGACTGGTTTCGTCCACCGAAATCCTCTGAACCCCTTCTCCGGCCCACCCGCGTCTGCCGACGCGGGTGGGCCTTAAGGTAGGTGGGTCGACGAAGTTTCTCGGCTCCATGAATTCATACGAGGTAGGGCATCATGCCGAACGAATCCGCAACAGACCCGCAGGACGCCAATCCACACCAGGCGGCCCCGGTGTCCCAGGACGGGAACGCCGCCGGGAAGAGTGTCGGAGCGGAAGAGGATCCGCTCGAGGAGATCAGGGACGCCCCGGCGCTCGAAGAGGATGAGGACAGCCTGGTCAAGCCCGAAAACAGCTAATGCTGCCGGGGTGCGGCTTCGCCCGGCCTAGGCCCGCGTCGTCGGCCGCAGGCTCCACGCGGCGAGTACCGCCGCAGCGACCATGAGCAGCGCGGCGATACCGGAGGTCAGGGTCACCCCGCTGTCGAAGGCGTGAAACGCTGAGTCCAGCAGCGCCGAAGCGTTTGCTGCCGGCAGATCCTCCGCAGTCGCCACCGCCCCACCGAGCGTTTCGGTGGCTGCCGCTGCCTGCTCCAGGGTGAGGGCCTCCGGTAGCGACAGGTTGCCCTGATAGGAGGAGAGCAGAATGCTGCCGAGGATCGCCGTTCCGAACACCGAACCCACTTCATAGGCGGTTTCGGACACGGCCGAGGCGGCGCCGGCCTTGGTGGCGGGAACGCTCGAGAGGATCAGGTCGTTCGAGACGGTCTCCGACGCGCCGACGCCGATGCCGAGCAGCACGAAGGCGGCCATCAACTGGAGGGCAGAGCCTCCCTGCCCGGCGATCAGACCCTGCAGGGTGAGGAAGCTGTAGGCAGCCGCCGAAAAGAGCAGTGCCACCGGGACCACCACATGGGCTGGAATGCGCTTGATCACGGGCACCACGCCCAATCCCGCGACGATCGTCAGGACGAGCCCCGGCAGCAGGACCATCCCGGCATCGAGGGGGCTGAGGCCGAGCACCAGCTGAAGGTGCTGCGAGACGAAGAAGAGGAATCCCACGAGGGAGAAGATGGCCAGCAGGTTCACGAGCACGGCTCCGGTGAAGGCGCGCACGGTGAAGAGCCGCACATCGAGCATCGGGGAGGAACGCCGGAGCTGGCGCACCACGAAGCCGCTGCCGGCGGCAAGGCCCAGCACGACGGCGGTGACGGTCACCAGTCCGGGCCCGCCCTTCGCGAGGTTCTTGATCGCGAACACCACAGGAAGCATGGTGATGATGGACAGGGCAATGCTCAGGTAGTCCACCCGGCCCGGTCGGGGGTCGCGGGACTCCGGCACGAAGGCGGGGGTCAAGCCAAGCATCAGGACGAGAACCGGCACGGCGAGAAGGAACACCGAACCCCACCAGAAGTGCTCGAGCAGTGCACCTCCCAGCAGGGGGCCAAGCGCCGCACCCGCGGAGAATCCTGCAGCCCACACTGCGATGGCGAGTCGGCGCTGGTCCCTGTCCAGGAAGATGTTCCGGATCAGCGACAGCGTCGAGGGCATGAGCATCGCGCCGAAAACGCCGAGCCCCACGCGGGCGGCGACCAGGAAACCGGCTGTCGGAGCGAAGGCCGCGGCGACGGAGAAGAGTGCAAAACCGCCGGCGCCGATCATGAGCAGCCGCCGCCGCCCGAAGCGGTCCCCGAAACTGCCCATCGCCACGAGGAGCCCCGCGAGTACGAGGGGGTAGCTGTCGATGATCCACAGCAAGGCCGTCCCGCTGGGTGCAAGATCCCGCGAGATCGCCGGCAGCGCGAAGCTCAGCACGGTGTTGTCGACTGCGACCAGCAGGACGGGCAGCATCAGGACGGCGAGCGCTATCCAGTCCCGTACGCCTGCGCGGTAGGGAGTGTCGGAACTGGCCGTCTCAACTCCGGACGGCGCGACGGTGTGCTGGGGAAATGTCATTCAGCCAAACTATACCGTCCAGCCGGTACAGTACAACTCGGATGACCACTACCATGGAGGAATGGCCAGTTCCCGAGAGCGCATCCTCGACAGCTTCGAGGACACCCTGATCCGGGACGGCGAGCGGGCCGCCACCGTGGAAGCCGTGGCTGCAGCAGCCGAGGTCTCCAAGGGTGGGCTGCTCTATCACTTCCCGTCCAAGGAAGCGCTGGTGGATGCGCTTGCCGCAAGGCTCCTCGGTCTTGCCGAATCCGACCGGTCACGCATGGTCGAGGACCCCGAGGGCCCGGGCCGCTATTACGTGCGGACCTCCGTTTACGAGGACAGCCCGCTGGACCGGGCGCTGGTGTCGATGGCGCGCCTGGCGCAGCAGGGCCACCCCACGGCACGGGCGAGCCTGGCACAGATTCAGGATCTCTGGCTCGACGCGCTCGAAAAGGGCCTGGGAAACCGTACCGCCGCGCAGGCCGTCAAGCTCCTGGGCGACGGCATCTACTACGACGCCGCCTTCTTCTCGGGAGACGGATCACCGCGCCACTCCGCCACCGACCTGGCAGAGCTCCTCTCGGTGGTGGACCTCATCGTTGCCAGTTACGGCTCACCAGCCGAAGGAGGATCTCGTGCTTAAGGGTTTCAGGAACTTCATCCTGCGCGGAAACGTGATCGAACTGTCGATCGCGGTCGTCATCGGGGCAGCATTCACCGCCCTCGTCGGCGCGTTCACCCAGAACGTCATCCGACCGCTCATCGCCGCAGCGGGCGGAGTGGATGCCGGGGGCCTCGGATTCCGCATCTGGGCCAGCAATCCAGCCACCTTCGTCGACGTCGGTGCTGTCATCACCGCCGCTGTGACCTTCCTGATCACCGCCGCCGTGGTGTACTTCGTCTTCGTGCTCCCGATGAACCGAGCCAGCGCCCATGCCAAGGCGCGACTGACCACCGACGACTCCGAGGACGCCCCTGTGCCCGTTGACACCGCGCTTCTGACCGAGATTCGGGACCTCCTGCAGCAGCTGGCGCGGCAGGACGACGGCGGCCCGCGCGGCCACCTCTAGGCAGGGACCGTTTACTGGGCGCAGGAACGAGAGTAAACAGTGGGCATGGGCAGGATCAAAGGCGTGGCACCGCGGATTGCGGGGGCGTTGACCGTGGTGCTGGGTACTGATCAGCTCCCGCTCCGGGTGCGAGCCTGGGATGGCTCGGTTGCCGGCCCGGCCGGGGCCCCGGAGCTGGTATTCAACTCGAGGCGGGCCTTCCGCAGGATCCTCTGGTCCCCGGGTCAGCTCGGATTGGCCCGCGCGTACGTCGCCGGGGAGATCGATGCGCCCGGTGATCCATTCGAGAGCTTTGCCGCCCTGCGCTCCGTGGGCAGGTTCGCCGAGATCGGGCCCTTCCGCCGACTGACTGTGCGCGAGCGCTGGACGCTGCTCAAGACCGTTGTGGTGCTCGGTGCGCTGGGTCCCCGGCCTGCGCCGCCGCCGGAAGAGGCCGACGTCGTCCGGTCCGGCAAGCGGCATTCGCGGAGTCGTGATGCTGCGGCGATCTCACACCACTACGACGTCGGCAATGCCTTCTACTCGATGGTCCTCGGCCCGTCGATGGTCTACTCCTGCGCGGTCTGGGAGTACGAGCAGGCCGGCCTGGACGCCGCCCAGGACCACAAGCTGGACCTGGTGTGCCGCAAGCTCGGGCTCCAGCCTGGAATGCGGGTGCTGGACGTCGGGTGCGGGTGGGGCAGTCTCGCGCTGCATGCCGCCAAGCACTACGGGGCGGCCGTCGTCGGGGTCACGCTCTCCACCGAGCAGGCCGCCTTTGCGCGGAAACGCGTGATTGAGGCAGGACTGGCCGACCGCGTGGAGATTCGGGTGCAGGACTACCGCGATGTGGATGACGGCCCGTTCGATGCCATCAGTTCCATCGGCATGTCGGAGCATGTGGGCAGCGCGGAGATCGGCCGCTATGCCATCCGGCTGAAAGACCTGCTGCGACCCGGCGGCCGACTGCTCAACCACGCCATCTCCTGGAACGCCGGACACACGCTCCCGGACCCCGATTCCTTCATTCCCCGTTACGTCTTTCCGGACGGGGAAATGCTGAGTCTGTCGAAGATGGTGGGAGCGCTCGATGCTGCCGGGCTGGAGGTGCTCGACGTCGAAGCGCTGCGCCTTCACTACGCGCTGACCCTGCGTGCCTGGGTGCGGAACCTCGAAGACCACTGGGATGAAGCGGTGCAGGCTGCCGGCGCGGGCAGGGTGCGCGTGTGGCGGCTCTACATGGTGGTCAGCGCCGTGGGTTTCGAGACCGGGTTGACCGGGGTGAACCAGGTGCTGGTGCAACGTCCCGGCGGTACCGAGCCGCCACTACGCCGCGTCGGGTGGATCTAGAGCCAGCCCTCTCCGCGCCGCCTGGCCGGGCGCAACCCCGCCGCCCGCTCGGAGCTACCCCACTGCGGCAACCGGCGCCGTCGGCACTGCCGCTGACGTCCGGGCGTCCGCCGTGGGACCGAACGGGCTCGGTGTGCGCTAACGATTGCGCGGTGCGTCACGGGGAATCCGAATCTTTTCATTTCAACCCTATGCAGGGCCTTGCGCTATCGATTGCGCACCAGTAAGTTCTGTACGGAACAACACAACGAAGACGATGGAGTCACGGTGACGATCAAAGAAGTGGCCAGGGCTGCCGGGGTGTCGGTGACGACCGCCTCGCGAGCATTGTCCGGGCAAGGTCGGGTGAGTGAAAGCACCCGGTTGCGCACACGGCAGGTTGCGGCCGAGCTCGGCTATGAGCCGAACGAGCTTGCACGTCAATTGCGTGGAGGGCCGTCATCGACCATTGCCCTGCTGGTTCCGGACATCACCAATCCCTTCTTCCCGGAACTCATCAAGGGCGCCCAGGCCGTGGCGGACAGGAACAACCACGTGCTGCTCCTGGGCCAGACGAACGATGACAAGCAGGCCACTTCCCTTCTCATCGGTCAGATGTCACGACGCAATGTCGACGGGATCGGCATCGTCGGCGGTCATCTCCTGGATGAACAACTCATCGGGCAGCTTTCGGGATTGAAGATCGTGGTAATCGACCGCCTCAACGACGTGCCCGGGGCAGCGATCATCGGCAGCAACCAGAAACTCGGCGGGCGGCTGGCGACGGAGCACCTCATCGCCCTGGGGCACGAAACAATCGCCTTCATCGGAGGGCCCCTGGACATCGATGTCGCAGCCCAACGCGCGCTCGGCTTCCTCGAGGCTATCGAGGATGCGGGACTGAGGGTGGACGAACGCCTGATCGTCAACGTCGACTTCACCGAAGCAGGGGGGCGGCGAGCAATGACGTCATTGCTCGCGCGTCGCATGCCGTTCACCGCCGTTTTCGCAGCAAATGACCTGATGGCCATCGGAGCGATGCAGGCTCTCGACGCCGCAGGCCTGACCGTACCGGGAAATGTCAGTGTCGTAGGTTTCGACGACATCCATCTGGCCCAGTACGTGCGGCCCGGCCTCACCACCGTCCACCAGCAAATCCATGCCCTCGGGCAACGTGCGGCCGAGCTCCTGATCGAAGCAGACCCGGACAACATCGCCGGCTCGCGGGAGGAACTCGACGTCGAGCTGATCGCTCGCGGAAGCACTGCACGCCTCCGCAGTGCCGCGGTGCCCGATGAGGTCCGCGGCCCGCATGTCACGGTGCTCGGGAGCATCAACATCGATGAAGTCGCGGAGGTGGAGCAGCTCCCCAGGCCCGGAGAAACGGTCCTCGCCCGGCGCAGCTCGTCCCATCCCGGAGGCAAGGGCGCCAACCAAGCCGTCGCGCTCGCCCGTGCGGGGGTGCCCACCCGGATGATCGGTGCCGTAGGCATGGACACCGACGGCACCCACCTGATCGACGTACTCCTCGCCGAAGGGGTCAGCTGCACCGGCATCCGCAGAAGCCCGAACGCCCAGACCGGGCGGGCGATCATCACGGTGAGCGACGACGGCGAAAACGTCATCACAGTCATCCCCGGCGCGAACTACGACCTCGATGATGAGCTGGTCGAGGAAGCTGTCGCCGCCCTCACAGCGGAGGATACGCTGCTGCTCCAGCTCGAGATTCCTCTGCCGACGGTTCTCGGCGCGGCACGTAAAGCCCGCGAGCTAGGTGTACGCGTCATCCTCAACGCCGCACCGGCCCGTCCGCTCGAGGGATTGCTCGAGTTCACCGACATCCTCGTCGTCAACGAGGACGAGTGCCTCGCCGTCGGCCGCCACCAGGGCGTGCTCGAGACCGGCGACCCCGTCGCCACGGCCGAGGCAATCGCGCTGCAGCGGAACATCGCAGTGGTCGTCACCCTCGGAGCCGACGGTGCGGCTTTCTCTGCTGGAGAGAAAGCCGAGAGCATCCCGGCCCCCGTGGTGACGCCCGTGGATACCACCGGTGCGGGGGACACCTTCACCGGGTACCTCGTGGCGGCCCTCCATGAAGGAGCCGACCTCCGGAGCGCAGTGCGGCGTGCCGTCACCGGAGGTGCTCTTGCCGTCACACGCAGGGGCGCGCGGGACGGAATTCCCACCCGCCGGCAAGTAGATACCCAGTCACTCCACAACGTTTAGGACAACACACCATGCGCATTGCACTCGGAAACGACCATGCGGGGTTCCCGCTGAAGGATCACGTCAGGAAGACGCTCGAACGCCTCGGCCATGAAGTGACCGACGTCGGAGCACCCGACACCACTCCGGTGGATTTCCCCGACATCTCACAGAATGTGGCCGACCTGGTTCTCAGCGGCGACGCCGATCGCGGAGTGCTCGTCTGCGGTACCGGTGTGGGTGCGAGCATCGCAGCCAACAAGGTTCCGGGAATCCGTGCGATGACAGCCCATGACACCTATTCCGCACGACAGGGCGTCGAACACGACGACGTCAACATCCTCTGCATGGGTGCCTGGCTCATCGGCCCGGTCATCGCTGAACAGGTGATCGAGGAATACCTGGCGGCGGAATTCAGCACGGATGCCGACTGCCGGCGTCGCGTCGACAAGATCCACCAGCTCGAACAGAAGTTCCACTCGAACTGACCCAGCCGCACCACCGATCACAAAGGAGTGACATGTCCCATCCCACCCAACCGGAAGTTGTCGGCAGCAATCTGCTGACCTACCCCGACCCCCCGGCGCAGTTACGAAAGCGGCTCACCCTCACAGCGGCACTGTCAGTGCTCGGGCCCGGTGCGATCGTGGCTTCGGCCAACATCGGCAGCGGCGAGATGGTCTTCGCTTCGCGGGGCGGCGCCCTGTTCGCCTACGCCCTGATCTGGGCCTTCATCGTGTCGGCGGTCGCGAAGGCGGCCCTGGCCTATTCGATGAACCGCTACGTCGTCGTCACCGGCGAACACCCGATGTCCCGCTGGACCACACTGTTCCGGGGGCCTCGGGGATGGTTCACCCTGCTCATGGGAGTCGTCTCCATCGCTGCGATCCCCTCGTGGGTCGGCGGGCTGGCGATCGGTCTTGGGGATCTCATGGCCGATCTGACCTTCGGTGCGGGGGCCTGGTGGGCGACAGTGCTGATCGTCATCTCCGGGATACTGTCCTGGCTCGGCGGGTACAGCAAACTCGAGAAAGCCCAGACCATGATCGTGGGCTTCATGCTGGTAGCGATCGGTGTGAGTGTGTTCGTGCTCCAGCCCGATTGGATCGCCGCGCTCGGCGGGGTGATACCGAGCGTGCCTGAGTACGGCGGCTGGGTGGTGGATGCCTACCCCGACATCGCCGAACGGTCGGTCTTCCTCGAGGTCGCTACCTACCTGGGTGCCGTCGGAGGCGGAACCTATGACTACATCGGCTATGCCGGCATGATGCGCGAAAAGAAGTGGGGCATGCTCGGTCACCCGGACCAGGCAGCCTTGTCCGACCGCCTGACGGGCGTCCGCCGTGGCGAAATGCTCCCCCTCGCCACGGACACCGAGCAGGTCGAACGAGCAAAGGCATGGAGCAGGGCACCCTTGGGGGACACGCTCCTGTCATTCGCGGCGATAGCAATCTTCGCCATCATGTTCATGCTCAACGGCGCCTCATTGTTGTTCGTCGAGCAACTCGTTCCGAGCGGCAATGACACGCTGACCTATCAGGCACAGTTCCTCACGGCTGTGCACCCCACCTTCGAATACCTCTACTACGTTGCGGTCTTCTTCGCCTTCTTCGGATCGCTCTATGCCTTCTGGGAGCTCTACTCCTATACCGCATTCGAGACCCTTGCCCCGCTTTCAGCGAAGATCCGGCGCGGTGGGCAGCGCATTGTCCGACCATGGATGTACGCCTACATCCTGGTCGCCAGCCTTGTCCTCGTCTGGACAGTGGGACAACTGGTCATCATCGTGACGCCGGCGTCCATCCTCGGCGGCCTGCTCACCTCAGGAATCTTCTGCCTCGCACTAGTCTGGACGGAGCACAAAGTCCTTCCCAAGCAGTTGAGACTCTCGACCCCTGGGCAGTTGTGGGTTATCTGCTCCGGAGTACTCCTGACCGTCCTGGGAATCGTCTCGACCTGGGAGCTGATCTTCTCGTGAGCACGATGAACAACCAATGGGACCCCATCGAAGGGCGTACGCATGTCACCGGGTAGTGCCATCGCCGCGGCCTGCTTCGCACTCATCTCCCTCTGGAGATTCACGGACGGTGAGTACATCTGGGCGGCGGTTTTCGCGGCCCTCGCGCTGGCAAACCTGGCGTTCTCCTACCGCAGCGCCAATTCCCGCAGCAATCAGGGCAGTCCGCGACGGCAGGGGGGACCTCTTGCCGTTGCGGACTCCGCGACCCGGCGCAACTGGCGGATCATCACCGGTGCCGGGCTTGCACTGAGCGTGGCGTCACTGTTCTGGTTCCCACCGCTCGCACTGGTGATGTCGGGGTTGACCACATACTCCGCGCTTCAACTTCGCAAGTACCGGGTGGCCGCCTGACCATGCAACTGCACGTGGGAATGGTCGGGCTGGGGAACCTCGGAGCCGGCATGGCGCGCAGGCTCACCTCCACGGGGCACGATGTCTCCGGATACGACGTCGTCCCGGACGCCGTGGCTGCACTCGGCAGTCACGGCGTCCGGGCCGCGGCCTCCGTGGCAGACCTGGCCGCAGAGGTGGATCTCCTGTGTCTCGTGGTGAGCGATGCCCACCAGACCGAAGAGGTCCTGTTCGGTACCGACGGAGTAGTCCGTGGGCTAGCCGGCCGACGTGGCCTCGTCCTACTCCACAGCACCATCGGTCCCGCCGCGGCACAGGATCTGGCGCACAGATGCAGCGAACATGGACTCACCCTCGTTGACGCACCCGTCAGCGGAGGAGCGGATGCCGCGGAGGCGGGGAGATTGGCCATCATGATCGGTTGTGACGGCGCGATTCCCGGCCCGGCAATCCAGGTGTTCAACGCACTCGGAGGACCCACGGAACGCCTGGGCCCGGTCGGGGCGGGCCAAGCCGTGAAGATAGCGAACCAGATGTTCGCGTTCACCGCCCAGGCAGCCCTCCTCGAAGCACTGTCCCTCACCTCGGCGTTGGGAGTCGAGAACCAGAGAACACTCGACGTATTCCAGCGGGGGCTCGCCGATAGCTGGGTGGTGCGCAACTGGGGTTTCTTTGATTCACTCAGTGCGGAGTATGACCAGGCAGGCGTGCCGCCTGAGAGCCGACCCTGGAACAAGGACCTGAAAATCGCCCTGGATGTCTGCCGCAGCATGGATCTGGACATTCCTGTCACCAGGACTGTCGAATCCGTGATCGGCAGGGCGATCGACCGGCATGGAATCAACGGTCGGTAGTGCAAAATTCTTCCAGTGCTACCCGATCAGATACCTTTTCGAACTGAGGAAGTGGTTCCAGGGAAAAGGCAGCGGCTCAGGCCTTCCCCGAACCGTCCGCGGGAGCGAGGTCCGATGTCGACGGCCCCTCGAGGACCTTGCCGTCCGCGGTGAAGCGGGACCCGTGGAGCGGGCAGTCCCAGGAGCGCTCGGCGTCGTTCCAGTTCACGATTCCCCTCAGGTGCGGGCAGACCGCCGACATCCGGTGCTCCACGCCGTCGATCGTGCAGACGGCCACCGGCCGTCCACCCTCGCGCACCACGATCCCCTCGCCCTCGGGCGGAGCGCTTGAGGAGGTTCTCGCCAGACCCCCGAGCCAGCCGGTGAGTGCCTCGAAGCCCACCTCCACGCCGGTCGACGCGGTCGCCAGCACGTCCGCCGGACTCACCCTCGTCTTGTAGAGCGTGTCGGCCCACGGCATGTTGCCGCCCAGGATTTCGCTGGACAGGGCGAGCGACGCCGCAACCGCGTTCGTCATGCCCCATTTGTTGTATCCCGTGGCGGCGTAGATGGACCCGCCGCTCGCCGGGACCTTGCCGACGTAGGGAACGGCCGCCGCGGGCCGGTAGTCCTGGGCCGACCACGCGTAGGCCGGGCGTGCAGTCGGGAAGTGCTCCTGCGCCCAGCGGGTGAGGTCATCGACGAGCGCCTGCGTCTTCGACCGGTGACCCACCGGGTGGCCATTGCCGCCGACGATCAGGTACTTCTTCCCGTCGACCAGTGCGGTGCGGAGGGAGCGGTCAGGTGAATCCACCGAGAGGTACATGTCCGAAGGGATGTCGTCCGAAACCGTGAGCGCGATGCAGTAGGACCGCAGGGGTTTCAGGACGGCGAAGTAGCCTCCACGGTCCAGCATCGGGAAGCCGCTGGCGAGGATCACGTTGCGGGCCTTCACCGGCCCTGCGCCGGTTTTCAGCTCGACGCCGTCAGCGGTCGTCCTGGCCACCCCTGTCACCCGGACGCCCTCGATCAGTTTGCCGCCGTGGCGGCGGTACTCCGAAGCCAGCGCCGCGAGGACCTCCAGGGGGTGGAACTGGGCCTGGTTCCTGAGGCGGAGCGTCCGCCGGACCGGAAAAGGCAGGGAAGCGGCCCTGCCCAGCTCAGTATCGAGGCCCGCCTCCAAACAGGCATCGTGCTCCGAATCGAGCTTCTTCGCGCCGCTGTCCGTGGTCGCATAATTGACGGCGTCACGGCGGTCGTAGCTCACATTGTTGTCATCACAGAACCGGGTCAGCCAGGCCTGGCCCTCCAGGTTGGCCGTGACGTAGGCGCGCGCGAGGTCGGCGTCGTGGTGCTGGATGATTTTCGAGATACTCGTCCCCTGCAGGAGGGAGAGTTTCGCTGTGGTGTTGCCCGTGGTGACCGCGCCCGTCGTGCGTGCCTCGAGGACCGCAACCTTATGCCCGGCGCGTGCGAGCAGGAGGGCGGTGGTGAGGCCGGTAAGCCCTGCGCCCACCACCACGGAATCATAGGAGGCGCCCCGAAGGAACGGATCAACGGGTATTTCCGGGGCGGTGTCGAGCCAGAGCGACTTCACGAAGGGTCCCTTCCGTAGGTGACCTAGCCCACCACTGAGCATGCTTGCAGTCAAGCGGCACCGAAGTCGCACCCCCCGCTGATTAAGCACTTGTGGCGGCTATTCGCGCAGTGAAGCCGCCACAAGTGCTTAATCAGCGAGGGGTGGGGCGCCAGCCTATAGTCGGAGGATGGAACAACGACACTTGGGCAAGACCGGGCGACCCGTTTCGGTCATCGGACTCGGCACCTGGCAACTCGGCGCCGACTGGGGCGAGGTGGAGGAGAAGGACGCGCTCGCGGTCCTGGAGGCAGCCGCCGACGCCGGAGTCACGTTCTTCGACACGGCCGACGTCTACGGCGACGGCCGCAGCGAGGCGACGATCGGGTCTTTCCTCAAGGCCAATCCCGGGCACGGCATTATGGTGGCCACGAAAATGGGCCGACGCGTGGACCAGGTGCCGGAGAACTACAGCCTGTCCAACTTCCGGCAGTGGGCCGACCGCTCCCGTACCAACCTCGGCGTCGACACGCTCGACCTCGTCCAGCTGCACTGCCCGCCCACCGCCGTCTACAGCACCGACGAGGTGTATGACGCGCTCGATACGCTCGTCAGCGAGGGCGTTCTGAGGAACTACGGCGTGAGCGTCGAGCGGACCGACGAAGCCCTCACGGCGATCGCACGCGGCAACACGGCCAGCGTCCAGATCATCCTCAATGCGTTCCGCCTCAAGCCGCTCGACGAGGTCCTGCCCGCGGCGAAGGCAGCCGACGTCGGCATCATCGCCCGCGTGCCGCTCGCCTCCGGGCTCCTCTCCGGCAAGTACACGAAGGACACCGTCTTCGCCGCCGATGACCACCGGAACTTCAACCGCGACGGCGCGGCCTTCGACGTCGGGGAGACCTTCGCCGGCGTCGATTTCGAAACCGGTCTGGCCGCGGCGCAGGAGTTTTCCGGCCTCGTGCCCGACGGGGTGACCACCGCCCAGGCGGCCCTCGCCTGGATCGCGGCCCAGGACGGCGTCAGCACCGTCATCCCGGGCGCCCGCAACACTGGACAGGCCCGCGCGAACGCGGCAGCCGCGAATCACCTCGAGCTCGGCGCAGAGCTGCATCCGGCCGTCGCGGGGATCTACGACCGCCACTTCCGAGGTGCCGTCCACTCGAAGTGGTAAGCGGGGCGGTACACGAAACCGGGGTGTTTTTTGCCTGTACCCTCCGCTATCGTTGGGCCTACCCACGTCAGGCGGCGTTAGAGGACGTCTGTCATCGTTCGATCATCCGACGAAGGAATCAACATGACTGAGAACACCTCCAACACTGGTGCCCCGGGCCAGGACCACACCATCCGGGATTGGGCGGATCTCGCCGAGGAGATGTGGACCTACCTGACGGGTAAGGGTGCCGCCATCAACTACAACTTCGTGGACATGACGGTCGAAGTGCCGCGCGATATCGGCCCCGACGCCCCGCGGGCCACCTGGAAGTTCAACGGGACGTTGCGCATCACCACTAGCGACAACGACGCCCGCGGTTCCGACACCCTTCACAGCTGACATCGGGTTCGACATGGAATCTCCCCTCCATCTTGAGATCGACCTCGCGTTCTCACTGGTCGAGCCTCCCGAGGGCGATGACACAGCAGAGCAGGTGAACGGAACCGTCACGGCGGCCGGAACAACGGTCGACATCTTCGTCGACAACCCGGGTGCGTTCAGCGGCAACGGCCTCCCGGGCCTGGCGACCGTCCGTGCCCTGGCCAAAGCGCTGGCGGGTCAGGGGCTCGCGGTCTCCGTGTCCGGGCCCCGGGGGCACCTGGTGAGTGTGGGCGCCGTGAAGAGCACCCTGGCACAGCGTCTCCTGACCCGCTCGCCGCACATCCGGCTCGGGTCGCCGTCGACGCTTGCACCTTTGCTCCGCCTCGGCCGCCGCGCGCTGGACAAGGGCGACTCGAAGGTGGGAATGCCGCCGTCGACGCCGTTTCCCCTGGTTCCCACGGTCAACCGCCGGATCCGACGCACCATCACCACCACCCACTATGCACGGGGGAGCGGCCGGCCGCGGTTGATCTTCGTCCAGGATTCGGAAGCGTGGGAGGGCCAGATTCCGCGGGAATTCGAGTTGCCGGAGGGTCGCGCCACCATCGGTAGCGCGGCGACGAGTTCGCTCCGGCTGGACGGGCTGCAGGACCTCCACGCGGAGGTAGTCCACACCGACGACGACGAATACGTGCTGGTCCCGCACGGCCCCGTCAGCGGAAGCGTGAACGCGACCGGCAACTCCATCCTTCGAACCGGAGCGAGGGTGCAACTCGGCCCGTGGTGCCTCGCCTTCTTCCGTGAAGAATACGCAGACCACGGCAGGCCGTTCGGCGGCAGGAGCGGCGGGGAGCTCGCCTACCAGCGTCCACAGCGGAATCCACGCACCGGGGTCACCGAGCAGGACGGTTCCGCCGGTATCGGTGACTTCCGGCGTCCGCCCCGCTGACACGGGGGAACCGGCCGAACGTGACTGACAGCGTTGAACTGCTGCTCGATCCTGCAGCTCACGAGGCTGTGCTCGAGGACTGGCGGGCGCTCGAGGAACTGGATCTTCCCAACCAGTCCCGGCACGCCTCCTCGAGCAACAGCCCCCACCTCACCCTGCTGGCAGCGGCGAGGATCGACGCCGGGTACGACGCCGGCCTTGCCTCCGTCATGCTTAATTTGCCGTATGCGCTGGCCACTGCCGGGCTGCTCCTCTTTCCGACGAAACACAGGTATGTCCTCGCACGGCAAGTGGTGCCCTCCCCGGATATCATCCAGCTTCACCAGCGGGTCTGGTCAGTCCTCGTCGCCGTCGACCGCCCCGCACCCAATACGGCCCCGGGGCGATGGACGCCCCACATCACGCTCGCGAGGGGTCTGAGCGCCGAACAAGTGGGCCAGGCCGTCGCCGTCGTCGCCCGTCGGGAGTTACCTCCCCTGAATGCTGTAGCCGCGCGACGCTGGGACAGCGGAGGGAAAGTCGTCGTGCCCTTGGCTCCGTGACCGAGCGCCGGGCTGTCGCCGGAACCTAGCCCAGGTGATCCACGAGCTGTTCGGCGATACCGGTGTAGCTCGACGGCGTCAGGTCCAGGAGGCGCTGCTCGGCATCCCTGCCGAGGCCCAAGCCGCTGACGAAGTCGCGCATGCGGGCTGCGTCGACGCGCTGTCCCCGGGTGAGCTCCTTGAGCCGCTCGTACGGATCAGCCAACCCCGGAACGCCGGCGATGGCCTCGGCACGCATGACCATCTGGACGGCCTCGCCCAGCACCTCCCAGTTCGCGTCGAGATCGGCGGCGAGTGCGTCCGGCGCGACATCAAGGCGTCCGAGGCCCTTCACCACGTTGGAAATCGCGAGCAGGGAGTGACCGAATGCCACGCCGATGTTGCGCTGGCTCGACGAGTCCGTCAGGTCCCGCTGCCACCGTGAGGTGACGAGGGTCGAACCCAGCACATCCAGCAGTGACGACGACATCTCAAGGTTCGCCTCGGCGTTCTCGAACCGGATGGGGTTCACCTTGTGTGGCATGGTGGAGGAACCCGTGGCCCCGGCGACCGGGACCTGGGCGAAGTATCCGATGGAGATGTAGCTCCACACATCGGTGCAGAAGTTGTGGAGGATTCGGTTGAACCGCGCCACATCCGCGTACAGCTCCGCCTGCCAGTCGTGGGATTCGATCTGCGTGGTGAGCGGGTTCCAGGTGAGCCCCAGCCCTTCGACGAAGGATCGTGCAACCTGTTGCCAGTCCGCCGCAGGTACCGACGCATAGTGTGCGGCGTAGGTCCCGGTGGCTCCGTTGATCTTGCCCAGGTAGTCCGTCTGCTCGATCCGCTTCAGCTGGCGGGACAGGCGGTGCGCAACCACCGCCATCTCCTTACCCAGCGTTGTTGGGGTTGCGGGCTGGCCGTGCGTCCTTGAAAGCATCGCCGTGGAGCTTGAACTCCGCGCAAGCTCGCCGATGCGCTCCACGAGGTCCTTCGCCGCGGGCAACCAGATCCGTTCCACCGCTCCCTTGATGCCAAGGGCATAGGAGAGATTATTGATGTCCTCCGAGGTGCAGCCGAAGTGCACGAGGGGCTTGAGGTGCTCGATCCCGATCCCGGAAAGCCGTCGACCGATGAAGTACTCAACGGCCTTGACGTCGTGCACTGTCACCTTCTCGATCTCGGCGAGTTCGGTGACGGACGCCGTGTCGAAGGAGAGCACGATGTCCCGCAGGAACTCCTCCTGCGACGGCTCGAGTGGTCCCGCTCCCGGCAGAACTGCATGGCGTGTGAGGTGGATCAGCCATTCAACCTCCACATGGACCCGGTCCCGGTTCAGGGCCGCCTCGGAAAGGTAGTCGACGAGGGGCGCGACGGCCTCCCGATACCGGCCGTCGAGAGGCCCCAGCGAGAGCGAGGGTGCTTCCCCCTGGAACGTGGACGCGAGTTCTACCCGGGGGAGCGCGGAGTCAGCCATGCGCCCAATTCTTTCATGCCGCCCTGCACGCCATTGTCCACATAGTCCGGTCCCCTCCCGATGTCCCGTTTCCCTCCGAATAGCGTGAAGCCCGCGCAGTTCATGCATTCCGCAGCTACGACAGGGAAGATGGTGCGGCCGTGACGCAGGAGATGTACGACGACGCCTCCGGGCCATGGCTGGCAGCGAGTTCCGCCGCCTCCGCCGCCGGAAGCAGGCTGCGCGGGCAGGCGGCGCAGCTCGAGGAGATCCGGCAACAGGCGCTTTCCGTCTGCAGGCTGAGCTGGGAGTCCCCCGCGGGCCGCCGGTTCGTCGCTTACCTCGAGGGCCGCACTGCGGCCATCGCCGTGACCGTCACTCTCCTTTCCACGGCTGCGCGGCTTGCCGAAGCACATGCTGACGCACTGCGCCGGGTGGAAGCCGAAGCCGTGGGAACCGGGATGGGACAGTGAGTCTCCGGGGCGATGAACACGATTTCTCGTTGCGGCCGGGCTCCGCCGTTGAGCCGTACCTCGCAGCACGCGGCGGAGTGGGAGGCATCAGCTTCCAGTGGGAGGAGCTTGAGCAGGCATCGGCCCGGCTCGAGAATCTCGCCGAGCAATCACGCCAGGTGGCAGCAGCCCTGGTCTATGTGGAACTGGACCTGGGTCAGGACATCCCCGGCGCCCTGACCTGGCAAGGTGGAGCGGGCGCGGAACTGATCGAATCCAGAAGGATTGCCTGCAGCGCCGTCCGGGAAGCCGCGCGTTCCGTGCTGGTGAATGAAGACAACCTCTCGGACACGGCGCGCTGCATCACTGCCAGCCGCCTGGCCTACCTTGCAGCTGACTCCGTGACGCGGAGCGTCATCGCCAGGACGGCGGCGCGTACCGAGGAGACAGCGCGGGCGGTGGCAGCAGGCGCCATCGCTTCGGGGGTCCTGACCCCAGGTCCCGTGCGGATCACGCCTCTGCAGGTCGCCGGCATGCCGGTGCCGTTTCCCGGCACCCTGGAATCCCTTGTCGGCAGGATCAGGGCGTTGGAGGAACAGAGGCCCGGAACGTTCGAGGTACTCCGGACAGCAGGGCTCAACGGTCCGGTGTACCTGGTGGTCCTGCCGGGAACCCAGGGCACGGCACTGGACACTGGCAACCCGTTCGACACGGCCGGAAACGCCGAGGCCGTGGTGCAGGACAGCTCTCATGTGGTGCCCGCCGTTGCGCAGGCCCTGCGGGAATCGGGTGCGCAGCCCGGCGATCGGCTGATGATCGCGGGCTACAGCCAGGGTGGGCTCCATGCGATGAACCTGGCGGCGGATTCCGGGCTGGCGGCGAAGTACGACGTCGAACTCGTTGTCACCGTCGGCTCACCAACGGGTTGGGAGCGCTCCGCGGAGACCGAGTACCTGCATCTTGAACATGCCGACGACGCAGTGCCGCGCGTCGACGCCGCCCCCAATCCTGACGAGCTGCACCGGGTGACGGTGAGCCTCGACAACCCCGTGCCCGTGCTGGCCGAGGGGCCCGACGGCATGGTGGAAGGCAAGGGCCTCGGGCCGGCGCACAAGCTCGCCAACTACGCCGAGGGAGCGCGGCTCGTGGACGCCAGCGCGCTGCCCTCCCTCGTTCCCGCGGCCTCATTGCTTGCCGCAGCCGGCGTCTCAGGAAAGGCGTCGAGCCACATGTACACCGCGATGCGGATTCCGGAGAATTCCGCCGGCCAGGCGTCCCAGGCGCAGCAGGGTAAGCGGAGGGGCCGGCGTCGGGCGGGTTAGTCTCCTGACCGCGTCACAGCGGAGAGGGCCAGGGATACCACGCTGACGATCAGCGAACCGAGAATCGCAGTCCAGAAGAACGAATCAACGGACAGCCGAACTGGAGTGAACGAGGTGAACCAGGACGTCAGCAGCAGCATCCCCGCATTGATGACGATCGTGAAAAGCCCGAGGGTGAGGATCGTGAGCGGCAGCGACAGGAGTTTCACGATCGGCCGGACCAACGCATTGACCAGGCTGAAGAGCAGCCCCACGAAACCGAAGGCAAGGACCACACTGATGGCGCCCGCAGTGGCGGGTTCAACGGCGCTGCCTGCAACCTCGGCGACTACCCGACCCACGGAGGGCTCGGGGAGGATTTCCATGCCGGGGAGGAGGGAGACGGCGGCCCACAGGGCCACCGCGTTGGACACGATACGCAGGATCCACTTCAACATGGGACCATGCTGTCACGCCAGGCTGGAAGCACCACGGCATTAGGCTGGGTTCATGACGTCAATCGAGAATCAGGCCGGCTTCGCCGGAACGGCGGCCTCCGGAATCCAGCCCCGCAGGGCCCTGGGCAAACTGCCACGCTACGCGGCCGGCAAGCCTCCCGTGGTTGTCGAGGGCATGCAGAGCTTCAAGCTGTCATCCAATGAGAATGCGCTGCCGCCCCTTCCCTCCGTGCTCGAGGCGATCCGGGCACAGACAGCGGTGAACCGGTACCCGGATCCGATGACCACCATGCTGCGGGCGGAGCTTTCCGGCTTCCTCGATGTCCCTGCCGCAGACATAGTCACCGGGGCAGGCAGTCTGGGCGCGCTGAACCAGATCCTTGCTGCGTTCGCCGGCCAGAACGACTTCGAGGCCCCGGATGAGGTGATTTACGCCTGGCGTTCCTTCGAGGCGTATCCCATCTGCGTGGGGTTGGCCGGTGCAACCGGCATCCAGGTTCCGGTCCGGCCGGATGGAACCCACGACCTCGAGGCGATGGCCGCCGCCGTGACCGAGCGCACCCGGGTGATCCTGCTGTGTACGCCGAACAACCCGACGGGTCCAGGGCTGTCGCGGAACGAGGTGGAGGGGTTCCTGGAAGCGGTCCCCTCCTCAGTCGTGGTGGTTATCGATGAGGCGTACCAGGAGTTCGTGCGGCGTTCCGATGCCGTGGACGGCATCGAGATGTACCGGGAGCACGAGAACGTCATTGTGCTTCGCACCTTTTCGAAGGCCCACGGATTGGCCGGCCTCCGGGTGGGCTACTCGGTGGCACAGCCGTTGCTCACCGATTCCCTCCGCATCAGTGCGGTTCCATTCGCCGTGTCCCAGGTCGGCGAACATGCGGCAGTCGCTTCCCTCCGGCACTACGACGAAGTGGCCGAACGGGTGCAGGGCATCGTCGATGAGCGAACCCGCGTGGTCGAAGGGTTGCGTGCCCTGGGGTGGCAGGTTCCAGAGGCTGAGGGGAACTTCGTGTGGCTGGCGCTTAAGGACTTCTCCCAGGACTTCGCGGAACTGGTCGGTCACCAGGGATTGTCGGTGCGTGCTTTCGGCACGGAAGGCATCCGGGTGAGCATCGGGGAACCGGAGGCCAACACCCGGTTCCTGGAATTGTGCGGAGGGTACCCGCATTTTCCGGGGCTCTGCTGACACGTCTTAAATAGGTCTCTTTCCCGCCACTGGCTAGGCTGAAGCTGTAGGCCTGCGAAGATATGTGTTCCGGTGCATGACCCGGGCGGAGTATTCCACTGGCTGCATAATCACTTTAGTCGAAGTCCTGGAAGGAGTGCCATGAGCGGCAGCCGCCTGCCTGCAGCCGAGTTCGAGTCGGAAGAGATGGTGCGCGCACTGCACAGGCCTGATACCGCACCTGAACCCGACATGGTGCAGTTCCTCGATGCCGAGGGCCTACTCGCCGACGATGCCGACTACCGTGGCTTCCCGGTAGCAACGGGCGCCGACCACCTGAAGGCCCTGTACAGGGACATGTACCTGATTCGACGGTTCGACCAGGAAGCGACAGCCCTCCAGCGGCAGGGCGAGCTTGCCCTGTGGGTGCCACTCACCGGCCAGGAAGCAGCCCAGATCGGCTCAGGGCGGGCGCTCAGGCCCCAGGACTACGCCTTCCCTACCTACCGGGAGCATGGAGTGGCGCTGACCCGCGGCGTCGCGCTCTCGGACGTCCTTCGTCTCTTCCGCGGCGTCACCAACGGAGGGTGGGATCCCAGGGAGCGGAACTTCCATTTGTACACGCTCGTCCTCGCCGCGCAGGCCCTTCACGCCGTCGGATATGCCATGGGCATCCAACGGGACCAGGTGGCCGATCCTGCCCTGCCCCCGGCGGTGTCGGTGGCCTATTTCGGTGACGGCGCCAGTTCCGAGGGGGACATCCACGAGGCAATGGTTTTCGCGGCGTCCTTCAACGCGCCCGTAGTGTTCTTCTGCCAGAACAATCAGTGGGCCATCTCGGTGCCCTCCACGGTGCAGACCCGCGTGCCCCTTGCCAGGAGGGCCGAGGGCTACGGCTTCCCCGGGATCCGGGTCGACGGCAACGACGTCGTCGCGGTGGAAGCCGTGACGCAGTGGGCGCTGGAGCATGCACGATCGGGCCAGGGACCCGTCCTGATCGAAGCCTTCACCTACCGGATGAGTGCCCACACCACGGCCGATGACCCGACGAAGTACCGCCTGGCGGGCGACGACGCCGACTGGCACCCGAAGGATCCCCTGGCACGCCTCGAGAAGCACCTGCGCAGCAGCGGCAAGGCCGACGACGCATTCTTCGGGCAATTGTCCACCGAGTCGAAGTCCATGGCCGTCGAGCTACGCCGGGATGTGCAAGCCATGGAGGCGCCGGGTATGGAGGAGCGGTTCAATACCGTGTATGCCGAGCCTCATCCGCTGGTGCAGGAGGAGTTGCAGGTCTGGCGCGACTACGAGGCCGGTTTCGCCGTCGACGGGGAGACCAGGTAATGGCCGTTCTGACCATAGCGAAGGCCATCAATGAGGGGCTGAGGGCTGCCCTGGCCGGCAATCCCAAAACCCTGCTCATCGGTGAGGA
Source organism: Arthrobacter sp. CAN_A6 (assembly GCF_015751715.1). NCBI lineage: Bacteria > Bacillati > Actinomycetota > Actinomycetes > Micrococcales > Micrococcaceae > Arthrobacter > Arthrobacter sp. CAN_A6. The sequence continues at coordinate 296,292 of NZ_JADOUV010000001.1, forward strand.
CATCGGGGAGCTCGGCGGCGTCTACCGCGTCACCGACGGGCTCAAGCGCGAGTTCGGCGCGAGCCGCGTGGTCGATTCGCCGCTCGCGGAGTCGGGCATCATCGGCACGGCGATCGGAATGGCGCTTCGTGGGTACCGACCGGTGTGCGAGATCCAGTTCGACGGCTTCGTGTTCCCCGGCTTCAACCAGATCACCACGCAGCTGGCGAAGCTTCACACCCGCAGTGACGGCATGCTCAGTGCGCCGGTGGTCATCCGCATCCCCTACGGTGGGGGAATCGGAAGCGTCGAGCATCATTCGGAATCGCCGGAGGCCCTGTTCGCCCACACCGCGGGCCTGAGGATCATCACGCCGTCCAACCCGCAGGACGCCTACTGGATGATCCAGCAGGCCATCGACTGCGCCGACCCGGTGATCGTCTTCGAACCGAAACGGCGGTATTGGCTGAAGGGTGAAGTCGATATAACGGCGCCGTCGGGCGACCCGTTCACCGCGCACCTCCTGACGCACGGTAGCGACGCAACGATCGTCGCCTACGGGCCCCTGGTTCCGGTGGCGCTTGCGGCGGCGAAGGTTGCCGAGCAGGACGGCCGCAGCGTCGAGGTCATCGACCTGCGTTCGATCTCGCCGATCGATTTCGACACGGTGACGGAGTCGGTCAAGCGTACGGGACGCCTGGTGATCGCTCATGAAGCACCGACTTTCGCCGGAATCGGCGGGGAGATCGCGGCACGGATCTCAGAACGCGCATTCCTGTCGCTCGAAGCGCCGGTGATCCGGGTCGGCGGTTTCCACATGCCCTACCCGATTGCAAAAGTGGAGGACCAGTATCTCCCGGACATCGACCGCATCCTCGAGGCCCTCGACCGGTCCTTCGCCTACTAAGGAACCCGATGACACCCCACACCTTTCGCCTACCCGACGTCGGAGAAGGCCTCACGGAGGCCGAGATCGTGCAGTGGAAGGTGCAGCCGGGCGACACCGTCGCGGTGAACGACATCATCGTCGAGATCGAGACGGCGAAATCCCTCGTTGAACTGCCATCGCCGTTCGCGGGGGTGGTGTCGGCGTTGCTGGTCGACGAGGGTGAAACGGTCGAGGTCGGCACACCGATCTTCGCGGTGAAGAACGCGTCGGACGAAAAGCCGGAGCCGAAGCGGGAGCCGGGACCGGAACAGGCGTCCGGGCCGGAATCGGAGGTTGGAACCTTGATACCCGCGCCGGAGATGCCGGGTGAGTTTTCCACGCCGCCGCCGTCGGCGAGCGGCGGGAGCGCCGGCGGTGGGGACAGCCCCACTGGATCCGAACAAGCCGTTCCCGGGCCGCTGGTGGGCACTGGACCGAAGGCCGACGCCGCACGGCGCCGCCCGCGCAAACCCGCGGCTCCACCCGCCTCGCCCCGGGAACCGCCAGCCGTTCCGCGACCCGACCCCTCGCACCAGCTCGTCGACCGGGCCCTGGCCAAGCCCCCGGTCCGCAAGGCTGCCCGCGACCTCGGCATCAACCTCGCTGATGTTCCGGCAACCGGTATGTCGGGCGAGGTCACGAAGCAGGACCTCATGAGCTACCAGTCCCAGCGCGACGCCGAGCAGGACGGCGCCGACACCTTCTGGGACGGCAGGAAGAAGTTCGGCGCGGACAGGATCGAACGCGTTCCGGTCAAGGGTGTCCGGAAGGCCACCGCGAAGGCCATGGTCCACAGCGCTTTTTCCGCCCCGCACGTCAGCATCTTCGTCGATGTCGACGCATCGAGGACCATGGAGTTCGTGAAGCGGCTCAAGGTATCGCGTGACTTCGAGGGGATCAAGGTGTCCCCGCTCCTCATTCTGGCGAAGGCGGTCATCTGGGCTGCGGCCCGAAATCCGTCGGTCAATGCCACGTGGACCGACGACGAAATCCTCGTAAAACACTTCCTGAACCTGGGCATCGCCGCCGCCACCCCGCGTGGACTCATGGTGCCCAACATCAAGGACGCCCAGGACCTCTCGCTCAAGGAACTCGCCCTGGCGCTCAATGAACTTGCGACCACGGCCCGCGCCGGCCGCACCCAACCCGCACAGATGCAGGGCGGCACCCTGACCATCACCAACATCGGTGCCCTCGGCATCGATACCGGGACGCCGATCATCAATCCGGGCGAGGTGGCGATCGTGGCGTTCGGCACCATCAAGCAGAAGCCCTGGGTGCTCGACGGCGAGGTGATCCCACGCTGGATCACCACCCTCGGCGGCTCATTCGATCACCGGGTGGTGGACGGGGACCTCAGCGCCCGCTTCATGGCAGACGTCGCGTCCATCCTCGAGGAACCGGCCCTGCTCCTCGACTAGGGGGAGCAAGCCGGCTGCGCGAAGCAGCCCTGCCTCGGTAGAGCGTCCTGGGCGCCGCTCAAGCTTCGACGTCGGCGATTGCCTGGCGCAGGATCGGAGCGAGGCGCGTCACGCCCTTGACGATGTCCTCCGGCGACACTGCGCTGAAGGCGAGCCGCAGCTTGTTGGAGGGTTCGTCGGAGGGGCTGAAAGCGGCTCCGGGGATGAAGACCACGCCGGCGTCGATCGCCTGGTAGAGCAGGGGGTAGGTGTCGATGCCTTCGGGCAGGGTCACCCAGACGAAGAACCCGCCGTCGGGGGTTGTCCAGTGCACGTTGTCGGGCAGCTGCTCGGCGAGTGCGCCGAGCATCGCATCGCAGCGCTCCTGGTAAAGGCCGCGCATATTCGCGAGATGGCCCAGCCAGTCGTAGTCCCGCAGGTATGCCGCCACGAGCATCTGGGTCAGGGGCGAGGGGCATAGCACCACTGCTTCGCAGGCCAGGTAGAAACGCCGGTACAGGTGCCGCGGAACCAGCGCCCACCCGAGCCGAACACCGGGCGCGAAGATCTTCGAGAACGACCCGAGGTAGATGACATCGTCGGGATTGTCCGCCCTCATCGGGGCGAGGGGCCGGCCGTCGAACCGGAGCATGCCGTACGGATTATCCTCGAGCACGAGGATGTTGTGCTCCCGGCACAGGTCGACGACGCGCTGGCGGCGGTCTGCGGCAAGCGTGATTCCGCTCGGGTTGTTGAAACTGGGAATCGTGTAGAGCAGCTTGACCGACCGGCCCTGCTCCTTGAGGGCGAGGATGGTGCGCTCGAGCTCATCCGGCATGAGGCCCTCGGAGTCCATCGGGATGGTGACAACGTCCACCTCGTAGGCCTCGAAGGTGTTCAACGCACCCACATAGGTAGGATCCTCACACAGGATGACATCACCCGGATTGCAGAAGACTTTCGCTGCCACGTCCTGTGCCGACTGGGAGCCGGTGGTGACCACGATGTCCGCCGGATCCGCCCCGAGAATGCCTTCGGCCGCCATCACGTCGCAGATGAGGCTGCGCAGTTCGTCCATGCCCTGGCCGCCGCCGTACTGGAGGGCTTCCAGACCGCGCTCGGCGATGATTTGCTGCGCGGTACGGCCAAGTTCCTCCATCGGAAGCGACTTGAGGTAGGGGCTGCCGCCCGCAAGGGACACCAGGCCCGGCTGGATGGAGATATCGAAAACATCCCGAACCGCCGACTGCTTGATGTTCGCGGCGCGCTTCGAGAAGAGCGCGTCATGGCGGGCTCCGTAGTCGAGCGCCCGCTCGAGGGCGGCCTCGGTCTCGGCGGGCAAGAGGTCCTCGGTTCTGTTGTCGAAAGTCACATGGCGAGTCTAGCGGAGGTTGACCGATAGGCAACAACTGTTGCCAAAAGTTGGTCAGGGGACTGTGCCGGGCTATACCCAGCCCGCATCACGTGCCTTGATCCCCGCCTGGAAGCGGCTCTCAGCGGAGAGGGTTTCAAGCATCCAGGCTATGTGGCGGCGGCAGGTGCGCACGCTGATGTCGAGCCGGCGGGCGATGGATTCATCGGACAGTCCAGTAGCGAGCCCCTGCAGGATGCTGCGCTGCATGCTGCTGAGCGGGGAGCGGTTCGTCGTCGGGCTCAGGAAAGGTTCGCTCAGCTCCCAGGCGACCTCGAAGAGCTGGGTGAAGATGCTGATCAGGCTATGGTCGCGGATGACGAGCGCGGCCTTGTCCTCACGCGTCGACTGCCGGCCTACCAGTGCGAGTTTATCGTCGAAGATCAGGATGCGCAGGGGAATGAAGGGCAGTGCACCGAATTCCCCTCCGCCCTGCTGGATCGCGGCGACTGCTTTCCGGGTGGGAACGTGGTCCCGCGTGCTGACATCGTAGAGGGTCCTGCGCCGGACGCCGCGCTCAAGAAGGTCGAGGTCCTTGCGCACACTCTCCTCGTGCACGTCAGCGGTCGACCCCTGGCCGGGCTGGGCGATGTACACCTTGTCGGTGACATCCCGCCCATAGTCGATCAGGACGCGGTGGATGAGGTGCGGATCCTCGAGGATCTCGACCGACGTGCTCGATACCAGATGCTTGCGGGCCTCCAGAAAGGTCGGCACAAGACTCGACAGTTCGCGCCGCTGGGCGCTGATCCGGGTTTTCAGGTTCTGTACCGCGCGCTCGTCCGCGTCCACCAGATCGGCAAGTGCGACGTCGGGGGACACTGCTACAAAAGCCTCACCTCCGGAAGCCTGGGCGCTCACGAGCTTCCGCTCCGTCAGTTCCCGAAGTGCACCTTCGACGTCGCGCATGGTCAGTCCGAGGGCTTCCGACGCCGTCACCCGGCTCCAGCCGGGGTTGCCGACAGCATAGCGGTAGAGCTCCAAAGACATGGCGTCCATCCGGGGGTTCTCCTGTTGCCGTCGGGCCGCTGACCACCGTGCTTCGGTCCGCGGGAACTGACCGTACCGGTGCAGGGTAGCTGGGGTTGATCACGGTTTCCGGCTGAAAAACATGACATGTCCAGTTAATGACATAAACATGGCAATGGCAATCGTCAACCCACGCGCAATGGTCCGCCCCCGGGAATCCGCGGCTTTCGGCACGTTTGCCCTGATTCTCTTCCCTTGCCGCTTTCAGCCGGCGTCCGGTTGAGGCCATGTCCTGAACATGGCGCCTTTCCGGCTGGACACCGCTCCACGCCTCCGGACATCCTTGGGACACCGGATCGCGAAAGGAAACGCCATGAACAAGCTTATCGGTGCAGCAGCCGGACTCCTCATTCTGGTTGGCACGGTAGGTTCCGGGGCGCCTGCCCTCCTTGCCGACGGCTCGGAGCGGTATTCCGGATCGGTTTCGGCGAGCAGCTGGGACTGGCCCAAATAGATAGAACGAAGAGCCCGCGGCTGGAAAGCCGACGGTTCTTCCCTCCAATCCCGCCCCAGCGGGGTAACCACTAACCCTGAAGAAGAGGGCCATGAGTCAGCTGACAGCGGTTCGAACCGCCTCACGAACCGTTGCAGGCACTCAATGGTGGCACCTCACGCTTCTCCCGGGTGGCTTCGATGTAGCGGACGGCATCGTTGGAGCGCTGGTTACCCCTCTGGTGGCGCAGGCCCGTGCGCTGGGAGCGAAACGCTGGTACTTCACGCGAACAGAAGATCCAGCCACCGGGCGTAACGCACTGGTGCACCTGCACATCGAGGCGCACCCACGGGTCCTTGAGCGGCTCAAGACCCTGCAGCGTTCACTGCAGGAACGCACCACCATGGTCTTCCCGCAACTCCTGGTACAGCAGCACTATTCGAGCTCGGTGCGCGATGGATTCCTCCCGCGGCTCGATCATCCCGACGCGCACCTCGAAGCCAACCTCGTCAAGTACGGCGGCGTCGAGGGCCTTGACCTCGCCGAGGAAGTGTTCGAGCTGAGCTCAGAGCTTTCCCTGTGGGCCGGCCAGCGCTTTCCAAAAATGCAGAGCCGCTCGGCACTCGGCGCGCTGATCCTTTTCGACTCGGCGCACAGCATGATGCGCGGTCCGCATTCAGCCAGCCGACCCGATCGCCGCCGGCTCACCTGGGACCTCTACTGGGATGCCCACCTCCGAACCTGTACTGCCGAAGTGGGCCCGCGGGCCGCCGCCGTGGGCGAAGCGATGACGCTGCAGGTGGCAGCGAAAACGACCGGCTTCCACGCAAGAATGGCTGCGACGGCGGCCGAGTCGGAAGTCCGGAACTGGCGACGCCGGTGGTTCCGCGCACTCGATAGCTACCTGTACCGGGCGAACAAGGTCCACGTGGGTAGGAGCGCACAGCATCTCACCGTGCATCACGCCCATATGACGATCAATCGCCTGGGTTTCGTACCCCGTGAGGAAGCAGCCTTGGGGCTTTTTGCAAGAACCTGGCAGCAGGAACCCGCCACAGCAGGAGCCCGCAGTGGCGTGTAGGTCCGTACTCCTCGTCCGGCCGATCAAAGCAGGAGCATTGTGAACACACAATCCGACAGCGGTCTTTCCGCGGCCCTTGATTGTTCAGCTGACGTGTTCGAGGAGATGCAGGATGGAGTTCCTTCTGGCCTGCGGGATGAATTCTGGGATACCGGCACGGCGCGCAGCTACCTTCGGGACGCCGCCTGGGCGGGGAGCCAGTGGCGCTGAGTCCAGCGACATCGGCCGATCGCCCTAGGCTGCAGGAGCAGCAACTGCAGTAGCACCAGCGAGTGCCGAGAGAACGCCGGTCACCATTCCCGCCACCTCGGCGTCGTCCTTGGGGTGGACTTCGGCAAACCGTGTGATCGAGCTGCCGATCGAAAGCTTCGTATCATCAAGCACCGTAGCGCCGGCAACGGTGAGTGAACGACGTGCGTCGTCATGGGCCCACACGCCGCCGTACTGACCGAAGGCGGACCCGATGACGGCGGCCGGCTTGGCGGAGACCGCGCCGGCACCGTAGGGGCGGGAGAGCCAGTCGATGGCGTTCTTCAGGACCGCGGGCATCGTGCCGTTGTACTCGGGTGAGACGAGCAGGAACGCGTCAGCCTGGCCTGCCACCTCGCGCAGGGCAACCGCTGCAGCGGGCCGGTGCTCATCGTTGTCGATGTCCTCGTTGTAGAAGGGAACATCGGCGAGGCTGTCGAAAGTCACGACGTCCACGTCTTCCGGCGCATTGAGCACTGCCACTTCTGCGAGCTGGCGGTTGATGGACCCTTCCCGAAGGCTGCCAACGAGGGCGAGGATGGTGGTGTTCGACATGAGAATCTCCCGGGTAGTTCGAGAACCCATCGGCTGGTAATGGGCACACTCCCATAAGCGGACCGTAGTCCGCTTTATTCCGCACTAGGATGTTCGGCATGGAGCAAAGGGGCCGGCCGTTGCCGCTGGGCAGGAACGACGGCGAGCGGCGGGACGCCGCGCGGAACCGTAAGCTCCTGCTCGACGCCGCAGCCGGCATCGTGGCCTGCAGGGGCGTGGAGAACCTCACCATGGACGACGTCGCCCACCAGGCCGGAGTAGGCAAAGGCACGGTCTTCCGCCGATTCGGCAGCCGGGCAGGCCTGATGCAGGCCCTTGCCGACCGGACCGGACGGGACTTCCAGGAGGCCTTCATGTCCGGACCTCCTCCCCTCGGTCCTGGAGCGCCGGCAGGACAGCGTCTTCGGGCCTTCGGGGCGGCAAGCATCAACCGACTGGATGTCGACGGCCGCGTGGTGCGTGCTGCGGGTTCACCGGGCGGGCAGGACCATGCCCACCCCACTCAGCGGCTTGTTCGGCTACACCTGATCGTGCTGCTGCGGGAAACGGGTGTGCAGGGCGATCTTGAGCTCGCCGCCTATCAGCTCGCTGCGTTCCTCGATGCAGGCCTGCTGCTTCACCTTTCCGAGGACCGGGGAATGGCGCGGTCCAGGCTCATCGAGGCCTGGAACGTGCTTGTCGATGGAATGACAGGCGCACAGGGTGGGCAGTTGCTAGACGAGTGAGCGCCAGTCCTCCGACAACTCGAGATCGTGAGCGCTTGAGACGGAGTGGTGGGCCACTCTCCCACCTGCGGTGTTCAGCCCGCGGCTGAGGGCGGGGTCGGATTCGAAGGCGCCGCGCACTCCCTGATCGGCAAGCGCGACCGCATAGCGGAGCGTGACATTGGTCAACGCGTACGTGGACGTATTGGGCACGGCTCCGGGCATGTTCCCTACGCAGTAGAACAACGAGTTGTGGACCTTGAAGGTTGGATTCTCATGGGTCGTGACACGGGAGTCCTCGAAGCACCCTCCCTGATCCACGGCGATGTCCACGAGGACACTCCCGTGTTTCATTCGTGCAACGAGGTCGTTGGTCACGAGTTTTGGTGCCTTCGCGCCGGGAATCAGGACCGATCCGATCACCAGGTCGGCTTCGAGTACCGCCTTCTCGATTTCCAGGCTGTTCGAGGCGATGGTCCGGACCCGGCCCGCGTAGAGCGCGTCGATCTCGCGTAGCCGGGCGATATTGATGTCCAGGATCGACACGTCGGCGCCCGCTCCCACCGCCATGGCGGTGGCATTCGTCCCGGCGACACCAGCTCCCAGTACGACGACCTTCGCCGGCCGCACACCGGGAACCCCGCCGAGGAGCAGGCCGGGCCCACCAGCAGGAGCGGTCATCACCTGGGCGCCGACCTGCACCGCGAGCCGCCCCGCCACCTCGGACATCGGGGCGAGCAGGGGCAGGGAGCGGCCGTCCTGCACTGTCTCGTACGCGATGGCCGTCACGCCCGAATCCAGCAGCGCACGTGTGAGTTCCGGCTCGGCTGCGAGATGAAGGTAGGTGAAGAGAATGAGGCCCGGCCGGAAACGGTGGTATTCCTGTTCCACCGGCTCCTTGACCTTCAGCACCATGTCGGCCCGCTGCCACAGCTCGTCCGCTGATTCCACGATCTCGGCTCCCGCGGAAAGGTATTCAGCATCCGAGATATTGGAGCCGAGGCCCGCGTCGCGCTCCACCAGGACGGTGTGCCCGTGTGATCGGAACTCGTGGACACCCGATGCGGTGATGGCTACGCGGAACTCGTTGTTCTTCACTTCTTTAGGGACGCCGACGATCATGGGATTCTCCAGTATGCGGTTACGGGCGGAAACGGGCAGGCCAGGTGAAGCCACTTCAAGTATGAACTCGTCCACAGGCAGGAGCTCGGGCCTGGACCGGTCCGGACGGATCCTCGGGCCGTCGGTCCGGAAGTGACGCGTGTCACTAGCAGAGGATCTCCGGAGGCGCAATCGACAGGTGTCGAGTTTCGGGGCGGCAAGTGTCGTCTCAGGCGGCTTTATGCCCGTAGGCTGATCCAGTGCAGGGACCAGCCATCGAAGACGCCGTCGAACGTATTGCGGGCACGCTCGGGCGCGGGCTTTCCCTCGAGGACTTGGACGGAGTGCTGCTTGCCTACAGCAGCGATCAGGTTTCAGCCGACCGGGTGAGGGTCAACTTCCTGCTGAGCAAGAAGGTGCCGGCCGATGTCAGTGAGTGGCAGTTCCGCCACGGAATCGCCATGGCGGTCAAGCCGGTGGCGGTCCCGGCGAATCCGGATCTCGGGATGCTGGGGCGCATCTGTGTTCCGCTCCTGGTCAAGGGCTTCCGCGTGGGCTATCTCTGGGTGCAGCAGGATTCCGACGACGATCCCGCCTCTGCCATCTTCTCTCTCCTGCCGCGCGTGCGCGCCGATATCGATCACCTTGCCGGGCTCCTTCTCGAGGGCAACACCGGCGAGTCGGAGCATCGCAACCGGCATGAGGCCCAGTTCCTTGCTGCATGCAACGGTATTTCCTCAGCGGTGGATGAGCTGCGGGGCTGGCGCGAGGTGGCTGCCGGAGGTCCGTGGCAGCTCGCCGTCGTCGTCGAAGCCGGTACCCGCCCCGATCCGGGCTCGGATCCACTCGCCGCCGCCACGATGCACCGGACGGTGGCGCTCCACGCAACCGTCGGGGTGCGTCCGATTCTGTTCAGCGCGGGCTCGGCTTCCCACGCCGTCCTCCTGCTCACCCCTGGCGTAGGGCATGCAGCGCATAACGCGGTTCTTGAAAGTTATGGCGCGGAGCTGGCGAAACGGGCCGGACGTTCGGTGGGGCCGCTGGCTATGGGTGTGAGCGAGCCGTTCTCCGACCTGCGGAACCTGCAGGCGGGTTACGCGGAGGCGCGCTCCGCGGCTCAGGCCTCTGCGGTCGACGGGCAGCTCGGAGTGATTGCCGAGTACCGGACGATCGGGGCCTACCAATTTCTCAGCGCCATGGGGTGGCAGCTGTCCGACGCACAGAGCGTCTACTTCACCGAGCTCGAGGAACAGGACCGGGTGGGAGAACTGTTGCCGGTCCTGGAGTTGCTCTATGACAAGAATGGAGCTGTCCAGGACGTCGCGGCACAGCTGCACCTCCACCGGAGCAGCGTCTACAACCGGCTGACGCGCATCCGGAGGATCATCGGCGCCGATCCACTGAACGGCGCGGTCCGCCTGGAGCTGCATCTCGCGCTCAAGGCGAGACGGTGGGATTCGCGTCCTCGCCTCTGACGCTGTTTCGCGCCTGCGATTGCAGCCACTGCTCGACGTCGCTCCGCCGTATCCGCCGGTGCGAGCCGCGGTATTCCGTAGGAATCGTCCCCGCGTCGGTGAGGTTGCGAAGGTAGGTGGGGGAGATGCCTGCGAGCTCGGACGCCTGGGAGGTCGTGAGCAGCTCTGCCACCGAGGTGCACTGGACCGTATCGGCGTCGCCGAGCCGTTCGAGCAGGTCGACGACGGCGTTGCGGGCCGCCGCGGGTAAGCGGTAGGCAGTGCCGTCGACGAACACCGTGACGTCGGCGCTGCCGGCCAGTGCGCGGCGAAGTGCGTCGGATTCCCGCGGCGGTAGTGCGGGGGTGATGTGCGGCGTCCTGATAGGCATGCAGCAATTGTGCCAGTGCACCGACACAGTTGCTCTTTGCAACAGGTCTCGGCAGGGCTAGGCTTGAGTCATCAGTACCCTTACTGCCTGGCACCAGCGTCGGTGCCACGGTCGAGATGGTGGGAAAAATGACAACGATCGACCACAATCGAGCGGTGCATCGCATGCGGGGGACCGTACCCCTGAACGTCAAGGGCGAAGTGCCCTGGTGCCAGTCATGCGATTCTGCGGATTACCTCATTTTCGAAGAATACGTTCCGGCGCGAGTGGACGGCGGCCACGGCTCCCGCATCCTCGGCAGTGCAACCTACTCCTGTTCGGCCTGCGGGTCGTTCAGCGCCCATGCGGTACCCGATACGTGGAGCCCGCCGCGCTGGTTCTGGTACACCTGACAACACCCAAGCCGGGAGGGTCAGTCCCCACCGTCCTGGGCGTCGTCGGTGGTGGCGACACCGAGGACACCCGGCACCTCGCTGAGCTGAGCCAGCAGGTCCCGCAGTGGTGCCTTCCCGTGGAACTTCATGCGGACGAGGACCTGCGGCGCGGTTCCATCAGGTACTTTGCGTGTGGAAAGGATGGAAGCGTCGAAGCCCATCTCGGTTGCTGCGGCCAGCGCCTCCCGCAGCACGCCTCGGCCGTCGAGGTACTGGATTTCGACGGTACGCTTGCGGTCCGCCAGCGGCAGGAGTCTGGCCAGGGGTGCAAGCAGGCCCACCGCGACGAAATGCAGCACGGTTGCCGTGACAGCAAGAGGAACCATTCCCGCTCCACACGCCATGCCCACCGCTGCGGACATCCAGATGGTGGCGGCCGTGGTGAGCCCACGCACCACGTCCCGGTTCATGAAAATCACTCCCGCTCCCAGGAAACCGACTCCCGAGACGATCTGGGCCGCGATGCGGGACGGGTCAAGAGGGGTGTCGGGCCCCGTGACCGTTGCAAAGCCGTATGCCGATACGAGCGTGAAGACGGCCGACCCGGTTCCCACCAGCGCATGGGTTCGCAATCCGGCGCTTTTCTGCCGGATCTGCCGCTCCAGCCCGATGAGTGACGACAATAAGAATGCTGCCGAGGCGAGGACGAGTTCGGTGAGGAAGGTGTCTGACAGGAAGTCCACGCTCAAACCTTATGTTGCCGATGCTCCGCACCGGTGCCGTTTTGGTCGTAGTGTTTATCAGCCCGCTCGTGGCGCGGTGGATAATGCCTGCTCCGCGTCAGTACTGTTTTCCTATGGCCTCCCTTAGAAACAGCCGCGCTGCGGCGCTCCCCGCCAAGCTCTCCCGCTCCTGGCTCCTCGCCTCAGCGGCATCCGAGGAGAATTTCGTTCCCGCGCTCACCTCGGAGGCGGACTCCGTGATCTTCGACATGGAGGATGCAGTGCCCGTCGATGGCAAGGTGGCTGCACGGGAGCGCGTGGTCGAAGCGCTGTCCACAGGGATGACGGCATGGGTGCGGGTCAATGGCATCGAGACCGACTATTGGGCTGACGACCTCGCTGCCCTGTCGAAAGCGCCGGGCCTGAGGGGAGTCATGCTCGCCATGACCGAGAAGCCCGAGCAGGTCACGCACACCGCGATGCGGCTCCAGGCCGGCACCCCGGTGCTCGCCCTGGTCGAATCGGCCCTCGGCATCGAGAACGCGACGGCGATAGCCAGCGCACCGGGTACCTTCCGTCTCGCCTTCGGCGTCGGCGATTTCCGCCGGGACACGGGCGCCTCCGACGATCCGATGGCGCTTGCCTATGCCCGTTCGAAACTGGTGGTTGCCTCGCGGGTGGGTCAACTGCCCGGTCCGATTGACGGACCCACTGTGGGCGCGCTCGGGGAGAAGCTTTTCGAGGCCTGCAAGATCACTGCGTCCATGGGAATGACGGGGAAGCTCTGCCTGCTGCCGGACGCCGCTGACACCATCAACAAAGGGCTGTCGCCCAGCGATTCCGAAATCCAGTGGGCACTCGAACTACTGAGCGCCCACGCAGCAGGGGCGGTTGTGGGCGATGGCTCCTACCTGCCGCGCCTTGCCCGCGCCCAGAAAATCTCCTCGCTTGCCGATTCGTACGGCCTGTGGAACGCCTGACACCGGAGGGCTCGGGCATTTCGGCCCCGCTCGGGTAGCTCAGCCGGCCATGGCTCTCTGCTGACCGGCGCTGATCTTCGAGGTCGCTCCGCAGTTACTGCACACCATCAGCCGCTTGCGGTTCAGGGTCACCAGCGGAATGAAGAAGACGGTCAGCTTCGTCCGCCGCTGAAGAACGCGCTGCGGAACATACTGCCCACAGAAGTGGCAGGTGGCGTTGCGTGCAAAAAGCATGCGCTCGCGGGATGTGAGGCCGAAGAGGAAGAACATCTGGAACTCCTTGGTGGTTGCGGAAAGGGGACCGAGCAGCACAGTCGGTACTGAACAACCTATCGTCGTCGGTATTTGTTGGTGATGGGGCAGTCGAAGGGGTCGCGGGCGGATAGTCCAACGCGGTTGAGGTATTTCACGACTGCGCTGTAGGAGGCGGTGATGCCGAGTTCGGTGTAGGGGACTTTGAGTCGTTGGCAGTGTTCTCGGACGATGACTGCTGCCCGGGGTAGGTGTGGGCGGGGCATGTCGGGGAAGAGGTGGTGTTCGATCTGGAAGTTCAGGCCGCCGAAGGCGTTGTTCACGAAGGGTCCGCCGCGGATGTTGCGTGAGGTGAGGACCTGTTTCTGGAAGAAGTCCAGGGTGCTGTCCTTGGGGATGAGGGGCATGCCTTTGTGGTTGGGGGCGAAGGAGGCTCCCATGTAGATCCCGAAGACGGCGAGCTGGACTCCGAGGAAGGCCAGGGCCATGCCCACGGGCAGGAAGGAGAACAGGATGCCGAGGTAGGCGCCGAAGCGGACCGCGAGCAGGGCGAGTTCGACCCAGCGGCCCTGGATGGTGCCGCGCCGGAAGAGCGTGGCGATGGAGCGGGCGTGGAGGTTGATGCCCTCCAGGGTCAGCAGGGGGAAGAACAGGTAGCCCTGGCGGCGGGTGATCCAGGCGTGGATTCCGGTGGCTTTCGCGGCGTCCTCTTCGAGGAAGGAGATGGTGTCGACCTCGATGTCGGGGTCTTTGCCCCGCGTGTTGGGGTTGTTGTGGTGGCGGGTGTGTTTGTCCATCCACCAGGCGTAGCTGATGCCCACGACGCCGGCGGCGAGGATGCGCCCGGACCAGTCGTTCGCTGCGCGGGTGGTGAAGATCTGGCGGTGGGAGGCCTCGTGGGCGAGGAAGGCGACCTGCGTCAGCACGACGCCAAGGACCGCGGCGATCAGGAGCTGGAACCAGGAATCGCCCAGCAGGGCGAATCCGGTCCATGCTGCGGCCATGACCAGGCACAGGAGGAGGAACACTCCACCATAGAAACGGCGACGCCGGGTCAGGAGCCCTTCCTGGCGCACCTGCTTCAACAGGACCGAATAGGATGCAACAACATCATTCGGCTTACTGATACGCACTTTACGGCTGGCGGCGGCGGTCACGCTCATGGACATCCCTACAGTCGGGGCGGCCTTCCAGCCACGGGTGGGTCAACCCCCATCTCCGACTCTAGCCGACGTCGGGGCGGTATCCGTCCGACCATTCCTTGATAGGAATACGTTGAATGTGGCGGATCTTCCCAGCGGTTCCCCACTCGTCACGCCCGAGGCGGGACAGGGGTTTCAACGCGTCGATCCGGGGATGGGTGCCATCGAGGAACTCCTCGGAAACCACGCCGTGCAGCACCTCGCCGAATACCAGCGTGCAGTCGCCCATCCGCTGGATCGAATGGAGCCTGCACTCCAGCGCGGCGGGCGATTCGAGGACTCGCGGCGGGGCAACGGTGAGGCTTGCCTCGCGAGTGAGCCCTACGGCGTCGAATTCGCTGACCTCGGGTGGGAAGGCAGTGCCGGTGGCATTCACTGCTTCGAAAAGGCTCTCGGGCGTGAAGTTGACCGTGAACTCTCCAGTGGCCTCGATATTGCGCACGGAATCCTTCCGCCCCACCGAAGTGAACTGCACGATGGGCGGGTTGACCGATGCGACGGTGAAGAAGGAGTGTGGGGCCAGGTTGTCGATCCCCTCAGGGGACCGTGAGGCAACCCAGGCAATCGGCCGGGGGACCACCACAGCAGTCAGGAAGCGGTAGAAATCGCGGCTCTGTTCGGCGGATGGGAGGAAATCTCGGCGCATGGGAACAGCCTAACCGGATGCATGGACGAGCATCGGTCCCCGCTAGACTTGCTTGATATGCGCTTCATCAACAAATACCGTATTCCCATCGTCTGGCTCCTCGTAGCCGCCATGGTTCTCTCCGTCGGAGCAGGCTTCTTCTCGACCGTGCTTTAGATTCTTCTCGACCGTGTTCCGGACGGGCGCGAATGTTTTCACCGGGCTCGAAAAGCGCCTTGTCCCTCCCGAACCCACCGTTTAGTGTAGTAAGCAGGCTTAGCATTTGATGCTGGGCGCCAACCAACACCTATCGGTAACGGGAGAGCATCATGACATCCGAAAACCCCGCAGGAACTCCGGACCAGTACACTTTCCAGAATCCCGTCACGCGTTTCGAGAGCATCACTCCGCCCAAGCAGGACCAGCCGGAACCGGGCCTGGACCGGGACATCGAGCCGAAGGCTGATCGCGGTGAAAACTCCTACCGCGGAACCGGGCGCCTTTCAGGCCGAAAGGCGCTGATTACAGGGGCCGATTCCGGTATCGGCGCAGCAGTGGCCATCGCCTTCGCGAGGGAAGGCGCCGACGTCGCCCTTTCCTACCTTCCGGAGGAGGAGGCCGACGCCGAAACCATCGCCTCCCTCATCGAGGAAGCAGGCCGCAAGGCCGTTCGGATTCCCGGGGACCTGAAGGACCCCGAGTACTGCATCGCGCTTGTCCGGCAGGCTGCCGAGGAACTCGGCGGACTCGACATCCTCGTCAACAACGCCGGCAAGCAGGTGGCCGTCGAATCGCTCGAGGAGCTGAGCGACGAGCAGCTCGACCATACCTTCAAGACCAACATCTACTCGTTCTTCCGGGTGACACGGGAAGCCCTCAAGCACCTTCAGCCCGGGTCCTCGATCATCAACACCACGTCCATCCAGGCCTACGAGCCGTCGCCCACCCTTCTCGACTACGCGAGCACCAAGGCGGCCATCAACAACTTCACGAAGGGCCTGGCCCAGCAGCTCGCCCCCAAGGGCATTCGCGTCAACGCTGTTGCTCCCGGTCCCATCTGGACTCCCCTCCAGGTGTCCGACGGGCAGCCGAAGGAAGCCCTGCCGGAGTTCGGCAAGAGCACGCCGCTGGGCCGCGCCGGCCAGCCCACCGAACTCGCGCCTGCCTACGTCTTCCTCGCTTCACCCGAATCGAGCTATGTGCTGGGCGAGACGTTGAACGTCAACGGTGGCATGCCGGCACCCTGATCCGTTCGGGCCCAAAGCAGAAGAACGCCCGGCTCCCCATCGGGGAGCCGGGCATTCCTGTGCCGGTCGACGCGGGCTTCTAGTTGCGCACCTCGTCGAAGTCCGCACGGTCGATGCGACGGTGATAACGCATACCGGTGAGCCCACCGAGCACTGCCCCGGCCAGGGCTGTGAGGGCTGCCGCAAGTACGGCGATGATTCCGGCAGTGGTGAAATCGCCCTCGTTGACCGGAAGGCTCGGAAAGCTGTTGATGTTGGCGAAGATGTCTGCGCGGCTTCCCGCGATCAGCCCGATCACCGCTACTACCACGGCGATGATGACGGCCCACAGCCAGACGGCAATACCCTGCTTCGCGCCGTCGAATCGGGCCATGCGACCGGCCACGTACCCGCCGGCGAAGTAGGAGAGGAAGAGGAGGACCAGCAGGACGACGGCGGAGATGATTCCGGCGGTCTGCGCGTCCTGCGACGCCTGGCTGGTGGCTTCACCGAGATTCGTGTTCGTGGAAAGGCCGAATGCCGCGCCCGCAGCGGCCAGAAGTGCCGTGAGCAGTACTGCCATCCCTGTCGCCGTGAGCCAGCCGAAGAAGGCGGACCCGAACTTCATGCCGCCGAATCTCTCCTTCTCACGCTGGTGCAGCGCAGCCCGGTCAGCGGCGGCGGGTACTGCGTCCCGGCCGCGATGATCGCCGTCGTCGCCCTTGCGGTTGCGGGAGGCATCCTGGTCGGGGTGCAGCCGATGACCGGCATCCTGGTCGTAGCCGGGGTCCTTGGTGTGGCTCACGGGGAACACCTGCGTGTGCTCGCGCGTGGCGTCGTCGTCGCTCCTGCGAGGGTTGCCGTTCCCGGCCGGGATGGGAGTGGTGTCCGGGTTGGGTGCCTCGCCGATGCTGCTTGCGCCGGCAGTGGGAGTCCGGGTCCTGTCATCTGGGTCGCCGTCGCTGCGACGTGCCCGGTTCTCCCCCTCGGTATTCCCTGTTCCTGGTGTACTCACTAGTCCTCCTGATGTCAGGGCCGTGAAGCCATAAGTGTACTTAGTATTGCAGCCATGGAGGTGAACCACTACGCCGACGGGGCGGGATGGGAGACTGGCTGAATGGAATTCGAGATCCTGGCAACATTTCTGGCCGCAGTACTGATAGCGGTGGGAATTGCCGGCGTGGTAGTGCCGATCCTTCCCGGCAGCATCCTGATCATCGGCGCCCTGTTGCTCTGGGCGTTCTCGGTCGGCAGTCCCGCAGGCTGGGTGGTGTTCGGCGTCGGATCAGCCTTCGCGCTCGCCGGTCTGGTCGCCGGAGTGGTTCTCACGGGACGAACGCTGCAGCGGCGGCGCATCCCGGCCAGGTCGATCACGGTCGGACTGGCGGCAGGCGTGGTGGGCATGTTCGCCATTCCCGTGGTCGGACTGTTCGTGGGGTTCGCCCTGGGCCTGTTCGGCAGCGAGTACCTTCGCCAGCGGAGCTTTCAACCGGCGCTGGAGTCGAGCGTCCATGCGCTGAAGGCCGCCGGGCTGGGCATCCTCGTCGAGCTGGGACTCGCGTTCGCCGCCGGAAGCACCTGGATCGTCGGCGTCTGGATCCATTTCCTGACGCGGTGAGTCCGTGTCGCGTCAGGCCTCACCCGACAGCGAGAGAGCGGCAGTGATAAGGGCTAGGTGACTAAGCCCCTGAGGCAGGTTCCCCATGAAGGCCAAGTCTCCGGGATCGATCATCTCCGAGAGGATTCCGACGTCGTTGCTCAGCTTCAGCAGCTGCTCCATCTGTTCGGCCGCTTCTTTCTGGCGGCCCACCGCAGTGAGCGCGGAGACCATCCAGAAGGCGCAGGCGACGAAGGTGGATTCTTCCTCCTGCATGCCGCTGTAGCGGTACAGCAGGGGACCCGCGCCGAGCTCATCCCGCAGGGCGTCGATCGTGGAGGACATTCGGGGGCCGGTGTCGAAGCCGCTCAGGGCGTGAAGCAGAATCGAGGCATCCAGATCGTTCGAACCCGGGTACCACACATAGCTTTGGCGCTCCTCCGACCAGCCGTGCTCCTCGACCCAGGCCCGGATGCGGTCGCGCTCGCCACGCCAGCGGTCCGTCGGTCCCTCGAGCTGGCCGGCCTCGGCCAGTTGAACCGCGCAATCCAGTGCGGTCCAACAGCCCAGCTTCGAGGTGATGTAGTGCCGCTCCTCGGGCAGTTCCCACATTCCGGCGTCCCGGCGCTGCCAGATGTCGCAGGTGAGGTCGGCAATGCCGGCCAGTTGCCGCACGGTCTCCGGATCCAGGGAATGCCCGGCCCGCACATACTGCCAGACGATGTCGAAGACGTCCCCGAAGACACCGAGCTGCAGCTGGCCCGCGGCGGGATTGCCGTCCACCACCGGCCCTATGCCCCGCCAGCCGGAATAGTCCGGGTGGTGCGTTCCCTCGGGTACCGCGCCGTTCAGCCGGGTGAACACCTGGAGGTCGTCGCCCTGCGCACGGATGTTCTTCAGCATCCAGGAAACAGCGGCATGGACTTCCTCGCGCAGCCCTGCGCGGGTGAGGGCATGGAGGGTGTAGGCGGTGTCCCGCACCCAGGCGTAGCGGTAGTCCCAGTTCTTCCCGCCGGCCTTGCTCTCGGGGAGTGATGTCGTGGCGGCCGCGGCAATGGATCCGGAGGGGCTGTGGAGGAGCAGCTTGAGGGCCAGCGCGCTGCGGAGCACCTCGTCCGCGTATTTCCCGTCGTAGGAGAAATTCCTGGACCACAGCTGCCAATTGGCGATGGTGCGGTCGATTCCCTCGTCGATGGTTGTCGGATCGGGCAGGGGGACCGGTTCACGGTGCGTGGAAACCACTGCGACCAGATGCCGCGATCCTTCCGACGTAGGAAACGCTCCCGAGACGCTGCGGCCCCTCGATTGGGGCGTGCCGTGCGCGATGCCGCAGATGGCCAGTGCTGTTCCATCTACCCTCAGGATCGGGTTCTCCCCCTCCACCTCGACCCACGGAGATGCGGACTGGAAGCAGTTCCCGGGGTTCACGGACCACTTCATCGGTACGACGCCGGACAAGCCGTCGATCCGTCGGGCCAGTTCGCCCCACGGCAGGCGCCCCGCAACTCCCGTGTTGAGCGAGTCCGTGACACGGACCGACCCGTCCGCGGTGGTGTACACCGTGGTCAGGACATTGGTTCCCCGGACATAGGCGCGCTCCACAGTGAAGTCGGCCTCCGGTCGCAACTCGATCGAGCCGCCGTGGCGAGCGTCGAGAAGCCGTGCAATCGCGGGGCGGGAGTCGAGGTCGGGGGTGGGATACCAGTCGATCGAACCATCGTGGGCAACGAGTGCCACGGTTCGGCCGTCGCCGATCGCCGCATAGGAGCGCAGATCGACGAAGCCGTCCTTATCCCGGTCCGGAAGCGTGCCCGGCGGGCTCCCGGCGGACAGGCTACCTGCCGCGGTTCTTGTTGTAGCGCGTCTTCTCGGCGCGCGTGCCCTGGGTGCCTCGGCGCTTGGCCATTATTTTCGATGCGATGACGGGGGCGAGGGCCCAGAGGATACGTTTCAGCATGGGGAGGTCCTATCCGAAGAGGTTGCTGGGGATATTCATCATCATACTTACGATTGGGAGTTGTGCGGCGCGTTCGAAACGAATAGTTGCAGTGCCTGCAGCTGAGTCCTGCGTGCTACGGGATTGAGGTACATCATGTGTCCGGCCTCGTGATAGTGATGCGTGAAGCGCGCGCGGGCGCCCTCGTCCAGATTCATGTGCGCCCAGACGTACTCAGCCGCGAAGTGCGGCGTGGCGCCGTCGTGGTAGCCGTAATCCACATGTACCCGAAGATGCGGATTGTGGACGAGGAGCCGTTCAAGGACGCCTGATACGTCCACCGGGGCACCCTCGAAGGTGCGGTAGCTCCACGGGTGGACGCGTGCGGTCAGGATCTCGTAGGGAAGATCGTTCTCGTACCCCAGCTCGGCACGGACGTAGTGGTTCATCGCGGCCGAATAGGGGCCCGTGATGGCCCGGATGCTGGGGTCGTCGTGCGAGTCGGAAGCCTGGAGACTCTCGGGCCGGGCGGTGAAGCGCCCGTCGATCCGCCCCACCGCGAGGTCCTCACCGCGCAGCAGCTCTGCTGCGAACTCGTGGTACGCCCAGCGGAGATTGGTGCGTCGGATGAAGCCCTCGTCAAGGGTGGTGATGGCCTGCAGCCGTGCAACGACGTCGTCGTACTCCTCTGCCGACAACCGGTTTCCCTGGGTGAGCGCGAACCCGAAGTCCCTCGCGGCGAACTCTTCGGCCTCCCGCACCACCTCCGCGAGCTCCCGGCCCTCGTGGCGGCCGTGGTAGTGGGCAATGGCGGCGTAGGTCGGGAGGTGGAGTGCGTAGGGGAGGTCGCTTCCGGGGAAGAATCGCAGCGTCGACATGTTGAGGACAGTAGAGATGAGGCCCAGGCCATTGACGGCCATTCCGTAGGCGTCGAAGAGGCGCCCCGCCACCGCGACGGCCCTCAGGGTCCCATAGGACTCACCCACGAGGTATTTGGGTGACAACCACCGGTTGTTGCGGGTGGTCCAGAGCCGGATCACCTCGGCCACCAGGTCCCGGTCCTCCACGAAGGCATGGAACTCCTCCGTCTTGCCGCCCTCGACCACACGGGAGAAGCCGGTATTGACGGGGTCGATCATCACCAGGTCACTCGACTCGAGGAGTGACTCGGCGTTGTCCTCGAGCCCGAACGGCGCAGGCGCCATGGAACCGACGTCCCCGGACTTCACGAGGCGCGGGCCGAGCAGTCCGAGGTGCAGCCAGACGGACGCCGATCCCGGGCCGCCGTTGAAGGCGAACGTCACCGGGCGGCCTTCCTCGGCGTCGTCCTTCGTGTAGGCGACGAGGAAGATCTCCGCCTTCGGCTTGAAGCCGTCTGCCTTGCCGTCCTTGGTCTCCTCGAGGCGCAGCACGAGGCGGCCCGTGGTGGAGGTGTACTTCAGGCCCGACGGCGACGTATGGCTGCGCGTGACGAAATCATCACTCACGTCCTTCGCGGCGGCAGGGGTGGTGTCCTTCGAGGTGTCGATCGTCTCATCAGCCATGACAAGAGACTACCGCTGGTTGATGCAGGCAACGACTACGACTCGGAGGTCTTTCAGGCGCCGGACGCCGGTGCTGCGGCCTTCGCCACTGCCCCTTGGGCTTCGGTATCCGCCGCCCAGGCGTTGTTCCGCTCGGGCTTCGCAAAGAACAGTGCTGCAGCGAATCCGATGAGGACGACGGCGGCCGGCAGGTACAGCGACTGACCCATGGCCAGGGCATAACCTGCCTTCGCCTCGGGCGGAAGCGGGTTGCCGGGGGTGGCGCCGACGGCTCCACCGTTCACGTTGGCAAGGAGCCGTGACTGCATCATGGCGGCGATGGCCGAACTGCCCAGCACTGCTCCCACCTGCCGCGTGGTGTTGTACACCCCCGAGCCGGCACCGGCGAGCGAAGGAACCAGATTGCGGGTAGCTGTGAGGGAGACCGGTGCCCAGATCCCGGCGCTCGCCAGTCCGAGAAGGGAGATGGGGAGCAGGAGCTGCCAGATCGGTACATCCGGGGTGAGGATGGAGCCCAGCCAGAAGAGCGCGGCGGACATTCCCGCGAACCCGGCAACCGCCATGTACTTCGGGTTGCCGCGCTGCACGAACCTTCCGACGAAGGGGGCCAGGATGCCGGAAATGATGGCCATGGGCGTGAGGAGCAGCGCCGCCTGGGTAGGGGAGAGGCCGCGGACCGTCTGCGCGTAGAGCATCAACGGCAGGGACATGGTGGTGATCGAAAAACCCATGGCCGTGATGGAGGTGTTGGCGAGCGAGAAGTTCCGGTCCCGGAACAGCATCAGCGGCACGAGGGGCTCCCCGCGGTTGACCCGCTGCCACACGACGA
Source organism: Arthrobacter sp. CAN_A6 (assembly GCF_015751715.1). Lineage (NCBI taxonomy): Bacteria > Bacillati > Actinomycetota > Actinomycetes > Micrococcales > Micrococcaceae > Arthrobacter > Arthrobacter sp. CAN_A6. The sequence continues at coordinate 318,294 of NZ_JADOUV010000001.1, forward strand.
AAGCCGTCAGCAGGACCAGTCCGGTGATGATGAGGGACCAGACGGAGAGGGGGCCCGCGATCGTACCCCAGTCGTACGTCTCACCCTCCTGGATGCCGAAGACCAGACAGAACATGCCGGCTGCACTGAGGAAGACTCCCAGCAGGTCGAAGCGCCGGGCGGTGGTCTCAAGGCGTGGGACAAGTCGCGCCGCGAGGAGGAAGCCGACGATCCCCACGGGCACGTTGACGAAGAAGATCCATTCCCAGCCTGCCGAGTCAACCAGTAGGCCGCCGAGGATGGGACCTATCAGCGTGGCGATACCCGCGACGGATCCCCACAGGCCCATGGCTGCTCCGCGGCGTTCGGGCGGAAAGATCCGGGTGATCACTGACATGGTCTGGGGAGTCATGAGTGCTGCGCCGAGCCCCTGGATCACCCGGGCGAGGATCAGTACCTCGATGGAGCCCGCGAGGCCGCACCATGCGCTCGAGGCGGTGAAGACAACCAGCCCTATCAGGTAGATGCGCCGCGGGCCGAACCTGTCTCCGAGTCTCCCGGTGACGAGGAGTGGTACAGCGAATGCCAGGAGGTAGGCGCTGGTTACCCAGATCACGCTGTCGATGCCGGCCCCCAGACCCTCCATGATGGCCGGCGTGGCCACCGAGACGATCGTGGAGTCGACCAGGATCATGAAGAAGCCGATCACGAGTGACCACAGGGCCGGCCAGGGCCGGAGTTCTCCGGGCTGAGGGGTCGACGAACGTACTGCGTGTTCTTTCGGGGGCATGGGGAGAAGCCTACTCCGGAGCACCGAGGGCGGGGCACTAACCGCTCCCGTCCACGACTTTGAGTAACACCGCCGGTATTGGATACAGTGTGGAGTGTTTGGGGCTTTAGCTCAGTTGGTAGAGCGTTTCGTTCGCAATGAAAAGGTCAGGGGTTCGATTCCCCTAAGCTCCACTGTTGGCGCGGATCCCGGCGCGATCTGCACGGTAAGCGCTGGAGGAATAACAGACTTTCCCTAAGGAGTGTTCTGCTCATCGGGTTCCTTGTCCTTAGTTTTCGATACTTCTCGCACGCTCCCGCTAGGCCTTTCGCTGCATGGAATCGGGACGTCTAGCGGAGGTCTGCGGAGGAACATCAGTGGTGCTGCGCAGCGTATTAGTGTTCGACTGTGGGAGAACCAATAATTCCGGAGCCGTTAGGCAAGTGGGGGAAAAGGCTCGTCCGCCTCCAGGTCCTTACAGCTTTCATCGGTGTCGTTGTCTCGGGCGTTTTGCGAGAAGTGATGGGGTTTTGGTTTGGGTTGGGAGCCGCGGTCTTCGTCGTTGTCGCTCTACAGATTCTGGTTTGGCGTCCCGCAGCCGAAGAGAAGAAGCTACGCGCGGACCGGAACCTCGCACAGGGGATTCTTGAGTGCGCCATCCGCTTCCCTCAATCCACTCCTGGGTCCCTTCGAGACCGGTGGGCTAACGGTATCGGTCAGATCATTGAGGGAAGATTCTCCTTTCAGGGCCTGGATGCCGGCGAGTACAACCGGCGAATGGGAGGGCAGATTGTGGTGACGGAGATAACCGCCGAAGGGGTCCAGACCCTGCCGGGCAAACGTCCGCGGGAAGTCCTCAGGAACTGGAAACTGCTTACCCTGGGGAGCCGGCAAGGCGTCGTAGAAGTAGCGGGTTCACCGAATGCGCTGCAGATGCCTAAGGAACGCTCATCAGCGCAGAAAGCCCCGGACTTATAGGAACCCGTCGATGAAGATTCCGGGTGCCGAACTCCTTGACGACCTCACCTGTCATGAATACTTGTTTCGATCGGTAACATCCATCCCGTCACACCGGACCCACTCCAACCTGGCTCAGCCAGGAATTCCTCCAAGGGTAATGATGAAGGGGCCCGGAGGAGTAGAGACGCTGACGCTCTCCCACCCGGGAATTTCGTCACCGAATGTTCACATAGCGTGCCGGTCAAACCCAGTCCGATGCCCCATAGAATCAGGCGACATTCTTTGAAAGGGGTGGCAGTTGGAAGAGGACTACGAAGACGGCTGGTTCAGGGCAATGCTCAAGACCGGGCTGTGCCACCTTGGGTCGATTCGGTTCAACGGCTTCGGCCCGGAAGCCCAGGTTACGCTCACCGAGGCATCCGGCCGGATGCTGACCTTCGAGCAGACCATTTACGAGATCCACAGCGGAATCGTCATCGATGAAGAGACCCGCGCAGCCAGGTGGCCAGACTGGTCTGTCGCTGCTGCCTCCGTGGCAGCTTTCGCCGGGGACGTCGAGCAAGCCCTGCTGTCCGCCGGTACTGAGGCCGACACGCTCCGTCTCACCGGCAACGGCACCGAGGCGGCTCCATCAGGGAGCCACGGCTCACAGCTGCGCCTGATCCAGGGGTAGGCCTAGCCTTCGCACTCTGCGCAGTACAGGTCGCCGTTCTTCTCGCGGGCGAGCTGGGTGCGGTGCTTGACCAGGAAGCACGACATGCAGGTGAATTCGTCCTGCTGCTGTGGAACCACCGAGATGGATAGCTCTTCCTCCAGAACGGCACCGGGCAGGTCGAAGCCTTCGGCCATGTCGCCGTCCTCGACGTCAATTGTGGACGTCTGGGTGGTGGCGCTGCGCTGGGCCTGAATGGCCTCGAGCGACTCGTTGACGGGCTGGTCCTCGGGCTTGACGCGTGGTTCGTCGTAGTCGGTTGCCATGGGGTGGATCTATCTCCTTCAGATGGGTTGCTGCAACAGGGTACACGTGTAGGCAGTATGATTGCTGAGCGCTCGACGCCGGCCTCTACCCCAGGCGCGTAGCCCCCGGCGCGCAACTGATACTGTTCACCCCACCTCCAGGCCCGCCAAGCGGGACGCGGCAGGGTTCGCGAGGGTGATCCCCAGCCGTCCGTGCTGCCCGAGAGTACCAGTCCGCTCATAGTCAAGCAGCTTCACGCGATCCGGGTTGGCTCAACGAAGAGAAGTTTCATCATCGGAACCAGGGCGCTCGAACGGGGGCTTCCAACTCGATAGTCCTGCGGATGAACTGCTTCAGTCGACACAGGTCACCGACACCGCAAAAGACGGGCGGCTTCGTCTCGAGAGAGAAACGGAGGGAGGCCGAAAGATCCTCGGCGAGGGTGGTGCTGTACGTGATCGTGCATGTTCCATGCGAGCCGAAGCTCCACTGCCCGCGGCAGATCTGCTGTGCCCGGCACCCGCGCACCCGTGTCCCCTGGGGCTCCCCGCCGGCGGCCGGATCGCCGCCACTGCCACGCCCGTCGGCTCGTCGCCCTACCTACCCCTCGCACTCCATGCAGTACTTGCTGCCATTCTTCTCGCGGGCCAGCTGGCTGCGGTGATGCACGAGGAAGCAGGACATGCAGGTGAACTCGTCTTCCTGCTCCGGAACTACCTGAATGAGCAGTTCCTCGTGGGACAGGTCGGCTCCGGGAAGGTCGAAGCCTTCCGCGGTGTCGCTGTCTTCGACGTCGATGAGCGACGTCTGGGTTGTTGCACTTCGCTGGGCCTGGATCGCTTCGAGCGACTCGTTGGCTGGTTGATCTTCCTGGGCGACGCGCGGTGCGTCGTAATCTGTTGCCATGGGGCGAACTTCTCCTTCTGATGGACGCGCTATAGCGTACATGTGCACGCGATAACCGCCACAAGGCGCTAGTTATTCCGCGGTCTGTTACGAGGGGCGGGCGAGGACCATGGTCCCATCCGAACCTGAATACTGGCCCAGTAGGGCTAGCGGGTGATCCGGCGTCGTCCGGCGGCGCCCTCAGCAACCCCGATCAGCAGCACGGCGGCGATGACAGCGACGATAAATCCCAAAATATTCAGTTCCCAGATGTTTCCCGTGCGCAGCAAGCTGGCGATGACCCCGCCGATGATCGAGCCCACGATGCCCAGCAGGAGAGTGGCGAGCAGGCCGAGGTTCTGCTTGCCGGGTTTGATGAGACGTGCGAGTGCGCCGATGACGAGGCCGGCGATGATGAAGCCAATCATGATGGAATTTCCTTCGTGGTTGCGGTTCTTCCCATGATGCCCGGCCGACACGCGGCAGGGTCAAGGATTAAAGTGCGCTTGACTAGCCCAAAAGCTTACGGGCTTCAGCTTGGGAGTCTAACTGAACCTGGGTGACTATCGATCCCTCGATGAAACCCGCGCCGGACATCATGCGGCGGAGTTCGGCAGGAGTGAAGGGAACGCTTCGGCGGTGCGCCATGGAGTGGCAGTTCGGGCACAGCGGCAGAAGGTCCCGGACGGGGTCCAATTCGTAGCCGGGCACGAGTTGCGTCGCCGGGACGAGGTGGTGGACGGAGATGAGGCCTCGACCCTCCGGGCCGTACACGGCCTCGAAGTCGAAGCGGCACACTGCGCAGGAAAACCCGTGCTGGGCGAGGCAGATCCTCCGGGCCTCGGGGTCCCGTTCATAGCGGTTCACCGACACCCTGGTGAGGGCGGACTGCGGGTAGGTCCCGGGGACAGGCAGGATCGGATCCATGTCATCCAGCGGTCGGTGCCCTGTCCACACGTCCCGAATCGCTGCTTCATCCGACGGCTCGACGGAACGTGCCGATCGGATGTTCGCTTCCCACGGGACCCCCGGCACCAGGTCGGAGAGTACTGCGGCCTGGATATGGTCGCCCTGCTCCAGGAGGGTGTCGAATTCGACGGCGATCCAGCCGCCGCCGTCGGAATCCTCGAAGGTGTCCGAGGCCACTACCCCATGGCCGATCAGGCCGCGGGCGCCCTTGCCCTGCAGGACGAGCCATGCATCGGAGCCCGGGGGGATCGGCGTCGGTCCTCCGACGCTCCAGCGTTGCCTGACCAATCCGGATCGGCGTAGCTCTTCCCGGACCGAGGGGTAGCCCGGCTCCCAGTCGTTCCGGGAATCGGGATTCCAGCCAAGCAGGATTGCCGTCATGATTCCAAGTGTGCCATCAGCCCTGGCAGAGGATTGTCGACCCCGCGGACAAGGGCGGACCCGCTCCGCTAGGCGGTCGGCGGCTCTTCCTGCCGGGGCCCTCGTCGGCCTCTCGACAATTGCATCAGCATCCTGCCGGCCGGCCCGAGCCAGGACAGAATCACCAGGAGCGTGAACGCCTGGCTCACTGCGGCCCCGAAATTCCCCGCAGGCACGATCTGATAGGCGCCGATGAGCACGACGACGAGGAGCAGGCCTTTCTTGACAGTGCCCAGCGCCTGGGTCGAAAGGGGCCGGGGCCAGGGGGTGAAGCCCGGCTCGGATTGGTCAACGTGCTCGGTATTGGGATTCATGCGTTCCTCCTGACGTTAATTGTGTCCCTTGCGGGCTATTTATTGGATGTCCACGGGGAATTTCCTCCGCCCAGGACCACCCAGCCCCGTGGCGGCAGTGCTAGCCGGTGCCCACTCGCGTCGAGCCCGGCATTCCCCTCGAGAACGACATCGGCGGTCACCGGAACGCCAAGTGTGACAGGGAGTCCCGAAAGGTTCAGGGCAACGATGATCGATTCGTCCCCGCTGCGGATCTCGTACACGAGGTGCTCGTTGCTCAGCGTGTGAACCGTCGTGCGCGCTGTGTGGAGCCAGGGATGCCTGCGCCGCAGCCCGATCAGTTGCTGGTGGAGGTTGTACACGGGCCAGCCGGGCGCGGCAAGGGCCGACGGTGACGACGGGAACTCCGGGCGCACGGCGTCATCCCCACCTGGCCGTTCCTCCTTGAGGCCGCGGAACGCCTGCTCGTCCCCGTAGTAGACGGATGGGGTGCCTCCAACAGTGAAAAGAACCACCAGGGCATGGGCAAGGAGGGCCGGATCGGTGAGCTGGGTGGCGAGCCGGGTGACGTCGTGGTTCCCCACGAAGGTCAGGGGGGCGAAGGTTTCAAGGAGGGCGTTGTGCCGGTCGAGCGCTGCAGCGAGCTCGAAGAAGTTGGCGTCGTTGAGGCTGCTCCAGACGGCTTTCCAGAGCTGGTATTGCGTCGTGGAATCGAGCCGGCCCGCGCGTACCTCGTCGGCGTAGTCGCCGTGGATGTATTCACCCACGAAGTAGGAGTCGGGGAATTCCGCCCGGACATCGCTCAGCACGGTGGACCAGAACGACGACGGCACGGCGTATGCGGCGTCGAGCCTCCAGCCGTCGGCGCCGCGGCGGAGCCAATGCTTCATCACGTCGGCGACGAAGCGTGCCACCTCCGGCTCCTCATGGTTGAGTGCGACGAGGTGGTGGTGGCCCTCGAAATCGTCATAGGCGACCTCGCTGCCCGAACTGTCGCTGCCGGACTTCGCCTCCCCGGAACTGCCGCCGCCGGATGGCCAATGGAAGCGGAACCAGCCGGCAGTCGGCGCGGACGGGCCGAGGCGCACGGCGTGCTGGAACTGCTGGAACGAGCGGCCGGTGTGATTGAAGACGCCGTCGAGCAGGACGCGGAGTCCGCGGCGGTGGGCTTCGTCGATCAGCCGGCGGAAATCGTCGTCGTCGCCCAGCCGCGGGTCCACGCGGAAGTAGTCCGTCGTGTCATACCCGTGCGTTTCGGACGCGAAGATGGGACCAAGGGCGAGCCCCGAAGCGCCGAGTTCCACCGCGTAGTCCAGCCAATCGACCAGCCGGGTCAACCGATGGGCAATGGGAGTTTCAGCAGGGCCGGCGGCTTTCTCGGCTCCCGCGAATCCCAGCGGATAGACCTGCCACCAGATGGCGTGCCGCACCCAGGATGGTTCAGATGTCACGGATGTCCCCCTCAATTCTTCCTCGATCCTAGCTTGGGCGGCTGCGGCCCGGCGCGGGACGTACGCCGTGCCGCACATCCCGTCGGCGGGCGGCCGAGTAGAGCTGCCAGCCGAAGATGATCAGCATCCCGGCGTGCACGGCATCGCCCCCGTAGTACATCAGCAGTGCTCCCGGTTCGGCCTGGGACGTGGTGAGGCCCGGCGGCGGCGTGGCGTAGAGCACCTTGGCAAGGATTCCATGGGCCGCAATGGAAGACAGGAGAACGGTTCCCCGCACCACTGCGCCGGATCGGTGCGGATTGGGGTCGATGCCGATGACGGCGAAGGCGAAAAGACAGCCGCTCAGCAGGAAATGAAGGTGAAGAAGAGCCAGTGCGGCCGGCCGATGAACCACATGCGGGTACAGGCCTCCGGCGTAGAGTGCCCAGAGTGGCACCGTGATCAGCAGGCCCGCCGTCACCGGATGGGACAGCACACGGAGGGGACCGGAGCGCAGGATCCGGGTCACCCGGCGGGAGGCATGCACCGGCAGCCACTTCAGCGCAAGCGTGACCGGGGCAGCCAGAACCCAGAGGAGCGGGATCACCATCCCCACCAGCAGGTGGACGGCCATGGAGGCAACGAAGGTCGCGTGGGCGGCCGAGGCAGCGGGGCCGGCTGTGACTGCGGCTCCCAGGAGCGCACCGGCGCACCAGAACGCAGTCCGCCTCCGCGGCCAGACCAGGCCGGGCCGGCGCGTTGCCGCGTAGTAGGCAGCCCCGGGAATCAACCACAGCAGGACGACGGCGGCATCGGCTGCAGCGGCGGGAACTGCGGCGGAGAGCACAGCAGGAAGGTCCGGCAGCGACACTGCAGGATTACCCGTGGGTCCGGATTGTTCGCCCTGCCCGCCGTTGCCGCACCAGGAGCACCGCCGCGCCGCTGACGATCAGGACCAGTGCGGTGAGGTTCCAGAGAAGGTCGTACACCGCGAGGTCCACACCGTAGCGGATCTGGTGGAGGCTGAACACCTTGTGCTGCACCACGCCGTCGTACAGCTGGAAGATCCCGGATCCCAGCAGGACGCCACCGGTCCAGGCCGGAAGTGAAAGCGCGCCGCGGCGGCGGAGGTCGGCGAACAGGAACAGTGCACCCACCGTGGCACCCCAGCTGAAAGCGTGGAAGATGCCGTCGGACACGAGCCCGGCAGCGGTAGTGGAGCGGTCGTAGAAATGGTGCCAGTGGAGGATCTGGTGGAACACCGCTTCGTCGACGAAGGCGACGAGGCCACACCCGAACAGGAGACCACTGACGATACTTCGCCGGAGGCCGCTGCCGGGCCCGGGTTCCGCTGCTGTCTTCGCGCGCATTGAGTGCCCTGCCTGCAGAGTGTGCTGATGCCTGTTCCAGCGTATGACAAGCATCACCGCATATGAGGCCGAGTGTGTCAATGCCCCGATTATTTGACGTTAGACTCGGTTGCTGCGACACGCTTTACTACCACGGACACCCCAGAAGAACGGCACCGCCATGGCAACGGATTACGACGCACCACGCAACAATGACGAGGACAAGGAAGCCGAATCCCTCGAAGCGCTTCAGGCGAACCGCGGCAGCAGTGCTCAGTCGTCATCCGTGGATATCGAGGACGGGGATACGGCCGAGGGAATCGACCTTCCCGGCGCCGATCTGTCCGGTGAGGAGCTCCTCATCCAGGTCATTCCGCCGCAGGAGGATGAGTTCACGTGCTCCTCATGCTTCCTGGTGCGCCACCGCAGCCAGATCGCCCGCGAGAAGAACGGCCTGATCTACTGCAACGAGTGCGAGGGCTGATTTAGGAAACCTGCCTGCTGTGCCAACTCTGGGGTGGTTGGGCGGCGGGCTCCAGCGGCAGGTGACGAACGACGTCGTCCCTCGCCGCTTGCGGTGGATTGAGTACCATCCCTGCCACGGCGAGGAAAGCTACCGGAATCGACACGAGGATGGCGACGGCCACTCCGTACAGGGCAATGATCGCGTAGACCGGAGAGCCGCCGAGGCCGGAAATGAAGGAGGCACTGCTGAAGAGTGCCCACAGCCAGAAAAGCCCGACGGCGAACAGCACAGTTCGCGCGCGCCGATATATTAACGGGTAATGCATGCGTTTACGCTTCATAGGTTGAGACCCCAGCACTAAAGGGCTCCGCCCCCCGGCATGCCCGCTTTCCTGAATAGTAGCTCCACCGAGCGCTATTCGGGCCGCCCGAGACCAGAATGAGACTGAACTGACGTCCCGGTCAGTTCAAGAGCTTCACGTGGTCCGCGTCGAGGTCCTCGATCCGGTTGACGCCGAGCAGCTGCATGGTGCGCGCCGTCTGCGTTCCGAGGATCTCAATGGCACGGTCCACCCCCGGCCGCCCGCCCGCCATCAGCCCGTAGAGGTAGGCCCTGCCGATGAGCGTGAAATCGGCACCCAGCGCGAGGGCGGCGACAATGTCTCCGCCACTCATGATCCCCGTATCGAGGATGATCGCCGTCTTGCCCTTGAGTTCGGCAGAGACCTGGGGCAGGAGGTGCAGGGGAACCGGAGCGCGGTCGAGCTGGCGTCCGCCGTGGTTGGACAGGATGATGCCGTCGGCTCCATGGTCCACCGCCCGTTTGGCGTCGTCGAGCGTCTGGATGCCCTTGACCACGAGGTTGCCCTTCCAGACACTGCGGAGCCAGTCGAGGTCCTCGTAGGTGAGGGTGGGGTCGAACATGGAATTGATGAGGTCCGCCACCGTCCCGGAATAGCGGGACAGCGAGGCGAAGGACAACGGCTCGTGGGTGAGGAAGTTGAACCACCACGCCGGGCGGTAGGAAGCATCCACCACGGTCTTCAGCGTGAGCGCCGGCGGAATCGTCATGCCGTTGCGGACATCGCGGAGCCGGGCACCGGCGACGGCCGTATCCACCGTGACCATGAGGGTGTCATTTCCCGCGGCGGCGGCGCGTGTGATCAGCTCCATGGACCGGTCACGGTCGGTCCAGAGATAGAGCTGGAACCAGTTGCGCCCGTTCGGGGCCGCGGCCGCGACATCCTCGATGGAGGCGGTGCCCATCGTCGAGAGCGTGTAGGGGATACCTGCTGCCTCCGCGGCCTGCGATCCGGCATATTCACCCTCCGACTGCATCATTCGGGTGAAGCCGGTAGGAGCAATGCCGAACGGCTGCGCCGAGAGCTGGCCGAGAATCGTGGTGGAGGTATCGACCTTCTCCACGTTGCGGAGGATGCCGGGCCGGAACTCGAGGTCGAGGAAGGCATCGCGGGCGCGGCGCAGCGAGATTTCCGCCTCGGCAGCGCCGTCCGTGTAGTCGAAGGGTGCCGTGGGAGTGCGGCGCTTGGCCATGGCGCGAAGGTCGCCGATGGTATTGGCTCGGCGAAGCCGAGAGGCGCTGCTGAATTCCGGCTTCTTGAACTGCATCAGGGGTGCGAGGTCGGCAACCTTCGGAAGTCGCCGGCGAAGGGCCGGAGGAGTGGCGGGGGTGGGCTGCATTGCGTACCTTTGCTCGGCGTCGGGCGATACCTGTGGTCTGACCACAGACTTTACGGTCTGTGGTCAGACCACGCAAGCTATGCTGGCGCCATGCGCAATCATCAGGCCGTTTCGGCGTGGCTCGAAGCCGAATTGGCGGCGGGGCGCCTCGGGGTCGGGTCGCGGCTGCCCGGTGAGCGGGCCATGGCAGAGCGGCTGAAGGTGTCGCGGACTTCGGTGCGGGAAGGCATCCGGGTGCTCGAGGCCCTGGGTGTGCTGAAAGCCGGGGTCGGCTCGGGCCCAGGGGCAGGCACGATCGTCACCGCGAACCCGGCGGTGGCACTCGGCTCAACCCTTCGGCTGCACATCGCCAGTTCACATCTGCCAGTCTCCGACATCGTGGAGACCAGATTGCTGCTGGAGACCTGGGCCGCCGCACATGCGGAAAGCGATGCAGTATCCCTGGTGACGGCGGAACACCTGCTCGCCGATATGGACCGCCCTGGCGTGGAGGCCCCGGAATTCCTCGCCCTCGATGCGCTCTTCCACGTTGCCCTCGCGGAAGCGGCGGGAAATGTTCTGGTGGGGGCCATGATGGCCTCCCTGCGCGAATCGATCCAGGCCTACACGCAGCAGCTCACAGTGGACCTGCCGGACTGGCATTCCACGGCGGTGCGACTGCGGAGTGAGCACCGGGAGATCCTGGGCGCGGTTCGGGACGGAAAGGGGCAGTTGGCTGCCGATCACGTGGCCCGGCACATCGAAGGTTTTTACCGGGAGGCGGGCTTTCGAGAATAGTCAGTCGGCTGAGCTTTCGATTTTCGAGCTTCTCCCCTAGACTTCAGGGACTGGTCCAGAAGCAGGCCATGGAACCACTACGTGGAGTAAGCCATGGAACAATTTCCCCAAGTACTCGACCGTCCCCGGACCCGGCCAGCTGAACCGACGCATTCCTTCGATTGGTCCAGAACCCCGAGCCCCGCGCTTGTTTCTTCCCCCAGCGCCGAGGAATCACCATTTCCTACTGACCTTTCCGAGGTCTCCACGCGGCAATTGCGCACGCTGTGCAACCGCACTTACCAGTTGTTGGATTCGGATTACCCTTCGATGGAAACCCGGGACCGTTATGAGGCACTGGTGGAGGAGCTCGAACGCCGCGAGTCGGCTGCCGAGGCTCCTGCCGAACCCGAAGGCACACGGGAAAAATTTCGCGACAACGCCCTTTTTTCACGCTTCGAGCTGTACCGCAACGGGGTGATGGCCGGATACGTGCAGTATGAAATGCGCGGCGGCGATGTATTGCTCCTCCAGGCAGTGATCGACTCGCGGTTCCGGCGGATGGGACTTGAGCCCGTGCTCATGCAGGCGGTGCTGTTCAACGCTCATCGACGTCGGCTCGCCGTCATGCCGTATTGCCGGGAGGCCCAGGACTTCCTCCTGGCACACCCGCAGTTTCTGTCCCTCATTCCTACCAAGCAGCGCCGGCGCTTCAAGCTCCTGACTGCCGCCAGGCAAGCGGCGCAGCAGGAAGCCTGACGCGCGGATCAGGGTGAGTGGATGCCTTCCCGGCGGCGATCAGCCGGGAAGGCCAGTGACCCGAAGGGTGATGTTGAGGCGTCCCGCAAGTCCCAGAACTGGATCTGCGGTGCCCGGGATCGTCTGCCGGACGCCGTGGTAGGCAAGTCGAGAAGCGCCGCCGAAAACGAAGAGGTCCCCTGATTGCAACTGCACGTCGTGCCAGGGCCGATTGCGGTTTTCGGTATTTCCGAAGCGAAACAGGCAGGAATCGCCGAGACTGAGGGAAACCACCGGCGCAGTGGAACGTTCCTCGTTATCCTGGTGCATACCCATTTTGGCGGCGTCGTCGTAGAAGTTGATCAGCGCCGCATCGGGGCGATAGTCGGCCGCGTGGTCGGGGCCGAACGCCTCGGCGACGGCATCCTGTCCCAACCGGCTCAGCGAGTCCGGAAAGGGAGCAACTGTGGCCCCACCGGCGTCGTCGGCTGTCCTGCTGTATCGATAGGGTTGCCAGTGCCAGCCGAGGCAGACGGTCTTCACCGACATGGTGCCGCCGTTCGGCATGGTGATTGAGCGCATGGGTACCGGGCCAGTCGCCCACCTGCGGCATGCCCTAACCAGGTCGATCTGCCGTTGGAGCGGAAGCCAGTCGGGGACATGGACAGCGTCCGGGGCGGGTTCGCTCCGTTCCCGGGGAAGAAGGGAGGCCGCGTGGTCCGTCATTCCCCAATTGTGGCCCACTCCCCGCCCGGACGGTACGGGGATACAATCTGCTATGGAAAAGTTGCGTTTCTCCGTCTCGATCCAGGCTCCCGTCGACGTGGTCTGGGAGACCATGCTCGGCGACGAGACCTATCGTCAGTGGGCCGGGGTATTCCAGGAGGGATCGCACTTTCTGGGTACGTGGGACAAGGGGGCGACCATCCGCTTCCTGGGTCCCGGCGGGGACGGTTCCTTCGAAGGGTTGGTCGGCACCGTGGCGGAGAACAGAAGGCATGAGTACGTCTCGATCCAGTACCACGGGCAGGTGGTGAACGGGGTTGATGACGTCACCAGCGACGTGGCTCGACAGATCAGCGGAACCGAGGAGAACTACACCTTCAGCGAGTCCGGCGGCGCCACCACCGTCGATGTCGAGATGGACAGCGCCGACGAGTATGCGGCGATGTTCACCGAAGGCTGGCCGCGGGCGCTCGAAAAGGTGAAGGAGCTTTCGGAGGCCAGCCGCTAGGAAACCCTTCCAGCTGCGGGGCGGCGAAGCGTGAGCAGCAAGCGGTGTGCCGTGACCACGAGTGAAAGCCAGGCGATCCCCAGCGTCCACGCGACCAGCACATCCGTGAGCCAGTGGTGTCCCAGATACACGCGGCTGAGGCCCATGGTGGCGGCGAAGGCGACGGCGAGGCCGACAGTAAGCGCACGCGAGCGTTTGCGGTGCTGGCGGAGCACCAGCAGGTAGGCCACGATGCCCGCGATCACCAGGGCATTCAGCGCGTGCCCGCTCGGGAAGGATGGTGAGCTTTCGTAGGGTGGGACAGCGAACTCAAGGGCGGGACGGAGGCGGCCGATGGCTTCCTTCCCGGCAACGGTCATCAGGAGGGACCCGAACGCCGCTGCCGGAAGCAGGATCACGGGAGTCCAGGACCTGCGTCGAACGGCAAGCAGGACCATTACCGACACCGCGAGGATGGGCATGCCCACTGGTCCGCCGACATTGGTGTAGGCGGTCACCAGACTGTTCAGCCACGGCTCGCGCAGGGTGAGAGCGAGGTTCAGGGCCGGCTGGTCGAGGGCGGCAACGCCGTTCGCTTCCGCGACCGCTTCGTAGACTTCGGCCGACGCCGCCGTCAGTGCCGCGGCAAGGCCGCCGCCGATCGCGATGATAAGCAGAAGAACCCAGTGCGGCCCGATCCAGGCGGCAAGCGGTCGGACGCTCCTCACCAGCCACCGACCCAGGGGAGTGCCCCAGCGCGTGAGATCCCGAGGGCCTATCCGGTGGTCTTCGTGAGCAGGCATCTTCCGACTCTAGAGTGCCGGCTCCCTGCTTGGCATCTGCTGAAGAGATCGCCAACGAGCCCGGGATCGGCGATAGGGTGTCCGCATGAGTAATCCCGGACTGGCCCGCGATCTCCTGAGCGGAGTTCCCGCCTTTCCCGAGGCGATGCCCACCTTCGACCCGGCCGGTGCGCCGGAATCGCCGATCGACCTCTTCGTCGAATGGCTCACGGCTGCCGTGGAGGCCGGAATCCGCGCCCCGCACGCCGTCAACCTCGCGACCGTGGACGCTGATGGTGCACCGGACGCGCGCGTGGTGATCCTGAAGGACGTCAGCGCGTCCGGGTGGTCGGTCGCTTCGAGCAGCGACAGTCCCAAAGGCCGCCAGCTGGCCGCGAACCCGGTGGCGGCGCTGACTTTTTTCTGGCCCGATTCCGGCCGGCAGATCAGGGTGCGTGGCACCGTGTCTCCGGCCGGCGCCGAGGAGAACGACGCCGATTTCCAGCGGCGCCATCCGGTGGCCCGGGCGCTGGTGCTGGCCGGACACCAGAGCGACCGGATGCAGGGCAGGGAGGAGCTCGACACCGGAGTCGCCGCCCAACTCGAGCTGATCGGAAAGCAGGGAAGTCCCGGCTCGCCGGGCTGGACGGTGTACACCGTTGCCCCCGACGCCGTCGAGTTCTGGCAGGCAGACGCCGAACGGCGTCATACGCGGCTGCTGTACACGCGGTTCGGGAACGGGTGGCAGACCGGCCTGCTCTGGCCGTGACGGGGGCGGTTGATCAGTCGAAGAAGAGAATCCGGACAAGTGCGATAGTGCCGATGACAAGGATGGTCACCCGGAGGACGTTCGGTGACAGCCGCCGGCCCACTTTGGCCCCGCTCAGGCCGCCGAGGGTAGCTCCGGCTGCAATGGCAGCAGTGACCCGCCAGTCGATCGATTCCCAGGCCACCAGCATGAAGGTCACGGCGGCGACACCGTTCACCACCGTGGTGAGCACATTCTTCACCGCGGTGATCCTCTGGAGGCTTTCCAGCGTGACGACGCTCATGAGCCCGACGATGAGAATTCCCTGCGCTGCACCGAAGTAGCCGCCGTACACCCCGAGCACGAGGATGCCGGCGAGCAGGACGAGGCGCACGGGTGCGGACTCGCCGGCGGGCGGCAACGGCCCGCCCGCCTTGGCCGCAGCCCGGCGCTGTACAGCTGGCGCAACCGCCACCATGACGAGCCCGATCACGATCAGGATGGGCACGATCGCCCGAAAAGCCTCGGGTGGGAGCACAAGGAGCAGGAGCGCTCCGGCAATGCCGCCGGCAGCGGACAGCGGCAGCAGCTTCAGCAGCAGGCGCTTGTTCGCGGCGATCTCACGACGGTAGCCCCACGATCCCGTGATGCCCCCGGCTACCAGGCCGATATTGTTCGAGATGTTCGCCACGATGGGTGGGTAGCCGAACAACAGGAGCACGGGGAAGGTCACCAGGGTGCCTGAACCGACGACGACGTTGATCATGCCGGCCCAGAAGCCCGCAAGGAAGATTACGGCGAGTTCAATCAATTCGATTCCCTTTGGTGCGAGCGCGGCCGAAGCAGCGGTGTCAGTGGCCGAAAGTATCCGAATCGGTAATGTCGGACTCGCCCGTATCGAGCGCCGAGATGCTGTCCAGCTCCCGCGGTGTCAGCTCGAAGTCGAAGATATCGATGTTCTGGGAGAGCCGCCCGGGATGGGATGACTTCGGAATGGCGACGACGCCCTGCTGGACGTGCCATCGGAGCACTATTTGCGCCGGGACCTTCCCGTATTGCTCGGCCAGCGAGGTGATGACGGGCATCTCGAGGAGGTTGCTCCGGGGCCCCAGTGGGCTCCATGCTTCCGTCACTATCGAGTGCCGGGCATGGAAAGCACGGACATCCTGTCGCGTACGGCGGGGGTCGAGCTGGATCTGGTTGACCTCGGGCACCACCCCGGCGTCGAGTACGCGCTGGAGATGGGAGGGTTTGAAGTTGGAGGTTCCCACGGCCCGCACCAGCCCCTCATCGACCAGCGCGGCGATGCCCTCCACGGCCTCCACGTAGCGGTCCTGGTCGGGGTTGGGCCAGTGCACCAGGAGCAGGTCGATGTAGTCGACGCCCAGCAGGCGGCTGCTGTTGGAGAAGGCCCGCCGCGCGCCGTCGTGCCCGTGCCATTCCTTGTTGAACTTCGTGGTGAGGAACAGCTCATTCCGCTCGATGCCGGAGCGGTGGATGCCTTCGCCCACACCTGCCTCGTTCCGGTAATTCTCGGCGGTGTCGATGAGTCGGTAGCCGGCGTCGATGGCGGTGGCAACGGTGTCCGCTGCCTCGGCGTCATTCAGTGGCCACGTGCCCAGCCCCAGCAGGGGAAGGTCGGCGCCGTTGCGCAACCGGACTGTCGGTGCGGGTTTCGAAGTCATGGGGCTCCAGGAGTGGTCGGGATGGAAACGGTCAGAGTGCCCTGGCCAGGCGGTGACGGAGTTCGGCTATCGCCCCGCCCTGTCCAGCGGTGGGGGGAAGCGGGCCACGCCCCCAAAGCCAGAGGAGAATCTCCTCCGGATCCCCACGGATCGTCGCGGCGTCGTCAGTTGCGCCGCCGGCTTCCGGTGCCCGATCAAGCCGCGCAGCAGCACGTTTCAAAGCCACGGACCAGGTGTGCCCTGCGCTCTCCACGCGGACGACGGCGCCGCTTGCTTCTGGGTCGGCGCGGCCCCGGCCCAGCATCACCGAGAGCACCTCGTCGATGCCGTCCACTGCGAGGTCTTCATCGAAGGGAGTTGCCTGCCCGCCTCCCGCCTGCTCGAGGTCGAACCGGTGCATTGCGGTCTCATGCGTGAGACGCCTTATCCAGAACCCGACCGTCTGGTCATCCGCGACCCAGCTCTCGGCGGCGTCTTCGGGAGCGTGGGTGTCGAACTGCGCAATCAGTCGGCGGTAGCAGTGCTCGAGGAGTGCGCCGGGCGGCATGCTGCCGATACTGACGGGCGGCCAGCCCCTGCCCGGCCGCGATCCGGTGCGGATGGTTTCAGCCTTCTGCAGGTAGACGATAGCGGTGTGCCGCACGAGGTCCTCGCCGATCCAGCCGGGACAGGATGGCACCTGCGTCGCAAGAGTGCCGTCGATCGATGCTGCCAGCGCCGCGAATTCCGAGGACAACAGTTCCCGATACCGGCCGAACGAAAGGGCGTAGGGGTAGGGCTGTCTCATCCACCGAGTCTAGGCACTGCTTCCCGGACTGCCATATGTTACTGCCGAGTAATATGTGCTGATGCACCTTCTTCTCCGCACCCTGCTCCAGCTTCTCCGTTCACGTAGGCGCCCCGGCCTCAGTGTCTGGGGTAATTCCTCGCTACCGCTGCGCGTCCTTCTGACGGACATCGATATTGCGATGCACCTGAACAACGGCATGTATTTCTCGTTGATGGATCTGGGTCGCTTCGACCTGATGGTCCGGAGCGGCGTCTGGAAGATCATGCGCAGCAAGGGTTGGAGCCCGGTGGCGGCGGGGGAGACGATCAGCTTCAGAAAATCCCTCCAGCTCGGTCAGCGGTACACGATCGAGACCCGCATCATCGGCCTGGACGAACGGGCCGTCTATTTCGAGCAGCGGATGGTGAGCGACGGTGAAATCTACGCGCGAGCTTTCATTGCAACCCGTCTCGTCTCAAGGAGCGGCCCGGTGAGCAACGAGGACATCATCGCTGCTCTCGGTGCACCGCCGGCGGACCTGCTGCTACCCGACTGGATCCACGAATGGCGCGGAAACAACTCGCTGCCCGGTACCCGGAGGCCCGCCCCTCACACCTGGCAGTGACTGGATCCCGACGGCTCTAGGTTCGAGCAGCGCTTCCGCCGGTCCTCCGCACTCGCACCAGCTTCTGAAGAAAGTACAGGGCGAGTCCCACGGCCAGCAGGATAGCGGTGCGAAGCCAGATCTCGCCTCCCTGCTGGGTGAGGAGGAGGACACAGGAAGCGACGGCGAGGACGGGAACCACCGCAGGAATGCGGAAGTGCTTGTGCTCCACCTTGTCGCGGCGCAGCACGAGGACGGCGATGTTGGTGCTCAGGAAGACGAACAGGAGAAGGAGCACCACTGTCTGGGCCAGTGAGGCGAGGTCCCCCGAGAGCGTCAGGATCATGGCCACGGCTGTTGTTGCAACGATCGCAACCCAGGGGGTCCGACGAATGGGGAGGACCTTGCCGAAGACGGAGGGAAAAAGGCCCTGCTCGGCCATGCCGAACGTGATCCGGCTCGACATGATCATTGTCAGGAGTGCACCGTTGGCCACCGCGACCAGCGCGATCAGGCCGAAAAGCCACGGCGGAACGCCCGCTCCTGTGGCCGCGACGACGTCGAGCAGTGGCGATGTCGATCCCGCAAGGTCCTCGGCCGGCATCGCGGCGGAAGACGCAAGGCCGATCAGCAGGTAGACGACGCCGGCCGTCAGGAGGGCGCCGAAGAGGGCGCGGGGGTAGACGCGGCTCACGTCGCGGACCTCCTCCGCCACGTTCGCCGATACCTCGAAGCCCACGAAAGAGTAGTACGCGATGAGCGACGCGCCGAGCACGGCGGCGGCCGGACTCACTCCCGCCGGGAATTCCGTCACGCGGGAGACGTCGCCGCCGCCTCCGGCAAGGAAGAAGCCGACAACGACGATCACGAGGACGAGCCCGGACACCTCGATGACGGTCATCACCACATTGCTGCGCACGGATTCCTTGATGCCGCGTGCGTTGAGGAGTGCGACCAGGAGGAGGAACACCAGGGCTGCGGGCGCGGCCGGAACGTCGATGAACGCGCCCAGGTAGTCACCGGTGAACGCCAGCGCGAGGCCCGCGGCGCTGGTAACACCCGCTGCGAGCATGCAGAACCCGACGAGGAAGGAAAGGAAGGGTTTATGATAGGCGCGCTCGGCGAAGACCGCTGCACCGCCCGCCTTCGGGTATTTCGTGACCAGTTCGGCGTAGGACCCGGCGGTCAGCAGAGCCAGGACCAGTGCCACCATGAGCGGCACCCAGAGTGCCCCGCCCACTTCGGCCGAGATGACCCCCACCAGCGCATAGACGCCGGCACCCAGCACGTCCCCCAGAATGAACAGGTAGAGCAGCGGGCCGGTGATGCCTCGCTTGAGTTTTGTGTCCGGTGCGTGCTCGGTTGTCGCCATTGGAGAAGTCTAGCGAAACTCGATAAGCAAGCTGACTAAAAGCGGCTAGCACATTACCGCTCACCGCACGTGAGCTACCGTCCGGCGTTGCAAATTCCCTCTTTGGTGTGACGCACCCCATAATTGCCTTCATGAACCATGGCTCGGGGGCAGCCATCCGTGCTGCGACGTAACAAGGAGTTCTTATGAGTTGGCTCGACCGCGATCACACGATCGCACCCCCCGGATTCAACCGATGGCTCATTCCGCCGGCTGCCCTCGCGGTGCACCTGTGCATCGGGCAGGCGTACGCGACGAGCGTCTACAAGACCGCACTGGTGCAGCACTTCGACGCGAGCCTGACGCAGATCGGCATCATCTTCTCCATCGCCATCGTGATGCTGGGGCTCTCCGCCGCCGTCATGGGCACCTGGGTGGACAAGAACGGCCCCCGGAAGGCGATGGCTACCTCCGCCCTGTTCTGGACCTCCGGATTCGTCGTGGGTGCCATCGGCATCTTCACGAACCAGCTCTGGCTGGTCTACCTCGGTTACGGGGTCATCGGCGGCATAGGTCTCGGCATCGGCTATATTTCTCCTGTCTCCACGCTCATCAAGTGGTTCCCGGACCGCCCGGGGCTCGCCACGGGCATGGCCATCATGGGATTCGGCGGTGGAGCGCTGATCGCGAGCCCGCTGTCCACGCAACTGCTGCGCTTCTACGACCCGAACTCGAGCGCCGAGGGCTGGGTGGCCAGCGGTGACTCCGTGGCCAAGCTCTTCCTGACCCTCGCTGCGGTGTACCTGGTGTACATGCTGTTCGGCGCGTTCACCATCAAGGTTCCGGCCGCCGACTGGAAGCCCGAGGGGTTCGACCCTTCGACGCTCAAGTCCAAGCCCCTCGTTACTTCCGACAACGTGTCGGCCAAGAACGCGATCAAGACCAAGCAGTTCTGGCTCGTGTGGATCGTGCTCTTCTGCAACGTCACCGCGGGCATCGGCATCCTCGAACAGGCCTCCCCGATGATCCAGGACTTCTTCCGCGGGGCCGACGGCTCCACTGCCGTCACTGTCGCCGTTGCCGGCGGATTCGTGGGGTTGCTGTCGATCGCCAACATGGGTGGCCGCTTCGTCTGGTCCTCCACATCGGACATCATCGGCCGCAAGCGCATCTACATGGTTTATCTCGGCGTGGGTGCCGTCCTGTACTCGATCCTTGCGCTGTTCGGCGCGAGCACCACACTGCTGTTCGTCGTCCTGGCCTTCTTCATCATCTCCTTCTACGGCGGCGGCTTCGCCACCGTACCGGCCTACCTGAGGGACCTCTTCGGGACCTACCAGGTGGGGGCCATCCACGGGCGGCTGCTGACCGCGTGGTCCGCGGCCGGCATCGCCGGACCGCTGATCGTCAACGGCTTCCTGGACGCCCAGGGAACACCCGGCGAGCTGACCGCGGCCGCCTACCAGCCTGCCCTCCTCACCATGGTGGGACTCCTGATCATCGGCTTCGTGGCGAACCTCCTGGTGAAGCCCGTGGACTCCAGGTTCCACGAACCCGTCAATAGCGCAAGCAAAGAACCAGCACGTGGAGGCACCAAATGACCGGAGCAAGGATCGCCACCGTCTGGGCTCTCGTAGGAGTACCCCTCGCCTACGGCGTGTTCCAGACGCTCACCAGGGCCTCGGCTCTCTTCGGCGGCTAGTCCGCACTCGCAGGCATGATGACGGCGGGGCAGGCCCAACCTGCCCCGCCGTCGTCGTGAAAAGGTGGAGTACGGCTCGGGTGCCGCCTACATTGGAGGAATGGCTGATTCCACCACCGCAAGCACGCCCACCGCACTTCAGCGGCTCGCCGAAGCTCACCGGGTGGGCACCACCTTCCTGGGGTGGGACGGCGAACCGAAGCAGGTAGAGCGCCAGACCCTCGTCGCGGTACTGACCGCCCTCGGTGTGCCGGCCGGCACCGATGAGGATGTCGAAAAGTCCCTTACAGAGCTGGAGGCGGCCCCGTGGCGCAGGTTGCTGCCGCGCGTCGTCGTCGTTCGGGAAGGCCGGCTGGGACCTGTCCCGGTGCACGCGCCTGTTGGCGCCGAGGTGCGGGTATGGGCGACCGGCGAGGACGGCATCCATTACAGCGGCACTGTGGACACCTCTCCGATCGCAGAGCGGGAGGTCGACGGCGAGAGGCGCGTCAGCCTTTCCGCGGTGCTCCCGCATGCGCTGCCGCTCGGCTGGCACACTCTTCATGCCGAGGCGGATGGGCGTCAGGAGCAGTGTGCGCTCGTCATCACGCCCGACCGCCTCTCGACGACGCAGCGCCTTTCGGACAAGCGGTCCTGGGGACTCATGGTGCAGCTCTATTCGGTGCGGTCGGCACGTTCCTGGGGAATCGGTGATCTCGGTGACCTCGGTTCGCTGGCGCAGGTCGCGGCCGGGAAGGGCGCCGGTTTCGTGCTGGTCAACCCGCTCCACGCCGCCGAGCCGGTACCACCGGTCGAACCGTCGCCCTACCTGCCCACCACGCGGCGCTTCTTCCACCCGATGTACCTGCGGATCGAGGACATCCCCGAGTATGCGCGGCTCGACCCCGAGGCACGGGGCCGGATCAGCGAGCTCGCAGGGGACTTCGCCGAGGCCAATACGAGCGCCGACCTCCTGGACCGGGATGCGTCTTTCGCTGCGAAACTCGAGGCGCTCGAGCTGGTCTTCCGTGTTGAACGTCCCCGCCAGCGGCAGAGTGATTTCGAGGAGTTCCTCGTACACCAGGGACAGGGACTGAAGGACTTTGCGCTGTGGTCGGCGCTGGCCGAGACCTACGCTCCCGGCGGGCCCGAATGGGCGGAAGTGGGAAGGCCCGGCAGTGTCGAGGCGCTTGCCCAGGCCGAGCGGCTGGCACCCCGCATCGAATTCCATGAGTGGCTGCAGTGGCTGTGCGACGAACAGCTACAGGAAGCCCAGCTGGAGGCGACGGGAAGCGGGATGGGCATCGGCATCATGCACGACCTCGCCGTGGGAGTCCATCCCAGCGGGGCCGACGCCTGGACGTTGCAGGACGTTCTGGCGTCAGGCATCAGCGTCGGAGCACCGCCGGATATGTTCAACCAGCACGGCCAGGATTGGAGCCAGCCGCCGTGGCATCCGGAGCGGCTGGCCGAGTCCGGCTACCAGGCCTTCCGCGACATGCTGCGCAACATCCTCCGGCATGCCGGAGGAATCCGGATCGACCACATTCTCGGGCTCTTCCGGCTCTGGTGGATCCCGCAGGGGTCAGCGCCCGGAGGTGGGGCGTACGTGTACTACGATCACGAGGCGCTGATCGGAATCCTCGCGCTGGAGGCGGAGCGCGCGGGCGCCGTCGTCGTGGGTGAGGACCTCGGCGTCTTCGAGCCGGGCGTGCAGGAGTACCTTGCGGAGCGCGGTATTTTCGGGACATCGATCCTGTGGTTCGAACAGGACGACGACGGCCCCATCGTCCCCGAGAAGTACCGGCAGGGGTGCCTGACGACCGTGACCACGCACGACCTGCCGCCGTCGGCCGGTTACCTCGCGGGTGAGCATGTTGCGCTGCGGGAAAAGCTGGGCCTGCTCAGCAGGCCGGTCGAGGAGGAGCGGGCTGAGGACCAGGCCGTGCAGGAGACCTTCCTGTCGCTGCTTCGGAAGAGGAAACTTCTGCCGGTGAAGGGCGCAGCATCGGTGCAGGAGACGGTCGAGGCGCTGCACGCGCTGATCGCGCAATCGCCGTCGGTGCTCCTCGGGGTGGCGCTGGCGGATGCCGTGGGAGAGCGACGTACGCAGAACCAGCCGGGCACCAACGACGAGTACCCGAACTGGCAGATCCCGCTGGCCGATGCGGACGGCGAAGCTGTGTTGATCGACAACCTCGAGGACAACGCGCGATTCGCTTCGCTCGTGAAGGTTCTCGGAACCAAGAGTCCGCGCCGCGTCAAGTCATCGGGTGATGCCAATCGGGCTGACTGATCGAGTTCTTTCGTGATCGGATAGAAGCATGGGTGATGGGAAAGCGGAACAGTTCGACGTCGTCGTGGTGGGTGGGGGCGTAGCGGGCCTGAGTGCGGCGCTGGTGCTGGCCCGCGCTCGGCGCCGGGTAGCCGTGGTGAATGTCCGGCAGCCCCGCAACGCAGCGGCTGAGGCCGCCCAGGGCTTCCTGACCCGCGATGGCGAGTCGCCGCTCGAGCTGGTGCGCCTCGGCCGGGAGGAAGTGGAATCCTACGGAGCGGTTTTCCTGGAAGGTGAGGTCTGTTCGGCGCGCGATGCAGCAGAAACCTGGATCCTGGAGCTCGATGGCGGAGGCACTCTCAGCGGCCGACACGTGGTGCTGGCCACCGGATTGCGGGACATCCTGCCGGATGTCGAAGGCGCGCGTGAAGCCTGGGGCAAGGGGCTGCTGCAGTGCCCCTATTGCCATGGTTGGGAGGTGCGCGACCGCGAACTCGGCGTCCTTGCCACCGAGGAGACGTCGCTGCAGCAGGCCGTGCTGCTGCGGCAATGGTCTCCGGCAGTAACGCTGTTCACCCACACCCTCGGCGTCGTCCCGCCCGACGACGCGTCCACGCTCGAGGCGCGGGGTGTGCGGATCGTCGACGGGGAGGTCCGTCGGCTTGTTTCCGGACCCGCCGGCCTCGCGTCGGTCGAACTGACTGACGGGACAGTGGTTGAATGCGCGGCGGTGTTCTGCGAGCCGCAGGCCGATGTGGATTCTCCACTGATCTCGGCCCTCGGCTGCGAGTTCCGGGAGGACGGCTGCGTCGTCACCGATGACCTCGGACGCACGACCGCCGACCGCGTCTGGGCGGTCGGCAACGTAGCGGATCCGAGCGCGCAGCTCATCTCGGCGGCCGGGGATGCCTACCGAACGGCGGTTTCGGTCAACGCGATCCTTGCCTTCGAGGACGCAGAGGCCGAGAAGGCGTCTCGCTGACCGGGCAGGCATTCAAAACTCCAGCGGGCCGGTTTTCACCCGGCGGGGCTGCTCCAGTCGAGCCACTGCGCAGCCTCCTGCACGATGCCCGCCGGCACTGTGTGCGGGCCCTCGAACTCCCGGTACGTCACGTCGTACCCATCGTCCTGCAGAGCCGGGACGATGCGGCGGCTGGTGCTGCGGATGGGAAGTACGGTGTCATCCACCCCGTGCGACACGAATACGTCCGGCGTCCCACTTCGCGGGCCCACCGGGATGAAGCCGGGCGAAAAGGCGAGAATGCGCCGGAAAAGTCCGCCATTCGCCAGGCCCAGACCCAGAGCGTAGGACGCGCCGTCGGAGAACCCGGCGATGCCGATTCGTTCAGGATCGATGGCGATTGATCGGAACACCTCATCGAGCGAGCGCTCGAGCACCCCGACGTCGGGGCCATAGCTGTCCCGGATGGCATCCCAGGTGCTCCCTCGCGACGCCGGGGAAAGAATTACCGCCTTGTACTGGTCGGCAAGGGGAGTGAGCAGCGCGGACCCGCCAGCGGCATCACCCCCTGCGCCGTGCAGGGAAACCAGCAGGGGCGCGGGCTCACCGGAACTCAGTGTTGCGGGCACGTAGACGAGTGAGTCCCGCTGCTGTTCCACGCCGAGCGGGTGCGAACCCGGCGGAACCGGGCTTCTCGGGGGTGGCGGACCGGGCCGTGCGGCGAGGAGCGCCGGATGTTGCGTGTCGTTCGAGCGCCCTCCGGCATCGCAGCCGCTCACGGCTCCCAACGCCGCGACGCAGGCTCCGAGAAGGAGGGTCCGCCTCGCCGCTTCAAAGGCACTCGAACCCCGTGGAGCTTTCACTGGAATCTCCAATGGCCGCGTCGACAGAATCGACGCGGCCCGGCGTCTCA
This sequence comes from Arthrobacter sp. CAN_A6, assembly GCF_015751715.1. Taxonomy (NCBI): domain Bacteria; kingdom Bacillati; phylum Actinomycetota; class Actinomycetes; order Micrococcales; family Micrococcaceae; genus Arthrobacter; species Arthrobacter sp. CAN_A6. The sequence continues at coordinate 342,948 of NZ_JADOUV010000001.1, forward strand.
CCGGCTTCGATACGGCGGAGCAGCTCGGTGAGGCCCGACGGCGGGCCCTCCGCCACCAGCGATACCGAGCCGTCCGGATTGTTGATGGCGGACCCCGTCAGGCCGAGATCCTCGGCGGAACGGCGTGCCCAGTAGCGGAATCCCACCGCCTGCACCTCACCCGTGATGGTCGCGGTGAGGCGCTGCGGCTTCGCGTCCAATGCCGATTCCTGCCGTTCCGCTGCCCAAGCCCTAGAGTGTGGGGCGGGTTTCGTCGTCCTGGTTCAGGAAGGGCGTGATGTCGACCTGCTCCGGGTCACCGCCGCTGGGGCCGGTGCCGTTTATGCCGGTGGTTGTCCTGCCGGTCCCGCTGGTTCCTTCACCGGTGCCGGTGGACGTCACCACCGGCACTGTCGGGCTCCCGGAGGCCGATCCGCTACCGGACGAATCCGACGGTTTGTCACGCTTCAGGGCACCGGTCAGCTTCTCCTGCATCGCGGGTGCCTTGGTCTTGACCGACTCGGTGGTACTGGAAACCTTCTCCTGGACCGTCGGGTTGTTCCACAACTCGGTGGCCTTCGTCTTGATCTTTTCGTAGCTCCCGCGGCCTGCGCGTGATCCCAGGACGTAACCGGCAGCCATACCTGCGGTGAAAACAAGCTTGTTCTTCATGGTGATGCTCCATTCTTCTCGAGGGTGCGTTCCTTCGAATCTAGTCCAACGCTTCGGCGCGCGCGAGGGCGGGATCGGACCTGCTCCCGCTCGAACGCACAAAGAAGACGGCTCTGCCGGTGGTTGACACATTGCTGGGCACGCGATTCAGGAAGGGCACGACGACGACGGCGTCAGCAGGGCCGATAGGTTTTTCCGCCCGGCGCGTAGCAGCGCGGACCGGTGTACCCCGGGTAGGGGTCTGCTGCGGGTGGTGCGGGTGCAACGTACGGTGCGGGGGCGGGTGCTACGTACGGTGCGGGGGCGGGCGGGACATACGGCGCCGGCACGGGTGGCAGATTCGCAATCCGATCGCGTTCGGCGTCGGCCGCGGCGGCAAGGTTCGCCGCCACGCGTTCTGCCTCGGCGCGCAGATCGGCTTCCCGTTGGACACGCTCGGCTTCGACAGCAACGGCGGCAGCCTGTGCCTGCTCCTCTGCTGCAGCTGCCTCGATGACTGCCTGTGCCTCTGCTGCTTCCGCGGCTGCCTTCTCGGCCAATTCACGATCGGCGACGACCTGCTGCGTCGACGCGAGCGAGGCTTCGCCCGAACTGATCGCCGACGACAGCTTGTTCGTGAGATCGTCTGCGGCTGACGCTCCACCCAGCGCTGTCCACAGAACGGTATTACTGCCGGCAGCTATCGCCTCGCGGAGAGCCTTGGCTGAGGCAATCGCCACCGCCACGCCTCCCGCAGCAGCCGCAAGGGCCGCAACGGTCCCGCCCGCTGATGACGCCGCTCCGGCGGCTTCGGTGGCCTTTGCGAGGTCGGCCATTGCCTGGGTGGCCTGGACGGGGAGCGTGCACTCGGCAGCAGGATCGAGAAGACCGATCTGCTGGGCGGAGGCCTCCGTGTAGGCCTCCTGGACCTCGTCGAAATACTCCCGGTTCGGCTCGAAGACGACCGGAACTCCCAGCCCGTTACGGGCTACTTCGGCGTTGACGAGCGTCCTGTCCTCGAGGAATACGGCGGCGAGTACGCGGTCGTACTGATCGGTGCGTTCGACGTCGAAGTCCAGCCCCACCTTCGTTCCCGCGGGCGTGAGGTTCTCGAGGAACGTCGTTGCCTCCGGCCCGAGGCACTCGACGGGCTTGTCCGGGTGTTTCGTCTCCGGTGTATCGACGTTCAGCAGCCGTACCCGCTGGTCCTCGCCGTCGAAGTTGATGACGAGGGTATCGCCGTCGATGACGCGAACCACCGTGCCGACCTCGCCGTCGGGCGCTTCGGCGCACCCCGCGAGCGGCGCGGCGAGCGCGGCGGTCAGAAAGAGCGTGATGCGCCGCACGACCTTGTGCCGGCTCATGCAAGCACCGTGTGTTTCGCGTGCCGGCGCCGGACCAGCACGACGGCCATGGGCGCCTGGACACCAAGGGCCAGGACCGTGACGACGAGACCAAGGAGCTGTGTGCCGATCCTCGTCGCTGCGCCGTCCCGGATCCGGGAGGTTGGCTGACCGGACGGAAAGCCGGCCAAGGGAGATGATGCTTGCGCGGCATACGCCTGAAGAGTGGACACAGTTTCCCCCAGAGAAAGTCGAGTGTGGTGCTGGGCGCTCGGAGCGATCTCAGGAAAGCCGAGACCCGGAGCAGCGCAGCAGCTTGAGCATACAGCGAGCTAGAGAGTGCCCCTCACCGGTCTGCAATGACGAGTAGGTGAGGGGTTCGGCGGTCGGCTATCGGCGGACACTTATTGGCGTCGTTCCGTCAGATGAGCCGGTGGGCTGCCCTGCGGTGCCTGCCGCTTTCGCTTGTGGCGATCGCAGCTTTCGCTCCCAGTAGACAGGGTCGACTCAGATCGGGCAACAGGTACACTCTTAGGTGGTCAATATGACAAGTAGCAGAACGATGTATCGGCAGGAAGTAGTCAATGTGCGGGATCTCGACGCAATCGACAGGAAAATCCTCATTGCGCTCGATGAGGACCCTCGCGTTCCAGTGATGGTGTTGGCGCAAAAGCTCGGACTGGCCCGCGGAACCATTCAGGCTCGGCTGGAGCGGATGACGGGCAGCGGTGTGCTGCGCTCGAACAGCAGCCGGATCCTGCCGGCCGCTCTGGGGCGGGCGGTGATGGCATCTGTTTCGGCCGAGCTGGACCAGTCGAAGTTGAACGAGGCAATAGAGGCGCTGCGCAATATCCCTGAAGTGCTTGAATGCCATGCGCCGGCAGGCGACACCGACCTGCTGTGCCGGGTAGTGGCCAAGAGTCCCGACGACCTGTACCGCGTCAGCGAGGTGATCCGGCTGTGCCCAGGCATCCTCCGAACCTCGACAAGCATGTATCTGCGCGAGGTCATCCCCTACCGGACACTGGGGCTTCTTGCAGCTGAGGAATGACGGCCACGAAGCTAGTGGAAGCTGCGATGGACCAGTTCCCTCTTTTGTGTCCGCTCATGACGGACGGATCGCCTGCACCGGTCCGTTCTCCTACGCTGACAGGAAGCACGATCGCCTGAACCTCCGAGCAAGGGACTACCCACATGGCTACGAGCAACATCGCGACACAGATCGAATCGTTCAATCGAGATTTCACCGAGAAGATCGGCCCGGACCTCTCGGCAGCCTTCGTCCATGAGCAGTTCCAGCTCAATCAGGCGGGCATTCCGGGGAACGCAGTATCGGTGGGCGATCGACTCCCCGAGGCAAAACTGATTGCAGCCGACGGGTCGATCGTCACCCTGTTCGAATCCCTCGGCAGTGCCTCCACCGTCCTCGTGTTCTACCGGGGGGCCTGGTGCCCGTACTGCAACATCACGCTGAAGACCTACCAGCAGGAACTGCTCCCGCTGCTCCAGCAACGCGGTGACGCCCTCGTCGCCATCAGCCCGCAGACGCCCGACGGCTCGAGCGCCGCGGCCGACGGCGGGAATCTGCAGTTCGCGGTCCTCTCCGATGAAGGGAACGTGCTGGCGCGGCAGCTGGGCATCGTCACCGCCCCCAGCGACGAAGCACGCGAAGCGCATACGGAACTGGGGTTCGACGTCGCTGACAGCAATGCGGATTCGACCGCAGCCATCCCATTCCCCACTGTCCTCATCGCTGATGCCTCGGGGGTTGTGCGCTTCGTCGACATCCACGTCGACTACACCACGCGCACCGAGGTCACCGATATCGAGGAAGCGTTGTCCTCACTCGGCTGACCGTCCCGAACGGTGGCCCGACGCGCTGCCTCCGGTGTTACCGCCGTGGTCGAGCTCCCCTACCTTCCGACCGCATACCCCTGCATGCCGCGGGGATTTGCGCCCGCGCGCAGCATGCCGGTGTCGGGGTCCCGGGATACCGCGCACAGCCGCCCGATTTCCCAGTCGCCGGCCCGCCCGACCCGGTGGCCGCGGGAGCTCAGCTCGGCGAGGATGTCGTCCCCCACCCGCTGCTCGATGAGAACCACTCCGAGCTGATGCTCGTGAGGGTAGAAGGAGCTCGGGAAATGCGTGCTGTTGAATGCCGGCGCGTCAATGGCCTCCTGCAGGTTCATGCCACCCAGAATGCAGTTGAGGAAGAAGTGAAGCTGCCACTGATCCTGCTGATCCCCGCCCGGTGATCCGAATGCCATGACCGGTTCACTCCCCTTCATCACCAGGGTGGGGGAGAGAGTGGTCCGAGGGCGTTTGCCCGGGGCGAGTGTGTTGGGCAGGCCATCCTCCAACCACGCCATCTGCAGCCGGGTGCCCAGGGGAAAGCCGAGCTCGGGAATGATCGGCGATGAATGCAGCCACCCGCCGCTCGGCATCGCGGACACCATGTTGCCCCAACGGTCCACGACGTCGACATGGACAGTGTCGGTCCGTGCCTCGCCGCTGGATTTGGGACCGGAGTCCAGCAGGGCCGCGACGGCGTTCGGCTCGCCCACCCCCGTGAGCCCTGCTGCGTCGAAATCCGTTCTCACCTCGAGATCGGGGAGGACCGGTGTTCGACCGTCCGGGCTGCCCGGCCGGATCTCCAGCGACGCGTCTTCCCCGATGAGTTGACGGCGCTGCTCCGCGTAGTCGGCGGACAACAGCGTTGTCCCCGGTACGTCGCTGACATCGCCGTACCAGGCATCCCGGTCCGCGAACGCCAACTTGGTCGCCTCGATGATCTTATGGATGCCGTCGGCTGTGCCGGGCTGGACCTCGAGCCCGTCCAACAGGGCAAGTTGCTGCAGGAAGACCGGCCCCTGGCTCCAGAACCCCGCCTTGCAGACAGTGTGTCCCTTGAATGTCAGGGTCTGCGGCTCCTCGTAGTGCGGCCGCCAGGACGCGAGATCGTCCCGGCTCAGAAGCCCGCGGTGATCTTTGCCGGAGGAGTCCCGGCAGGGGATGTCCACGAATTCGGCGATTGCCTGCGCCACAAATCCTTCCGTCCATTCCCGGATTGCGGCGTCAATGCCGTCCGAACGTGTTCCGCCGTCGGCGAGCACCTGCTTCTCGGCATCCATCAGCCGACGATAAGTCCTGGCCAATGCCTTGTTGACGAGCAGTTGGCCGGGCTCGGGAACCTTGCCACCCGGCAGGTAGACATCGGCCGAAGATTTCCAGTGCTCACGGAAGAGCGGCTCCACGCGCCGGATGTATTCGACTACCTTCGCGGCCGCCGGAAAGCCGTTCTCCGCATAGCTTTCAGCCATCTCCAGGGCCTCATGCAGGCTGACCGTTCCATGGTCCCGCAGGAAGGTCAGCCATCCCAGGACGGATCCTGGGACGGCCGCGGCCAATAAGCCCGTTCCGGGCACCATGTCGAGATCCAGATCAGCGAAAGCCTCGAGCGTTGCCGCCGCAGGTGCGGGGCCCTGCGCGCAAAGTACCGTGGGCTTCTTGTCGTCGGCCCGCGCGAAAATCAGCGGCATGTCCCCGGCCGGACCGTTCTGGTGGGGTTCGACGACGTGGAGGGTGAAACCTGCTGCAACTGCGGCGTCGAACGCGTTCCCGCCTCGCTCGAGGATGGCCATCCCCACCTGGGACGGGATCCAGTGGGTCGAGGAAACCATGCCGAAGGTGCCGGATAGTTCCGGCCGGGTAGTGAAGCTCATCGGGGAAGCCTTTCTTGTTCAGGTATGCGACCGCGGCGGTGCCGGTTCAGCCGGTGTAGTACTTGTCCGCCACCGCGAGTGCCTCGTCGAGGATATCGATTCCTTCCCGAACCTCATCGGCCGTCGTGGTGCAGGGCGGCACAACGTGCGTGCGGTTGAAGTGCGTGAACGGCCACAAGCCGCGGCTCTTGCAGGCGTTGGCGAACTCGACCATGGGCGCTGCAGCTGCTCCGGCGGCGTTGAACGGCACCAGGGGCTGACGGGTTTTTCGGTCGACGACGAGTTCGAGTGCCCAGAACACGCCGAGGCCACGGACTTCCCCGACGCTCGGGTGGCGTTCCGCCAGCGCCCTCAACTGTGGTCCGATGACATCCCGTCCCAGGGCGCGGGCGTTCTCGACGATCCCTTCCTCGTGGAAGATGTTGATCGAGGCGACGGCTGAAGCGCAGGCAAGGGGGTGCCCGGAGTAGGTGAGTCCACCCGGATACGGACGATCATCGAAGGTCCGTGCAATCTCTTCCGAGATGATGACGCCGCCAAGCGGAACGTACCCGGAGTTCGATCCCTTGGCGAAGGTGATCAGGTCCGGTGTCACCTTCCAGCGGTCGACGGCGAACCACTCACCGCAGCGGCCGAATCCTGACATGACCTCATCGACGATGAACACGATCCCGAATTCGTCGCAGAGTGCCCGCACCCCGGGAAGATAGTTCTCCGGCGGAACGAGGATGCCGTTCGTGCCGACGACGGGTTCGAGAATGATTGCCGCTATGGTGTGTGGTCCTTCGACGGTGATGATGTCCCGCAGGTGTGTGAGCGCACGCTCGCACTCCTCGCTGTCGTCGGCTGCGTGGAAAGCGGACCGGTATGAATAGGGCCCCCAGTAGCGGACGACGCCGGACATGGTGGGCTCCGAGGGCCACCGCCGCGGATCACCGGTGAGGGCTATCGCGCCGGCGGTGGACCCGTGATAACTGCGGTACGCGGCGAGCACCTTGGCCCTGCCGGTGTGGAGGCGTGCCATTCGGATAGCATTCTCATTCGCCTCCGCACCGCCGTTCGTGAAGAAGACCTTATTGAGATCGCCCGGAGCCAGTTCCGAGATCAACCGTGCTGCTTCGGATCTGGCATCGTTGGCGAAAAGCGGCGCGATCGTGGCAAGTTTGCCTGCCTGTTCCTGGATCGCCGAGATGAGTTTGGGGTGCTGGTGCCCGATATTCACATTGACCAGCTGTGACGAAAAATCAAGATAACGGTTTCCGTCATAGTCCCAGAAATAGGAACCGAGTGCCCCGGCAATGGGTAGCGGGTCGATCTGCGCCTGGGCCGACCAGGAGTGAAAGACGTGTGCCCTGTCCTTGCGGCGGATCTCCGCGCCGTTCTCGGCGTCCGTTCCGGTTACGGCGGTAGCTGTCTTCAACACGGGATCCTCTCGAGGTGGCTGGCTCGACCGGATTGATCGCGTCAATCCGTCGGGTGAAGCTGACCGTGCCCACACTACGTCGGGTTTCACCCCCTGACAACAGTTAGATTGTTCCAGTACATAAGATCAACGGCCGCCGCTCCAGCTTCCGGCGAATGCTGCACCGGCAATCAGTTCCGCGAGTTCAGGTATCGATTCCGAGACTGCGCCGATGGTGACCCGGATGTGGCCCTGCTGCCGCGGGAGCACGGCAAACGGCGTACCAGGGGCTACTCCAATGCCCTGGCTCGCGAGCCGCACCATGGCGGCTGACTCGTCCGCGACCGGAATCCAGATGTTGATACCGTCCACGCCGTTGACCTGGACACCATGCCCTGCGAGAGCGGTGACCATCGCCTCACGACGGCGCCGGTATTCACGGCGTGCGTGGCTGATATGTTCAGCTGCCGGCGCTTCGGTGAGCAAGCCGAGCAGGATCCGCTGCAGCAGTCGGCTTGTCCAGCCCTGGCCCAGCTGGCGCCGGGAGATGATCTCGTTGATGATGTTCGCGGGCCCGCTCATGGCCGCGAGCCGTAGGTCCGGGCCGTGTGATTTGGAGAAACTGCGCACGTGCAGCGTCCGCTCTGGCAGCCACTGCCCCAGGCTGATCGCCGGCGTCCAGGCAACGTATCCAGCCGAGTCGTCCTCGACGACGGTGACGTCCGCGGCCCGGATGATCCCGGCCAACTGCTTGGCGCGCGTGGGGGTCAATGAAACCCCTGTCGGGTTCTGTGCCCGCGGTTGAAGGATCACGGCTGCAGCCGAAGTCGCCAAAGCCTGCTCAAGGGCACCGGGAAGCATGCCCTGATCATCCATGGGAACCCCCACAATTTCTGCACCCGCGGCCTCGAGCAGGTCGAGCAGCAGGGGGAACGTCGGATGTTCCACGATGACGCGGTCGCCGAACCTGACCAACGCCCGCGTGGCCAGTTCGAGTGCATCCATCGCGCCGTCCACGACCGCAAATGTTTCGGCGTCGTAGGGCCAGTCCTGCCGGAGAACCTCGATCAGCTCCGGTACCACCGGTGGATCGAGGTAGCTTCCGGGCGTTACGGCACTCGTCAGGTTCTTCAGCACCTGCTCCAGATCCGGCAGGAGCTCGCGGTCGGGCACGCCTGTGGATAGGTCGAGCGTGAAGAGGCTTTGGCGATTCAGGGTCTGGCTGTACCGGGTGGAGCCGAGGCCGATGTCGGCAACCCTCGTACCGCGTCGCCCGTCGGTGTGGATGGCGCCTGATCGGGCGAGGAGCGACCAGGCGGCGCTGATCGTTGTCGGCGACAACTCCAGTTGCGACGCGACGGCGCGAATGGATGGCAGCTTCGTTCCGGGCTGCAGAAATCCGTCACGGATCGCCCGGCTGACTGCGTTCGCCACTCCCCTGGACGTCGGTTCGTCGGGGGCCCAGCCAAGTTCGATCATCGCTTCGGTCATTTTAGTACTGTAACAAAACATCTATTGTCATGGTGTCCTGCGTCACCTATCGTTGTCCCTGATCGACCTCACACAAGGGCGTGGAGGATGTTGCAGGGGAATTCACCGCTGGTTGCGGTAACCGGTGCACAAGCCTGCGACTGCTCGCCGCTGAAACGAAACCCGGGGACCCGGGGACCACCATGCAACGGTTGAAAGAGAGTAAAAGTCTTGAGTAACGATCTCGATAACGCGCCGAGGGGCTCACAGCAGCCACCGACCACCTTTGCAAAGAAACTGAAATTCATCGGCCCCGGCCTCATCGTGGCGGCGACCGGTGTCGGTGCCGGTGACTTCATCATGTCCGCTCTCGCCGGAGCCGATTTCGGCTGGGCCCTGATGTGGGCGATCATCGGAGGCGCCGCCATCAAGCTCATCCTCTCCGAGGGTATCGGGCGCTGGTACCTGGCGACAGGAAAGTCCTTTCTGGAGGGATGGCATTCGCTCGGATGGGTGGCCACCGGATATTTCGGCGTCTATGTCGTCGTTTTCGGGCTGATCTACGGTGCAGCGCTACCGGCGGTATCCGCGCTGATCCTGACCGCGATGTTCCCCGGCCCTCCGTTCTGGTTGTGGGCGATCCTGTCCGCGCTCGCCGGGTTCGTCCTCGTCTGGTTCGGCCGCTATGCGGTCCTCGAAAAGGCGATGACCGTTTTCGTCGCGCTGATGTTCATCACCGTCGTCGGTTCCGCCGTCGTCATCCTCGCGAATCTCGGAACTGTCACCTACAGCCTCGCGCCGTCGGTTCCCGAGGGCTCGTTCCTGCGCATCCTGGGCGTGATCGGTGGTGTTGGCGGAACCATCACACTGACCTGCTATTCCTACTGGATCCACGCCAAAGGCTGGAGCGGTAAGAAATGGATACCGATGATGCGGTTCGACATCACCTCCGCCTACATCATCACGTCCATTTTCGCGGTCTCCGTCCTCATCATCGCCGCTGAACTCCTCTTCGGGTCCGGCATAACCATCGAGGGCAACGAAGGCCTCGTGGGGCTCGCGGACAGCTACGGCGACAGGTTCGGTTCCACCGCGCGCTGGGCCCTCCTGATCGGTATCTGGGCGGCTATCTTCACGTCGATCCTTGGGCCGTGGCACGGCGTTTCCTTCCTCTTCGCCGACTTCGTCCGCATCATCCGGGACGCAAAACGGAAAGAAGTCAGCTCGCATGAGTCGATCACCGAACAGGATCCCTACTTCCGGATCTACCTTGCCTGGATGACCTTCCCGCCGATGTTGCTCCTGCTGATCGAGAGGCCGCTGGCCATTGTCCTCGCCTACGGGATCATGGGTGCGATCTTCATGCCGCTGCTCTCCATCGGGCTTCTCTATCTGCTGAATTCCAAGCGGGTCGACCCCGAGTACCGGAGTGGGAAAATCAACAACACCCTCCTGGTCCTGATCGTCCTGCTGTTCGTGTACCTGGGCGGATCCGAACTGTACTCGACGGTCGTCGGGTAGACACCGCAGGCAATGGAAGCGAGGCCCTCGCACACGCCCTGACGAGGGCCGACCAGCCCATCGAGAAAGGATCGGCACCGGGAATGCTCGGTGCCGATCCTTTCTCCTTTGCGTCGGACTCAAGGGCCGGACGAGCCGCCCGACTCCAGGAACGGACGGATGAGCTCCAGGAGGGGACCGGGGGGATGAAGCGTCCGCCCGTGGTCCCTGCCAGGCAACAGGTGGAACTGCGCCTCCGGCATCAAGGACGCTGCCCGCTGAGAATCCTCGCAGCGCAACCGGTCCTCCGATCCGGCCAGGAGCAGTGAACGCGTGGTGAGTGTTGCGAGAAGGGACTCGGGGAGGCCCTGTTCCGCCTCGCTGCTCCGGAAGTAGGCGCGGAGCGCGAGGGCATCATTCGCGAGGAAAGCAGCGGCAGTCTGGGGGTCGATGTCGTGGCCGTCGGCGTCACCCCATCGAGTTACGAATTCCTGCATGCCGCCAGTGGTCAACGCGGCGTCATAGCCGGGGAAGAACAGCGACCCTATCTGGCCGGCCGGCGACGAATACGTCCCGCCGGCGGAGATGAAGGACAGCATCCGGCCGGCGTGGTTGGCGAGCAGGGAAAAGCCGACACGGGCCCCGAAGGAGTAACCGAAATAATGGGCCGCCTTGATTCCTTCAGCATCCATAACGGCAAGAACGTCGCCTGTGACAAGGCCCATGCCGTAACTTGACTCATTCCGCGGTTTATCACTCCGTCCATGGCCGCGCAGGTCGAGTGAGACCACCTGGTATTGATCCTTGAAGGCCCTGACGTAACCGAGCCCACGCCAGATCGCGCGTGAAAGTCCCGACCCATGGACCAGGACGATCGGCGGTCCCTCCCCGGTCTTCTCGTAGGAGATCCGCACTCCGTCCGTGTCGTTCACAGCCTCCATGCGTGGCCGCCCTCCTTTCCGGGGACGAGCTGGTACTTCTGGTCGGGGCAACGATGCAAGTACCGTTTGCACCATAGCCCTGGTACCACAGCCTGCCCTACCGGTGGGAAGCGCATCAACGGTTTCGGCGACGACGGCGAGCGTGCAGGGACCGAGAGCGCCCGCTGTGCGAGGACGTACACGGCGGCGTGTCCCCGTCGACACGCCGCCATCGTGCTACAGGTGAGACCCCTGTTCTCCGGTCTCCCATCGCCGCCAGCCCGGCGCGCAAAAGGAGACACGCGGAATGAACGCCCCGGTCGGCGTAAGCTTGAATCAGGCGGACAAGTTTTGACCACTCCAGGTAATGCCCGCAAGGAGGCTGAATTGGTACAACGTATGGCGGACCCTTCATATCAGGCCCAGCAATGGGAGCGGCGCTACGACCCGAACATCGAAGACGTGAACCGGCTCTGCGACACCCTAGCCGAAATGAAACCGGATTTCGGTGTCCCCTACATCGATCCAGCCCACGACGTGGACACCTGCAAGATCGTCAGCCTCTTTTCAAGCCCGGGAGCAGAATTGCCCTCGGGCTTTGTTTCGTTCGAAAACGACGACCCCAGCGCCATCCGTGCTGCGAGCATCTATGACGCCGTCGGGATTCTTCCCGAGCAGGTCATGCCATGGAACGCCTACCCCTGGTACCTTCCCGAGGGCAAGGAGCGTGCGCTCTCCATGGACCAGATCGCCGACGGCGTGAAGCCGTTGCTCAGCTTCCTGCAGCAGGTGCCGCGGGCCTCCGCTCTGGTTGCCCATGGCGCCGATGCCCATAAAGCAGCCCGCCGTCTCATGAAGCTCGAGAACCGCGCCATTCAGAAGCGCGGCTTCAAGATCTACGAAGTCCGCTCCACCGGCGAGCGCGCCTTCAAGGGCACTCCCGCCAACCAGGAACTCTGGCTGAGCGAAATCCACGCCGCCTACCGTGACGCCATGGGCAGGGCAGGAATCCGGTCCCGCCAGACCATCTAGGCAGGTCATCGACGCGGGCTGGTCCAGGGACCGGCCCGCGGGTCGGCGGTAGCTCCGGTACGTCCTGGGGAGTCGACTCCGGTGCAGGACGCCGCGCGCAGCCTAACCCGCGCCGGGTGAAAGGACTGCCACGAGGAAGTCGCTGTCCTCGGTCCAGGGCCGCAGGTCCCAGGTGGAGAACGTCGCGTCCACGGTGAAGCCGGCCTGCGCCGCGTCCTCGAAAAAGCTGTCCCAGGCGTAGCCGCGTTCGCTGCCGAATCCGATCACTGCACGGCCCGAGGATGCCAGGTGCTCACGGAACCGTAGGAGAACGGTGCCAGCTGTGTCCGGTGCAAGGAATGCCATCACGTTGCCCGCGCAGACGACGACGTCGAACGGCCGGGCGAGGCCCTCACCGAGAAGATCGAGTTGTGCGAGGTCGCGGACATGCCACGCAGCCGTGGGGTGATCCCGGATTGCCGCGGCGATGAGCTCACGGTCCAGGTCCACCCCGACGACGTCGTGTCCCCTGCCTGCCAGTTCGCCGCCGAGGCGGCCGGGACCGCAGCCCGCGTCGAGGATTCGGCTGGTCCGGCTCGACATCGCGTCGATCAGGCGGGCCTCTCCGTGCAGGTCTGCGCCGCCGGACCGGAGTTCCTCGAAGCGTTCGATATAACGGGCCGAGTGTCCAGGATTCTCGCGGACGTGGATCTCCCACAGGGTTTCTTTGCGCACGCAGCAAGGCTACCGGACCTGCCGTTCACACCCCCAGCCGGTAGCCGCGCTTGATGACCGTCTCCACGAGGGTGGGGTCGGGTAGGGATTTGCGGAGCCGGTTGACGCTCATCTCCAGGGCATGGTCCGCCCCGCCGGTGGCCAGTATCCCCGCCAGGGCGGTCCGCCCGACGACGGCGCCTCCGGCGGTGAGCAGCGCCTTCAGCAGGAGAAGCTGGGCGGGGGCGAGTGCGATCCGAACGTCACCGACGATGACGGCGCGGCCCCGGATCTCCACCAGCCCGGACCGGGTCTGCAGTTGTTTCACCTGGTGCTCGGCCAAGTGCTCGCACACCATCCGGATCAGGGCGCCCATTCGGAACCGTTCGGGTACCAGGGGTTCGATTCCCGCATCGAGCAATGGCTGGGCAGTAACGGGTCCCACTGCCGCCGCCACCAGGCCGTTTCGAAAGCGGTTCGTCAGCGCTTCCAGCAGACCCAGTTCCGCCGCGGTGCTGAAGAGGGCGTCCACGGCCGGCGCGCTGGTGAATGTGACGCAGTCCAGCTGGCCGGCACAGGCTGCCTCGATGAGCCGGGGCAACCTGTCCGCGCCTTCGGGTTTGATCCACCGGTACGGGGTCACGGTCAAAATCCGGGCGCCGGCTGCCCTCAGTCGTTCAAGCTGATGGACATCGGCGTAGCCGTGCAGTTGGACGCCGATGGTGAGCCCCGTCAGATCGAGTTGCAGGAGCATGTCCACCAGGGTCGCGGTGGTCTCGTCGTGGCTGATCCCTGCATCGGTGAGGCCGGCAGCGCGCACCGCCCCCCGCGCCTTCGGCCCGCGAACGTAGATTTCACCGGCATCGAGAATCTCGAGGAGGGAGTCCCCGAGGCCGGCGGCATCTGCGGCTTCGAACCAACGCCGCATCCCATAGGCAGTCGTAATCACGAAGAGGTCCGGTTGAGCGGAGAGCATCGCGCGGGTGTCGGCGAGCAGGCTCACATCTTCGGCTATCGGCGCGATCTTCAGGGCAGGCGCATGGAGCACCTGGGCCCCGCGACGTTCAAGCGCCTCGATGAGGTCGGCCGACCGGCGGTCGGAGGTCACACCGATGCGGAACCCCTCCAATTGCCTGTTGCTGATGGGCGCCTCACCGCCGGCCGGCGCGCTCACGGAACCGCCACCGGCTGGGGCAGGTCGGCCAGTTGCGCTGCCCCTGCAAGGTTCAACCCCACCCGCACCACCTCGCCGATGACGAGGACAGCGGGAGACTGGCAGCGTGCAGAACCGGCAGCGGTCACGATTGTCGACAGCGTTCCGGTGGTAGTCCGCTGCGACGGACTGTAACCCCGTTCGACGACGGCGACCGGCATGTCCTGCCGCATCCCTGCCCTCGCGAGACCGGCTGCGAGTTGGGGGAGCGTCCCCACCCCCATGAGCACTACGATCGTCCCGCCCAGCCCGGTCAGGTGGAGGTGTTCGTCGTCGGTCAGGGGTGCGTGGCCGGAGACCACGGTGAAGAGGTGGCTCACTTCCCGGTGTGTCACGGGTATGCCGGCTGCGGCAGGAACGGCAATCGCGGAGCTGATACCCGCAATCACACGGCACGGCACCCCTGCTTCCACGCAGGCTGCCAGTTCCTCGCTTCCCCGACCGAAAACGAAGGGATCACCACCCTTCAGTCGGACGACGTGCCGTCCGGCCAGGGCGTGGGCGATCAGCAGGGCCTCGATCTCCCGTTGGGGAATCGGGTGGTGCCCAGGCTGTTTTCCGACGTCGACCAGTTCCGCGGCAGGGGCGAGATCCGGAAGGTCCGCGGTCGGCGCGAGCCGGTCGAAGAGGACGACGTCGGCTTCCCTCAGCGCCGCGGCCGCATGCAGGGTCAGCAGCCCGGTGGCGCCGGGTCCGCCGCCCACCAGGGTCACGCTGCCGTTGGCAAGGGCGGCTTCCTCGTGCGTGAGCGGAATTCTGTGGAGACGGCTCAGTTGTTCCACCTGCGCCCAGCCCGGCTGGCCGTCGTCGACGACCGCTACGAGCTGGACGTCGTCGAGCATTGACGGATCGAAGTCCCCGGGACGTTCCAGGCGCTGCACAGTTGCCCGGGCTGCCTGGTAGCGGCGCACTGCACGGCGCGAGGCGGCCTCGCCTCCGGTGATGAGCACGGTGCATCCGGCAAGGTCGACACGCAGCTCCACGGTCATGCCTCCACTGACGCTGTAGCTTCGCGCAGCGGAATTGTCGATCCCAGCAGCACCGGGACGGGAGCACGGCGGCTCTCCTCGATCTCAGCCTCGGTGGCGGGCCGGCGCTGGCCGCGTTCCTCGACCAGGACGATCGACTGATCGGCAGCATCAGGGGCATTGACGAAGGAGCGGAAGCGCCGCAACCGTTCCGGGTCCTTCAGTGTTGCCGCCCATTCGTCCTCGTAGTGGTCGACGTGGCGGGCCATTGCCGCCTCCAGATCGGCCCCGATTCCCAGCGAATCCTCCACCACCACGCTCCGGACGTGATCGATGCCGTTGTCCAGTTCCTCCATCCACCGGGCGGTGCGCTGCAGGCGGTCCGCGGTGCGGATGTAGTACATGAGGTACCGGTCGACGTACCGGATGAGCGTCTCGTCGTCGAGGTCCTTGGCCAGCAGCTGAGCGTGCGCAGGCTGGAATCCACCATTGCCGCCGACGTAGAGGTTCCAGCCCTGATCCGTGGCAATCACCCCGACGTCCTTGCCGCGTGCCTCCGCACATTCCCGTGCGCAGCCGGAAACGCCCATCTTGAACTTGTGCGGTGCGCGTAGCCCCCGATAACGCAGTTCAAGATTGATGGCCATGGACACCGAGTCCTGGACGCCGAAGCGGCACCAGGTGGACCCGACGCAGGACTTCACATTCCGCAGCGCTTTTCCGTAGGCCTGTCCTGATTCGAAGCCGGCTTCCACAAGGATCTTCCAGATCTCGGGCAGCTGCTCAAGGCGCGCTCCGAACATGTCGATGCGCAGGGCCCCGGTCAGTTTCACGTAGAGGCCGAAGTCCTCGGCGACGCGGGCGATGACTGCCAGCTTCTGTGGGGTGATCTCGCCTCCGGGAATCCGGGGCACCACCGAATAGGTCCCGTTCCGCTGCATGTTCGCCAGTGCGCGGTCATTGGTGTCCTGAAGTGTTCCGCGCCCGCCGTCCAGCACATACTCCGCGCGCTGGCTGGCGAGGATCGAGCCGATCACCGGTTTGCAGATGTCACAGCCGTGGCCGGCCTTCGCCGTCCCGTCCGCTCCGAAGCGGGCGAGGATCTCGGTGAAGGACGCCAGATCGAGGGCCTGGATGGCTTCGAACAGTTCGGGGCGCGACATCGCGAAGTGTTCACACAGGCCCTTGGAGATCGCCATTCCGGTTTTGGTGAGCTCACCGTTCAGCAGCTTCTTGAGCATCGGCACGCAGGAGCCGCACTGGGTCCCGGCCCTGGTGCAGCCTTTGAGCGCCCCCATCTCCAGTGCGGGCTCGATGCTTGAACCGTCGGGCGCAGTGCCGTGGACGGCCGAGCGGCACGCTCCGGCGGTGACGTTGTTGCAGGAACACAGGATGGCGTCGTCCGGCAGTTCGGTCTCCGGGGCCGCACCGGTCGTGGAGGACAGGTAGGCGCCGGGTTCGGCGGGCAGCTCGCGGCCGAGCATCGGGCGCAGGGCGGTGTACGGGGAGGCATCTCCTACGAAGATCCCGCCCAGCAGGGTCTTGGCGTCATCGGTGACCACGAGTTTCTGGTAGAGCCCGCGCGCAGGATCTGCGTACACGATCTCGAGGCTCGCCTCGGTTCTGGCGAAAGCATCACCGAAACTTGCAACCTCCACTCCTGACAGCTTGAGTTTGGTCGCCGTATCGAAACCGGGGAAGGTCGAGGTGCCGCCCCGGATGCGGTCGGCGCACACTTCAGCCATCAGGTTGGCCGGTGCCACCAGGCCCATGCAGGTGCCCCCGAAATCCGCTACCTCGCCGATGGCCCAAACTCGGGGGGCCGATGTCGCGCAGGTTCCGTCAATGCGGATACCGCCGCGGGTGCCCACTTCAAGGCCCGCCGCTCGTCCCAGTTCATCGCGGGGCCTGATGCCGACAGCCATCACCACGAGGTCGGCCGGGAGAACCTTGCCGTCCGCCATTCCCACTCCGGTCACACGACCGGTGCTGTCGGTTTCGATACTGCTGGGGTACACTCCGCAGTGGACCGCCACACCCCGAGCGATGATCAGGCGCCTCAGTGCTTGCCCCGCGCCTTCATCGAGTTGTGCGTTCATCAGCCAGTTGGAGCCGTTGATGACGGCCGACGAGGCACCGAGCTGCTGAAGGCCTCCGGCTGCTTCCAGTCCCAGCAGTCCGCCACCGATGACGACCGCCCTGGCCGGCTGCTCCAGGACGGGTTCCAAGGTGGCAACGGCGGAGGCCATCTGCCGCACATCCTCCAGCGTGCGGTACACCAGGGCGTGCTCAGCTCCCGGAACCGCGGCCCGTGCAGCATTCGATCCCGTGGCGAGAACGAGTTCATCGTAGTCATAGCGTGTTCCGGAGAACCCCGTGACCTGCTGCGCCTCAAGGTCGAGCGCCGTAGCCGGTTCTCCCGTGAGCAGGTGGATGGCGGGTTCACGCCACATCAGGGGCTCACCAAGGGCAAGGTCGACGTCCTCGACCAGTGCCCGGCTAAGCGCCACCCGGTCATAGGGCACGGAAGGCTCTTCGGCCAGGACGGTGATGTGCAGGCCATCCATCCCGCCGCGCCACAGGGTCTCCACGAAACGATGCGCCGCCGGTCCGCCGCCGACCACCACGATCCGGCGAAGAGGGCCCTTCCCGGACTCAGTGCTGAAGGGTTGAACGTTGACCATTGGTACACCTCTCCCGCCGGAAAGTTGTCCCCGGCCTACGCACCCAGCCTAGGAACCGACGGTTTCCCCCACGTGTCCCGAATGTATCGCCACGTTAACTTTGGCCTCACGGGACAACGGAACGGCCGGTGAGACCGAAGTTACCGCAGGGCAACAACATAGTCCTTCGACCGAAACCAGGGGCGCCTAGATTTCTTGGATACCCGCACGGACCGCAGCAGCGCCAAGAGGAAGGGCCGCCATGACTGAACTCGTCCTGGACAAGGTTGAGAACGCAGATTCGGAGGGGTCGCAGATTACCGCGAGAACTGGTGCTCCGGCCTTGTGGCAGCACGTCTGCCCCTTGGCGGACCTGGAGGAATCGTGGGGAGAGGCAGCACTCATCGGCAACGAACAGATTGCACTCTTCAAACTGCCCGGCGGGAAAGTTCATGCAGTGAGCAACCGGGACCCTCGAACATCCGCGCAGGTGATGGCCCGGGGGATCGTGGGTTCCACAGGCCTCCGCCCGACCATCGCGTCGCCTCTTCACAAGGAGATCTACGACCTCGAAACCGGGGAATGCCAGCTCGGCGGTGCCGGCCTGACCATCTATCCGACGCGTATCGTCGATGGAATCGTGGAAATTGCAGCAGCAGGATAACCAGCAGGTGGACGTTTCATCCCGCCGCGATGTTCTATGGGCAGCATGACAGAAACAGCAATCCTTATCGCCTGTGCCCATGGAACCGATAGTGCGGCGGGCCGCCGCGAGATCGACAGGCTCCGCGAGGACATTGCTGGACTCCGCCCCGGAATCGACGTCCGGGAAGCATATGTCGATGTGCAGCAGCCGGAGCTTCCGAACGTCCTCGCTTCCCTGCCTGAGGGTGTTCCCGCGATCATCGTCCCCCTGCTGCTCTCGGTCGGCTATCACGTCAAGGTGGATATCGCCCGCGCTGCCCAAGGCCGGTCCAATACGTTCGCTGCCCTACCCTTGGGCCCGGATCCCCGCCTGGCAGGGCTGCTGGCGGGCCGGCTCCTGGAGGCGGGCGTTGGGGATTCCGAAGCGGTGGTGCTCGCCGCCGCGGGCTCATCCGATGCCTGTGCCAGTGTTGACGTGGGTTCTCTGGTCCGGGACCTGCGGGCCCTGCGCGCCGGTCCGGTCCAACCGGGTTTCGGATCAAAAGCCCGGCCCTCCGTCCCGGAGGCTACGCGTGCCCTGCGGGCAGCCAGCCATGCCGGCCGTGTCGCCGTGGCTTCCTACCTTCTGGCGCCTGGATACTTCCACGACCAGCTGGCACTTTCCGGTGCAGACGTGGTGAGCGCGCCCCTCCTGCCACACCCCGTGCTCGCCGAGGTGGCATTGGAACGTTACGACGCCGCGGCCCTTCGCCTTCAGCAACCGGTCCCGCCGAAGCCGCGAAACTGCGACCGCCCCTGCCGTGCAGCAGTGGAAACGTGCGTGCGGACCTTCTGACCGGGCAGGCAGTTTTGTCAGTGGCATTGGCTAGCCTGAAGGGGTAAGGACGCACCGTTCCGGGAAGGTTGCATGCTTCAGGCCAACAAGCTGCTGCAGATCAGTCGTATCTATATCGAGCCGGCCGCCGCCGCGCTGCCCCGCGGGCAGGAGATCCTCGCGCGCTGGCCCGAGGCCGACGTCGTCGAGGTGGCCAGCCACTGGCGCATCCCCGAGCTGAACGGCAACGAGGCCAATGTGCAGCGGTGGGTCCGCATCAAGACCGAAGCGCTGGTGGTGGGCGTCAAGAAAAGCCTGAGCGCGAAGCCCAACGGACGGTCCGCCGACTTCATCGCGCCGTCGACGGCGAACGGCTGCGCCATGGCGTGTGCCTACTGCTATGTGCCCCGCCACAAGGGTTACAGCAACCCCATCACGGTGTTCGCGAATATCGAACAGATCAGCGGTTACCTGGAGCGGCACGTCGCACGGCAGGGCATGAAGCTCGAACCCAACCAGTGCGACGATTCCGCCTGGGTCTACGACATCGGGGAGAACAGTGACTGCTCGGTCGACGCCCTGGTCAGCGACAATGTGCAGGACCTCGTGGAGCTGTACCGGGAACTGCCCACTGCGAAGCTGTCCTTCGCCACCAAGTACGTGAACCGCGAGCTGCTCACCTGGGATCCGCAACGGCGAACGAGGATCCGCTTCTCGCTGATGCCGGAGAAGATCGCCAGAACCGTCGACGTCCGGACCTCCCCGGTCGGTGAGCGGATCGCCGCCATCAACGACTTCGTGGACGCCGGTTACGAGGTCCACGTCAACTTCTCACCCGTGATCATCACCCCCGGCTGGCTGCAGGAATGGAAGGAACTGTTCCTCCAGCTTGATGCAGCGCTGTCGCCGGCAGCAAAAGAACAACTTGCTGCGGAGGTGATCTTCCTGACCCATAATCAGCAGCTCCACGAGGTGAACCTCGGCTGGCACCCGCAGGCCGAGGAGATCTTATGGCGTCCGGAGCTGCAGGAGGTCAAGAAGTCCGGCAACGGATTCACCAACGTGCGATACATTGCCTATGAGAAGCGCGGGTATCTCGACAAGCTCCTGGCGCTGGCCGAGGAAACTATTCCATACTGCCGCATTCGGTATGCCTTCTAAGGGGAGCCTCATGGCGTCAGAAACTGTCAGCCACTGGCCGCAACCTCCCAAGCTCCCGCGCCCGGTCATCATGGACCAGTTGTGGGCCGACGCAGTTTTCCTGCACTGGCGGATCCCGCCGTCGGCGGCGGCGCGCTTCATGCCGCCGGGCACCGTTCCCGACGAGATCGAGGGCTCGTCCTGGGTGGGCTTGATCGGATTCCGCATGGTCGGCGCCGGCGTGGGCCGGGGCCTGCCCGTTCCTTACTTCGGTTCCTTCGCCGAGATCAATGTGCGCCTCTACTCCCGGGAGAAGGACGGAACCAGGGGAGTGGTCTTCGTCACGCTCGATGCCTCCCGACTCGCCGTCGTGCTTGTCGCCAGGGCCGGCGGTATCCCCTATGTGTGGTCTCGGTGCCGTCCCCTCTCCGCAGGAGAGAGGCCGACGTCGTACGGGTACGACGTCGCACGGTTCCGCGGGCAGGCGTCGTCGCGCTTTGCCGTGGAGCCGGATCTGGCTCGCAAGGCCGACGACGCCGTGTCGCTCGAGCTGACGGCCCGCTTCGGCCTGCACAGCACGCTCGGCGGACGCACGCTCTACATTCCCAATACCCACACGCCCTGGCCCCTCCATCCGGCCACAGTGACCGAGCTCGACGACGGGCTCCTGCGCGCTGCGGGATTCATCCTGGATGGGCCGCCTGACTCCGTGCTGTTCTCGCCGGGTGTCCAGACCCAGTTCGGGAAGCCGCGGGTGGTGCCCGGTCGAGCTCCTAGCGGATTCCGGAGGGCCGGATGCTGAGGGTCTCGATCGTTGCTTCGGGGGTGGCGTCCACGGCGAGCCGGACGGCCTTCGCCACCTGCTCGGGGCGGATCCAGGCCTCCGGGGTGTAGTCCTTGCCCTCCCAGTCGTGCAGTTCCTGCTGCATGTCGGTGGCTACGCGGCCGGGATGGATTGAGCTGACCCGTACCCCGTGGCTGCGTTCCTCTTCGCGGAGGGCATCGGTCAGCGCACGGAGCGCGAATTTCGTGCCGCTGTAGATCGCGGATCCGGCACCCGAGCTGTATCCGGAGCCGGAGTTGATGGCGATGACCTGCCCTCGCGCGGTTCGAAGGGCAGGGAGGAGCGTCCTGGTGAGCGAAGCGACGGCGAAGAGGTTGATCTCGAAGCTTTCCCGCCAGGCGTCCTCCGGAACCTCCGCGACCGTACCCATCCGCAGCACTCCCGCCGAGTGGATCAGCACGTCAAGGTGGCTGATGCCGGTACAAGCCTGTCCCACCTGGGCCGCATCGCGGAGTTCCGCTGCAAATGGATCGGCGGACGGGAAACCGGCGGCGAGGCTCTTCAGTGCCAGGGCGTCCCTGCCGCCCAACAGGAGATGGTGGGTCGAGGCGAGCTCCCATGCGATGGCGAGTCCAATACCGCGGGAGGCTCCGGTGACCAGGGCAACGGGGAGTCTTGTCATGGGGAAATCCTAACAATTCGGCGTCACTCTCCGGGCGGGCGGTCCTTTCTGCCCCAGTGCTCCTACCATAGATTTACCTATCCGGCAAATTTGAGGTGGTGCATCATGTTTAAATCACGTGTGGCAGGGAGAATACCTGCCGCACTCGCCACGCTCGCACTCGTTGCGGGCCTTGGTATCACCGGAACCGCGCCAGCGTCCGCGGCGTGCGGAACCACATGGGGATCGCTCCCGAAGGCAAGTAATTCGATCACCAACGCGCCTATCACCAACGTGCGAACTGGACGGCATGACTGTTTCGACAGAATGGTCATCGATTTTCGCGGGAAAGCCCCCAGTTACAGCATCAAGTACGTCTCCACCGTGTACGGCATCGGCTCAGGCAACCAAATCCCCCTCCGCGGAAACGCCGATCTGCGATTGATCATGGATGCTCCGGCATACGACGAGTGGGGACGGGCTACCTATCACATCGCAAACCAGAACGAGCTGTCGAACGTCGCCGGCTACCTGACCTTCCGGCAGCTTGCCTGGGGCGGTAGCCACGAAGCGCAGACACTCATCGGGCTGGGCGTCCGTGCCCGGCTCCCGTTCCGGGCGTTCGTGCTCGACGGCCCAGGAGGAGGGTCGCGTCTGATCATCGACGTCGCCCACTACTGGACGTGATAAAAGCCCTGACCGGGTCGGGATAAAGCGGACAAACCCGGCCCGGTCAGGGCCTCACTTTGGCACTGTACAACCCCGGTCGGATAACGTCCATGCCGGAGGTCACTGAAACCCCTGATCCAGCATTGCGGCGGGTTTCGGCTCAGCGTTCCCCTCCGGTGGAGGCGGCTCCCGGAAGGAATTCCTTTGGGAGTTCGGCCACCGGAATGATGAGCAGGTCCTGGACTCTCCAATCCAGATCGATGCAGGTGTGCCGCGCTTCCTCGAGGCTTTCCAGAGGTGGGATGCACCTCCCGAGATTGCCTTCGACTGCAGGGACGAGACGCTAGCACGGCTGGTGCTCAGAGCGAACCGGGGCTCCGAACGGCAATCCGTGCCCGGTAGGAAGAGGTGCGCCCGGTATAGTGAAGGCGGCCTTGTTGACGAAACTCCCTACCGCTCCCACCCGGTGGAGGAGGAGCCGCAGGGTCTACTGGGCGTCGCGGCCGTCAGATGCTTCGTCGAGCCTTCCCGGCACCACCGCTCCATCTAAACCTAAACGGAAGTTACAGATCAATGAACATCACGAACGTGCGCAGTTCCATCCAAGTACGGGCTGACAACGCACTTCAGCTCGAGGAGCGCCTGAACGCCGCGCTCGAGGATCTCCAGCATGTGGCCACGGGCACCTGCTCCCAGGGAATCCTGATCGACCGGACCCAGCCGGGCCACTATACGGTCTCGCTCAGTTCCGAGGTTCCTTACGGGTACACGCACGAGCGCAGCTACTAGCACCAGCCAGGAACCTGGGTGCACAGAAAGGCTCCTCCCATTCGGGGTGGAGCCTTTCTGCGCCTGTCGCGCCATCGACTGTCAGTCCATGGTGAAGATACGCCGCACCACGCGCCCGTCCGCGAGCGCGTCGAGGCTCTCGTTGAGGTCGGCAAGGGGCCGCGTGTCGGTGTGGAGGAGTTCCACCGGCAGGCTTCCCGATCGCCACAGGTCGAGGTAGGCCGGAATGTCCCTGGAGGGCACTGCATCTCCCATGTAGGATCCCAGGAGCCGTTTGCCCGTACCCGCGAACTGCAGGGCCTGCACAGTGAGCTCCTGTTCGGGATGCGGCAGCCCCACGGAGACCATGGCGCCGCCGCGTGCCAGCAGGGCGAGCCCTGCCTCCATGACGCGGGCGCTGCCCACCGCTTCGATGACGACGTCGGCGCCCTCCCCGCTCCCGGTGAGGGCGGAGAGAAGCCCAGCTGCTTCATCGGGGGAGCCGGCCGCGTGCGCACCGCACCGCCGCCCGAGGTCCTGCTTGGCAGCAAGCGGATCGATGGCCACCACGGCGGTGTCAGGAACCTGTGCTGCGGCCATGACGGACATCAGCCCGACGGCTCCCAGCCCGAACACCACCACGGACTGCCCCGGCTTCACCTGCGCCGTATTGAGGACAGCGCCAATTCCGGTCAGGGCCGCACACCCGAACATCGCGGCGACGTCGAACGGCACGTCGTCGTCGATCACCACCGCCGACTCCCGTGCTACCACCGCGTACTCGGAGAAGGCGGAAACGCCCAGGTGATGATTGATCCGAACGCCGTCCTCCGAGCGCAGGAGGGCGTCGCCGTGCAGCAGGTTCCCGCTTCCGTTGGCTTCCGCTCCGCGGTAGCACAGCGCGGGACGCCCGGCACTGCACGCCCTGCAGTCCCCACACGACGGGACGAAGACGAGCACCACGTGGTCCCCGGAAGCCACATCGCTGATCTCCGGCCCTACCTCCTCAACCACCCCTGTCGCTTCATGGCCCAGTGCCATCGGGAGGGGCCGCACGCGGGAGCCGTCGATCACCGAGAGGTCCGAGTGGCAGAGGCTGGCGCGCTCGATCCGGACGAGGAGCTCCCCGGCCCGCGGACGGGGAATGGGAACGTTCTCGATCCGCAGGGGGTTGCTTCCTGTATAGGGACGGCTTGATCCGGCGGTGTGGAGCACTGCGCTGCGCATGGTCGATTTCATTGAGTGTCCCTGGTTCGAAGGAAAGGTCCTGCGCCAGTTTAGGCCGGACGCACTAGCGTTAGGGATAGAAACCGACCGCATCACCAAGGAGACCGCAGGATGGAAGTACCCTTTTACGTCTGGACACTCACGATCGTGGGAATCGTAGGATTGCTGCTGTTCGACTTCTTCTTCCATGTCCGGAAGGCCCACACGCCCACCCTGCGGGAGTCGGCGATCTGGTCCTCCATCTACGTCGGCCTCGCCCTCGTGTTCGGTGTGGGAGTCCTGATCTTCGGCGGTCCCACCATGGGCACCGAGTACTTCGCCGGGTACGTCACCGAGAAGGCGTTGTCGGTGGACAACCTCTTCGTGTTCCTGATCATCATGTCCACCTTCAAGGTGCCGCGCGCGGATCAGCAGAAGGTGCTCCTGTTCGGGATCGTCTTCGCCCTGATCGCCCGCACCGGATTCATCTTCCTCGGCGCCGCGCTGATCAACAGCTTCGCGTGGATCTTCTACATCTTCGGACTGATCCTGCTGATAACGGCGGGCAACCTGCTGAAGCCGCACGCCCACTCCGACGACGGCCAGACCCTCATGGTCCGCCTCGCGAAGCGCTTTCTCCCGGCCTCCGAACACTACGACGGCGACAAGCTGTTCACCGTCGAGAACGGCAAGCGTGTCCTCACCCCCATGCTGTTGGTCATGGTGGCCATCGGCGGCACGGACATCCTCTTCGCCCTGGACTCGATCCCCGCGATCTTCGGCCTCACCCAGAACACCTTCATCGTCTTCACCGCGACGGCGTTCTCGCTGATGGGCCTCCGTCAGCTGTTCTTCCTCATCGACGGACTGCTCGACCGCCTGATCTACCTCTCGTACGGGCTGGCCGTTATCCTCGGGTTCATCGGCGTGAAGCTGATCCTCCACGCCCTGCACGAGAACAACCTGCCCTTCATCAACGACGGCGAACCGGTGCCCGTCGTCGAGATCAGCACAGGACTTTCCCTCAGCGTGATCCTCGGCGTCCTGCTGATCACCGTCCTCGCCTCCGTCTTCAGCCCGAAGGGCAAGGCGAAGAACGCCGTCTCGGGCGCGAAGCGCCACGCGGAGGAGTACCTGGACCTCAACTACGAAACGGACATCGCAGAGCGGGACAAGATCTTCGAGAAGATGTGCGCCGAGGAAGCCGAACTGAAGAAGCTCCCCGAGAAGTACAAGCGCCTCATCCGCAACGAAACCGAGTTCCAGGATCTCATCCGGCAAGCCCATCATGAGCACGATCGCGCCCTCGAACGTGAACCGGGCCGCTAGCCGTCGATGAGAAGCACAACCACACCGGCCCGGCATGGCGGCAAAAGCCATCGCTAGGCAAGGAAGCGTCTCGCGCGCCGCGGTTCTTGTCACTGCGCTGACAGCGATCTCCACCCTGTTCGGTTTCCTCCGCGACGTCGTGATCGCTGCCGTCTATGGCGCGGGTGCCAGCCTTGATGCCTACCTCGTGGCGCAGGGGCTCATGAACATCGTGCTCGGGCTGATTGCCTATGCCATGGCCCGCTCGGTCATTCCTGTCACGGCGCGTGAAGCGGCAGCCGAACCGGACGGCTGCAAGGGGCATTCGGGTTTCGATGTGGCGCTCACCGTCACCATGGTGGTCCTCGGGCTCGGCGCAATAGTGATGGGGATCTTCGCCGGCCCCGTGACGTCCCTCATCGCCCCCGGCTTCGAGGGAGCCCAATTCGAATTGACCCAGCAGTTGACGCGCATCGTCCTCGTCGCCACGGTCCTCATCGCGGGCACCGACCTGCTGGCTGCGGTGGCGCAGGCTCACGGACGGGTGGTGTGGTCATCCCTGCAGGGCGTTCCCTTCAACATCATCATGATCGGTGCCGCGGGGGTCTTCGGACCCCGATACGGAATCTCCGCGCTCGCCGTGGGCTTCGTCGTCGGGTCGGGAGCACGGCTCCTGCTCCAACTACCACCGTTGCGTGCACTGGGAACGCGGGTACGGCCGAGGCTGGCTCTCCGGGACCCGGGTTTCCGGGAGATCGCGCGCCTGGTGCCGCCGCTGCTGGTCGGCAGCGCCATCGGGAACATCAACACCCTGGTGGACCGGGCCGTCGGGTCCACGCTCGAGGAGGGCGCGATCACCGCACTGTCCTACGGCTGGCGGCTGGTCAACCTGCCGGAAACCCTGCTCATCGCCTCACTTCTGGTGCCGCTGTATCCGGCCCTCAGCGCGGCGTCGAAGGATCCCACCGAAGTGCGGCGGCTGGTGGGCCGCGGCCTCGCCGTGACGGTGACCGTCCTCGCTCCGCTGTGCCTGATCCTCGCCCTGGCGGCCGCTCCCCTTGTCGAACTGGCCTATGGAAGGGGGGCATTCGACGCCGAGGACGCTGCAGCCACCGCCACTGCTGTGATCTGGTACGCCCCCGCGCTCATCGCGCTCGGGTGCCGCCAGGTGGTGGTGAGCGCGTCCTACGCCGTGGGTGACTCGAAGGCGCCGGTGATCGTCGCGGTGGTGGCAATGCTGGTGAACGTGGTGGGCGACATCCTGTTGGCCCCGGTCCTGGGGATCGCGGGAATCGCCCTCGCTACGAGTGCGTCACTGCTGGGGGCGGCGCTCCTGAACGGCTGGCTGCTGCACCGCCGTCATGGAGGGCTCGACGCCGGTGCCGCGGCAGCGCTGGTCGGTCGAGCGGCGCTGCTGGCCGTCGTCGCCGGAGGAGCCGGTCTCGTCGTGGCCCAACTGCTGGACGGCCGGCACCCCGCTGTCCTGGCCGGTGCCATCGGGGTAGTCGTGGGGGGACTGTACGTGCTCGGGCTCATGGTCCTGCGCGCACCGGAACGTCACGTTCCCTTCGACATGCTACGGGCAGCGCGGCGCAAATAGTTCCCAGCGGTGCGCCCGGGGGAGCAGGAGTCATTTCCCGCGCGCAAAGCGTCCCATCGCCAGGTTCAGCGTGGGACCGACGTCCCGGGGATCCCAGATGCTGTGCTGGGCCCTCCGGGACCACGCCAGTGTATTCACGACGTCGGCGACCAGGCCCCCGCGGCGCTCCACGGACGCGCGGCGCAGGTCCCCGGCCAGCCAGACGTAGCGCACCCCGGGCCGAGCGTCATCGAGGGATGCCACCGACTCGCCGAGCAGGAGCCGGCCCCACATGTCCGTCAGTCCCGGCCGTGCGGCGTTGGCCAGTGCCATGGAGCCGAAGAACCGGCCGTTGAGGTCGATCAGGTAAGGCACGCCGTCGTCGCCGGTCAGGAACTGAAGCTCTACCAGGCCGTGCCACCCCAGCTCGGAGAGGAGCGCCTCGACCTTGCGCGCGAGCTCCTCATCGACCGGAATGGTCTCTGCGCGGGCCGACGCGCCGTTGGGGGTGGGCCACAGCCTCGTGGACACCTGCTGGGTCCTTCCGCTGAGGCGCCCCTCGTGGAAAACGCCGATCAGGGCGCCGAGGCCGCCACGGATGACCTGCTGGAGCACCGGCTGGGCCCCCGCCTGACGGATGCGCTTGATCTGGGGCAGGGCAGCAGCGATATCGGGGAAGAGCTTGGCCTCGATGCGGTGCGGCCGCGTCTGGCCGGGGGACCAGTGTTCGCGGCACTTGACCACCACCGGACCCCGCCAATCCCGCACCGACTGGTCGGTCGCCAGCTCGGTGGAGGGAGCAGCGAGCCCCACCTTCGCCGCATACTGCGACAGCCGCACCTTGTCCAGGGCGGCTTCCACTACACCCGCATCGGGATGGGCCACAAGCGTCGGTATCTCGGCGCGATATTCGGCAAGGGCGGCCATCCAGTCGTCGCCGCCGCCGAAAACGACGTCGTAGGTGCCGGCTTCCACTGCCTCGCGGACGCCCTCGATGAACGCGGATCCGTTATGCCGCGGCCGGGGGACCAGGTGATGGGCGTCGCAGGCACGCGAGGCGCCCAGCATCCCGCCGGAATCGGGCGTGCCGACGCCGACGAACCAGCCCGCCTGCCGGAGGGACCGGGCTGCAGCCAGCGCGCCGCGGTCGCGACCCGTGCCCACGATGAGTGCCCTCCGCCGCGCACGGCCCGCGGGGATGTCCTGCAACGCGGGGTCGGCTGCGGGCACCTCGTCATCGGTGTTTCTCAACTCGAACCTCAAAATAGTCTTGGTACTGCTTCTGGTGCACAGCATCAGCCGGCGATTGACGACGGGCCACCCCTGCCCAACCACAACGCTATCGGGAAAACATGAGAACTGCTCTCACAATCGGCTCAGGCGCGCCGATGCAGTCCACCGGCGACGGAGGCTGGAGTGGGTGATTGACGTCGGGAAGCTTCTGGCCGCGGGCATCGATCCCGCGTCTGCGGTGGCTGCCCGTGGCTTCTAGTAGTCGGCGTCGCTTGAGCGACCGTGGGCTGTTCCTGTGGGGAAGCCGATGCCGACCAGCTGCGGCCCGGAGCAACAATCCGTCCCGGTGCCCTTCTCCGGCACCTGATCGGTCGTTCCCCCGGCCGTGCCGCAGGAGTTGGAGGCGACGGGTGCGGGCGCGTCGCATGAGCCGCCGAGGTCCGTACTGCAGACCCCGGTTTCGGGCAGCTCGAGCTGTAGGCGGGAGGCATCCGCGTGATTCCCCGCGATGGAGGCGACCACGGAGCGGACCTGTTCGTAGCCGGTGGCGAGCAGGAACGTGGGGGCGCGCCCGTAGCTCTTCATCCCGACGAGGTAGAAATCCTTTTCCGGGTGGGCGAGCACATCGGCACCGTGGGCGGGAACGGTTCCACAGGAATGGAACTCGGGATCGATCAACGGGCCCAGAGCGCGGGGGGCTTCGACGGCGGGATCGAGCTCGAGCCGCAGTTCACGCAGGATTCCGAGGTCGGGGCGGAAGCCGGTGGCCGGGACGAGGGCGTCCACCTCGAAGGTCAGCTGCCCCGCGGCAGTGGAGGCAGTGACTGCCAGGGCCGTCCCACTGACGTCCAGTGCAGTGATGGTGCAGGAGGTGATCAGCTCGACGACGCCGTCGTCGACCAGCGCCCGAAGGCGGCTACCGAGTGCCCCCCGGGCGGGCAGTCCGTCGAGGTCCCCGCCCCCGTAGAGGCGGTCCGCGGACCCGGTTCCCCGGACCGCCCACAGGATCGAGGTTCCGGGAGCGGCTTTGGCAACCTGGCCGAGGTTGATGAGCGTATTGGCGGCCGAGTGTCCTGCACCGACCACCAGAACCCGTCTGCCCGCGAACCTGGTGCGCTGCTCCCCGGTCACATCCGGCAGGGGTTCGGTGATGAAATGCGCCGCGGAGTCCTCGCCCAATGCTGGTAGGCCCGCCTGACCCAATGGGTTGGGCTGGCTCCAGGTGCCGGATGCATCGATGACGGCCTGCACCAGGTGGTCCCGGACGCCGTCGGGCCCTGTGACCCGGATCAGGAACGGTTGCTCGTCGCGGTCCTTCGTGCGGGTCTTGTCCATCCCGAGCCGGGTGACCGCCAGAACCCTCGTCCTGAAGTGCAGCGACTGGGCTATGGCCGGAACGGCTGCCAGGGGTTCGAGATAGTCCTCGACGAGTTCCCGCCCGTACGGCAAGGCGGTAGGGCGGGGCTCCGACCAGCCCGTGGGTTCCAGGAGCCGCCGGGCCGCGGGATCCACGTTGTACTGCCAGGGGGAGAAGAGGCGGATATGCGCCCACTGCCGGACAGCGGCGCCTACCAGGGCGCCCTGTTCGAGAACCAACGGAGTCAGCCCGCGTTCCAGCAGGTGCACAGCTGCTGACAGTCCGATCGGGCCGGCTCCGATCACGGCTACGGGAAGTGCTGTTCTCTCACGCATGGGGCGTTCTCCTCGATGGATGGTGACGGTACTGGGGGAGTCTCGGAGCAAGCCAAGGGGACGTCGATCCGCAGGTGCCTACGGGTGGGCGGGCGCCTCGGCCGGCAGCAGTTCGGAGATCAGTTGCTGGATCCGTGTCCTGATTTCGTCCCGGATTGGGCGGACGGAGTCGACGCCCTTGCCCGCGGGATCCTCGAGCACCCAGTCCTCATAGCGTTTGCCGGGGAAGTAGGGGCACTCGTCCCCGCAGCCCATGGTGATGACTACGTCGGATGCCTTCACGGCGTCGTCAGTCAGGATCTTCGGGGTTTCGGCGGTGATGTCGATCCCCTCCTCGGCCATCGCCTCGACGGCCGAAGGGTTGATCTGGTCGGCGGGCTGTGAACCTGCCGATCGGACTTCGATGCGGCCCTCGGAAAGGTGGCTCAGGAATCCGGCGGCCATCTGCGACCGGCCGGCATTGTGGACGCAGACGAACAGGACGGACGGTCTGGCGGTCCCGGCGGCGTCGGTTGGCATGGAGGCCGGAGTGCTGGATTCAGTCATGGTTATACCTTCGTGGTGGCAGGATCAACGATCCCGGGCTGGGTGGCGGTATCGGGGGTGGGAAAGTACCTGGTGCGCGCCCAGAGGGCGGCGTAGACCAGTGCAACGAGGACCGGCACTTCGATGAGGGGACCGACGACGCCCGCGAGGGCCTGACCCGAGGTGACGCCGAAGGTGGCAATAGCGACGGCGATCGCGAGTTCGAAGTTGTTGCCCGCCGCAGTGAAGGCGAGGGTGGTGGTGCGGGCGTACCCGAGGTCGAGGAGCCGCCCTAGCACCATGCCTGCGGCGAAGACGAGGAGGAAGTAGGCCAGCAGCGGCAGTGCAATCCGGGCGACGTCGAACGGGTTCGAGGTGATCTCGTCCCCTTGGAGCGCGAACAGCAGGGTGATGGTGAACAGCAGGCCATAAAGCGCCCATGGCCCGATCTTCGGGAGGAAACGCTCCTCGTACCACTGGCGGCCCCTGGCCTTCTCACCAATAGTTCGGGTCAGGTAGCCCGCGAGCAGCGGGATGCCGAGGAACACCAGGACGCTGGCGGTGATCGCCCAGAAGGAGAACTCGGCACTGGTGGTCGGCAGTCCGAGGAGGTTCGGCAGCCACTGCAGGTACACCCAGCCGAGGGCTCCGAAGGCGAGGACCTGGAAGACGGAGTTGAGGAAGACCAGGACCGCTGCGGCTTCGCGATCTCCGCAGGCGAGGTCGTTCCAGATCATCACCATGGCGATGCACCGAGCGAGGCCCACGATGATCAGCCCGGTGCGGTATTCGGGCAGGTCCGGCAGGAAGATCCAGGCCAGCGCGAACATCAGGGCCGGCGCGGCCAGCCAGTTCAGAACCAGCGAGCTGATCAGGAGCTTGCGGTCCTTCAGGACCGTTCCGGTTTCGTTGTACCGGACCTTCGCCAGGACCGGGTACATCATGATCAGCAGTCCCACCGCGATGGGCAGGGACACATTGGCGACTTTCACCGAGTCCAGGGCTTCGGCGATGCCCGGAACGAAGCGGCCAAGAAGCAACCCGCCGACCATGGCGGCGATGATCCAGAGCGGGAGGAACCGGTCGAGGGTCGAAAGCTTCCCCCGGACGGTTGTCTCGGGGCGTGGGCCGGATAGGGAGTCGGTACTCACCGTGCTCCTTTCTGCGGGGAAAGATCGCCCGCCGTCACATACATTGATCGATATCGATACCGAGTATGGTGAAAAACATCGACGGTTGTCAATGTCAGTGCATAATGGTGGCATGACCACTATGTCCCAAGCCCGCCCTGAGGGGTCGGTCGCCGAACCTGCGCCCTGCTGCACGCCGTCGGGATCACCGGCAATGAGCGCTGCGCGGGCTCTGGAACTCTCGAAGCAGTTCAAGGCGATCGCGGATCCGAACCGGTTACGCCTGGTCTCCCTGATCTCCTCCAGCGACGGGAGTGAAGCGTGCGTCTGCGACCTGACCGAGCCGCTCGGTCTCGGGCAGCCGACGGTGTCCCACCACCTGAAGATCCTGGTCGACGCCGGGATCCTGCACCGCGAGAAGCGCGGTGTGTGGGCCTACTACTCCCTCGTGCCCGGGGCGCTGAACACCCTTGCGGGGGTCCTCAGCGAATCGCACTGACTCAGGAAGTGAGACCTGTATGAGCTACAAAGCCGCCAAGCCCGCTGTGCTGTTCGTGTGCGCCAAGAACGGGGGCAAGTCCCAGATGGCAGCGGGGCTCATGCGCAGCGCCGCAGGGGACTCCGTCACCGTCGCGTCTGCGGGAACGAAACCCGGCGCTGCCATC
The DNA here is from genome assembly GCF_015751715.1 of Arthrobacter sp. CAN_A6. Taxonomy (NCBI): domain Bacteria; kingdom Bacillati; phylum Actinomycetota; class Actinomycetes; order Micrococcales; family Micrococcaceae; genus Arthrobacter; species Arthrobacter sp. CAN_A6. The sequence goes on from NZ_JADOUV010000001.1 coordinate 375,323, forward strand.
AACCAGCTCTCGGCCGAGTCCCTGGCGGAGGTCGGAGTGGACGTGAGCGGCGAATTCCCGAAAGCTGTGACGGTGGAGGCCCAGCAAGCGGCCGACGTCGTCGTCATCCTCGGGGCTGAAGCCCAGCTCGATGAGATCGAGGGAACCCGGTACGAGCGGTGGGAGACCGACGAACCGAGCACCCGAGGCATCGAGGGGCTGGAGCGGATGCGACTGGTCCGCGACGACATCGACGAACGCGTCAGGGTGCTCCTCGGTCAGTTCAGGAAACAGGCGGGTTGAGCTGCCGCTGATCGGCGGCCAACAGGTCTCTTCCTACCGGATCCGCACCGAACCGCTATCGACCTCCCAGCGGGCATCCAGACGGACATCGGCGAGGAGCCGTCGGTCGTGGGTGACCAGCAGCAGTGCGCCGATATAAGTCTCGAGCGCGTCCTCGAGCTGCTCGATCGCCGGCAGGTCGAGGTGATTAGTCGGCTCGTCGAGCACCAGGAGATTCACCCCGCGCGCCTGCAGCAGTGCGAGCCCGGCCCGCGTTCGCTCGCCGGGGGAGAGCGAGCCGACGACGGCGCCCACCTGGTCGGCCTTCAGCCCGAACTTCGCCAGCAGCGTCCTTACTTCGGCCTGCGCGAGGTTCGGGACTGCAGCCTCGAACGCATCTCCGAGCGGTGAACCCTCCGCCAACTGGCCGCGTGCCTGGTCGATCTCCCCGACCGCCACGTTCGAGCCGAGGGAGGCGGTGCCGACGTCGGGCGGTTGGTGGCCCAGCAGCAGGCGGAGCAGCGTCGACTTTCCTGCACCGTTGGGCCCGGTGATCCCGATTCGCTCCCCGGCGTTGAGCTGGAGTGATACCGGCCCGAGGGTGAAATTGCCCTGCGTCACCGATGCGCAGTTGAGGGTGGCCACCACGGAACTCGAGCGCGGCGCGGAGCCGATGCTGAACTGCAGCTGCCATTCCTTGCGCGGCTCCTCGACCTCCTCCAGACGGGCGATCCTCGACTCCATCTGGCGCACTTTCTGCGCCTGCTTCTCTGATGACTCCATGCTGGCCCTGCGCCGGATCTTGTCATTGTCAGGGCTCTTCTTCATTGCATTGCGGACGCCCTGGGAGCTCCACTCCCGCTGCGTGCGGGCCCGCCCGACCAGCTCCGACTTCTTGTCGGCGAACTCCTCGTACGCTTCACGCGCATGGCGCTTCGACACGGCACGCTCCTCGAGGAAGGCGTCATAGCCGCCGTCATACACCGCAACCCTGTTCTGTGCCTGGTCGAGCTCCACCACCGTGGTGACGCAGCGGGCGAGGAACTCACGGTCATGGGAGACCAGCACGGCGCCACCCCTCAGTCCCAGCATGAACTCCTCGAGCCGCGCCAGCCCGTCGAGGTCGAGGTCGTTGGTCGGTTCGTCGAGCAGCACCATGTCGAACCGGCTCAGCAGCAGGGCAGCGAGCGCCACCCGAGCCAGCTGGCCGCCCGAGAGTGCGGTGGTCGGCGTCGCGGGATCGATGGCCTCGGCCACGTCGGCCAGGACGGCGGGCATGCGTTCATCGAGGTCGGCTGCGCCGGAAGCCATCCAGTGATCGAGCGCCGCAGCGTAAGCGTCGTCCGCCCCCGATGCCCCGGAACCCAGTGCCTCCGCCGTCCGCTCCATGGTGACCGTCGCCGCCGTCGCGCCGGTGCGGCGCCCAAGGTACTGCGCCACCGTTTCGCCACCTATCCGCTCGTGCTCCTGGGGGAGCCAGCCTACGAAGGCGTCGGTCGGAGTGGTGCTGACCGACCCTGCGAACGGGGAGTCCATGCCGGCCAGCAGTTTCAGTAGTGTCGACTTGCCGGCGCCGTTCGGGCCGACCACGCCCACCACATCCCCCGGCGCAACCGTGAGGTTCAGGTTGTCGAACAGGGTCCGGTGTCCGTAGCCGCCGGACAGTGCCTTGGCCACGAGGGTTGCAGTCATTGCTCCATTTTAGGCAGTGGAATGCCGCCGGTTGACCGGGCTGGAACTGTGCTCCCAATGGGCATTCCCGGATGCCTCCATGGTGGCCGGTGCATGTTGCTGGAGTGTTACCGGGGCGTTATGTCCCTGTTGGGCGGTGAATCGAGTCCCAGGGGGTGGCGGCTGAGGAAGTCCGCCAGGGCAGCCGCAAGTGGTGCCGCATGGGTGATGGCGAGTGAATGATCCGCTCCGGCAAGCACCACGTTTTCGGCGTGGGGTAACCAGCGCAGCAGAAGTTGCCGTACTTCCGCGAACCACGGTCCGCTGTTGCTTCCGCCCACGTACAGAACGGGCTGAGTGACCCGTCGAGCCTCTTCGGTCCCGAACCGCCAGCCGAGGAGGGCGGGGATGTCAGCGGTGAAGAATGTCTCGGCGTCGCGTTCTACGTCAGTGGCATGTCCGGCACCGTGCTGTTCGAGGTCGGTTCGCCAGGCAGGTCCCATGAGACGGGTCAGGAAGCCATCGATTGCACGTGCCGGCCCGCGGCGGCGGTAATCCTCGATGAGCAGTCCACAGGCGGCCACGAACTCAGTGGCTGCGGGGGTGTGAACCGGGGGCGGCTCGATGAGGCACAGGCTCTGAACGGCCCCCGGAGCCGATGCCGCGAGTTGCAGGGCCACTGCAGCGCTGTAGGACACTCCGACTACATGCGCTTTCCCGATACCCAGGGTTCGCAGCAGGTGCCGGCAGTCCACTGCGTCGCGCTCTATGGACCCGGCTCCGCGAGCGGGGCTGCTCCCTCCATATCCACGGCGATGATAGAGCAGAACCTCGTACTTGTCGGCAAGATCGGCCTGGACGGAGACGGGCAGGAACTCGTCGCGGGTGAGGGCGGTCTGAATCAGAATCACTGGATCGCCACTGCCCCGGATCCGGGTGTCCAGTACTCCGTCCAGTACGCGAATGGGAATCCACTCCCGTGGAGCCATCGTGACCCTCCCGTTCAGGCCTTCCGTGACGCCCAGCGCGCTGCCAAGCACAAGTATGCAGTCGATGAAGGCCACAGTGAAGCCGATGCCGGGTCGGGTTTCATGCGAAGGGACAGGAGAAGCTTTGTTACCCCGGATTTACCCGGCACGCTGCCTTCCGGGCAATAGTTGCCTAAGCTACTCAGATGACCGAACCCACAGTTCCGGATCCCGCGTACCTTCAGCAGATCGACTCCGAGACACGACGACTGCTGGGCGCCGCCACAGTTCAGGAGTCTCCGTTCACCGGTGCGCCTGCGGACCTCGTGACGGAGGTCGAGCGAGCGGTCAACGAATTATCCGGTGAACTGGACTCCGTGGTCCACACCCTGCACGCCCATCCTGAGACGGCGTTCCAGGAACACGCCAGCGCGAAACTCCTTCACCAGATCCTCACGAACCGAGGAATCGAGGCTCAACTGGGAGTCCACGGGGTGGAAACCGCAGTGCGGGCCGAGGTTGGGGACAGCTCCCGGGGCAGGACGATCGCCGTGCTCGCCGAGTACGACGCCCTGCCGGGGATCGGCCACGCCTGCGGCCACAACGTCATCGCCGCGGCGGGCATCGGAGCGTTCCTCGCTCTCGCGGCCGTGGCCGACCAGCTCCCCGGACGGGTGGTGTTCCTCGGGACGCCCGCTGAGGAAGGCCACTCGGGCAAGGAGATCATGGCCCGTCACGGGGCCTTCGACGACGTCGACGCCGCCATCATGGTGCACCCCTACGGTTATGACCTCGCGGACCAGGTGTGGCTCGGCCGCCGGCTGCTCACCATCACCTTCACCGGCGTCGAAGCGCACGCCTCCGCCCAGCCGTTCATGGGACGGAACGCGCTCGACGCCGCCAACCTCACCTACCAGGGCATCGGGCTGCTGCGGCAGCAGCTGCCGCCGTCGGACCGGGTGCACAGCAACATCACCGAGGGTGGCCAGAGTCCCAACATCATTCCCGGCCGCGCGGTGATGAAGCTCTACGCCCGCTCCAAGCACCCCGAAACCCTGAAGGATCTCAGTTACCGGCTCGAGGACGTTGCCCGGGGCGCCGCCCTGATGACCGGCACCGGCGTCGAACTGCTGTGGGACGAGCATCCGCCGTCGCTGCCCATCCGCACCAACGATGCCCTGACCGGCCGCTGGGTCGCGGCCCAGCAACGGCGCGGGCGCTCACCGCTGCCGCTGGGGGTCGTCTCCGAGACGCTCGCCGCCTCCACGGACTTCGGAAACGTCAGCTACCGCGTTCCGGGCATCCACCCGCTCATCCGCATCGCCGACCCCGGGACGGCTCTCCACACCGAGGGCTTCGCCGCAGCGGCGAACACCGAGGCCGCCGAGCAGGGGGCGTCCGACGGCGCAGCGGGCCTTGCGCTCACGGCGCTCGACTATCTGTGCGACAAGGACCTGCAACGCACGGTGCATGAGGAGTTCGAATCCTCGGGCGGCGCCATCGACGTCCCCTCCTATTTCAACTGACCCGCGATCCGCTAGGAGTACGTGCCCGTGGCATCACCTGCAGAGACCCGAAGTAGTGTGACCGATCGCTTCCTGACCGGTGTGGAGAAGGTGGGGAACAAGCTTCCCGACCCCTTCATGCTGTTCCTGATCCTCTTCAGCATCACGGCGGTCCTGACCACCGTCATGGCGTGGGCCAACGTCACCGTGCAGATTCCGGGAGCGGAGGAGGTCACCGCCATCAAGGGCCTCTTCACCGCGGAGGGGCTGATCTGGCTGACCCAGAACCTCGGCGCCAATTACCTCGGATTCCCGCCGCTGGCCACTGTCCTGCCGATCCTCCTGGCCGTTGGTGTGGCCGAGAAGTCGGGCCTGCTGGCGGCGCTGATCCGCAAGGCCTTCGGTTCTGCCCCGCGCTGGGCGCTGCCGTACGCCGTCGGCGCCGTAGGCGTAACGGGCTCCATCATGTCCGACGCCGCCTTCGTCGTCATCCCGCCCCTCGCCGCCCTCGTCTTCAAGGCCGCGGGACGACACCCCGTGGCCGGCCTGCTGGGCGGATTCGCCGCAGCCGGCGCCGGCTACTCGACCAATATCCTCGTCACGAGCCTCGATGCGCTCTTCGCGGGAATCACGACAGCGGTCACCGAGACCCTGCCCAATGCCGGCTCCGTCGTGACCCCGGTGTCGAACTACTACTTCAACGTGGTGTCCTCGATCGTCCTGATGCTGATCGCAGGCTTCATCATCGACAAGGTCCTTGAACCGCGGCTGGCTCGCCAAGGTGTGCCCGTCGATGAGGTGCACGACGACGACGACGAGGCGAATGGCGGGACGGTCGCCGGCGCGACTCCCGGGGCGAAGTCCGCCGGCGCATCCAGACCGGTCATCACGCTGAAATCGGAGCTTGAGCCTGTCGAGGCGCGTGGCCTGAAGTGGGCCCTGATCGTGGGCGCGGTGGTCGCCGTCGTCATCGTTCTCGCAGTGGTTGTTCCCGGCTCACCGTGGCGCAATGAGGAGGGCGGATTCCTTCCGAGGTCGCCGCTGCTGAGCTCGATCGTCTTCATCGTCTTCACGCTCTTCACCGTGCCGGGCCTCGTCTACGGGAAGGTGGTGGGCACGATCACCACGGGCAGGGACGTACCGCGCGTCATGGGTGAGGCCATCAAGGACATGGCCGGCTTCCTCGTGCTGGCGTTCATCCTGGGGCAGTTCATCGCCCTGTTCAACTGGTCGGGAATCGGCCAGTGGATCGCCGTCGCCGGCGCCGGCGGGCTGCAGGCCATCGGGCTCACCGGGTACCCGGCAATCCTCGCCTTCATCCTGCTGGCGTCGATCCTGAACCTCTTCATCATCTCCGGGTCCGCGATGTGGACCCTGATGGCCGCCGTATTCGTGCCGTTGTTCGTTCTGCTCGGGTATGAACCGGCCTTCATCCAAGCGGCATTCCGTGTGGGCGATTCCGCAACACAGGTCATTACCCCGCTGAACCCCTACATGATCGTGCTGCTGACCATGCTGCGTAAATACGAGCCGCAGGCAGGCCTCGGTACCCTCATGGCGCGCATGCTGCCGTTCGTTGTACCGTTCTGGCTTGCGTGGGTGGCAATTCTCAGCGTGTTCTTCGTGCTGGACCTTCCGTTGGGGCCGGGCAACGGCATCTTCATCGGCGGCTGAGCCGGAATAGGTGCCCGGCACTCCGGGTTGTCGGTAACGATGCCCTTTTCGCCACTTGATTCAACCGCTTTCCGACCGGGAGGAAACCCGTGACCACTGTCTACGCCCTGCACGAGAACCCCGAATGGTTCCCGCCGTTCGCCCGAGCCTTCGAGCAGGAGGGGGTCGACGTCGTCGAGTGGCTCCTCACCGACGGTGTGCTGGACCTCGACTCCGCGCCTCCTGAGGGAATCTTCTGGTCCCGCATCAGTGCCTCGGCGCACACCCGTGAGCACCATCTGTCGAAGGACTACGCACGCTCCGTCCTGTCCTGGCTGGAGTCCCACGGGCGCCGGACGGTCAATGGGCGGCGCGTCCTCGAGCTCGAAATGAGCAAGGTGGACCAGCTGACGGCGCTGCGTGCAGCCGGTATCGATACCCCCCGTACGGTTGCCGCCATCGGCCGTGAGCGCATCGTCGAGGCGGCGAGGGACTTCCAGGCTCCGTTCATCATCAAGCACAACCAGGGCGGTAAGGGTCTCGGGGTGCGGAAATTCGAATCGCACGACGAGCTCACTGCCTACGTGGATTCCGCCGAGTTCGAGGAGCCGCAGGACGGCATCACTCTGGTGCAGGAATTCATCCACGCCGCCGAGCCGTTCATCACGCGCGCCGAGATCGTGGGTGGGAAGTTCGTGTACGCGATCAAGGCCGACACTGCGCGCGGTGGGTTCCAGCTCTGCCCGGCGGATGCCTGCGCCATCGACCCGGTGAGCGGCAAGCCCATCATGCCGCCCGGGGCGACGATCGAGCCCGAGCCCGGCCAGCAACTCTTCAGCCTCCGGGAGGACTTCGACCATCCGATTCTTGCCCGCTACGAGGAATTCGCGCGGCGGAACAACCTTGAGGTGTGCGGGATCGAGTTCATCGAAACGGCGGATGGCCGGGTACTCACCTATGACGTCAACACGAACACCAACTACAACGCGGCCGTCGAAGCCGTCGCACCGCGGTCGGCTCCCCGGGAGCTGGCGAAGTACCTGAAGGCTCTCGGGTAGCACCCGCAGCCCGCCTGAAGGAGAAACCCCACGCGTAAGCTACTCACTACTTCCGGGGCGTTGCCGTGGACCGTCATCGGGATAATCCTCGTGGCGCTCAGCATGCGCGGGCCGATAGTCGCACCGGCGCCGGTCATCACGGACATCCAGGCGGATGTCGGCCTCTCAGCGGTGGGGGCGGGTCTGCTCACCAGTCTGCCCGTGCTCCTTTTCGCGCTCGCCACCCCGCTGGCGTCTCGTGTGATCCGTCGCGCGGGCCCGGAGGCTGCTGTCCTGTTATGCCTTCTCGGTGTCCTGGTGGGATCTGGAATTCGATCGGTCGGGCCGGCACCGGTGGTGCTGTTCGGCACGATTGTCATCGGCGCTGCGATCGCCGTCGGCAACATCGTTGTCCCGGTGCTCATCCGACGCGACGTGCCCTGGCAGCGGGTGTCCGGTGTAACCGCCGCCTACACCTCGGCGCTCAACGTCGGATCGATGATCACCTCCTTGGGCACCGCGCCACTGGCCGCGGTGGTGGGGTGGCGCTGGACCCTGGCGGGCTGGGGCGTTCTGGCCCTCGCCGGGTTCATCTTCTGGCTGGTCGTTTCACGCAGGCGGGCCCGCACGCCCCGAATCGATTCCACCAGCCCATCCCCACCGCGGGGTTCCGGCCGGGTGGGTCGTATCGGGTGGCTGTTGACTGTGGCGTTCTCCGGGCAGGCATTCGCCTACTATGCCCTCACAGCGTGGCTGCCGACGCTGTTGTTCGAGACCCGTGGGCTCAGTCTGGCCGCTTCCGGTGCGGCAGCATCACTCTTCCAGGTCTCCGCCATAGCGGGCGCACTCGGAGCGGCCGTGCTCGTGACACGCTCCCAACCGTGGTTTCCCGTGGCGGTAATCGGACTCCTGTGGGTCAGCCTTCCGCTGGGCCTCCTGGTGGCACCGGAGCTGTACGTCGTGTGGTCGATCGCCGGCGGGATCGCCCAGGGTGGCGGCTTCACCACTATTTTCTCCATCGTCGCCCGGGCCACGCGGTCGGATGGCGAGGCAGCGGTCATGTCCGCAAAGGTACAAGCCTGGGGTTATCTCGCCGCGGCCGCGGGCCCGCCCCTGGCCGGCGCCATCCACTCCGCGACCGGAAGCTGGACGGCCCCGCTGCTGCTCGTTCTGGTCGCGACCTTCGCATTCTGTGCCGGCGGACTCCTGGTAGCCCGGGAAACACGAGGCCGGCGCGGCAGCTGATGATGTCTACGGGCAGGACGTCGGAAACCCGCCGGCGGCCGGTGGACCCGGGCAACCGTCGAGGGTGCCATAGGCACAGGGGCGACGGCGGTGGCCGTGACCGCCGTCGTCGTCCCTGCTGACCGTTACGGAGTAACGGGGATGACGCCTGCGTAGTCGGTGCTGTAACCGGTGACCGGCTGGTGGGGGATCTGCTCCCACACCTCCGGATCGGTGGCCTGGACCTCCTGGGTGGCCAGGCCGTGGAGGAGCGTGCGCATCGCAAGGATGTTCTGTTGGATACTCTTGCCGCGCGCCTTCTGTCCGAGGGAGCCGTCGCTGGTGTTGCCGGAGGTCTCGAAGAAGACAACGGGGTTCGAATGGGCCTCCGGATTGAGCCCCTGATGATTGAGACCCAGCATCATCGCCGAGACCACTCCGCCCTTGATGTCGATTTCGAGTCCATTGCCCACCTGGTAGCGGTCCATGTTGATGTAGCCCGTACCGGAGAGCTCCTGATAGACGTAACTGTGCATCTGCCGGGTCAGGATGTCGTACAGCCCGCCCTCGAGGGTCGGAAGCGTGGGGCCGCCCGGTGCCAGTGAGATGCCGAGCGACAGGGTGACGTCGTCGCCGGTCCCGAATTCCTTTTTCAGCCCTTGGTGATGGATGTCGATGCCGTAGGCGGGATCAACCATGGTCCAGTATTCGTAGAACGCGAGGGATTCGCGTGCCTCGAATTTACCTGCAACCCAGTCGCGGTTGAGGTCGACGATGAGGTTTCGACCATCGGCACCTACCCGCGGCTGGTCGGAGGTGCTGTCCCAGAGAACGGTCTGCCGGATGTTCAACTCGCTCCCGTCGGGGTTGTACATAGGAATGAAGTGGACGGTGAAGGCGTCCCGGATCTCCTCATACTGCGGAGAGCCGTTGGTGCCGAGATCCTTGAGAAGGCTCAGGATTGCTTCGGCACCATAGGGCTCATTCCCGTGGATACGACCCTGCACCCATACATCCTGTGGACCGTCGCCGACGGTGGCGACGTACAGGTCCCTGCCCTGCTCGCTGGTGTTCACCTCGGTGCCGGCTTCTGCCAGCGTGAAAACATCGACGCCGAAGCGCGAGGTGCTCTCCAGCTTCAGGAGTTCCTTCACGGTCTCGTCGTAGGTGAGGATGCTGGAAATGTTCGTGTTGCCCTCGGTCGAGGGGAAGTTGGCATCAGCCTGGGCGGGGGCGGCCACTATGAGCGGGGCTGCCACGAGGGCAGCCATGCCCAGTGCCCAGGTTCGTGATGTATCGGCCAGCTTGGTCATCCTGTAGTCCTCCATTGGCTCGGGTGAGTGCAAGTAACGTATCCCGGCCCGGCTGGGGATGGACAGGGCCGCCAGCACATCGACCGAGATCAGAGATGAAAGGACCGAGGACGGCGCTTTCGGTGTGCATACGGCAGTCGATGGTTGCTATATGCAACAATTTGTCTCGACGGCGTCGGTGGGGCCTACCATCGAAGAACGAAAAAGCCGATCGACAGGAGGCCACCCCGATGGGACGGTTCACGAAAAAGGGCGAGGTCAACGAGGAAGAGTTGCCCAGCACGCTGCAGCGCTCCGACGAAAAGGCCAAGAAAACCTACGCCGCGACGCTCGAGTCAGCCGAGGAGCAGTACGGCGACGGCGAGCGGGCGCACCGCACCGCCTATGCGGCACTGAAGCACAGCCACGAGAAGGTCGGGGACCATTGGGAGCCGAAGGAGGAGAACGGCCCCTCCGACGCCCGGGCGGCAGGCGGGTCGAACACCTCCCGCGCTACCGCCGGTGGAGTGGATGCCAATGCGTCGAAGGACCACCTGTACTCCCTGGCGAAGGAGCTGGAGGTGCCGGGCCGGTCCTCCATGTCCAAGGCGGAGCTCGTGGACGCCCTGCAGAAGGCAAACGATCGGGAGACGCGAAAGGCGCGGGAATCGGGCTCCTGACCGCATTAGGCCACAAAACCATTTCGTAATTATTCTCGCTTAGGCTAGCCTTACTTCTATCCCGTCCGGAAGGCCATCAGTGGCCACAGAAGTCAAGGAGCCCCATGGCCCCCCCTCGTATGCGCGGTCTTTTCGCCGCTGCCGCCATCGCAGTCCTCTCCCTTTCGGCCTGCTCCACCGGCCCCGCTGACGGCGGCTCGGTAGCGACGGGTGGGAACGACGACGGCGCAGCCGACGCTTTCCCCGTCACCATCGAACATGCCTTCGGCGAGACGACGATCGAAGAAAAGCCCGAGCGCGTGGCGACCGTTTCCTGGGTGAACGCCGATGTGTCCCTGGCACTCGGCGTCGTTCCTGTGGGAATGCCGATCGACGCCTACGGTGGAAACGAGAACGGGTCGACGCCGTGGAAGGATGCCAAGCTCGAGGAACTCGACGCGGCCATCGGTGGTGAGAACGCGCCCGCGCAGTACTCCGAGGCGGACGGTATTCCCTTCGACGACATCGCCGCCACCAATCCTGACGTGATCCTCGGTGTCTATTCGGGCCTTTCGCAGGAGGACTACGACACCCTTTCCGCGATCGCACCGGTCGTCGCCTACCCCGAGATTGCCTATGGAACCGCGTGGCAGGATTCGACCCGCATCATCGGCGATGCTCTCGGGCTGGCGGACCAGGCCGGCGAACTCATCACCGGGACCGAAGAGGCGATCGCCGGCGCTGCCGCCGAGTACCCGCAGATCGAGGGGAAGACGTTCATCTACGGCAACCTCGAGCCGGCAGGAGCCGACGGCGTCAACATCTACACGGCCAACGACAACCGCCCCCGATTCCTGAGCGAACTCGGAATGATCCAGGCCGACGTCGTCACCGAGAACACGCAGGACAGCACGGAGTTCTTCATCCCCTGGTCCGCGGAGCGCGCCAATGAGCTCGAGTCCGACGTCTTCGTGACCTGGGTTCCGGACGCCGCAACCAAGGAAGCGATCAGCACCGACCCGCTGCTCAGTCAAATTCCCGCAGTTGAAACCGGTGCACTGGTCGCCGACAGTGACAATACGCTGACGTTGTCCATCTCTGCGGCCAATCCGCTGAGCCTGCCCTGGGCGCTCGACAAGTTCCTTCCCCTGCTGGGTGAAGCGGCCGACAAGGCGTAGTTCCCCTCGACGTTGCCCTTGCGGCTCATCTGGGCTGGAATGGTAAGCGAACTGCGGGCCGCCGGATGAAAGGGAGACACCATGGAGAAGCTTGAACTCAATGAACTGCAGGAGGCTACGGCCTGGGACAGTGAAGGCATCAAGCTGGGAGAAGTGAACCAGGTTCACCTCGAGAAGGCATCGGGCCTCCCAGGTTGGGTGACGCTGTCGTTCGGCCTGCTCAATACCCGCAAGCACTACGTGCCACTCGACGGTGCTCACTTCGAAGGAACCGACCTCCATCTCCAGTGGACCAAGAAGCAGATCAGCGACTCGCCGGACACCGCGAGTGACCTCGAATTATCTGCTGAGGAAGAGCGGGAGCTGAGCGAGTACTACTCCCGGTAGAGCCATATCGCAACGAAAGCCGCCGACCAGTCCAGGGACTGGTCGGCGGCTTTCGTTGTCCCGGGGAAATGCCTCGAAGGGTCGGCTGACCGTTCGGCGTCTCACGTCAGGAAAGAATACCGACGATGTAGCCGACGATCATCAGGATGAACAGCAGGACGACAACGCCGATCACTGCAAGCCAGATCTTGGAGGAGCCCTTCGACGGCCCACCCTCGTCGTGTCCCATCTCCCAGGCGGTACTGGCCTCTCCCGGTGGTGTCTCACCCGGGGGCACGCCCCCACCCGGCTCAAGGCCGGTGATCTTGTCGTCCTCCGGATCAGGGTTCTGTGCAGACATGGGATCCTCCCAGTAATGTCGGTTGGCGAGTTTCTTCAACAGTACCCCGATGATACTAAGGTTGCTTACTTTTATTGCGTGGGGCTCTTCAGAACTGTCGGCGCCATCCAAGGGCGGTGCCGGCAGCAGCTCCTGCCGCGAGCGAACAAGGCGCTCCGCGTGATCAGGACCGTTCAACGTAGGCCGGCATCACTGGACCGAATTTTCGTCCGGAGACGCAGCGGGTAGTGCTTTCTGCTCGCGGGGTGTCCACGAGATGGTGATATCCACACCGTCATCGGTGTCTTCGACGAAGAGGTGCAGATCCTCGCCCAACAGGGCTTCATGCTCGAATTCATCGCCCGCTTCCCGTGCCATGTCAGCGAGCCTGCTGATGGCGACGGCCATCGCGCGTCCCCAGTCGTGTGGATGCTTGCTGCTGGATTCCTCGGTGGCGGTAAATTTCTTGTCCATGGTCGCCGTTCTTCCCCCTGCGCTGTTGCTGCGAAACGAAGCACCCTTGCCTTTGCTGGGTGGCACAAACCCTAGCAGTCGGACATAGGGCGGGGCACGTGATAAGCCATTAACCATGACCAAGACGCCGTCCCCACAGCCCTCCGCCGAGGAACGCAGCGCCCGCATCGCCGTGACCCTGTTCCCCCTCCTGATCCTTGCCGGCGGCGTGCTGGCGGTATTGACGCCGAATGCCTTCACCGGACTTGCTCCGCTCATCAATCCGCTGCTCGGCGTCATCATGTTCGGCATGGGGCTGACCCTGACTCCGCCTGACCTTGCACTGGTGGTGCGGCGGCCGATCCCCGTGGTCATCGGCGTGCTGGCGCAGTTTGCCATCATGCCGCTGCTCGGCTGGCTTGTCTCGGCGCTGCTCGGTCTGCCCCCCGCGCTGGCTGCCGGGGTCATCCTGGTGGGCTGCTGCCCGGGAGGTACGGCATCGAACGTGGTGTCCTACCTAGCCCGCGGCGATGTTGCCCTGTCGGTGGCGATGACCTCGGTGTCAACCCTCCTCGCCCCAGTGCTCACGCCCGTGCTGGCCCTGTGGCTGGCAGGCCAATACATGCCGGTGGACGCCGGATCGATGGCCGGGTCCATCCTGCAGATCGTCCTGGTTCCGGTGCTCCTCGGACTCGCAGTGCGCTTCTTCCTGCCGGGCCTCGTGAACCGTTGCCTTCCGGCATTGCCCTGGGTGTCCGTCGCCGCGATCACCGTGGTGGTGGTGGCCGTGGTGTCAGGAAGCGCCGGGATCATCCTGTCGGCAGGCCTGCTGGTTCTGGCCGCGGTGATCCTTCACAACGGGCTGGGCTACGCGTTGGGCTACGGTGCTGCGAGGCTCTTCCAGCTTCCGGTCGCTGCGCGTCGCACCACGGCGATCGAGGTGGGAATGCAGAATTCCGGGCTCGCCGCCGGCCTGGCGAGGCAGTATCTCACTCCCGAATCGGCTCTGCCCGGCGCCATCTTCTCTGTGTGGCACAACGTCTCGGGCGCTGCGCTCGCCGCATACTGGCGGCGGCGGAGTGCGCCTACTTCCGCAGTGCAGCCCTCGCAGCGTGCCCGATGACCGCACTGTAGGTGGGGTAGGCGAACTTCACGCGCGCCAGCGTTGCCAGATCCGTTCCGGCTGCCATGGCGGATGCCACTGCCTGGATGACCTCCACCGCATTCTCCCCCACCGCGTGGGCCCCCAGGATCAATTCGCGGTGGCGGTCGGTCACGAGTTTCAGGAACCCCTGCTCACGGTCATCGATGATGGGCCGCTCCACTACGGCATACGGGACGACGACGGCGTGGCACTCCGAATCCCGTTCCCTCGCCTTCGCCTCGGTGAGTCCCACTCCCGAGTAGTCCGGATCAGTGAAGCCGCCCTCCGGAAGCAGGTGATGCGGGGTGGTGCGGTTGGCACCCAGGACGGCGTTCTCGGCAGCGGTCTCGCCTTCGAACACCGCGGCCTGCACCAGCATGCTGCTGCCGTTGGCGTCACCCGCAACGAAAATGTGCGGCACATTCGAGCGCAGGTAGTCATCCACCGGAATGAAGGACGGCGCCGTTTCGACGCCGGCCGCCTCCAGTCCGAGGCCGGCCAGGTTCGCAGGCCACCCGGCGGCCATGACGACGGCGTCGACGTCCCGGGCCAGGGGCTCGCCGTCGCGCTGCCAGGTGATGGTCAGCGTTCCGTCCGCCCCCTGCGTGATGCCGTCGATGCCGTCGATGCCGGTTTCGACCTGGACGCCCTTCGAGACGAAGCTCGCGGTGACGGACGCCGAGACGTCGTCGTCCTCGGTGGTCAGGATCCGCGGAGCAAGATCCAGCAACAGGACCTCGGAGCCGAGGGCCTGGAAGATCGTGGTGAACTGCGCACCGGTGTGCCCACCACCGATCACGGCGACGACGGCGGGAAGCTCCTTGAGCGAGAGGACCTCGTACGGAAGGATGGACAGCCCTGCACCTTCGATGGGAAGCCGCCGGGCGTCGCCGCCGATGCACAGGAGGATGGAACGCGCGCTGAGCTCGACGCCGTCGACCGACATCGTGTGATCACCGGTGAATACCGCCTGCCCGCGGAGCAATTCGATGCCGAGGCGCTCCAGTGTTGCCTGGTACCCCTTGGCGTCGAGTACCCGCTCCACAGTGGCATGCACGCGGCGGACGGTCTTCTCCCAGTCGATGGAGGGCTCCGCCACCACGATGCCGTAGTCGTACGCGGTGCGGACCTCGCGGAAGAGCCTTGCGGTCTTGGCCAGGACCCGTGTGGGCACGCAGCCGGAGTTGACGCAGGTACCGCCGAGCGCCGAGCGTTCCACCACGGCCGTTCGCGCCCCCAGTTCCGCGGCGCGTGTTGCGGCGGCCATCCCCGCGGGACCGCCACCGATGACCAGGACGTCGTAGGTGTACTCCACAGGGCACTCCTTCAAGGGTTCGAAAAAAGGAAAAGGCGTCTTCCCATCCTCCACCGTCCATCCAGCCGGGAACAACGATCGCCGGAGTGGATTCGTCAGCGGACAAGGGGCGGGGCGGGAGTAGGCTCTGGTGCATGTCCAGAACCGCGGTAGAGCCACCGGCTGTGCGGCATGCTACCCGGAACGTCATCCCGGCGGGGATGATGGCGCTCTCCGGCTTCCTGCTGTTCGGTCTCGACCTGCGGTGGCAGGGCTGGCTCCTCCTCGCAGCAGCACTCGGAGTTGCGGCCGTTATCAACCGGGGGCTGTTCCGGGATCTGGGCCTGATCGCCCTCGGAATCCTGATCATGGACGCCGTCCCCATCACCACCGACATCAGTGTGAGCCACATGGCCCTCATGGGTAGCGCGATGATTGCCGCCGTCGCCCTGCCCTACCTCATCTCGCGGTTCCTCTACCGCGAACATGCCATCCGGTTTCCCGTCCTCACCGCGCAGAAGTGGACACGCCTCGAGCGCTGGTACCTACCCGCCGTCGTCGTCATCGGTTACCTGCTGCTGCCCGTATACCTCATTCCCAGCGGCGTCTATGAGAACTGGCCCGCGGCGAGCGATGCCGGGAGCGTCGCGCGCCTCTTCCTCGGGACCAACGTCCTGGGAATCTGGGACGAGCTGTTCTTCATCTGCACGGTGTTCACGCTCCTGCGCCGGCACATCGCGGAATGGCAGGCCAACATCCTGCAGGCAGTGGTGTTCACGTCCTTCCTGTGGGAGCTCGGATTTCACGCGTGGGGCCCCTTCCTCATCTATCCGTTCGCGCTGGTGCAGGGCTGGATCTTCGCGCGCACCAAGTCACTCACCTACGTGGTCAGCGTCCATCTCCTCTTCGATTTCGTCCTGTTCCTTGTGCTGCTGCACGCCCACAACCGTGCATGGTTTCCGATCTTCCTGTACTGAAGCCCTACCGCGGGTACAGGGTGGGGGAGCCCTGCAGTCCGGTTCCGGTGCGCAGGCCGTCAACCACAGCGATCAGGGCATCCCGTGACGAGTGCTCCGCCGACCAGCCGAGCAGGGTCCTCGCGCGGCTCGTGTCCAGAACCGGCGCAAGCGCCGCCATGTCGATCCACCCGGGATCTGTACGCTGCAGGCCGATGCCCCAGCTGAGCGCCACAAGTGCGCGGAGCAGCCCCACGGGAATGTCGAGTACGCGACGGGCACCCAGCACCTCCGCGACGCGGGCCGGCGTGAGCTCGGGCTCGGCGGCAATATTGAAGGCCCCCGATGCCCGCTGGTCGACCACCCGCCAATAGGCGTCGGCGACGTCGTCGGCGTGCACTGCCTGGAAGATGAGCTGTGCGGGGATGGGGACCAGTGGCAGCGGAATCCGGCCCAGCACTACCTTGGGGATGAGGGGGCCCAGGAAGTACCGCCCGATCTCGCTGCCGGCGTCGGGCTGGAAGATGAGGCCGGGACGCAGACGGGCCACGATATGGTCGCGGTGATCGGCCTCGAAGCGGTCGAGCAGCTTTTCCTGCTCGGCCTTGTGGCGGCTGTAGTGCGAGGTGGAAATGCCTCCTGCCGGCCAGGACTCGTCCTTGCGGGAATCCTTGTCCGCGGGCGAGTAGGCGCCCACGGACGAGGCGCAGACGAACTGCCGCACATCGGCGTCGGCGGCCGCACGGAGCGCATTCGCCGTACCTGTGACGTTGGTGCGGTACATCGCTGCCTCATCGCGGTTCGGCTGGATGGCCCAGGCAAGATGGACGACGGCGTCCATGCCCTTCAGTGCGGCGGTGAGTTCCAGGCGCCCGCCGTCCGTTCCGACGTCGAGGGTGTGCCAGTGGACCCCGCCGTAGGGCTGGGCGGTGATGTCGGGAGCGCGGCGGGCAACTGCAGTGATGGAGAGGGGCTCGAGCCCCGCAGCTTCCCGCTCCGCTGCTGCGCGGTGCAGCCTTCGCAACAGCGCCGTACCGACATTTCCGGTGGCACCGATAACGGCAATTCGCATGGGGACTCCTCCTGTGCGTCACCGTCTCCAGGCACTCCTGTTACGGACTGGACTAGTAAGCACGCTTATGGTGCAGTTATAGGGAAGACAATATCTGATTCGACGTCCGGGATGCGGCGTCCTGGGGAGGTAACTGTGAGCAGCAAGAGCCAGGCGGCAAGCGACGCCAGGAACAATCCAACGTCCCAGAAGGCTCGCAATGCGCCGGACCCCAATGATCCCCGGAAGCCCGACGACCCGAAGGACATGGCCAAACCCGCCTGGGGTTATGTTGTCAAGCGATCCCTCGGTGAATTCGGCAAGGACCAGTGCACGGATCTCGCAGCGGCGCTGACGTACTACGCGGTCCTGTCGATCTTCCCCGGTATCCTCGCCCTGGTGTCGCTGCTGGGTCTCTTCGGGCAGGCGGAGGCGACGACGAACCAGATCATGGGGATCATCGGTCAGTTCGCCCCGGGCGGGGCCACTGACACCATCGAGCCGATCGTCCAGCAGTTGGCCTCGAATCAGGCCGCCGGACTCACCTTCATCATCGGTCTGCTGGGCGCCATCTGGTCAGCCTCGGGTTACGTCACCGCCTTCTC
The DNA here is from genome assembly GCF_015751715.1 of Arthrobacter sp. CAN_A6. NCBI lineage: Bacteria > Bacillati > Actinomycetota > Actinomycetes > Micrococcales > Micrococcaceae > Arthrobacter > Arthrobacter sp. CAN_A6. The sequence goes on from NZ_JADOUV010000001.1 coordinate 392,980, forward strand.
ACGTGCCATGAACCGGATCTACGAGGTCGAAGAGGGCCGTCCCTTCTTGAAGCTCCGCCCGCAGATGCTCCTCATCACCGTGATCGTCCTGGTCCTGATCGTGATCATGGCCCTGCTGCTGGTGCTGTCCGGCCCGGTAGCCGAGGCCGTCGGCGATACGATCGGCCTCGGCCCCACAGCTGTCACCGTCTGGAACATCGCCAAGTGGCCGGTCATGGTGGCATTCGCCGTCGCCATGATCGCCGTCCTCTACTACGGCACACCCAATGTGAAGCAGCCCAAGATGCGCTGGATGAGCATGGGCGCTTTCATCGCCCTCCTGGTCCTGGCCATCACCACCACGGCGTTCTCGTTCTACGTCGCCAACTTCGGCAGCTACGAGGCCACCTACGGTGCGATCGCCGGCGTCATCATCTTCCTGCTGTGGCTCTGGCTCGCCAACCTCTCGCTCCTCTTCGGCGCCGAGTTCGACGCCGAAATGGAGCGTGGCCGCCAGCTCCAGGCCGGCATCGAGGCGGAGGAAACCATCCAGTTGCCGCCGCGCGACTCGAAGGCTGCAGAGAAGAAGCACGAAAAGGAACTCAAGACGGTCAACACCGGACGTGAGCTTCGCGAGAAGTACGAACGCGAATCCAACAACAGCTAACGGATCGGGACTGACGAGATGTCGGAAACAGAGCAGGAACACGAACAGGGTCAGGCACGATCCAGTGCCGACCACAGCACCAAAGGTGCCTACGTCACCTCGGGTGAGGAGTTCACCCGGGATACCGCCTACATCGAAACGCGGATCACCCGGAACGCAGTGGACGGTTTCCCGGTGGAACCGGGCAGGTACCGCCTGATCGCAGCGCGGGCCTGCCCCTGGGCGAACCGGGCCATCATCGTCCGCAGGCTGCTGGGGCTGGAGGAGGCCATCTCCCTCGGGACTCCCGGGCCCACGCACGACAGCCGTTCATGGACCTTCGACCTCGACCCAGGCGGCAGGGATCCGGTGCTCGGCATCGAGCGGCTCCAGGAAGCGTTCTTCCGGCGCGACCCGAACTATCCGCGGGGCATCACCGTTCCTGCGATCGTCGACATTCCCACCGGTGCTGTTGTCACGAACAACTTCCCGCAGATCACCCTCGATTTCTCCTCCGAATGGTCGCAGTTCCATCGGGAGGGTGCCCCGGACCTGTATCCGGAGCCGTTGCGGGAGGAGATCGACCGCGTCAACAGGCGGATTTTCACGGAAGTGAACAACGGCGTGTACCGCTGCGGGTTCGCAGGCTCACAGGCAGCCTACGAAGCCGCCTATGATCGGCTGTTCGTCGCGCTGGACTGGCTGGAGGAGCGGCTGACCCACCAGCGCTTCCTCGTCGGGGACACCATCACGGAGGCCGATGTCCGGTTGTTCACGACGCTGGTCCGTTTCGATCCCGTGTACCACGGCCACTTCAAGTGCAACCGGAACAAGCTCACGGAGATGCCTGCGCTGTGGGGCTACGCAAGGGATTTGTTCCAGACACCCGGCTTCGGGGACACGATCGACTTCCAGCAGATCAAGGACCACTACTACATCGTCCACGAGGACATCAACCCCACCGGGATCGTGCCCAAGGGGCCGGATCTCGCGAACTGGCACTCCGGCCACGGCCGCGAGCGTCTCGGCGGGCGGCCCTTCGGCGATGGTACGCCGCCCACCGCCTCCTGACGCATCCAGGTGCCGACGGCGCCTTTGCTCCAATTAGGGTACAAACTCGTTTCCTAATTGGAGCAAAGGTAGGCTAGCCTTACTTCAGACCGAAATCCGGCTGGGGAGGTGCTCAATGGCGGTACAGCCGCTCGACGAGACCCCTCGGGCGGTCAAAGCCGGATCCGACGGCGGCGATCCCCCCCGCCGGACCCGGTATCGGCGGCGGATGCTCCACCTCCTGATTTCGGGCATGCTGCTTGCGGTGATCTGCGCTGCGTCACTCACCATCGGAGCCCGTGCGATCAGCCTTCCCACCCTGATCGACGTCCTCATCTCCTACGACCCCGCCAACGGGGATCACGCAGTAGTGCTTTCCCGGATTCCCCGAACGGTGACCGGGCTCCTGGTAGGGGCGGCCCTTGGAGTGGCAGGGGTGGCCATCCAGGGAGTGGCACGCAACCCCCTGGGTGATCCAGGCATCCTGGGCATCAACGCCGGAGCCTCGCTCGCCGTCGTCGTCGCCATCTATCTCTTCGGCGTCAGCACTGCCTCGGGCTACATCTGGTTCGCCTTCGCGGGCGCGGCCTGTGCCGCCGTCGTCGTCTATGCCGTCGCAAGCCTCGGACGCGAAGGAGCGACGCCGGTCAAGCTGGCACTCGCCGGCGCGGCCCTGGCCGCGGGATTCGGGAGCCTCACCAGTTCCGTGCTGGTCTCCAGTCAGGAGACCCTGGACCGGTTCCGGTTCTGGCAGGTGGGCACACTCTCAGGGCGTGGCTGGGATGTGATCCTGACCGTCCTTCCCTTCATCCTCGCAGGCCTCGTCCTGACGATTGCGACAGGCAAGGCACTCAACAGCCTCGTCCTGGGTGACGACGTGGCCCGCGGACTCGGCCAGAGCGTCGGCCGCAACCGTGCCGTGGCGGCGGTCGGCATCGTGACCCTCTGCGGTGCCGCCACCGCAGCGGCGGGCCCCATCGCCTTCGTGGGCCTGGTCATCCCGCACATGGTGCGTCTGGTCACGGGGCCCGACTACCGCTGGATTCTTCCCTTCTCGGCAGTGCTCGGGCCGGTGCTGCTCCTTGCGGCCGACATCCTCGGCCGTGTGATCCTGCCGCCCGCCGAAGTGCAGGTGGGAGTCATGACCGCGCTCGTGGGAGCCCCGGTGTTCATCTGGCTGGTCCGGCAGCGCAGGATGGCCCAGCTGTGAGCAGTGCGGTGGACCGGAAGGTTTCCCCCGGGCAGCGCGGGCCGCGCCTCGGGGGAACGGGCGACGGCTCCGGAGTCCGACCGCCGACGGTGCGCGCCGTCCGCCGTCGTTCGACGCGCCGGCGGTGTGCGCTTGCTGCAGGCCTTGTCGCTGCACTGTTCGCCGTCAACGTGCTGCTGGGCACCTACACCGTCACAGTGCCCGATTTCTTCCGCATCCTGGGTGGTGCGGAGATTCCCGGCGCCACCTTCATCGTCCTAGAGAACAAGCTGCCGCGCGCCGTCGTCGGGGTGCTGGTCGGCGCAGCCTTCGGAGTGGCGGGCGCCATCTTCCAGACCATGCTCCGCAACCCGCTCGCCAGCCCGGACATCATCGGCATCAGCTACGGGGCCAGCGCGGCCGCGGTCACCGCGATCGTGGTCTTCGGCGCAGCAGGAGCCGGCGTCTCGGCCGCAGCCCTGATCGGGGCTCTTGCGGTGGCGGCGATGATCTACGCCATCTCCCGGCGTGGGGGCGTTGCCGGCTATCGGCTCATCCTCGTGGGCATCGGATTCGCCGCCATGCTTCACGCGCTCGTCAACTTCCTCATCACCCGCACCGATATCCGCACGGCCGCCGACGCCCTCGTCTGGCTGACCGGGTCACTCAACTCGAGCAACTGGGACCGGGCAACGGTGCTCTTCTGGGGGCTCCTGGTGTTGGTCCCGGCCGCGGTGGTGTTTTCCCGGAGCCTCAGCGGCCTCGAGTTGGGCGACGAAGCGGCCGCCGGACTCGGCATCAGGGTCGAGGCCTCCCGATTGGCGCTGCTGATCACCGGGGTGTCCCTCGCTGCCTTGGCCACGGCCGCCGCCGGCCCGATTGCCTCGGTCGCCTTCCTGTCCGGGCCCATCGCCCGCCGGCTCCTGAAGGGAGCACCGTCGCTGACCATGGCCGCGCTCGTCGGCGCGGTTCTTGTGCTGGCCGCGGATTTCATTGCCGCCAACCTCGTTCCCGGCGTCTCGCTGCCGGTCGGCGTGATCACGGGCGCCCTGGGGGCGCCTTTCCTGCTGTGGCTTCTCGTCACGGCGAACCGAGCAGGCCAGGGAGGCTGACATGTCCCATGGAAACACCGGAGAGAATCCGCACACCCTTCAGGCGCAGTCGGTGACTCTTGCCTACAACGAACGCACCGTCGTCGACGGCCTGTCGGTGATCCTGCCCGCGGGGAGGATCACCGTCATCGTCGGAGCCAACGCCTCAGGAAAATCGACACTGTTGCGGGGGCTCGCCCGGCTCCTGAAGCCCACACACGGGACAGTGCTGCTGGACGGCGAGGACATCCACTCCCTGTCCACGCGGTCCGTCGCCCGGACGCTCGGCCTCCTGCCCCAGACACCGGTTGCCCCCGACGGCATCAGCGTCACCGACCTCGTGGGACGAGGACGGTACCCCCACCAGGGGTGGTTCCGGCAGTGGAAGTCCAGCGACGACGACGCCGTGGCCGATGCGCTGGAAGCCACCGACACGCTGGAGCTCGCCGAGCGGAACGTCGACGAGCTTTCCGGCGGTCAGCGCCAGCGGGTATGGATCGCCATGGCCCTGGCCCAGCAGACGGACATCCTCCTGCTCGACGAGCCCACCACGTTCCTCGACGTCACCCACCAGATCGAAGTACTCGACCTCGTGACGGACCTGAATCGCCGGGCGGGAACCACAGTGGTCATCGTCCTGCACGACCTCAACCTCGCGGCGCGGTACGCGGACCACCTCATCGCCATGAAGGACGGCGCGATCGTGGCGGAGGGCACACCCTCCGAGGTCGTCACCCGCGAGACGGTGGGCGGCGTCTTCAACCTCGAATGCAGAGTGATTCCGGACCCCGTCAGCGGCACGCCCATGGTGGTGCCGCTCGGACGGCACCACAGTGCCGCGCCGGACGAACCCGGCATCCAACCGCAGGTCCCCGCGATCCGGAACGGCTTCCTCTCCAACCCGCAGGACACCATTCCTACCCAAGCAAAGGCTGCATCATGACGGACATTTCCCAGAAGGCAGTGCAGCGGACGTCGGCGATACCTGCCGTAACGGCGTTCGACGTCGTCGTGAGCCGGGTGGAGCGAGTCGGCGCGAACTTCCAGCGGATCACCTTCTCAGGAGCATGCCTCACCGGTTTCGGGGTGGCCGGGCCCCTGTTGGATCTGCGGATCAAGGTCATCATCCCCGGCGAAGGGCGGACGTGCCCGGATATCGGGGCCCTGATGCAGAGCGAAGGGGACGGTGCCGGCTGGTACCAGCAGTGGCTCGGCCTGGAGCCGGCCGAGCGCGGGTCGATGCGTACCTACACCGTGCGGAACTTCCGGGGTCACCTGGCAGAGCCCGAGATCGACGTGGACTTCGTGATGCATTTCGACGACGACGGCAGGGGAGGTCCCGCGTCGCAGTGGGCTGCTCGAGCAGCGCCGGGAGATCGGGTGTGCCTGATCGGACCCAATGCCGCCGCCGCCCAGTGCACCACCGCCGGATCCTATGGCGGCATCGAGTGGAGCCCGGGGCTGGCACAACACGTCCTGCTTGCCGGCGACGAGACGGCGGTTCCTGCTGTGTGCGCCATCCTCGAGTCACTGCCGGCTCATGTGGGAGGGGATGCTTTCCTCGAGGTGCCCGATCCGGCAGACTTCCAGGAGGTCAGCACGGCGTCCTCGGTCCGGATCACGTGGCTTGCGCGCGGCGCCCGGCAACACGGGGAGCTCCTGGACCAGGCGGTCCGCACGGCGGTACGCGTTCCGGGCTGGGTGTCCCTGTCCAGGTACTTCGTGCCCGGAACGCCAGTCGTCCAGTCGCCGGGTTCGGTGGTTTCGGGCCGTACGCAGGCTGCCACAGCGCTGGCCGGGCCGGAGCCCGAAGAGGTGGACATCGACAGGACCATCCTGTGGGAGACGCCGCAGCGGCTGGAGGCCTCAGTGCTCCAGGCCACGCCGAATCCCGGCCGGCTGCCCGGCAGCCAGCCGTTCTATGCGTGGATCGCGGGCGAGGCCGCGATCGTGCGGGGCCTGCGCCGCTATCTGGTGCGCGACGTCGGGATCGACCGCAAACAGGTCGCGTTCATGGGTTACTGGCGGCAGGGCCGGTCCGAGCTTTCGTGATCCACGCGCCCGGACACGGGTCCGACCCGCTCCCGCACTAGGGGAGCGGGTCGCTGAGGATCGCCGGATCCTTCTTGCCATGGGGCATACGCAACCTCAGTGAATTGGGCTTCACCTCGAAGACCATGTGGGTGGCCTTGCCCAGGGGGTCGCCATCGAGCTGGACCTCCAGGGGTTCGTGGAGTTGCACCTCGGCGCGGCTGCACTGGAAATATTCGAGTGAGGGATCCTTGCCCTTCCCGCGGGCAAAGAGCTTGCCCGCTACCGCGAGCCAGCCGAGCTTGCCCCGCGGGGCTACCGTCATGAGGTCCATCAGGCCGTCGTCGAGTTTTGCTCCGGGGAAGATTTCAAGGCCACCCATGATCTTTCCGCAGTTGCCGCCCATGACGCTGCGCAGCCTCCGATCGAAGGGCTTACCGCCGTCGATCGTGATCGTGGTCCGGGCAGGCTTGCCGGGAAGGTTGCGGAGTCCGGCGTCGACGTAGGCAAGCCAGCCCACCTTGTCCTTCAGGTCGTCCCTCGTGTCCGACATGATCGCCGCGTCGAATCCGAGACCCGCCATCACCAGGAACACCTGCGCGTCCTGCGCGCGGTCCACCGTCACATGAACCACGTCGATCTGCCGCTCGGTACCCCCGAATGCCGTCTCCACCGCGCCCTCGGGGTCGTCCACGGGTATCTCGAGGTTCCGGGCCAGCAGGTTGCCCGTGCCGAGAGGCACCAGCGCCATGACCGTGTCGGTGCCTGCCAGTTCCTCCGCCACGCAGCGGACGGTGCCGTCGCCACCGGCCGCGATCACGACGGCGACCCCCGCCTCGAGCGCCTCCCGGGCCTGCCCGTGGCCCGGGTCCTCGGCCGTGGTCTCGATGACGAGGGGTTCCGCCCACCCGTTGTCAGTTGACATCCTCGCGACTATCTCCCGCACGTCCTGGCCCGTGTTCTTGATGGGGTTGAGGATGAGCGCAGCGCGCTGCGCGGTGCCGCCGTCGTTGGTGTTCATGGAGTCCTTCGCGTCTGGTCGGGCCGTCGGGATACTAGCTCTGAGCTTATCCCCGGTCCGGGGTGCCTGCAGGAACTGGCTCGTTCGGGAATTCAGTAGCGGGGGCGGGTAATCTTGGGCGGGTGGAATTTACTCAGCGGTACGTGGCTCTCGGCGATTCCTTCACCGAGGGAGTGGGTGACTGGGATCCGGGCAGCCCCAACGGTGTCCGGGGCTGGGCTGACCGCGTTGCGCAGCAGCTCATCCTCGCCGACCAGGTCTGGGGGTATGCCAACCTCGCCATCCGCGGGAAGAAACTGCAGCAGGTCCTCGACGAGCAGATCGACGCCGCTCTGGAACTGGAGCCCACGCTCGTCACGCTGTACGCCGGCGGCAATGACATCCTGCGGCCCCGCGTCAGTATCGACAGCCTGATGGCGGCCTACGACGACGGCGTGGCCAGGCTGACCGGATCCGGCACGGTGGTGGTGCTGTTCACCGGGTTCGATTCCTCCGGCTCCGCAGTGTTCGGCAAGACGCGCGGCCGGACCGCCGTGTACAACGAATTCGTGCGTGAGATAGCGGATCGCCACGGCGCGGAGATCGTCGACTACTGGCGGATGCGGGAGTTCCAGGACTGGGGTTACTGGGACACCGATCGCATGCACATGTCAGCGGCAGGGCACACCCTGATGGCGATGCGTGTTCTCGAGGCGATCAAGGCGTCACATTCCCTCGATACCCCTGAACTCGAGGCAAGACCGGCGCTGACCCGTGCCGGGCAATTGCGGGCCGACGCGCAATGGGCCCGAGACCATGTTTCCCCCTGGGTGGGCAGGAGACTCCGCGGTATCTCCTCGGGCGACACCCTCCAGGCCAAATACCCTTCGCTGGTGCACCCGGACTGGGTCCGCGCAGGCGTCTGACGCGAAGATCCTGTTTGCTCCGGCGTGCGCTGTGCCAAGATGGGCAAATGACGACGGGTACCCAATGGCTCAGCCGGGAAGAACGACGGGCCTGGCTGGCGCTCTATGCTGTCTCCTCGCTGTTGCCAGGTGCCCTCGATGCGCACCTGTTCAAGGAGGCGCGTATCACCCTCTTCGACTATCACGTACTCGCCATGCTCTCGGAATCCGCTGATGGGACGCTTCCGATGAGCGACCTCGCGGCGCGCTCGAATGCCTCTTTGTCCCGGCTCAGCCACGTGGTGAAGAAGCTCGAGCAGCGGGGCTGGGTGGTCCGGCGGCCGTCCAGCTTCGACGGTCGGGTGACGACGGCGGAGCTCACCCCCGCGGGCCTGACCACACTCACCGACCTCGCTGTGTCCCACGTGGCGCAGGTCCGCGGAACCGTCTTCGATGCCCTCGACGATACCGACGTCGCGGATCTTGAACGCGTGGGAAGGAAAATCCTGGCGCGGCTCGATGCCGACTCCTGGATTCTCAGGGAAGACCTGGGAAGTGAGGTTCCATGAAGCTCCCCAGGATCCTCGCCGTCGTGATGGCCGGAGGCTCCGGGAACCGGATGGGGGCACTGACCGCGTATCGGGCGAAACCGGCGCTTCCGTTCGGCGGGGCCTACCGGCTCATCGACGTCGCGCTGTCCAACCTGCATCACAGCGGAATCTCCGACGTCTGGATCCTGGAGCAGTACCAGCCGAAGACCATCAATGACCATCTGTCCAACGGAAGGCCCTGGGACCTGGACCGTACGCACGGCGGGCTCCGGGTGCTGCCGCCCTTCAGCGGCCTGCCGGGCGAGGGATTCGCGGAGGGAAACGCCGACGGTCTGGCGAGGCAGTCGGCGCTGATCGACCAGTTCGCCCCGGACCTGCTGCTCGTGCTCAGTGCGGACCACCTGTACCGGCTCGATTACCGCGACCTGGTGCAGACCCACCAGGAGGCGGATGCGGTGCTGACCATGGCCACCGCGCGAATGGACGGCGATGCCTCGAACCACGGCGTGGTCGAGGCGGACGGGGCGGGCCGGATCACCGGCTTCGAATACAAGCCCGAAGAGCCGAGGACGCAGGTCGTTGCCGCTGAGGTCTTCCTGTACGACTGGCCGAAGCTGCAGGGCATCCTGGACCTCTTGGAGTCGAGGCACGACTCCCTCGAGGACTACGGCGACCACCTCGTCCCGCACCTCGTGAGGGAAGGGCTGGCGGTGGAGCACCGGATCGAGGGCTACTGGCGCGACCTCGGCACGCCTGCCACCTATCACCAGGCACACATGGATCTCCTCGACGGCAAGGCGCTCGATCTCGGCCATGCCGAGTGGCCGATGCTCACTGATGCACCCCACCTGCTGCCGGCGTTCATCGCGGAGGGGGCGGACATCGCCGATTCCCTGATCGCCCCGGGCGCCCGGATCCATGGCCGTGTCTCCCACAGCGTCATCGGTCCCGGTGTCGTCGTCGAGCACGGAGCCGTGGTCGAGGACTCGGTGATCCTCGAGCGCGTGAGGGTGGGCAAGGGTGCGCACATCCGGTATGCCATCGTCGATGCCGACGCGGACCTCGGTGGGGATCGGTCGATCCAGGGATCGGACCTTCCCGCGGTGGTCGGCTCCGACGGAGAAATCGATCCGTAGCCGGTTTGGAGCATGGGCGGTGCGCCCGTAGTATGGTATGGCGTTTGGTTGGGTCTTTCCTGCTGCGGTTCCGCTGCCGCGGGAGCTGTCCGACCGCCCGTGACTACCTGGAATTTAAGGCTCTGCCGGATCTTCGGTCCGTGTCAGGCCTAATCTTCACCGTCTTCCCTCGCGGCGAGGCACTTCGGCAGGCTCTCACCCTGCCAGGTCAACCTCCGGAAAGCTGCAGTAATAACGGTGTCATTACTGGTGGCGGGACGCTCTACAAGTGACCCCGTCACGTTCATCTAATCTGGAGGAGAGTTATGGCAGCCCACTGCCAAGTGACCGGAGCCGAGCCCGGCTTTGGACACAGCATTTCGCACTCGCACCGCCGCAACAAGCGCCGGTTCGACCCAAACATTCAGAAGAAGCGCTACTGGGTTCCGTCCCTGCGCCGTAATGTCACGCTGCAGGTTTCTGCACGCGGCATCAAGACCATCGACGTGCGGGGTATCGACGCCGTTGTGGCAGCGATCCTCGCGAGGGGAGTGAAGCTCTAATGGCAAAGGACAAGGACGTACGTCCCATCATCAAGCTGAAGTCCACCGCGGGAACGGGCTACACCTACGTGACCCGCAAGAACCGTCGTAACGATCCTGACCGCATGGTCCTGATGAAGTACGACCCCAAGATCCGCAAGCACGTCGAATTCCGAGAGGAGCGCTAAACATGGCCAAGAAGTCAAAGATTGCTCGTAACGAGCAGCGCAAAGTCATTGTCGAGCGCTACGCGGCCAAGCGCCTCGAACTCAAGAAGACCCTCGTCGACGCCAACGCAACCGACGAGGCCCGCGAAGCCGCACGTCTGGGCCTGCAGAAGCTTCCCCGGAACGCTTCACCGGTCCGCCTGCGCAACCGCGACCAGATCGACGGACGCCCCCGCGGAACGCTCCAGAAGTTCGGCATCTCCCGTGTCCGCTTCCGTGACATGGCCCACCGCGGCGAGCTGCCCGGTGTGACGAAGTCCAGCTGGTAACAGCTGCGGGTAAAAGCTGAGTCATCAGGGGAGCCGACAGCCTAGGGTTGTCGGCTCTTCTGTGCAAAAAGCGCCGCAGATATTCGGGAAAACCCCTGAAAACCGGGCTTCTCCCGGTCAAGCTGGTAGGTTTTCGCACAGAGGCTTTTCGAATACCCCGAAAGCTCAACGGAAAACAGACGTCCAGGAGGACCTAAATTGGCTAAAAACCGTAGTGAACTTGTTGCAGAGGTAGCCGCCAAGGCTGACACCAGCCAGGCTGCCGTGAACAGCGTGCTCGATGCCCTGTTCGATGTCTTCGCCGAGTCCGTTGCCAAGGACGAGAAAATCACCATCCCCGGCTGGCTCGCAGTGGAGCGCACAAGCCGCGCAGCCCGTACCGGTCGTAACCCGCAGACCGGCGAGACCATCCAGATCGCCGCCGGCCACAGCGTCAAGCTGACCGCCGGTTCGAAGCTGAAGGCGTCCGCCAAGTAGGTTCCGGTAGAGGAGAAGGACCACCCGCTTCCGCGGAGTGGTCCTTCTCCTTTTAAGGCCGGGACGCTTCAGGAAGTTGGCCCTTGTTCTACTGCGGGTAGAGAATAGGGGATGTGTCTACAACAGCCAGGGAACCGCAGCACAGGCCGAGCCCGGTGCTGCCGGCCAGCAGGGTCCGGACGGCCCTGCTCGGCGGGGCCGTCGCCGTCGTGCTCGGGGCGCTCGTCCTCGCCCTGCTGTTCTCGGGCGCCGCTGCCGCCCGCCAACTGGGAGATCCCGGTGCGCTGACGCGCTGGGGCCTGCCCGTGGCGAAGGCGTTCAACAACGTGGGAGCTGCGGGGACCATCGGCGCGCTGGTCTTTGCGGTGGGAATCCTTCCGCGACGGCGGGACTCCGGCGACGGCCGCCGGCCGGTAGCAGGCTCGGCCGAGCATCCGGCGTTCACTCGCACTCTGCTGGTGGCGTCAGTTGCCGCGGTGATGTGGACCCTCGGCGCCCTCGGTGGAATGGTCTTCACCTACTCGGACGCCGCAGGGCTGCCGTTGAGTGCCGACGCCGCATACACCGAGGGACTCGCCGCCTTCCTCACCGACTTCGACACGGGCCGTGCCTGGCTCATCACCGCCATGATCGCGGCAGTGGTGGCCACGCTGACGTTCGGGGTCCGGTCCCTGACGGGACTGGCCCTGACTGCCGTCCTAGCCTTCGGCGGACTGCTGCCCACCGCCCTCGTAGGCCACTCCGCCAGTGGCGATGACCACAACGCCGCCGTCAATTCGATCGCACTCCATCTCGTGGGCGTCTGCCTCTGGATGGGCGGCATCATCGTCCTGGCCGCCGTCGGAGGGACGCTCGGCAGCTCGGTGCTGCCCGTGCTGAAGCGCTTCTCGGCCCTGGCCGGGTTCGCATTCGTGCTGGTATTCGCATCAGGCATCGTCAATGCGAGCCTGCGCATCAGCGACCTGTCACAGCTGAGTTCCTCCTGGGGGCTCCTCGTCACCTTCAAGGCCGTAGCCACGATCCTCCTCGGCGGGATCGGCTGGATGCACCGGCAGTGGATCATCCCCCAGCTCGGAGACACGAACAGCCCCTCCGGCGCGCAGCTCTCGGCGCAACGCGTGCTGTGGCAGCTGATCGCCGTGGAGCTGCTCATCATGGGCGCCGTCTCGGGCGTTGCCGTCGCTCTCGGACGGACCGCTCCACCCCGGAGCGAGGAACTCGCGCCGGACGCCACACCGGCCCGGATCCTCACCAACTATGAGCTTCCGCCGGAGCTGACCCCCGCGCGCTGGTTCACGGAGTGGCGGCCCGACTGGTTGTGGATCGCCTTCGCGCTGACCGTGGGAGTCGCCTACATTCTCGGCGTCGTCAAGCTGCAGCGCCGCGGTGACTCGTGGTCAGGGTTGAAGCTCGCGTGCTGGCTGATCGGGCTTGTGCTGCTCACCTACTTCACGTCGGGTGCTCCAGCGATCTACGGCATGATCCTGTTCAGCGCGCACATGGTGGACCACATGGCCCTGACCATGGTCGTCCCCCTGTTCCTGGTCCTCGGGGCACCGGTCACCCTTGCGCTGAAGGCGCTCTCGCCCCGCGGGGACGGCACACGCGGCATCCGCGAGTGGATCCTCGTCGTCGTGCATTCCCGGCTGTCGAAGCTGGTGACGCACCCCCTGTTCGCCGCAGCGAACTTCGCCGGCTCCATCGTGATCTTCTACTATTCGCCGCTGTTCGGTTTTGCGCTGCGCGAACACGTGGGACACGAACTGATGACCGCCCACTTCCTCATCACGGGTTATATCTTCGTTCTTTCGATGATCGGCACCGACCCGGTGCCACTGCGGGCACCCTTCCCGCTACGCATCCTGCTTCTGTTCGCCACGATGGCCTTCCATGCGTTCTTCGGCGTGACCCTGATGGGATCGCCGTCCCTGCTGCAGGCATCGTGGTTCGGCAGCATGGGCCGGGACTGGGGATTGTCAGCCATCGAGGACCAGCAGCTGGGCGGTGCGGTGACCTGGGGAATCGGCGAAGTGCCCACGCTCTTGCTGGCCATCGGCGTCGCCATTCTGTGGTCGCGGACCGACGCGCGGGAGACGAAGCGCACCGACCGCGCGGCAGACAGGAATAACGACGCCGATCTCACGGCTTACAACTCTATGTTCGCCGATCTGGCGGCCCGGGACACGCGAAGGCAGGCCCCGGAGCCCCGGGTCACCGCCAAACCAGGAGATCAAGAATGACCGACACGTCCCTGCGCACGGGCTACCGTGTGCGTGCTTCCGAGCTCACGGGCCGCAACTGGCTCAACACCGGGGGGAAGCAACTGCAGCTCGACGACCTCCGCGGGAAGATCGTGATCCTCGACTTCTGGACGTTCTGCTGCATCAACTGCCTGCATGTGCTCGACGAGCTCCGTCCGCTCGAGGAGAAGTTCTCGGACGTGCTGGTGACCGTCGGCGTCCATTCGCCCAAGTTCGAGCACGAGGCGGACCCGGTGGCACTCGCGGCCGCCGTGGAGCGGTATGACATCCACCACCCGGTGCTCGACGATCCTGACCTGACCACGTGGCAGGCATACACCGCGCGCGCCTGGCCCACGCTCGTCGTCATCGACCCCGAGGGCTACATCGTGGCACACCTGTCCGGCGAAGGGCACGCCGCGGGCCTTGACTCCCTCGTGTCCGAACTGGTCGAGGAGCATTCGGCCAAGGGGACCCTGCACCGCGGGAATGGTCCCTACGTCCCTGCCGCAAGCACGGCAGGCGATTTGAAGTTCCCCGGCAAGCTCCTTGCGCTGCCGGCCACCGGCACCTTCCTCGCGGGGGACACGGGCCACCACCGGCTCGTGGAGCTCGAGGCCGACCTGACCTCGGTGCGCCGTGTGATCGGCTCCGGCAGGAAGGGATCCGCCGACGGCGGCCCCGCGGACACGGAGTTCAACGAGCCCCAGGGACTCGCGCTGTTGCCGGCCGACGTCGCCGGGCAGGTGGGCTACGACGTCGTCGTCGCTGACACCGTCAACCACCGGTTGCGGGGAGTCTCACTCGAGACCGGCGCCGTGCGCACCCTCGCCGGCAACGGCATCCAGCGGTTGCTCGACGCCGGCAACCACACCAAGGCCGGCCTGCAGGAGAATGCGCACGAGATCGGTGCAGCGAGCGAAACCCCGCGCCTCACCGACAGCCACCTCGGCACCGACGCGTTCAACGTGTCACTCTCCTCGCCGTGGGACGTGCTCTATTCGACCGTTCTGGAGCGCGTGGTCATCGCGATGGCCGGCACCCACCAGATCTTCACCTATGACCCGCTGTCGCACGCCGTGGAGGTGCTCGCCGGTACCGGTCTGGAGGGCCTGCTCGACGGCGACGCCGGGGCCGCATGGTTCGCCCAGTCGTCCGGGCTCGCCGAGGACGCGAACGGCTCCATCTGGATCGCCGATTCCGAGACGTCCGCGCTGCGCGTCCTCACCTTCGCCGAGGTGGACGGGCAGCAGGATGTCCAGGTGCGTACCGCCGTCGGCACCGGCCTCTTCGATTTCGGGTTCCGCGACGGCGACGCCGCGTCGGCGCGCCTCCAGCACCCGCTCGGTGTGACGGCGCTGCCGGACGGGTCGGTGGCGATCGCCGACACCTACAACGGGGCCGTGCGCCGCTATGACCCCGCCACCCGTCAGGTCTCGACCCTGGTGCGGGGGCTCTCGGAGCCGTCCGACGTACTCATCGACCACAGCCCCGTTGCCGAGGGGGGTGAGCCGTTGCTGATCGTCGTCGAGACGAACAAGCACCAGCTCATCCGTGTCCCGATCCCGCGGGAAGCGCTGGCCGTTGATGAAGGAGCGTCGCAGACCCAGCGGCCGGCCACCGCTGTCACCAGCGGTCCGCTTGCACTGACCATTCGTTTCTCCGCGCCGACGGGCCAGAAGCTCGATGACCGGTGGGGCGATCCGACGCAGCTGAAGATCTCCGCGTCGCCGGAGTCGTTGCTGGTTTCAGGCGGGGGGACCTCCGTGGGCCTGACGCGTGAGCTGCGGCTGTCAGAGGATGCGGGTGGGGGAGTGCTGCACATCACGGCGCGTGCCGCGGCCTGCGACGGCGAGCCCGGCGGTGAAATCCCTGAGCATGCCGCATGCCACCTGTACCAGCAGGACTGGGGTATTCCGGTGACGGTAGGTTCCGAGGGGAACGCGGAGCTGGTGCTCGATCTCCGCGGCCTCGACTGACGCCTACCCTTCGTCTCGAGGACTCGGACAGGTACGGCAGCACTGCAGACAACGGTCGCGGCCGGCCGGCTCCTAGAACTCGATGACCGGCGCGACGGTGACAGAGGAGTTCGTCACCGTCAGGCGTGCATCGAACTCGAAGTCGCGGGTCACCGAGACGTCCTCGATGGCACCCGTGAACAGGTCCTGGAGTTGCGTGTCGAGCTGCGCGGAACCGGCCAACGGGGCCAGGGCCCATCCTTCGTCGACCGGCTCGATGCGTACTTCCGGATAGCGCTGGATGGACCACTGGATCTCACCCGCGAGACGCTGGCTGGTCTGGTAGTTGAACGGGCAGTCGGCGGGTTGGAAAACAGCCCGGGCGGCGCAGCTGTCAAGGAACTCCCGGATTTTCCCGTCCACGGCTTCGACCAGTGCCGCTGTGGGCGCGGGCTCCAGTGGAAGCGCGTTGTCCGCGGGGGTGCTGCTGGTGACCGGAAGCGTGCGGGACGGGGCAGCGAAGTACTCGCTGGTGTAGTGGGCAGCAAGTTCCACCGGGTAGAACGTGGGGAGGGTGTTCCTGCCCTCGGGCGTCGCTATCCGTTGGCCATTGACCGTCGACTCGGCCATGTCCCGCACCGAGACGTCGACCGTGGGCAGGGCTGAGGGCGCGAATTCCCAGGTAGGAAAGAACAGCCATTCGGATCCTGTTTTCTCCAGCGGGAATGACGTGGTGTAGTCGGAATCTCCGATTCGATAGGTGACGGGTACGTCCACGCGGTCTTGGCCTGCCGCCGTCGGTTCCTGGATTTCGACGTCCTGTACCGCGGAGGCTCCCCGTTGGAGAGGAGCACCGTCGAGGACTGCCGCGGAACCTTCCGGCACAGACGCGTTGAGCAGGCCGAGCGCACGCTCACCGTTGCCGCTCCTCAGGGCGTTGAAGTATTCCTCGACCTGATACCCAGGGCTGTACAGAGTGCTGTTGAGCACGGAAACGGTGCCGATGAATCCGGCCACGACCAGCATCAGGCTGAGCAGCCACCCGGCCATTACTTTCATTCCGGAAGTGCCCTGCATAGTCCTACGCTACCTGCCGGGCAGCCGAAGTACGCTTTCGGACCATCCACTGCGAAGTGATCACCGCGTTTCCGGCGAAAAGCCGCAACTACCGCGCGATGGATGTCCGGCACGACCCCGCAGGCAACCGCGGGTCCCTGCGCTGGGGCCGGCGAATCAGCCGGCAGTGTGTTTTCCGCTGCCGGCCGCGGTGGCTCCGCCGGCGGATCCTGTCCCACCTGCTGATCCAGCCTGCCGTGGCGCGACCGGGTCCGGTGATCCCGCCGCCCTGCCCTGCCCCGAGCTACCGGCGTCCTGCAGCGACTGATCCTGGGCATTCGCGATCTCCTCGGCGCGCTCCTCGTTCGCCTCCTCGGTGAGGGCGGCCCCGGCCGCAGCATCGCGCGTCAGGTTGTCCCCGGTTTCGGGATCGAACAGGTGCAGCTTCCGGGTATCGAGCCAGATCTCCGCTTCACGTCCACCGCGGATACGGCTCGCGGCGTCGAGGGTGACGACGATCTGGGGACGCAGCTCGTCGGCATCCATGTCGCGGGCGAGATTGTTCAGGAGCTCACGCACTTCGGGGGCGGGGTCGAAGGTGATATATCCGTACTGCTCGTTGCCCAGCCATTCGGTATGCGTGAGGTTCGCGGTGAAGGTCGAACCGTGGCCGAGCTTCGAATCCTCCACCAGCTTGGCGTCCTCGAAGAATTCGGGCCGGACTCCTACCAGCACCACTTTCTTGCCGGCCGCCTTCGCCGCCTTTTCCGGGGTGATGGCGAGGTCCCCCAAAACGGTCTTCAGGGTATTCCCCTCGACCGTGGCGGGCAGGAAGTTCATCGAGGGCGAGCCGATGAAACCGGCGACGAACAGGTTGATGGGCTGCTCGTACAGTTCACGGGGTGAGGCGATCTGCTGAAGTTCGCCCTTCTTGAGGACGGCCACGCGGTCGCCGAGGGTCATGGCCTCCGTCTGGTCGTGGGTCACGTACACCGAGGTGACGCCCAGGCGGCGCTGCATCTGGGAGATCTCCGAGCGCATCTGGCCACGCAGCTTGGCGTCGAGGTTGGAGAGTGGCTCGTCGAAGAGGAAGGCATCGGCCTGCCGCACGATGGCTCGTCCCATCGCCACGCGTTGGCGCTGGCCGCCCGAAAGGTTGGCGGGCTTGCGCTGCAGGTGGTCCGTCAGTTCGAGCGTCGAGGCCGCCTCGGTGACGAGCTTGTCGACCTGTTCCTCCGAGTGCTTGCCCTTGGCCAGGCGCAGTGGGAACGCGATGTTCTCGTACACGGTGAGATGCGGGTACAGCGCGTAGTTCTGGAACACCATCGCAAGATTGCGCTCACGGGGAGCCTTGTCGTTGACGCGCTTGCCGTCGATCAGGAGATCGCCGTCGGTGATGTCCTCCAAGCCCACGATCATGCGTAGGAGCGTGGATTTGCCGCAGCCGGACGGGCCCACCAGGATGATGAACTCGCCGTCGGCGATGTCGATGCTGATGTCGTTGACGGCGGGGAAGCCGTCACCGTATTTCTTGACCAGGTTATTGAGGGTGATTGAAGCCATGGTGCGAATCCTTTTCTTGAGCCGGAGGGCGTCAGCCCTTGACGGCGCCCGAGGTCAGGCCTGAAACAATTTGGCGTTGGAAGAGCAGAACCAGCAGGACAATCGGAATGGTGACGATGATCGCCGCGGCCGAGATTGCACCCGTCGGCGCCTCGAATTGGGAGGCGCCGGTGAAGAACGCCAGTGCAGCGGGAACGGGTCTCGCCGCCTCGGTGGACGTCAGTGATATCCCGTAGACGAAGTCGTTCCACGCGATGAAGAACGCGATGATCGCCGTCGTGAAGACGCCCGGTGCGGCGAGCGGCACGATCGCCTTGCGGAAGGCCTGCCAGGTCGTGGCGCCGTCCACCTGCGCGGCCTGCTCCAGCTCCCAGGGAATCTGGCGGAAGAACGCCGCGAGGGTCCAGATGGAGATGGGAAGGGTCAGCGACAGGTAGGGGATGATCAGGCCGAGCCACGTGTCGTACAGGCCGATGGTGCGCCACAGGTTGAACAGCGGAGTCACGATCGAGATGACGGGGAAGATCGAGACCGCCAAGGCCGTGGTGAGGATGAGCTTCTTCCCGGGGAAATCGAGGCGTGCAATCGCGTATGCGCATAGGGTCGCCAGGACGACGGCGATGAAGGTGGCGATGAGCGAGATGCCGATCGAGTTCCGGAGGGACGAGAGGAAGAGTTCCTGCGCGTCGCCGACGAGGATCTGCTCGTAGTTCGAGGTTGTCGCCGTGCCGCCGGTAGGAAGGAACTTCCCGCTGGTGAGATCGCTCGGGGCCTTGAACGAGGTTGCGAGGATCGAGGCCACCGGAAAGAGTGCGTACAGCAGGACCAGGGCGCCCACCACCACCCAGAGGACTTTGTTCTTCGTCTTCTTCTCAGTCATCACTTACCCCCTTGTGAGCCGGCAAGATCCACTTTGAAGAGCTTGATGGCGATGAAACAGATGATCAGGACACAGAGGAACAGGAGGACCGATACGGCGGACCCGAGGCCGATCTCCAGACGGCTGATGGACTGCCGGTAGGCCAGGAGCGAGAGCACCTCGGTGCCATAGGCTCCGTTGGTCATGATGAACACGTTGTCGAAGATCCGGAAGGCGTCCAGCGCCCTGAACAGCACCGCCACCATGATCGCGGCCTTCATGTTGGGAATGATGACCTTGCGCATCTGTTCCCACCACGTTGCGCCGTCCACCTTCGCCGCCTCGCTCAGTTCGTCCGGAACCTGCGCCAGGCCTGCGAGGAGGAGCAGGGAGATGAACGGTGTGGTCTTCCAGATCTCCGAGGCCATGATTACGAACAGGGCGGTGCCGGTCTGGGCGAACCAGTTCAGGTCCTCGTCGATTCCGGGGAGCCACGAGAACCAGTTGTTGACGTAGCCGGAGTTGATGTCGAAGG
The DNA here is from genome assembly GCF_015751715.1 of Arthrobacter sp. CAN_A6. Lineage (NCBI taxonomy): Bacteria > Bacillati > Actinomycetota > Actinomycetes > Micrococcales > Micrococcaceae > Arthrobacter > Arthrobacter sp. CAN_A6. The sequence continues at coordinate 412,263 of NZ_JADOUV010000001.1, forward strand.
CGTAGAACCACGCGAACGCCGACACCACGGTGATGATGCCGTAGGGCACCAGGATGGCAGTACGCAGGATTCCGCGGAAGGACTTGATGGCCTTGTGCATCACCAGGGCGAGGGCGAAACCGAGGACCAGTTCGACGGCGACGGTGATCACCGTGATCAGTACCGTGGTCCACAGGTCACTCCACCAGACGGGATCGGTGAGGATGACCGCATAATTGCCGAGACCGATGAATTCACGCTCATCCGGCGCGGTGAGCCGGAACTGGAACAGGGATTCATAGATGGCCTGCAGGATCGGGTAGGCCGTCACGAGGAGCATGATCACGAAAGCGGGGCCCGCGAGGACCCAACCGAGTTTCCGTTCGGCCCGTGCCCGGTCACTGTAGTGCTGCGTCGACTTCTTCTTCGGTGTGTCCCTGGTCGCGACACCCGGCTCCCGATCCGGGTTTCGTGTCGGGTTCGCCGGTTTCGCTGGAATCGCTGACGTCATAGCAATTGCTCCCCTCGAAGGACCGCGGTGATGAATTCGGCGGAATTTTCAGGAGTTGTCTCCGGATCGACGCTTGCGGGCGGGGCCCACGTCTGCTGGAGCCCGGTGGACACCTCGTTGTAGAAAGGCGTCTGCGGACGTGGAGCGGACTGCTCGAGTGATTCCCGAATCGTCTCTGCCATGGGGAACGTCTCCTCGATCCGGGGATCCTCGTAGGCTTCGGTGTTCGAGGGAGGGTTGCCGTTGGTGATGAAGTACTCCGCCTGGTTCTCGACCGAGACGATGCACTCGATCGCCTCATAGGCCAGTGCCGGGTTGTCACTTTCCGCGCCGACTCCGAGATCGATCCCGCCGAGGGGTGGGGCAGCTTCCTCTCCCTCGGCGACCTGCGGGTAGATCGCCCATCCGATGTCGTCGATCAGCGCTGCGTCGAGGGTTCCGGCATCCACTGCTGCATTGGTGGCGGGCCAGACGAAGGGGTAGTTGACCATGAAGGATCCGGAGTCTCCCTGGAAGCTGATCATGGAATTGTTCTCGTCCTGCGTTGCGAGGCCCGGGCCGCCGAGGCCTTCCTCGCCGATGGTGGAGATGATCCTCGCAGCCTCGGTGCCGGCTTCCGAAACGAGCCCCAGCTCGATCTCGTCAGCAGTCGCTTCAGGGTCCGTCACGATGGATCCGCCGGCCGATTCGATGAGTGCGTTGATCCACACCGTCATGGACTCTGCCTGCGCGCCCTGCACGCCAAGGGTCTTTTCCTGGGACGCGGCGGCTTCGATGATCTGGTCCCAGGTCACCGGCTGCGTCATGTCCAGCCCCGCGGCCTCGGCCACCGATTCGCGGTACCAGAGGATCTGCGTGTTGGCCCAGAACGGCACCGTTACCAGCTCATCTTTCCAGGTGGCTCCCGCGAGTGCGCCCTCCACCACGTTCTCGGTGGTGCGCTCCGCAACATCGTCGGGCACGGGTGCAAGGAAGCCCGGTTCTGCCAGCTCCGGAATGAACGGCGGGTCGAGGCTCATGATGTCGAGCGACGAATCTCCTGCTGCGAGCCTGCGGGCGAGCTGCTCACGCTGGGACGCCGCATCGCTTGGCAGCAGAGACGTTTCGATGCTGTACGCACCGCCCGATTCCTGGGTGCACCGCTCCGCGATGGCGGCCTGCCCGCCGTCGTCGGGGTTGATGTACCAGGTCAGGGTGTTGTCACTTTCGGCAGGGCCGCAGCCGCTGACCAGCAGGGTTCCCATCATCACTGACGCGACCGCTGCAGCCCTTGGGCGGGTTCGGGCGGAACGACGTTTTCTTCGATTGATCGGCATTCCTACCGAGCCTCCACATCTTTGTAGCCAGCTCGACCGACACCCCACAATGAAACGCCAGCCTAAGCAACCTTCGTTTTTTGACCATATGCCTAAGCGGAGGAATTCGCTAGGCAGTACCCTGATCAATTGCATGAGGGCACCCGGAGTGGCGCCTGTGTAGGGTGGCGGGGCCGGTGACCGGCTTGTGGGGGACGGCGCGGGGCTTCGGGGATGCACCGAAGAGCGCCGAAAATGCGTGGAGCGGGCGACGGGAATCGAACCCGCGTATCGAGCTTGGGAAGCTAGCGCTCTACCATTGAGCTACGCCCGCGCGGCAGTTGGAACCGCTCCATAACCCTACAACAGGTTCAGGGCGATGGAGGCCGCTCCTGCTCCCGGCCGGGCATGGCAGTCGGCCCGGGAGCTTCCGCCTTCGCCCGGTCCAGCAGTTCCCTGAACGGCTTGCCGAGGCGGCTCTCGGGGAGGGTCGCCTCGTGGTAGCCGATGACGATCCGGTAGACGAAGCGGTCGCGCTGGGTGTCGGGTACCGCGGCGTCGGAAGACTGGTTCCTCAGGTTCTCATCCTGGTGGGCGGCTTCCTCCACCAGCGGCACCCAGCGTTCCTCCGCCTCGGTGCGGCTCACTTCGACGTTCCAGGTCCGGGTAAGGCCCGCGAAGCCGCCGGAGCGGGAGATTTCGATCCTCACTGGTCCACTCCTACGGTTTCCCACGCGCTGGTAACAGCGGCAGCCTCCTCCGAGCCCGCACCGAATCGTTTGCGGGCAGCGGCCGTCGTGGCCTGCGCGAACTGGGAAAAAGTGCATTCGGCGGGCACCGCGCCACCGGTTGCGGTGTCGAACCAGATGTGGCCTGCACGTTCCCAGGCGCGACCTCCAAGCCTGCTGGCCACCAGGTAGAAGGCGTGGTTGGGGATGCCCGAGTTGATGTGGACGCCGCCGTTGTCGGCTTCGGTCTCCACATAGTCGGCCATCGTAGCCGGCTGGGGGTCCTTGCCGAGGATGTCGTCGTCGTAGGCTGTTCCCGGCGCCCGCAACGAGCGCAGCGCGTTGCCCTGCACACCGTCGGCGAAAATGCCTTCCCCCACGAGCCATGATGCGTCGGCTGCATCCTGACCGAGTTCGCGCTGTTCCACCAGCACCCCGAAGACGTCGGACAGGGACTCGTTGAGTGCGCCGGACTGGCCCTGGTATTGCAGGTTGGTTGAGTACTGGGTGAAGCCGTGGGTCAACTCGTGGCTGATGACGGTCAGTGAGGCCGTGAAGCGGCCGAAAATCTCGCCGTCACCGTCGCCGAAGACCATGCGTTCACCGTCCCAGAACGCGTTGTCGTACCTTTCGCCGTAGTGGACGGTCGCCTCGAGGGGCATTCCCGCGCCGTCGATCGATGAGCGCCCGTACTCGTCGTTGAACAGCGCATAGGTGGCGCCGAGGCCGTCGTAGGCCTCGTCCGCTGCGGCGTCGCCGGTGGGCGGCTTGCCCTCGCCGCGCACGAGGGTTCCGGGCAGCGTTTCCTTTCCTCCGGCGTCGGACACCCTGCGCTGCAGTTGCGACACCACTGCTGTCCCCCGGCGGACGGGAGCGGCGAGGGCGAGGGACCGCCCGGCAACCAGCGGAGGCAACTGGACCAGTGCCCGGCGGGCCGAATCCGCGGCGGCGGCGTGGCGCGGGTCGCTGCTTTCGGCGATGGTCACCAACAGATGGGGTGGGATGATGCTGCAGACGTGCATTGGACCTCCTGGGTTGCACCTAAACCTAGTCCGCCCCTCCGACAGTGCCAATGGGGACTCTTGCAGCGGGAACGCCTCCAGCGGATCCGGCAGCGCGGGCCCCGTAGGCTTGACGCCATGAGCGTCGAGAAGAACACCCGCAGCCTGGAGGCCGGGATCGAGAAGGACCTGGCAGGGAAGATGAGCTACGGGTCATACCTGTCCCTTGAAACGCTCCTGGACGCGCAGAACCCCGTGAGCAGTCCGGTGCACCACGATGAGATGCTGTTCATCATCCAGCACCAGACCTCCGAACTATGGCTCAAACTGGTCCTCCATGAACTCCGGGCCGTGCGGATCCACCTGCAGCGCGACGATCTCCGCTCGGCGATGAAGGGCATCGCGCGGATCAAGCACATCCAGCGGTCGCTGACCGAGCAGTGGTCGGTCCTCGCGACGCTGACGCCGTCGGAGTACGCGGAATTCCGCGGCGATCTCGGTGCTGCGAGCGGGTTCCAGTCCTATCAGTACCGCGCCGTCGAGTTCCTGCTCGGGAACAAGAACGAGGCGATGCTGCAGGTCTTCGCAGCCGACCCGGCCGCTTTCGGTCTGCTGGAGGAGCTCCTGGCGCAGTCGAGCATCTATGACGAGTTCATCGCATTCCTTGCCCGGCGCGGGTACAGCGTACCGACGGTGCTTCTGGAACGCGATGTGACCCAGGCCCACGTCTTCAGCCCGGAACTGGTGCAGGTCTACCGGCACGTCTACGAGAACGCGGCCGAGCACTGGGATGTCTATGAAGCCTGCGAGGAACTGGTGGATCTCGAGGACAATTTCCAGCTGTGGCGTTTCCGGCACCTGAAGACCGTGGCCCGCACCATCGGCTTCAAGACGGGCACGGGAGGTTCCTCCGGCGTCGGCTTCCTGCAACGGGCGCTTGAGCTCACGTTCTTTCCGGAGCTTTTCGCCGTCCGTACCGAGATAGGAACGTGACTGGTAACGTTGGACGGTGCTGATTTCCGACCGCGACATCCGAGCCGAAATTTCCGCAAACCGCATCGTGCTGGAGCCGCACGACGATGCGATGGTGCAGCCCTCGAGCGTGGATGTGCGGATCGACCGCTATTTCCGGCTTTTCGACAACCACAAGTACGCGCACATCGACCCTGCTGAGGATCAGCCGGACCTCACCCGGCTCGTCGAGGTTGCTCCCGACGAGCCCTTCATCCTGCACCCCGGCGAATTCGTGCTCGGCTCCACGTTCGAGATGGTGACCCTGCCGGATGACATCGCCGCCCGATTGGAAGGCAAGTCCTCGCTCGGGCGCCTCGGGCTGCTCACCCACTCGACGGCGGGCTTCATCGACCCGGGCTTCTCCGGGCACGTCACCCTCGAGCTCTCCAACATGGCCACACTGCCCATCAAACTGTGGCCCGGCTCCAAGATCGGCCAGTTGTGCTTCTTCCGGCTCACCTCCCCCGCCGAGCATCCCTACGGCTCGGGGACGTACGGCAACCGCTACCAGGGCCAGCGCGGCCCGACGGCGTCGCGCAGCCACCTGAACTTCCACCGGACGTCGATCCAACCCCCCACTGATTAAGCACTTAAGGCGGCTATTCGTGCGGCGAAGCAGCCATAGGTGCTTAATCAGCGGGGGCCGGGCGGCCGGCATCAGCGGAGGTCAGGCATCCGGCACGACGGCGGCGGCGACCTTCGCGGGCGGCTTGACCGGTAGCAGTACGAGCAGGCCTGCCAGCAGCACCACCAGAATCCCGGCGATGCCGTAGCGCTGTTCCCCGAAGATCCCGATCGCCAGGGCGAACAGCGCGGGCGCCAGGAAGCTCACCGCCCGCCCGGTGGTCGCGTAGAGACCGAACATCTCCCCTTCCTCGCCAGCGGGAGCCAGCCGGGCGAGGAAGGCCCGCGAGGATGACTGGGCGGGGCCGACGAACAGCGTGAGCATCAGGCCGAAGGTCCAGAATGTCGTGTCCCCCGTCCAGGTGTAGCCGAAGAACATGTAGGTTTCGGCACCGAGGACCAACACGGCCGTACCGGCGAACAGCAGGCCGACCAGGGCGGCGATGATCACGCGTTTCGGCCCGGCCCGGTCATCGAAGAAACCTCCGATCACCGACCCGACAGCGGCAATGATGTTCCCTGCGATGGCGAAGAGAATGACCTCGCTGAAGGTGAAGTTGAAGGTGCCGGCGGCAATGATGCCGCCGAAGGTGAAGACCGCGGCGAGCCCATCACGGAAGATGGCGCTGGCGAGCAGGAAGAAGATGGTGTGGGGGCTCGTCCGGTAGATCGCCTTCACGCGGCGAACCAGCAGCCCGTACGAAGCAAGGAAACTGAGGTGCGCGGTTCTCGCCTGCCGAGGCACTTCGGGAACGGTGAACAGCACGGGAAGGGCGAAGGCCAGGAACCAGACCGCGGAAAAAATTGCCACGAGGCGGATGTTCAGGCCGTTCTCCGTCTGCGCTCCCGGCCAGTCGACCACGGGTTGGATGAAGGCCACCAGCACGATGACGAGCGCCACGATGCCCCCCACATAGCCCATCGCCCAGCCGAAGCCGCTGACCTTGCCGACGGTGGCCGGGGTGGAGATCTGCACCAGCATCGCGTTGTAGTTGACTCCGGCGAACTCGAAGAAGATGTTGGCGGCGGCGATCAGCGCCACTCCCAGGATGAGCAGTTCGGGGCGCGGGAGGACGAAGAAGCACAGGGCCGTCAGGGACGCCACGATCAGGGTGTTGACGCCGAGCCAGAACCTTCGGCGACCGCCGCTGTCGGAGCGCTGGCCCGTGACCGGCGCAAGCAGGGCGATCAGCACTCCCGCGGTAGCAAGTCCCCAGCCAAGGTACTGCGAGGCAATCTCTTCACCACCGAACGGTTCCGATGTGAGGTACACGGTGAAGACGAAGGTGGTCATGACCGCGTTGAAGGCCGCCGATCCCCAGTCCCAGGATGCCCAGGCGAGCACGGGCCTGCTGAGGATCCGCCCGGTAGGGGAGGGCGCCGTGGTCCCGGTGGAAAGGCCGGCTCCCGGCCCGGGTAGCTGCTGGTCTTGGCTCATACCGCACATGCTAGCCGCACGCCGGAGCCGCGGACCCTGTGAACACAGCGACCGGGAGATCCTAAAAGTATTCCTCGGGTAGAATGGTTATAAGCCTCCCCGACCGTCCTCCAATGGAAGATCAGGAAACCGACTTGCTCCCACTGCTGATCGTCCTGTTTGCAGTGGCCCTGGTGGCGCCGGTGCTGTTCCAGCGGATGGGCCGATCAGCTTTCTACGTACTGGGCTCAGTCCCCGCGGCGGGCTTCGCATGGCTCCTGGCCACCTACCCCCATTACACGCAGAGCGACCAGACGGCGACGGCGTCGATGCCGAATGCGCCGCCGTCGGTGGTCTACCCCTGGATTCCCAATCTGCAACTCGAGCTGGCGTTCCGGATGGACGCGTTGGCCGCGGCGCTCTCCCTCCTGATCCTCGGCGTCGGCGCGCTGGTCCTCTTCTACTGCGCCCGCTACTTCAAGAAGGATGATCCCGACATCGGGGCCTTCGGCGCGCAGCTCCTGGCATTCGCGGGCGCGATGTTCGGCCTGGTCACCGCGGACGACCTCATTCTCCTGTTCATCTTCTGGGAACTGACCACCATCCTCTCCTACCTGCTGATCGGCTACTCACGGCACCGCCTCGCGGCGCGCCGGGCAGCACTTCAGGCGTTGATCGTGACGACACTCGGCGGACTCACGATGCTGGTCGGGATCGTGATACTCGGGCAGACAGCGGGAACCTACCGGCTCTCCAAAATTATGGGCCGGTCGGAGGAGCTCCTGGCCAACGGTGCAGTCGTCGACATCGCTGTGGTGCTCCTGCTCGTCGGTGCGGTGACGAAATCGGCGCTCGTGCCGTTCCACTTCTGGCTTCCGGCCGCCATGGCGGCGCCTACGCCGGTGAGCGCCTATCTTCACGCGGCAGCGATGGTCAAGGCGGGGATCTACCTCGTGGCGCGCCTTGCGCCCGGCTTCTCGGAGTCCGCCTACTGGTTCGGTGTGCTGATGACCCTCGGCCTCGCCACCATGCTGATCGGTGGCTGGCGCGCACTGCGCCAGTTCGACCTCAAACTTGTCCTCGCCTACGGAACCGTGAGCCAGCTCGGGTTCCTGACCATGGTGGTGGGGCTCGGCGGGGCCGAAGGTGCCCTGGCAGGACTCGGACTCCTGCTCGCCCACGGATTCTTCAAGGCCACGCTCTTCCTGGTGGTCGGCATCATCGACCACCAGTCCGGAACGAGGGACATCCGGAAACTCTCCGGTATTGCACGCTCCGCCCCGTGGCTCGCCGTCATCGCCGCAGTCGCCGCGGCATCGATGGCCGGGGTCCCGCCCCTGTTCGGCTTCGTGGCGAAGGAATCCGTCTACGAAGCCTTCGTCCACCTCGCCGGTGTGGAGGGTCTGCCGGGCCTGCTCCTCCTCGTCGGGATCGTCACCGGCTCGGTCCTGACCTTTGCGTACAGCGCCCGCTTCCTGTGGGGCGGGTTCGCGCCGAAGAAGGACCAGGAGCCGACGCCCTTCAGGCGCGTACGCAAATCGTTCCTCTTCGCACCCGCCGTCCTGACCCTCGCCACCGTCGCTTTCGGTCTGTGGCCGGCACCCCTCGACGCCGCCGTCCAGCCCTACGTCTCACTGTTCGCCGCCCCGGAGGAGGAGCTGCACCTCGCGCTGTGGCACGGCGTCACACCCGCGCTGCTGCTGTCGGTACTGACCCTGGGGGCGGGAACCCTGCTGTTCCTGCTCCGCGACGCCATCGAGCGCGCCCAGGGCAGGATCCGTCCGGGGGTCGACGCGGAGCGCGCCTACCGGAACAGCATCGGAGTGCTCGACGACGTCGCGGTCTGGGTCACCGGCCGCACCCAGCGCGGTTCGCTCAGCTTCTACCTTTTCGTGATCCTCACCACGGCGATCCTGACGCCGCTGTCGGCGCTGATCCTGCTGGACGCTCCGATGCCCACGAGCTGGCGCTGGTTCGACTCCCCGGCGCAGGCGCTCGCCGGCGTCGTCATCATTGTCGGCGCGCTCGCTGCGCTGCGGGCCGACAAGCGGTTCATGGCCGTGCTCATGGTGGGGGTGACCGGGTACGGGATGGCATTGATCTTCGCGTTGCAGGGGGCACCCGACCTCGCACTGACCCAGACCCTCGTCGAGACGATCGTGCTGGTGGCCTTCGTCCTTGCCCTGCGCTCGCTGCCCGCGCGGCTGTGGAACCGGGACCCCAGTCGACAGCGACTGTTGCGCGCCGGCCTCGGAATCGCTTTCGGCGGAGTCATGGCAGTTATTGCGATGGCCTCGATGGCATCGCGCAACGCGGCTCCCGTCTCGCTCGCATTTCCCGAGCTCGCCTACGACGAAGGCGGTGGCGAGAACGTGGTCAACGTCCTCCTCGTGGATATTCGGGCCTGGGATACCTTCGGTGAGGTATCGGTCCTGACGATCGCCGCAACCGGTATCGCGAGTCTCATCTTCATCCGCGGCAGGGGAGACAAGCGGCGGCGGGCCGAGGGCGTCGAGTCGGGGACGGTGGACCGTGGTCAGGAACCGCTGACCCGCACCGGGCGCGAGGAAGCGGCACTTGCGCTGGCCAAAACCTTTGCGACGGTCTCCAGGGATGCCTGGCTGGTCGCCGGCCGGACCCTCGCCCCGGAACGGCGATCGATCATTTTCGAAGTCGTCACCCGGCTGCTGTTCCACTCGCTCATCATTCTCTCGGTGTATCTGCTGCTGGCGGGCCATAACCTCCCCGGCGGCGGCTTCGCGGGGGGACTCACTGCTGGTCTTGCCCTGACGGTGCGGTACCTCGCGGGCGGCCGGTTCGAACTGGCTGAGGCGAGCCCCGTGAGTGCAGGCCTGCTGTTGGGTGCAGGCCTCGCCACGGCGGCGCTCACCGCCGTTATGCCGCTTGCGTTCGGGGGAGCAATCCTCCAGAGCTATATCTTCGAATTCGCGCTGCCCGTCTTCGGCGACATCAAGTTCGTCACCTCCACCGTCTTCGACATCGGTGTCTACCTGATCGTGGTGGGTCTCGTGCTCGATGTCCTGCGCAGCCTCGGCTCGGAAATCGACGAGCGCAGCGAAGGCCAGGAGAGGGTCGAAGAGCAGGGGTCGCTCAAGGGCCGCCACAGGAACCGTACGGAGACAGGGGAGGGGATTGTCCAATGAGCGTCAACATCACGCTTTTGATCGTCATGGCGGTCCTTTTCGCAGCCGGCGTGTACCTGATCCTCGAGAGGAGCCTGACGCGGGTGCTCCTTGGCCTGATCCTGCTGGCCAACGGGGCAAACATCCTGTTGCTGTCCACCGGAGGCCCGGCTGGCCAGGCACCGCTCTACCAGGAAGGAACGCCCGCGGAAGCCTACTCGGACCCGCTTCCACAGGCACTGATCCTCACGGCGATCGTCATATCCTTCGCCGTCACGGCCTTCCTGCTGGGCATCATCTACCGCTCCTGGGTGCTCGGGCGGCGGGATGACGTGCAGGACGACATCGAGGACCGCCGCGTGGCGGGCCAGAGCAGCTTCGACGCCGAGGATGACGCCGACGTGCCAGTGGAAACCACGGAGTTCACGGACCAGGGCACCGATCCAGACACGATCCAGGAAGCCGAGGAGCGACCGGGCTCGCAGCGGCCGGGTCTGTTGAACAATTCGAGGGAGGCGCAGTGAACGTAGCTGACCTGGCGCCGCTGGCCGTCATCCTTCCGTTCCTCGGAGCGGCGGTGGCGTTCGTCCTGATCCGTCATTCGCGCTCGCAGCGCGCGGTGAGTATCTCGACCCTGAGCGTCACCCTCCTGATCGAAGTGCTTCTCCTGCTCAATTCGCCCAACGGTACGCATGCCGTCCGGCTGGGCGGCTGGGACGCACCCTTCGGAATCACGCTCGTGGTGGATCAGTTCTCGGCACTGATGCTCGTGGTGTCCTCGGCGGTGAGCCTCGCCGTCCTGATCTACGCGACGGGACAGGGCACCACCGATGGTGACGAGGACGGACCCGTCTCGATCTTCCATCCCACCTACCTGATCCTGGTGGCGGGGGTTTCCAACGCCTTCCTGTCAGGCGACCTGTTCAACCTGTACGTGGGCTTCGAGATCCTGCTGACGGCGAGCTATGTGCTGATGACCCTTGGTGGGACGACGCCGCGCATCCGTGCGGGTGTGACCTATGTCGTCGTCAGCGTGGTGTCCTCCATGTTGTTCCTCATTGCGATCGCCATGATCTACGGCGCCACCGGCACCGTCAACATGGCGGACCTCGCGGTGAAACTCGAGGACGTCGACCCCGCCACCCAGCTGATGCTCCACCTCATGCTGCTGGTGGCGTTCGGGATCAAGGCGGCCGTGTTTCCGCTGTCCTTCTGGCTCCCCGACTCCTACCCGACCGCTCCTGCTCCGGTGACAGCCGTGTTCGCAGGCCTCCTCACCAAGGTGGGCGTCTACGCCATGGTGCGGGTCGAAACGCTCCTGTTCCCCGGCGACCGCATCAACACGCTGCTCATGGTGGTGGCGTTGCTGACCATGCTCGTCGGAATCCTCGGTGCCTTGGCGCAGTCGGACATCAAGCGGCTCCTGTCCTTCACCCTGGTCAGCCATATCGGCTACATGGTCTTCGGGCTGGCGATTTCGACCCGTCTCGGGCTCGGCGCCGCGGTGTACTACGTGGCCCACCACATCACCGTGCAGACGAGCCTTTTCCTGGTCACCGGTCTGATCGAGCGGCGCGGCGGAACGGCGAACATGGACCGGCTCGGCGGACTCGCAAAACTCTCGCCCGTCCTCGGGGTGCTCTTCTTCCTTCCCGCGATGAACCTCGCGGGAATTCCTCCGTTCTCCGGGTTCCTCGGGAAACTGGGCCTCATCCAGGCCGGCGTCGAGCTCGGGACGCCGCTCGCCTTCGTGCTGGTTGCCGGCGGTGTCCTGACGAGTCTGCTCACGCTGCTGGTCATGGCACGAGTGTGGAATCGCGCGTTCTGGCGGCGCCCCACGGATGCAATGCACCCCGATCCGATCCTGCTCGCGACCAAGGAGGACGGCTCCCGGCTGCGCACCTCGCGCCATGTGGTGGGTAAGTCCTCGGGCAGGTTCGCCGGGCGCAGTCCCGTGCTGCTCCTGCCGAAGACGATGGTGGGGCCCACCGCGGGTCTCGTGGGGCTGGGCCTGGCCCTGACCCTGCTGGCAGGCCCGCTGTTCACCCTCAGCGACCGTGCCGCGCAGGAGATGCTGGACCGCACTCCCTACATCGACGCGGTCCTGGGAACGGAGGGGCCACAGTGACCCGGCAGCGGATTCCGCTGATCACCGAACTGCCCCTGGTGATCTGGCTCGTGATCGTGTGGGGGGCGCTGTGGCAGGACTTCAGTGCGGGCAACCTGATCTTCGGCGCGGTGATCGCCTACGGAGTGGCGAACGTGTTCTACCTTCCGCCCGTGGAACTCAGCGGCAGGTTCAACGTGTTGTGGGCGCTGCCCTTCGCTGCCCGGTTCCTGGTCAAGCTGGTGGCGGCGAGCGTCGAGGTGTTCTGGCTCGGCGTGTCGAAGGGGCCGCGGCTCCGCAATGCGGTGGTCGCCGTCCAGCTGCGCAGCTCGTCGGATTTCCTCGTCACCGCGACGGGCCACGCCCTGTCCCTGATTCCCGGTTCCCTGGTGCTCGAAGTGGACCGCTCGACGTCCACCCTGTACCTGCACTGCCTGAACGTCAACTCCGACGACGATGCCGCCGCCATCCGCCGTGACGTCCGTGCCACCGAAGCCTGGCTCATCCGCATCCTGGGGACGAAGGAGGACCTGGCACTGTTGCATGCCGAGGACCGTTTCGCGCGGGAGAGGGAGGCCGGGCGATGATCGCCGTGACGTATGTGGTCGGCCTGATCCTCGCGCTCGCCGCCGCGTGTGCGCTGTACCGGGTGGCACGGGGTCCTTCGATCCTCGATCGCGTCCTTGCAGTCGACGTCATACTGGCCATCATCGGAGCGGCGCTCGCCACCCGGATGGTGGTGACCGGGAATCTCGACAACCTGATCTTCCTGGTGGTGGCATCCGTGCTCGGCTTCGTCGGCTCGGTTGCAGTGGCCCGGTTCGTCACGGACAGGAAATGATCATGGACAGTCTGCAACCCGTGCTCGACGTCGTCGTTGCCGTCCTGCTCATCAGTGGGGCCCTGATGTCCCTGGCGGCGGGCATCGGCCTGGTTCGGTTTCCGGACCTGTTGTCGAGGATGCATGCAGCCACCAAGCCCCAGGTGCTGGGGCTTCTGCTGTTCCTGCTTGCCCTCGCGGTGGAGTTCCGCAGCTGGGCCCTTGTCCCCGTGCTGCTGGTCTGCTGGATCTTCCAGCTCCTCACCAGTCCGGTCTCAGCGCACATGGTGGGCCGCGCCGGTTACCGGACACGGCACATGCGCCGCGATCTCCTGACGATTGACGAACTCGACGACGTGGTGGAAAAGGCAGCCCGCCAGCGCGAAGGCGGGTCGGAGGGAAGGGGAGTCCAGCCGGGCCCCGACTGAACGCCCCCCGAGTTGCGTCCGTTGATGCTCAGGTGAGTCCGCGTGTCCGTGCGAAACGATCGATGGCCTGCTGCGTGGTGCGGTTGGTGAGGACCTGGATGGTGGTGCTGACAGCCCCCGAGATAATCGCGAATACCAGCGCGGCGCGGAGGGTGTTCTCAAGACCGTCCTTGCTCTTGGGGGGGGGCTTCGCCGGTGACTTTATGCCAAATGACATCCACGAGCTTGGTGCCGACGAACCCGGCACCCACGCTCAGACCGGCTCCGAGGATTTTGAAAAGAATCTGCATTGCGGTGTCTCCTTTTGTCTGCGTTTTCCTTCGCCCAGCCTAGCCTTGCTGCCATTGTGACGGGTAATAGCCACCCAGCGCGGACGGATACTTTATGCTCTTCTCGAGGGCTCATTGAGACTGCGCAGTATCGGCTTGCCTGGAGCTCTTGTTGCTGTTCCTCCTTCGATGTTCGGTACTACTACGGAAGGCTTGGCGAGCCATGAACAAAGACGATTTCCACCGGATCCAGGTGGCGGCGGCGGACAAGGAAGCCGCGGCTTTCGAGTTCGACCATGCTGCACTGAACCTCGAGGAGGCGGTGGCCGCGGCCCTGCGCCACGGTGAGGATGCCATGCTCATCGCCGAGGCTGCGGACCTTCCAGGCTCCGAGGTGCTTCAATTGAAGGGCGGGTTGGAGAGCGAGCCCGAGCTTTGAGGAAGAGGGGGAGTTGTCATGGATGCAAACCGACAGCACTGGTTCACCGTTGAAGCCGCATCCCGGCCCGGCGTCGACCACGGTGACGTGTGGCTGAACTACATCAGCATGGGCGGAAGCTGCGGCGATGTCGAAGTGGCAGCCTATCTGAACGGACTACTGCTTCTGGATTCGATGCAGCGGGACCTCCTCGCCCATGCGGTCAACGAACTGCTCGACGATATTGCCTCCCCTGACTGCCGTGCCCACTACAGCTCCGAAGCTGTGGCCCTTGCTTCGGGTTACGCGGCGGACAGCTTCCGAAATGACACCTGCCCGAACTTCCCACTGGTTCAGTGCGCATCAGAAGAGGCGGAGATCCAACGGCTGGACTCCCTTCGGCAGACAGGGCTGCTGCATACCCCGGCTGAGGAACGCTTCGATCGGATCACGCGACGGGCCAAGGACCATTTCGGCGTCAGCTCGGCGTCGATCGCCCTGATCGGCGAAGAGGATCAATTCATCAAGTCCGTCTCCGGGCCCATCGGCCAGAACGTGCCGCGCGAAATCTCCTTCTGCAACGAAACCATCCGCTTCGCCCGCATGATGGTCGTCGACGACGCCCTGCTCGACCAGCGGTTCACCACTAACCCGCTTGTCATGCAAGCACCGCATATCCGTTTCTACGCCGGGCATCCCCTGACGGGGCCGGGCGGCTGGAGGATCGGGACGCTGTGCGTCATCGACGACAAGCCCCGGACCTTCACCAAGGAGGACGAGGACGAATTGCGCAGCCTGGCAGGTCTGGTCCAGTTCGAACTGAGTTCCCCATCTCAGTAGTGCAACGCTTGGCTTCCTCTGGTGTTACCCATGTGACTCCTGTGTAGTATTTGGTCACGAGCGTCCTTATCGCGTACCACTGAGTTGCTGGGAAAGGTAGGTTCGATGTCCCAGCCCAGCAGACTCACTCCTGATGCGGACACGTCGATGCACACCCTCGAAAACCTGATTCGACGGGTGGGTGACGGTGAGCAGGAGGCGTTCGAGGCCCTGTACGAGCGCACCTCGCGTCGAGTATACGGATTGGCCTTGAGGGTTCTGCAGAATTCCGCCATGGCTGCGGAAGTAGCCCAGGAGGTCTACCTGTTGGTGTGGACGACGGCCCGGACGTACGATCCATCCCGCGGCTCCCCACAAAGCTGGCTTTTCACGCTCACTCATCGCCGGGCGGTCGACCGCGTGCGGAGCGAGCAGAGCTCACGGGAGCGGGGTGCCCGCCACGCACAGGAAGTGTCTGCACTCAAGGTGGATTCGGTGGATGAAACCGTGCACCACACGATCATGACCGAAACGCTGCGGTCATGTCTTTCATCGCTCACCGTCCGCCAGGCCGAAGCAGTCACCCTCGCCTACTATGACGGTCTGACCTATGCCCAGGTGGCCGACCGGCTCGGGCTGAAATTGCCTACGGCGAAATCACGTATCCATGGCGGCCTGGCCCGGTTGCGGGCGGCGATGGAGCAGCAGGGGTACAACGCACAATCCCGTTAGCTGTACCGGACCGGAATGCACTGCGTTGGAATTACCCGGCAGCGCCCAATCCGGGAGTCTTCGGAGACCGAATAGTGCTCTGATAGCAATCAATGCATCCTGCAGACATTACTCGTGCAGCAATCATCAGGAGAAGCACCATGACCACAACATCGAGGTCCCGCTCCGGGGCAAAAAGTAATATCCAAAAGGCGGCAGCCGCTGTTGCGGCTGTCTTCATTCTTGTCGGAATTCTCGGGTTCATCCCAGGAATCACCACGGACTACAGCCAGCTGGGCTTCGCGGGACACGGATCCGGTGCGCTGCTATTGGGCTTGTTCCAGGTTTCCATCCTGCACAACCTGGTTCACCTGCTTTACGGCCTTGTCGGCCTCGCCTTGGCCCGCACTTCCCAGGGCGCGCATTCCTACCTGCTGTACGGGGGAGTGATCTACCTGGTCCTCTGGATTTACGGACTGGTCATCGACCTGCAGTCGGCAATGAATTTCGTGCCCCTGAATGCCGCCGACAACTGGCTCCATCTCTTTCTCGGCATCGGAATGATCTCCCTGGCATTCCTTCTCAAGGGAAAGAAGGCTACACGCGGCACCCGTAGCGCATGATTCCACAGTATTGAAGAATGAAGGGGAAGCCTCCGACTTCCCCTTCATTCTTCAATACGCCCCACCGGTCAATAGTTGTTGGTGCATTCCGGCGGCATTTTCAGGATTGACCTCACTTCGCGGGGTACTGCTGCTCCCGCAGTATCCGCGCGAGGTGAACGGCGTTGCGTGCCAGTCCGGCGTTGGTGGATGCCACCGGTTCCGGAACCTGATCGAGATCCTTGAAATCCACAGTCTGCATGGCCTCGCCGACCCAGTAGGTTCCACCCTGGGCGGGCAGGGTGAATCCCACGTCGTTGAGCCCCTGCATCATGTCGGCAATGGTCTTGTGGGCACCGTCCTCATTGCCCACCACGGCAACCGCCGCCACCTTCCCGTACAGAATGGGCCTGCCCTGCTCGTCGGTCTCGGACAACTCGGCATCGAGGCGTTCCAGGACCTGCTGGGCCACGCTCGAGGGATGCCCCATCCAGATGGGCGTGGAGAGAATGAGGATGTCGGCAGCAAGGATCCTCCGGCGCAGCGCCGGCCATTCATCTCCACCCCCCATGTCCGTCAGGACTCCGCGCTTGACGTCGTGATCAACCACCCGCACCAGGGACGACTCCACGCCATATTCTTTCAGCTGGTCGAGAATGTGGTGTGCCATGAGCTCGCTGCTGGACGGTTCCGGTGATGGGGTCAATGTGCAGACGAGGGCGATTGCTGAGAGGTCTGTCAAGGAAAATCCTTCCGATGCGGCTGATCAAGCGTGGCGGTGTGAAAATTCTTGGT
Source organism: Arthrobacter sp. CAN_A6 (assembly GCF_015751715.1). Lineage (NCBI taxonomy): Bacteria > Bacillati > Actinomycetota > Actinomycetes > Micrococcales > Micrococcaceae > Arthrobacter > Arthrobacter sp. CAN_A6. The sequence continues at coordinate 428,944 of NZ_JADOUV010000001.1, forward strand.
GCTGAGCATGCGCATCAGTCGGTAGCGGGACCGGGGACGATGACCATGCCATTCCGTCCGGGACCGTACCCTCCACTGCGGTTGGGTTAGACAACCAGCTTCGCGTAAACGACGTAGTTGTCATCGAACTCGCCGGTGTCCGGGTCGTAGCCGTCGCAGGTGATGAGACGCAGTTCGGACCCGGCGGTGTTGCCGTAGACCGTCTGGGTGGGGAAGGCGTCCTTGGGGTACTGTTCCCCGCGGTCGAAGACGAAGGTGGCAGTAGTACCGTCTTCCCGGACGACCTCAATGGTGTCGCCGGCCTTGAGGCTGCGCAGGTCAGCGAAGACTCCCGGGCCGCCGTCGGTGGCGTTGACGTGTCCGAGGAGGACTGCGGGACCCCGTTCGCCGGGAGTGGGGGAGTCGTTGTACCAACTGGCAGGTGCGCCGGGGCCGTCCGGCGGGACTTCGAGCGAGCCGTTCTCCCGGAGGCCGAGACTGAGGAGCTCGGATCCCGCGCCGATGGAGGGAATGGTGAACGATGCCGGGGCCGATTCCGGCAGCACCGGCGACTGGGTGGGCGCTGGCGCGGGCGTTACCGGCGCGACGGGTGCGGTCGTCGGCGAGGGGGCCGGCGTCGTAGGTGTGGCGGAGACGGTCGACGACGTGGTCGCGTCGCCTTGCGTCTGGGCATCTGTGGCGCAGCCGGTGAGTATGAGAAGGGCGACCGCCGCAGAGGCCGCGAAACTTCCGCGGCGGGCGCTTGGTGAGCCAATCATGGAATCCATTACGTCCGATCAGTTCATTGGGTATGGACATTATGCCTTGGCGATACTGCACCGACCGGGATGATTCCGGCGGTTGCCGCCACGTAGTGCTCTTGCACATTCTTCGAAGCAGCCGGCTTCCTGGATTGGTTGACGAGCCGGGTAATCAGCGAGTTCGCCGGGCCGATACCGGTAGTGGGCGCTCCTGATCAACGATAGCCCGCGGGCCGACGGTGTTCGCTCCTCACTCCTGTTGAAAAGTCGACCACTGTAGGGGCTGAGCCTTCTATCTGAAGCTTGGAAGCTCAGAGGCGACGTTGTTGCGCGAGAGGGAAGCGCTGCCTTGTCTCGGTGATGCGTTCTAGGGGCAGGTCGGTGGTGCGCATCTCGGGGCCGGTGCCGCACTGTTCCAGGACAGCTCCCATTGGGTCGGTCACGAGACTGCGGCCGATCGATATTGGTTCTGCCTGTGAGACTGCGACCACGAAGATACCATGATCCAGAGCTCGTGCTTTGGCAAGGGTGTTCCACTGGTCGGGTTTCGCGGCTCCTGGTACCCACGATGACGGGGCCAGCAGTACGTCTGTTCCGGCGTCGGCAAGAGAGCGCGCCAGTTCCGGGAATCGCAGGTCGTAGCACGTGAGGATTCCGAACACAATGCCGTCGACCGTGAAGGTTGCTGGTCTTAGGTCGACGGCGGGTTTGATGTGCCGGGATTCCTGAAAGCTTTGGCTGTCGAACAGATGGATCTTCCGGTAGAGCGCGAGATGCTCTCCGTCCTCGCCCAGAACAATGATGGTGTTGAATGCCCGATCGGGTTCATCCGAGGTTTCGACAATTCCCGCCAGGATGACCAGCTGGTGTGTCCGGGCAATCTCTGCCAATCTCCCGGACACGGGGCCGTCGAGTGGTTCCGCGGCGTTGATGAAACTGCTGTCCACGCGAGGTTTCTCGTACGTGGAGTATTCAGGGAACACAATCATCCGGGCACCGGCGCGTGCTGCCTGTGAGGCCATGTCCTCCATGCGGGAGAGGTTTTTTTCAGTGTCCGGCCCTGAGTCCAGTTGTCCGAGCGCTATACGCATGGTTCCACTTATACCGTTGCTTTCTCGGTGTCCACCATTTCCGGTGGGGCACTGCGGAACCCGCGGGTAATTACACCCAGGACCACTATGCCAAGAGCCAGCCAGATGAGGCCGAGGGTGATCGCAGTGGAATCGAGTCGGGTCAATAGGAACGCGTCGACGGCTGCGCCGATGGCGGGGACCACGAGGTAGGAGACCGGGTTGAGTCGCGTGCCGATCTTTCGTTGCCGCAGGTAGTGGGCGATGACGGCGACGTTGACGAGCGTGAAGGCGGTGAACGCACCAAAGTTGATGAAGGACGTCGAGGTTGCGACGTCAAGGAACACCGCGGCCATTCCTACTGCGCCGGTGATGACGAGGTTGAATACTGGAGTGCGGAACGTCGAGTTGAGGTAGCCGAACACCTTGCGTGGCAGGACAGCGTCGCGTCCCATCGCGTAAAGCAGCCGTGAGGCACTGGCCTGGGCAGCGAGTCCTGAGGCGAACTGCGCGACGACCAAGCCCGCGAGGAATATCGCGGCGAAAAGTTGACCGCCGATTTGCAGTGCGATGTCCGATGCCAATGAAGCGGAATCCGCGAACGTTCCTCCAGGCCGGATGAGCTGGGTGATGTAGGAAACGGAGACGAAGATCGCGCCACCGATCAGCGCGATCAGCATGATGGCCCTGGGCATGGTCTTTTTGGGATCGATGGTTTCCTCGGTGAGGGTGGTGACGGCGTCGAACCCAAGGAAGGAATACGCGGCGATCGCGGCGCCGGCGGCAATCGTGCTGATGTTGGAGGTGTCATTGAAGAAGGGTTCGGGGCTCACGAGTGCCCCGGTGCCGGCAGTACCGACAAGGGTTCCGATCGTCAGGGCGACGAAGATGAGGATGACCAGCAGTTGGAAGGCCATCAGCAGGTAGTTGGCTTTTTCAGCCACTCTGATACCGACAACGTTCAGGACGGTGGTAATCAGTACGAACCCGAAAATCCAGAAGCCGATCGGCACGCTGGGGAACTGGGCGTTGAGGTAGGACCCGCCGATCAGCCAAATCACCATTGGCAGGAACAAGTAGTCCAGCAAAATGGCCCATCCGACAAGGAATCCGACGCGCGGCTCGATGGAGCGCCGGACGTAGGTGTAGGCAGACCCGGCCACCGGGTACGCAACAGCCATGCGGCCGTAGCTGTGCGCGGTGAAGAGCATCGCGATGAGCGCCAGAAGGTAGGCGGCCGGCGAAGCGCCGCCTGTGGCTTCGGCAATGACGCCGAAGATCGCCAGGACGATCAGGGGGGTGAGGTAGGCCAGCCCGAAGAGGACGAGCGAGGGCAGCTTAAGCGTTCGGGTGAGGTTCGGTGTCTGCAGCATGGGTTGTTCCTGACTGGGAATGAACCTGGGGGAGCCAGGTAGAGGGATCGATGCGGCCCGCGTAGACGGGCAGTTCGATGGGAGTTTCATGGCTGCGGAACTGTGACCACATGCGGTTCAACCCGGCCGTGCCGTGTGTTCGGACATGCTCAACCCGGGCAAGGTCCAGGTGAGCGGAAAGGAGCCCGGGAGCATCGCCGTCGAGCCTGTGGGTGATGTTGCCCTCGGGATCCACGATGATGCTCTGGCCGCGCCCTGTCGGGCCGGCGCAGTTCACGCTGACGATGAAGACCTGGTTGGTGATCGCACTGGCCCTGGCCAGGACGAGTTCGTGGTCCCGGTCTTCCGTGGTCGTCTTGACGACGTTGAGGATTACCTCGGCGCCCATCCATGCCAGTTGGCGGCTCACTTCGGGAAACCATGCGTCGTAGCAGATGGACAGCCCTACCCGCCCGAAGCCTTGAAGGTCCACCGTGATGAATTCCTCTCCGGGGTCGTAGGGTTCAGAGGGACGCCACGGAAAGACCTTGCGGTAGCTTGCTGCTAGTTCGCCCTCGGGTGAGAGAACGAGTGCCGTATTGAAGAGCTGTCCATGGGGCCCGCGTTCGCAGATACTTCCCGGTACGAGCCAGACCTCGAGGTCCCCTGCCACCTGCTGAAGCTCACGCACGAGAGGCCCGTCGAGCGGTTGCGCCGAATCCTGCAGAGCCTCAGTGCGCTGCCGATCGGGATATCCGTCACCGAAGAGGTGTAGTTCCGGAAAGACCACCAGCCGCGAAGCAGGCTCGTCCCGCAACGCAGTTGCAACCTCCTCAGCGAACGCCGAGACCGGCTCCCCAATCCTGCGGGGCTCGGCCTGTACCGCTGTAAGCGGTAATAGAAGCGACATGGAACGACACCCTGCCTTCGAAAGTGATGGGACCCACGTAATATTAGCTCATTTTGAACTAATAACAAGGTATGGGTAGATACGCCGTTAGGGTTGGTCCATGGAAACCGCACCGACGCCGCAGCAGGAGGGCGCTGACCTCGGGGGAGCGGTTTTCTCCGGTATCGGTCGGCGGAGTGCTATTGATGCTGTGCGCGCCCGGATCGCGATGGCGATCGAGCTGGGATTCCTGCAACCCGGCGAAAGGCTGCCGGATCAGACCGACATCGCCCTGGGACTGTCCGTCAGTTCGATGACCGCGCGGCGCGCGATGACGAGCCTGGCCGAACAAGGAGTGGTCCGCCGCCAGCGGGGGCGCGATGGAGGAACCTTCGTCGCAGACGAACCACCTCAAGAGGCCCTCAACCGGCTCCTTCCCGCTGGCGTCGACGCAGCAGCCGTCCACGCACTGGTCGACAAACGGATGCTCGCCGAATGCGCCGTCACCCATTTCGCCGCCGTCCATCGAACCGACGAGGACCTTGCCCGGCTCGAAGCCCTGACGAACGAAATGGCGGACGCACAGAACTGGTCGGAGTATCACCAGGCTGACAATCGGTTCCACCAGCTCGTCGCCGAAGCCTCACACCTTGGACCGGCCATCGAGGTCTACAACACCGCGCTGACCGAGCTGTACCAGCACTTCATTCCCTACCCGATCAATGCCCTACACCGAGCGAACCAGGACCACATCGCCCTCGTAACAGCCCTCAGGCGCAACGACATCATCGAATCAGTGGAAATCGCTCAGGCACATGTCGACGTCCTCCACCGCACCATGTTCATGGAACTAGCCAAACGAACACCATGAGACTGCTAACCATCTCGTAAGTCGATGCCTGAGCGCGATGGTCAGAGCTGCGAATTCATGCCTACACCCGCGTCGCCGCATCGACCATATGCCCCTCTGGTCATACGAGAACGATCATGGCTATGCTAAGCATGCTGATGATCTCGGTCAGTTACTCGTATCGTTCGTTCTACTCGAAGGAGACACTATGAGCACGAAGATCGAAAAATCTATTGTGGTCGACGTTCCGGTCAGCACTGTCTATAACCAGTGGACCCAGTTCGAGGAATTCCCCCAGTTCATGAGCGGGGTCAAGAGCGTCTCACAGCTCAGTGATGACCGACTTGAGTGGGTTGCCGAGATCGGGGGTGTCCGCCGGCAGTGGGAAGCGAAGGTTTTGGAGCAGGTACCGGATCGCAAGGTTTCCTGGGCCGCGACCGAGGGAGCGACGAACGCCGGATCGGTGTCGTTCGAGGACATCGCAGGCACCCAGACGCATGTGCACTTGTTCCTTGAATACGAGCCAGAAGGCTTGCTGGAAAAGGCTGGCGACAAATTGAATGTCGTAGAGAAGCAGGCCGAGGGTGACCTGGACAGGTTCAAAGCCTTCATTGAGCATGAAGGTTACGCGACCGGGGCGTGGCGTGGTTCGGTCAATGAAGGTGTCGGAGCTGGACGACCAGGGGTTGAAGACGCCGCCGCGTCACGCGGCGACAAGGGCAAGGCCGGCGTGTCAGGAAAGGTTGCTGCCGGCGTGGGATTGGCCGCCGCAGCTGCCGCGGCGGTCGGAGTCGCTGCAGCCAAGGGCAACAAGGAAGACAAGGAAGACACTGCCGTCCCCGAGGACACCGCCACCGAAGTGGAATTCACGCCAGTGACCCCTGCGGTGGTTGTGCCGGACGCGACGCCGATGAGCGATGTGCCTGGTGAAAGCTCGCAGCCCGGGAACCTCACTACGCACAAGACGACCTCGGCGAATCCTGTTCTCGATAAGGACAAGCCCGCAGGAGGGGTGGTCTAACCACGCTCCGATGGCCGCCGGGCTTTCCCTATAAAAAGGAAGCCCGGCCGGTAGCTGACGGCATCGAAGGATTTCGACAGGTCGCTGGTGACGGGGTGAACGCCGATCACGATCAACCTCCCAACTCCGAGAGTCTCCTACCGAAGGATCTGCGGACCACCTTGGTTAACATCTTCCAAGCCCCACCACCGCAACCCCTATCCCGGGTCCGAGGCTCCAGTCCATTCCACTGACACCAACGCAAGGGGCGGGAAGGCTGTTCGCCTTCCCGCCCCTTGCGTTGAGGTCTATTCCACTGATGCAACCATGCCCACCAGCGACGTCGACCCGTGGCCGGTGCGTATCAGTGGGCGGTGTGGCTCCGGTCGCGGTCCTTGGTGCGGGTCAGTGCAAGCGCAAGGGCGATCATGCCAATGCCGAGGAACAGGTGCAGCCAGTTGTCGGCGCCGTTGAGTGGAACGAAGTTCGCGGCCGAGTCCATGTCGATGAGCAGTCCGTAGATCCAGAGGACGAGGTAAATAATTCCGCCGTAGAGCAGGTAGGAGCGGGCCCCACTGATCGTGCGGGCCATGGCGATGCCGGCGATGCCGAAGAGCAGGTGGACGAGGTTGTGCAGGATCGATACCTGAAACAGGCCCAAGAGCAGCGCGCCGGATTCATGACCAGCGAAGCCTAGCTCCTCGTACGGGGCTGTTATGCCGGGAATGAATCCAAGGACGCCGACGAGGAGAAAAACCGCCCCCACGGCCAGTGCCGCTTTTTGGACATTGGTTTTCTCTCCCGGACGGGATGTGTGCGTATTAGTCATGATGCTCCTGTGACGGGTGGTAAGCGTGTGAATTTCGATCGTATCCCCGCCCAAAGCATTATCGACGATGAAAGCTCAAGTGTCGCCGATCGACAAGCACTGCTGAAGGGAATAGCGTGCCCGACAGACTTAGTCGGGTGCAAACGGATGGCGGTCTTTTTTCGGAAGAAGGTTGCCTAACTGCTCATGCAGGAGAGATGACCCTGCACCTGCAGGACATTCAGCCGTGGGTGGTTTGTGGCACCACGGGGTGGATGATCGAGAGTCGGCGTGCTCTTGACCAGTGGCCACTTCAGGCCGTCGGAAGGCTTTCGGCGTAGCGAAGGGTTAGGTACGTATGTCAGCCGGGATGCAGTCAGCGGCCGTCCACGAGCTGCCGGACCGTATACACGTTGTGAGCGGGCCAGCTAATGAGGACTTCCTCGGCAAACCGGTTCGCGTCCCGACCGAAACGGCCGGTATGCCGGTCCTCTAATTCAAGCAGCGGACTGAGCTGGTGTCGGGTAATCCGCCCCGAGCGCGTGGAGTTCACGTCGTGACACCGACCGATCACAGCAGGAGCCGGTGAGCTCGTAACCAGAGTTCATGGTCCTTCAGGGCTGTCTTGATCCGCTCGACCGTGGGAAGGCCCGTGAAACCATCAGGAGTTTGATCGAAAGCGGTGTCCACCGTGTCAGCTGATGTCGTGATGTGTTTCCGCTCCGGTCACCGGCTTCTGCCGAGCGCAGGACCGGGCCCGTGTATTGGCCGGACGAGCCATTGAGGAGAAGGTTCTGGCGGAGTCGGTGCAGAAGCAACGCAGTCTGCCGAAGGTCGGGGAGCTGGATGCGGCGCGACTTTCATAACTCGACATGGCAATGCCGTGTCGGGGAATCGTCTGGTGGGTGCTGATGGGTAAGCGGCCGGTCAAGGGGCAGGTGCCCCGGAGATTCTCTTGGAGGGCGTTGGGCAGCAGGGGTCCAATAGATAGGGACTGTGGAACGTATCTAGCAGAGGGCACTTCCGACAGTCGGTGCGGGGTTGCGGGGTGCTGCGATGAATGTCTTGCAACCCTTCATTGTGTAGCAACCCCTCCTGGGGTGTTTCCTGGATTATCGGTATCAGCCGGCTTGAAGGCAGATGCCAAGTCGTTTGATGCCATCCCGGATGCGTGTTCGCCCAGATGTGGGCAAGGTGCCACTTTTTCATCGATTCTTACAGTAGAAGGACGGGTTCCTGTGGTTGCGAATGCTGTTGGGGTGGTGGTGACGGGTATGGGGGCCATGACTCCAGTCGGGGATACTGTCACCCAGACGTGGAAAGCGCTGTTGGAGGGTCGGTCAGGAATCGTGCGGTTGAACCAACCGTGGGCGCAGGAGTTACCGGTGCGCGTAGCCGGGCTCGTCGCGGCGGAGCCCGCTGCTGTGCTCTCGATCAGGGAGTACCGGCGGATGGATCGTTGCGGTCATCTGGCGCTTGTCGCATCCCGTGAGGCATGGTCACAGGCAGGCCGGCCGGAGGTTGATTCTGATCGGCTCGCGGTGGTGATCGGGTCCGGTTACGGCGGTCTGGGCACGGTGGTGGCTCAAACCCGGGTCCTGGATAGTGGCGGCCCGCGCCGGGTGTCTCCGCATACGGTGACCCAGGTCATGGCAAATAGTCCTTCGGCGTGGGTATCGATCGATGTCGGCGCCCAGGGAGGCGCCCGCACTCCCGTAAGCGCGTGCGCCTCCGGTGCTGAAGCGATCGCCCAGGGTACTGAGATGATCAGGTCCGGTGCAGTGGACGTCGTTGTTGCTGGGGGAGTCGATGCCTGTGTGAACGAGTTGGCGATCAGTGGTTTCGCTCAGCTCCGGGCGCTTTCGACGAGCGAGGGTGACCCGGCGGGGGCTTCGCGGCCTTTCGATCGGGACCGGAATGGTTTCGTGATGGCCGAAGGGGCCGGCATCGTTGTCCTCGAGCGGGAGGAGTTCGCTCGTGCGCGGGGAGCGGAGATCCTCGGTCGGATTGCCGGGGCTGCCGTCACATCCGATGCGGGAGACATTGTGGCAGCTGACCCGGAGATGCAGCAGCGCGTCATGCGCAAAGCTCTTACGGCAGCGGGTATTTCGACATCGGATATCGGCTTCGTCCACGCGCACGCTACGTCGACGCCGATCGGTGATCTTTTCGAGGCAGGTGCCATCACTGCGGTGCTCGGAAATCAGGTGCCGGTCACCTCGACCAAGTCCATGACAGGGCACTTGCTGGGAGGAGCCGGAACCCTTGGTGCGATCGTGACCATTCAGGCCCTCCGGACAGGAATGCTTCCAGGCACGCTCAATCTCAGGAATCCCGACCCAGCGATCAGCCTCAACCTCATCAAGACCACGACCGAATGCGCCCGAGCCACCGCTGCCATTACCAACGCCTTTGGATTCGGCGGCCACAGTGCAGCCCTCATCATCACTGCCGCGTGAAAAGCCTTCCCGTCCTGTTTCATGAAGATGTGCTATGACCCAAGCGGGTGAGGAGGCGCCAGGTGGGGGTGCACCAACCGGACGACGGCGGCAACGGCGTCGGAAAGGAAGCGCGACCTACCGAAGTCGATCGAGCGTCGCTCGACAACGAGCCTGCCGGCCTCGACCCCCACTGTGCCGGCATACGATGACCCCGCGACTCCTACGGCTCGACGCGATCCGTCTCGATGACTTCCTTGCGTACCTGGCCGCTCACGACTTCGTCCCGCGTCTGCACATCACGGCGTGCTCGGACGCGTTCGATGGGGACCACATCCATTTCAACGCGCGGCTTCTCCTCGTACAGGACCAGCTCGACGACGTCGCCGCTGAAGGCGGTCTCCACAGCGGCGTACAGCTGCTCGCGATCGGCATCCGTGGAGAAGCCCTTGCCGTCGTCGTAGTGGGTGGCGTTGTCCGTGACCGGCACGCGCTCGATGACAAGCTCCTCGCGCCGGATCTGCACCGTCATCGTCACGTCCTCGATGACCACACGCTTAACCAGGCGCACACGCTCCGTCTCCCGGAGCTCGGTACTCACCCGAAGCTGCTCCTCCGAGCGTGTCATTGCACCGTCACCTTCATATCGCGATGAGCGGTTCCCGCGCGCAGTGTTCGCCTTCGTGCGCTCAGCGGCGTCGGCGTTCTCCTTGGTGGCCATCAGACCGTAGTAGCGCAGCAACTTCTGCTCTTCCTCGGGGCTGAGGTGGCCATCCTGGGACATTTTCGGGGAGTCGTACACCTTGGCATGCGTGTAGGGGAGGCGGACATCCTTGCCATCCAGGGTGGCTCCCTGAAGCGGCGCGAAGGATTCGGGACTGCTGACCGAGTGTGTTGCAACGGTGATCCAGCTGGGATCACCGGTGGCGTCGTCGACGTAGAGCCGGCCCATAGGGCCAAGCACTGCACCGTCCTCGCTCAGTACGCTGGCGCCAGTGGTCATGGAGTCCTGCATTTGTTCAAGCGTAATCATGATGGCCTTATCGAAAGAAAGATCAGCGGAGTCAGAACAGGGTACGACGAAGACTTCACCTACCCCGGTTACATCCCACGATCCTCTCCGTACCCGCAAAGAATCAAGGACTACCCGCCCGGGGTGCGATCGACATGAGCGTTACTTGCAGGTGCTTGCCCGTCCAGGCAACGCGGCGATAATCGGTGTTTTCCGTCGTAGCGCTCTCGATGTCGAATGCGTTCGGCTCCGGTTCATTGCCGGTGATGTCCATGACCGGCAATCTGTACCAATCCCCGAGGAACACCAAGGAGGGCAATCGACCGCTGAAGATCGGACAGGACCGCGTTCAGTTGAAGTGGGTTTTTGCGGGGGTGGTGCCGATGGAGGCGACGAGCTGCTCGGCCAGTGCGCGGAGTTTGATGTTCTGGCCGTTGGAGGCACGCTGCAGAATTTCGATGGCTTCCTGCGGGGTGCACCTGTTCTGGGCGACGACGATACCTACTGCGATATCGATATTGGTTCGTGATTCCATGGCGGCCCGGAGGTGAGCGGAGGTTTTTTCGTGGGCCGCCAGGCGCAGCGCCAGTTCCAGGGTCAGTGATACATCAGCGGCGTAGGTTTCGACCTGCTCGATGATCGACGGGTGAAGGTGTTGGGTTCGCGGGCATACAGGTCGACGGCGATGCCGCCATCGTTGCCGGGGATCAGGGGCACCCCAAGGAGTGAGTGATAACCATGGGTTTTGACGGCGTCGAAGTATTTGGGCCACCGGGTGTCGGTGCGGCTGTCATGGACGACGGTGGTGGCGCCGGTCCTGATGGCGTGGAGACTGGGGCCTTCTCCGTATCCGTACTGCACTTCATTGAGGGCCCTGGCCCCGGGGCTGCTGGAGGCAACCGTGGTGGCCTGGTTATCGCGTAACAGGGTCACTCCGCACAACACCCCGACGGGGCCTTCCACAATGCTTGCAGCCTGGCCGGCGAATCCTTCCAGGAACAACTCCAGGGTGTCCGAGGTCAGGATCAGGCGCTGCAGCCGCGCCGCTACCGAAACGTCCCCCGTGTTTTCTTCCACCCGCACAGTCTAGAAGATCACGATGACGCCCATCGCGGAGCGCCGCCGGCTCTCACCACGGCAACACAGTAGACCCTGCTGGAATTTCCCTCGCTGCCCCCAGAGGTGTGCGATACGCTCGGAAGGTAAGCTTGCTGATCATTGTTCAGTCCCTGAGTGGAGTGCTGGTCCGGTTCGGGAAGGCCCTAACAGCGAAGTGGAAGTTCCGTCGTGGATGAGCGAACCCAGCAAGACCGGACCCGTGCAGCGCTCGTCGAAGCTGCCCTTCCAACGGAAGAACTTTGGGTCAGCTACTTCGGGCTCGGCGGCTCCCTCTCGGAGTTCGAGATCGACGCCTACCTCAACGCCATGCTGGCCCTGCCCGCACTGGAGCGTGACCTCCTCGCCGCGGCGGCCAACGAACTGCTGGAAGACACCTCCTTGGCGGTGCGCGTGCCTCCCAGTGAAGATGGTGCACCACAGTATCTACCCGAAGAGGCTCGTCGTCTGTTGGGCGCCGCTGGGGCGTTCCTGCTCACTTCTGCAGAAGCTGAAGAGGAACGACTGGAGGCCCTGACGCGGACGCAGCTGCTGGATAGTCCGAATGAAGAGCGATTCGACCGGATCACCCGACAGGCCAAGGAACACTTCCACGTCAGTACGGCGATCGTCTCCCTGATCGATGACCACCGGCAATTCCTCAAATCACTGATCGGGCCGTTGACCCAGAATGTGCCGAGGGAAATCTCGTTCTGCAATGCCACCATCCGCAACGCGGGTCTCCTCGTGGTCAACGACGCCCTGACCGATGCACGATTCGCCACGAATCCGCTCGTCACCGGGGAACCCTTCATCCGCTTCTACGCCGGCTACCCCCTCCGAGGACCCGGTGGCTGGACCATCGGAACCCTGTGCGTCATCGACCAAGAGCCCCGCACTTTCACGGTAGAGGACGAAAGGGCCCTGCGGGAACTTGCGACAGCCGCCCAACACGAAATCGACTCCTGACCGACTGCGTCGCGCCCGTTCCGTGAGGCCTGCAACCGGTCAAAGTAGAGGTGAGGCATGCCGATGACGTGCACCATCACGAACATCGGGCTTCCGGGTCCGCCTGCGGTTGGACGCGGCGTGACCTTCACAACTCGACTGGGCAATTGCGGATGGGGTAGCCGTTCGTCAGGTCCTACTTGCCGCCAGAAAAGCTTGGGTGGCCGGACTCACCGGCCCGGGGCGGTGGATGAAGTCAACGGACAGGGCTTCGGTGATGTCCAGGTCTCGCACCGTAAGCCCCGAGGCTTCAGCCAGGCCTCGCCAGGATTCAGCCACGACTGCCACTCCCACTCCGGCCAGGACCAGTGGCAACAAGGCTTCCCGATGCTCGATTTCCACTACAGCTTTGCTGCCCTCTGCTGATGCAAGGACCACTTCTGCTGCCCTGCGCATGCCTGTGCCCACTTGTCCCACGATCAGCCGAGCCCCGGATAGGTTTGCCGGCCGTATCGGCGTAATACTTGCAGGCAAGCTGGTCGTATCCCTTCCGACGCAGATGTAGCGCTGCGTCTGTATCGGGTGAACAGTGAGCCCGGGAGGTACGGGCATGGTTGTCGGACGGGCGATCAGGCCTAGTTCCGCGTCCCCCAGCCTGAGGGCCGACACCACGTCGTCCGTGGTAGCCGCAGCCCTCACCGCAATGTGCACACCAGGGTGGTGGTGAAGAAACCGCCCTACCAGCGGCGCCAGAGGACTGACTGCTTGGGAGGGCATGCAGCTGATGACCATGCGGCCGCTGCGTAAACCGTCCACCGCGTCCACCAGTGATCGCGCCAACTCCGTCCCGTGGAGCACATCCCGTGCTGCCGGAACGAGCGCCTCTCCCGCCGGTGTCAGGATCAGGCGCCGCCCGACCCGATGAAATAGTGAAGTGGACAGGTCCTGCTCCAAATTGCGTAAGGCCTGTGAGATCGAGGGTTGCGCAATCAATAGAGCCTCTGCGGCCGGATTGAACTGCTCACCGGGCGTGAACTGCTCACTGACTGGCTACTAGCAACCACTGCCTTACACCTCTGGTGCCTCGACTGCATCACTGCGGACAAATTCACCAGCCCGACCGGTGAGTATTGGTCGTCCCCGATTCATTCTGCAGCTTCACTGTCCCGAGAGCGGATGCTTGGGTTCTTGCGGTGATTGCAACACTTAGCGAATGGGTGTGGGCGACTACGCGTTCAGTTCCCCGATGAGTTGGAGATGCGGGTGTCACCGGAGACCATTTACCAGTCCCTCTAGGTGCAATCCCGCGGTGCGCTGAAGTGTGATCTGACCGCATGCTTACGCACGGGGAGGGCAGTTCGGCAGCCCTGCCGGAAGGCCGGGCAGCGTAGGAACCGCGTCCCGGACATGATCAACATCTCCGAGCGCCCTAAGGAGGTCAAAGACCGGGCGCTACCCGGCGACCGGGAGGGCGATCTCATCATCGGCAAGGGAAACCTGTCCGCGATCGGAACCCTGGTCGAGCGGAGCACCAACTACACGATGCTCATCCACCTGCCCGATGGGTACAAGGCCGAGCAGATGCGCGACGCGCTCACCAGGAAGATTCAGACCCTGCCGGAGGCGTTGCGGCACTCCCTGACCTGGGACCAGGGAGCCGAGATGATGGACTGGAAGGCCGTAAGGATGGACGCCGACATCGAAATCTACTTCTGCGACCCGCACTCACCCTGGCAGCGGGGCATCAACGAAAACACAAATGGCCTCTTGGAGTGGTCCCCGGAAGTTGGACACCTAATTTAGGGTTCTTCTTCAGGAAGTAGTCACATGTATTTCAAAGGCGCGTTGAGTCACTCCGATGCGGTGTCGGCGGTCGAGTTGTTCGAGGAAGGACTGAGTGCGAAGTCCGTCGCGCTTGCTCTTGATCTGGCACCCAATTCTGTCCAAATGTTGTATGAACGATGGCAGGTACGAGGAACGGGTGCACTGATGACACGAGACCGTATGCAGTACGACCTCGAGACCAAGCTCTTGATCGTGCGCCGTCATCTCCAAGGCGCCTCCGGACGTGTCCTGGCCAAGGAGTACGACCTTCCCTCACCTGGCACCGTCACGAACTGGGCGAAGATCTACCGACGCGATGGTGAGGACGGGCTACGTCCGAAGAAACGGGGCCGACGACCGGTCGCTCGGGAGAATCCTGTCCTTGAGAGCGAGGTCGAGCAGCTCCGCAGAGAGAACGAGCGGTTGCGTGCGGAGGTGGCGTACCTGGGAAAATTGCGGGCCTTGGGATCACAGCAACGACGCTGAAAGTCCAAGCGATCAATGATCTCAAGGCCCACCACCGGTTACCGCTCTTGTTGGAGTTGGCGAAGCTTCCCCGCTCCACGTTCTACGACCACCGCACCCGGCTCACCCGGCCGGACCGGCACGAGGAGCTCAAAGAGGCCATCCGTGAAGTCTTCGCCCAGGGGCGCAGCGCGTACGGGCATCGACGCGTCCTGGCCATGCTGCTGCGGCAGGGTTGGACGGTGTCCAAGAAGACCGTCCTGAAGCTCATGCGCGGGCTCGGGCTGCAAAGCCCGGTACGTCGCCGGCGCAGATACAACTCCTTCCGCGGTGAAGTCGGTAAGACGGCTGAGAACCTCTTGAACCGCCAGTTCGAGACCGCGACCAAACACACGAAATGGGCCACCGACGTCACCGAGTTCACGGTCGGAGCCGCCAAGGTCTACGTCTCACCGGTTCTTGATCTTCATGACAACCGGATCGTCTCCGTCATGGCAGGTCCGTCTCCGAGCGTCAAAATGGTCACCGACGGTCTCCGCGCCGCGATCCGCGGTCTCGGCCCGGATGAGCGACCCCTCGTCCACTCAGACCAGGGATTTCAATACCGGCACCCGCACTGGCAGAACACGCTCCGTGACGCCGGACTGACTCAATCGATGTCCCGGAAGGGCACCTGTCTCGATAACGCTTCCATGGAAGGGTTCTTCAGCCACCTCAAAGAGGAATGGTTCCGGATCCAGCAACCAGACACCATCGAGCAATTCCACACCGGGCTCACCGAGTATCTCCAGTGGTGGAACAGCACCCGCATCCAACAAAGACTCGGCTACCTCAGCCCCGACGAGTACCTCGCCCACAACCCCGCTACCGCGTAACGTTCAATTACGAGTCCAACATTCGGGGACCACTCCACTCGTAAGGCAGTACTTCCCGACTTGTATGGGCTTGAGCGTCCAAAGCGAAGCGGACCTCGACTGGGTAGCCCAGGAACTCAATGATCGACCCAGGAAATGACTAGGGTTTCAGAAGCCGATCGAACTGATCGAAAACCTCCTGTTGCAATGACCGCCAGAATCCGCCGATGCTCCACCGGGTCGTGAGTTGGGGGTTTTGGTCGATCGGCCTCTCAGGACGGGGGCCGACAACCAGTCACCTGTTGCTGGTTGTTCAGAGCGTTGAGGTGTCGATGACGAAGCGGTAGCGGACGTCGGAGGCCATGACGCGTTCGTAGGCGTCGTTGATTTTGTTGGCTGGGATGACTTCGATTTCGGCGCTGAGGTGGTGTTCGGCGCAGAAGTCGAGCATTTCCTGGGTTTGCTGGATGCCGCCGATCATCGAGCCGGCGAAGGACCGGCGACCGGCGATGAGCGCGAACGCATTCACAGGGAGCGGTTCCGCCGGCGCACCGACGTTGATCAGAGTGCCGTCGAGGGTCAGCAATTGCAGGTACGCGCTGATGTCGATCGAGGCGCTGACGGTATTGATGATCAGGTCGAAGGTGCCTGCGAGGGTTTCGAACGTTCCGGGGTCGCTGGTGGCATGGTAGTAATCCGCGCCGAGACGCAGTCCGTCTTCCTGCTTTTTGAGCGATTGGGACAGGACGGTGACTTCGGCGCCCATTGCGTGGGCGAGTTTGACGGCCATGTGGCCGAGGCCGCCGAGTCCGACGATCGCCACTTTCTTGCCGGGACCGGCGCTCCAGTGGCGCAGCGGTGAGTAGGTGGTGATGCCGGCGCACAGTAGTGGGGCGGCGGCGTCGAGTTCGAGGCTGTCCGGGATTCGGACGACGAAGTTTTCGGTCACGACGACGTGGGTGGAGTAGCCGCCCTGGGTGATGGTCCCGTCGCGATCGACAGCGCCGTAGGTGCCGGTGTTCCCTTTTTCGCAGTACTGTTCCTCGCCCTTGCGGCAGTTGCTGCATTTCCCGCAGGAGTTGACCATGCAGCCGACCCCTACGCGGTCACCGACAGCGTAGGTGGTGACCTTGGGGCCGACCTCTGCGACGACGCCGGCGATTTCGTGGCCCGGGGCCAGGGGGTAGGACTGGGGTCCCCAGTCGCCGCGGACGGTGTGGATGTCGGAGTGGCAGATGCCGGCGAACTTGATATCGATCAGCACATCGTGGGGGCCGACGTCTCGGCGTTCGATGGTGGTGCGGGCCAAATCCTCTGTCGCGGAAGGGGCGGCGTAAGCGTTAACGGTAAGCATAAATCTCCTAATTCAACGATGGATGGATGGTTTGCCATGGAGGGGCGTGTTTGCTTGTTGTCTACTGCTTCGGGGGTGCTGTGTGGTGCCCATGAACGCGATGACAAGCGCGGTGAGGTCGAGCTTTGTCCTGACGAGTGAATGAGCCGTTCCATTGTAGTGGCCGATCAGGAGAATACCCATCGTGCCCACGGCGAACGACGAGCTTGAAGGAGACGTCGAGCATGGAAATCATCGTGTCGGGGTTCTCGCCGCTTGTCGCGTTGACGGTGGTTCACAGCTGGGTCGCTACATCGTCGAAGGTAGTGCCTCGAAGGCTGGAACGGTCCAAGTCTTGCTCAGCTGCTTGATCCCGTCGGGCTGTCGTTTGCCGGTGGGGAACACTCGTCCTTCGACGTCGATGATCTCCAGGCGCAAGGCGGCCGGTCGGGAACGGAGGGGCACGGGCTTATCGGAGGCGTCGACCAGTCTAAAGATGTCTGGCGCACGGTTCACGTGCGCAGTCCTGATGAACCACGATCGCGCCGGCGCAGCTTGAGAGCGTTAAGAAGCGACCGCCGCAGAGGCTAGGGCTTCTGCGGCGGTCGGTGAGTTGGACTGATCGTTGGAGGAATATGGTTCGATCAGTCCGTTAATCCGTGGTGCTGTTTTCGATTATGCCTTGGCGTTGCTGCGGCGGACCATGAAGGTTCCGCCGGCTGCTGCTGCCAGGACCAGTCCGCCACCGAGGGCGAGCATGGCGGTGTTGGATCCGGTTTCCTGGGCGACGCCGGTGTCGGCTCCGCCGGCAGGCATGTCACCCATCTGGGACTCGACGAGGGTTCCACACAGTGCCGGTGAGGTGGCACCGAGGGGGAGTGAGGGCTCCAGGTCGCTGGGTGCGCTGAAGGCCTCTGCGGTGCCGGTGGCCGTGGCGGGGTCCAGGCCGTGGACGACGACGACGGCGGTGCCGGCGGCGAGGGCCTTCTGGGTGGCCTCATCGAGGGTGATCGTGCGGTCGATGGTGTAGCTGCCGCCCTGGCCGCCGAGGGCGAGGTTCAGGCCCTCGGCCGGGGTCGTTGCACCGGAGGTGGTCAGTGTGGTGAGGATTCCACCGTAGGAGGCAGCACCGTCGGTGGTGCTGAGGATTCCGTCGCCGTTGGCGTCATCAGCGGGCGTGGGGCAGGTGCCCTGCGCTCCGCCGTGGATGTGCTGGACGTGGGGGTACGGTGCGTCCATGAAGGTCTCGGCGAGACCGGAAACCTGCAGCTTGACCTTGGCCTGGTCGCCGGTGACGTCCAGGGTGATCGTTCCCGAGCCGGTGGTGCCGTTGAGCTGGCCCAGGGTCGAGGAGTAGGTTCCGTCATGGGCAGCCATGGCGGGGGCGCCGGCCATAGCGACAGTGCTAAGGGCCAGGGCTGGTACTGCGAGGAAGCGCATCTTCTTGTTCATGATAAAAATTCCTTCACTGTGCGGTGAGCGCGCGTCCCAGTCGGACACGCTCAGGTAGTGATTCGGAGCACTCCGGAGCATGGATTGGTTTTCCTTCCACACAATATTCCCGGGACCCAGCACCCTCGATTTCGCGGTGCTTCTGCTCACAGTAAGCAGAAATGCCTCTGCTTGGGAAGCAATTATGTGTGGCAGGTGTGACACAAGAGATTCGTCGGTGAGGATCCCGCTAACAGGTAGAACCCAGAAATCGGTTGTAGTGTTCAGAGCATCTTCATGTGCGAGTGAGTGATGGCAGGGCATTTTCCGCCCCGTCGAAAGCGTCGGAGAACAGAACCAGCGGCCTCCACCGCGTGTTCTCCGGCGTTTTCATTCCGGTCGCAATTCTCCGCAGATTCGACGGCAGGGAGTACCCGGCCATGCCGATTCCCCAGTCGGACCGGCGAGGTAATGACCGCCTCGGGGTGGCCCTGCCGAAGGAGGGCTTCCAGGTCTTGTCCCGATGCACGAAAACCGGGATTATTCCACTTACCGATTGTCGGGCGGTTCGAACTGTGGAGGCATCATCATGAAGTCGCGCTACGGATTATCAGCTCTTATGCTTGTGGCGCTCCTCATGGGTGCCGCGGCCTGCGGGTCCGGTGCCGGACCAGGTACCGCCGAGGTAACCACCCCGCCGACCGAAATTGCGGCACCGGAATCAGTGGCGGCGACAGCCGGCGCAGATACCTCCACACCAGCGTCCTCTGCCGCGACTTCTTCTGCGGAAGCTGCGCCCGCAGAAGAGGTCCTGATCACCATCGCGGACTTCGAGTACGTAATGCCCGAATCCATCGCGCCCGGCGCAACGGTGACGGTGGTCAATGAAGACGATGCTCCCCATACGGTGACGGCCGAGGATGACGGCGGCTTCGACGTCGATGTCCAGGGTGGTGAAACAGTGACCTTCACGGCTCCTGAGGAGCCCGGTGAATACGCCGTCATCTGCGTCTATCACCCAGGAATGACCAGCACCCTGGTCATCCGATGAGTGCCTCGGGAAGTTCCGGTGGAAAGGGGAGTGCGCACCCCACTGGGAAGGGGCATTCTCCGCGCAGGTCGACTGCGCGCAACAGCCCGCTGATGATCCTCCTGCGCGTGATCATTGCGGCGGGCCTGATCGTCAGTGCGGTCATCCACTTCCAGCTCGCGCCGGGGTTCCAGCAGGCCGCCCCGGACGGAATAGGCGGGGGCAACCTGTTCCGGATCCAGGCCGCTGTGGCCGTCCTTGCCGCCCTGTATGTCCTGGTCAGGGGGGACCGGCCCGCATTCGCTATCGCGGCGGTGGTCGCCCTTTCAGCACTGGCAGCGGTGGTCCTTTACCGGTACGTGCAGGTTCCTGCAATCGGCCCAATTCCGTCGATGTATGAGCCCGTCTGGTATGCGCAGAAGGCACTCACCGCAGTAGCAGAGGCTATCGCCGGCCTCCTTGCCGTCATCGGCTTCCTCCTCCTGCACCGGCGCCGAAACGTCAGATAGGCAGTTCCCCAATTTTCAAGCTGGGATTGCGTCGCCGAGCGTAAGGAAAGGAGTGCCTGCGTCGGTCATGATGCCCAGCGCCTGCAGAAGTCCTGGGCCCGTTCCGGAGCCGGGGCGATTGCCATGGGCGATGATGATGGATCCCGGACCGGCGGCTCTGGTCTCCGTCGTGACGGTGCCGGCAGGGTAGGTTGCCCCACCGTCGCCATTGATGCTGAAACCGGCAGGGATCAGGCCCAGGTCGGAACAGATCCGCGCCGAGACGTCGTCGAGATAGGCCGTACCCGGCCGGAAGAATCGTGGTCGCTGACCGGTGAGCGCCGTCAGTACGGCGTCGTTGCCCATGATCTCGTCATAGACGCTACCGATCCCCGCAGTTCCCTGGATGCCGTAGGCCGAGTTTCCGGTGACGCTCAGCGGGAGGTGGTCCGTTCCATGGTTCGCCAACTCGAACAGCGGGTCACCTGCGAGTTCCGCGGTAAGGGGCCGGTTGTGGGCGACCCAGCGTGCGTTGAGGAAAAGCGTTGCCGGAACACGTAGGCGTTGCAATCCCGCAATAAGGTCCGGGTCGAAGCTGCTGCCACCGGGGCCACCGCAGAAATCCAGGGTCAGCGCAACGCCTTGCGAGCCGTTCGGTATGCGCGAAACCACTCCTGGTGCCTCGAGCCCCCAGTAGTAGGGGGACCGGCCGGCGTGCCGATCGATAATTTCGTCCCGGCTGGGCAGACGACGCGGTTCCGGGCCTGGGGGCGGCGGTTCGCCGGGCGTGGGCCCGCTGGGCCTGGGCAGCGGAACCGACGACGTCGGAATGGACGGGGAGGGGAGGAGCGGGGCGGATGACTGGACCACATCGTTCGTAGCCTGACGCACCCCACAGCCGGTCAGGACCAGTCCCATGCCGATCGCCAGAACAGCTCGGCGCCCAGGGTTGTGCGCCATCGATCTGCTCCTCCTGGGACATAGCCCATGCGTAACACCAATAACACCTGTAACAGCGCTAACAGTAGTACATGGCTCGTCCCATGGAAGAGGTGCGGTTCTCCCGGTCCCGACCGTGCTGTTGCCGCGGAATGGTTATCCGCGGCTGACCACCCGTATCGGTTCACCGTCGAGAAAGGCATTGATCGACTCGACTGCACCCTGGAAGAACAGTTCATAGTTCTGCCGGGTGACATAACCGAGGTGCGGCGTGAGCAGGGTGGAGGGCGCGGTCAACAGCGGATTCGTTGCAGCGATCGGTTCCGTGTCGAAAACGTCGATTCCGGCGCCACCAATCCGGCGGCTGCCCAGGGCCACCGCCAGGGCGTCCTGGTCGACGATGCCCGCACGGGACGTGTTCACGATGATGGCAGTGGGCTTCATGGCCTGCAGGTGCCGCTCGGTGACGAGGCCCGCTGTTCGTGGGCTCAGCTGCAGATGGATCGACAATACGTCCGAGCGTTGGAAGAGGTCAGTTTCCGACACCCATTCCACTCCCCTGTCGCGCGCTAGCTGTGGAGTCAGATGCTGGCTCCATGCAATGACGTCCATGCCGAAGGCAAGGCCGACGGCGGCGACCTTGGTGCCGATCCTTCCTAGTCCGAGTACGCCCAGGGTCGAACCGGCGAGGCCCGATCCGATGGAACCGGATTGCCAGCGGCCGTTCCTCAGGGACTCTTCCTCAATTCTCAGATTGCGCTGAAGCGCCAGTATCAGGGCCCACGTCAGCTCGACGGTCGGTGTGCCCAGCGACTCGGTTCCGCACACCAGTACGCCGGCGCCTGCATCAACTGCCGCATTTCGCATTCCGGTGGTGACGATCAGGCGCAGCCTCGGTAGGCGTTTGATGACCTCCGCCCTCAGCGGCGTCCGCTCGCGCATCACGACCACTATGTCGAAGTCAATGAGGCGCTCCACCAGTGCTTCTTCGTCGGTCAGGTGGTCGGAGAAGAAAACAGGGTCCAGGGGGTGCTCGCTGGAATGCCAATCGGCCATTCGCTCGGCAACCGCCTGGTAGTCGTCGAGCACCGCGACCCGCGTTGCTGGTCCCTTATTCGATGTCATGTCGTCAGTCCTCAGTTCAGCCTTGACGGCTCTCGAGCGGATCGGAACCCTGCAGCGTGGCCACCATCTTCGCGATGGCCGGGGTTGGTAGTTCGTGCTTCTGGCCGCGACGGATCAGTGCGCCTCCGATCGCGTCGAGCTCGCTCGGTCTTCCCGCAGCTATGTCGAGCTGCAGGGAGGACCGCATTCCAGGTGGAAGGCCGTGCAGCGCCTCTGCCACGGTGGTAACGGCCGTCGGCAGGCCGTCGGCTGTTGCAAGAGCGCAGACTTCCGCCAGGAGCCCCGCGGTGAGGTCCTCGTCGCGCGTGAGGGCAGGGCCGATCGGTAGGTCCCAGTACGTTGTCAGGAGCGCCAGCGGAGCGAGGAACCGAAACTTGTTTCACAGGACGGCATCCTCGGAATCGCGGGCCGTGACTTTGATTCCGGCCTCACGGAGCGCCTCGACCGTCGCGGAATCTGCACTTCCCACGGGTACAGCGATTCGAAGGAAAGGGCTTCGATGCTCGATGACCGACGGGGAGGACCGTGCCGCCTCCACCGTGATGGCAGCGCCGGCGATGGACGCTCCGGGGCAGGAGTTCCGTAGCTCCTGCATATGATCCAAACCGTTCAGCAACGAGATGATTTCGACCGGAACTGCCGCGCGGATGACCGGAATCGAATCCGGAAGGGCAAATGCCTTGGTGGCCAGAATTATCCGTGCTCCGTGCGGGACGCTTTCCTGTGCGGGCACGGGTGCGGTCCAACTCCCGTATTGCCCACTTCGAATGGTGAGGCCGTCATCGTTGATCGCCTTGGCGGCGTCCGGCCGCGCGACAGCGACGACGTCCTCACCTGCGCGGTGGAGCAGTGCGGCGACCAGGCCGCCCACCGCCCCCGGACCGACTACGGCAATCCGGCCTTGTTCGTTCGTCATCTCTGGCCTTTCGGTGGTGGCGGACCCTACTTCAGGACCGCCGGGCGGGTATGGGTCGCTATGGTAAATTTTGCACGTCAAGCGCGCCGGAGCTTTTCATCGGAGACCGAACAGGGAGCAGCACACATGTCAGTCGTAGTAGGTTACATACCCACGCCGGAAGGCCGGGCGGCTCTCCAGCGTGCTATCGAGGAATCACGACTGCGGAAGATGAAGCTTGTCGTCGTCAATTCCCAGGAGAGCGGGAAGCCGATCAGCGGCCAGGAAAAAGGCCGGTACGAGCTCGAGCTGAAGGAAATGGAAAAGGGCGTTGCGGATGCCGGTGTGGAGTACGAGGTCCGGACGATGGCTCGGGGTACGCTCCCGAGCGAGGACCTGACCGCGGTTGCGGAGGAGACCCAGGCCGAGCTGATCGTCATCGGTATGCGTCGGCGGAGCCCGGTGGGAAAGCTGTTCCTCGGCTCGAACGCACAGGAAGTCCTGCTGAGCGCCAATTGCGCGGTCCTCTCGGTCAAGGCGGCGAAGTAGGGCCACCCCGACGCCTGCCGGGGCCACCGGCGGCCGGCCGCCACCAGACCAACCCCCTTCACCCTGAGATCGCTTCATCGCGTTCGTCGGTGGGCGGGAGGGCTCGCTGGAAATTCTGCTGCACGGCATGGTCCGAGGCGCCGAGCGCTTCGGATATCTCCCAGGCTGTCTCCTTGGCGCGAAGTCCCAGCAGTGCCGCCCGGGCCTCATCGATGCGCATGGACGGCACCGACAGGCCGACAGCTCCGATGACGCTGCCCGTATGGTCGAAGATCGGCGCGGCAACCGCCCGGATCCCCGTGGTCCGCTCCGCATTGGAATCCGCCCAGCCCTGATCCCGGATCCGGCTCAACTCCGCCCGCAGCCGTTCGGGGTCGGTGACCGTGGCCGGAGTCACCGGACGGATCGAGCGTGAGAGCCACCACTCCTGGCGCTCCCAGGGAAGGACGGAGAGGATCACCTTGCCGGGAGCTCCATGGGGCAGCGGTACGGGCACCCCGATGTCGGTGTAGTGCCGTCGGATCTCCTGACGGCTTTCGGCCTGGTCGATGACGGCGCGTTCGCCGGTGGACAGCAGCTCGTGCAGGCCGACCGTCTCGTCCACCTCGTCGCGCAGCTTCATCATGAACGGCATGGCGACGTCGCGGAATGTGGTGGGGATGGCGCCGTTGCGCGCCAGCTGAATCAGGAGCGGACCAAGGCCGTAACGCTTGTCCGAAGTCTGTCGGATAAGCCGGTTGGCCGCCATGGACACGAGGATGCGGTGCGCGGTGCTGGTCGAAAGGCCGGTGCGCTTGGCCACCTCGGTGATCCCCAGCTCCGGACTGCGGGAGTCGAAGCATCGCAGGATCGCCACTGCACGGTCGATCGACTGCACGCCGCTGCGCAGCTTTGCGCCGTCGTCGTTTTCCATTCAGACCCCTTGACACTATTTGGCCGAAGCCCTACGGTGATGTGAGTCACTTCCCGAAGAGCGGTAGTGCATCCCACTATACAGGAAAGGAGCGATATGCTCCCTCTCGACGGATTCCGTGTCCTCGACCTCACAAGATTCCTCTCCGGGCCCTACTGCACGATGGTTCTGGCGGAGATGGGCGCGGATGTCATCAAGATCGAGGTGCCCCACACCGGAGCTGATGAACGCCGGTTCGCACCGAAGGTCAATGGCGAGAGCTACCCCGGCGCCATGCCGAACCGCAGCAAGCGAAGCATCTCCCTCGATCTGAAGACGGAGGAAGGGAAAAATCTCCTCCTCAAGATGGCGGAGGACGCAGACCTCGTGATCGAGAACTTCCGTCCCGGCGTCGCCAAGCGGCTGGGAATCGATTACGAGTCCGTCCGGAAGGTGCGCCCGGACATTCTTTACTGCTCCATCAGCGGCTTCGGCCAGACCGGCCCGTACAAGCACCGCCCCGGCTTCGACATCATGGCCCAGGGCGTCGGCGGCTTCCTGCGGATGACGGGTGAGCCGGGAGGCAAGCCGGCGAAGGTCGGTATCGCGATCAACGACATCGCCGCAGGCATGACCGCGGTCTACTCGATCATGGGCGCGCAGATGCTTCGCCAGAAGACCGGCGAGGGCCAGTACATGGACATCTCCATCCTGGAAGCAGGCCTCGCCTGGACCGTCTGGGAATCGGGGGCATACTTCTCCGGGGGGGAAGTCCCCCAGGCCACCGGAACCAGGCACCGCCGCTCCACCCCTTACCAGGCCTACCGCACAGCCGACGGGTACGTCACGATCGGCGCTGCGAACGACCGTCTCTGGGAGCGACTTGCCGCCGAGGCCCTGGACAGGAAGGAGTGGCTCAACGATCCCCGGTTCGTCACGCTCCCGGACAGGATGGCGAACATCGACGAACTGGAACGCGAAATCGAAGCGATCACCATGACGAAGACCACGGACGAGTGGATCGCGATCATCGATGGAGTCGGTGTTCCCTGCGGCCCCGCGCTGACCTACGACCAGACACTTCAAAACGAGCAGATCCTGGCACGGGAAATGATCGTCGACGTCGAGCACCCGATCATGGGCGGAATGAAGACCATCGCGCCGCCCACGAAGTTCTCGAACATGGATTACAGCGTCCGCGGACCCGCCCCCTGGCTCGGTCAGCACACCGCCGAGGTCCTTCGGGAGGCAGGCCTGGATGACGCGACGATCGAAAAGCTCTTCACCGACGGTGTCGCCTTCGACGCCCACCCCACCCTCCAGAGGAGCGACACCAATGTCTGACGAAATACTGGTCGAGCGCCAGGGAGCAATCGCAACCGTCATCCTCAACCGGCCCAAAAGCCATAACGCCATCACCATCGGGATGTACACCGAACTGCCCGGAGTCGTCTCCGAACTCGATGACGACCCCGCCGTCAAGGTGATCGTGCTGCGCGGAGCGGGGGAGAAGTCCTTCGCTTCCGGAGCGGACATCAGCGAATTCGAGAAGGAACGGGGAAACGCAACCAGCGCGCGCAACTACAACGAGCGGGTCGCGGAAGCTGAACATGCCATCGAAGGGTTGAAGAAGCCCACGATCGCGATGATCCACGGCTACTGCATCGGCGGCGGTGCCGGCCTGGCGCTGGCCTGCGACATCCGCTTCGCCGACACCAAGGGCCGGTTCGCCATCACGCCGGGAAAGCTCGGGCTGGTCTACAGCCTTGAGTCGAGCAAGCGCGTGGTGGATCTGGTAGGTCCGGCCCGCGCCAAATGGATCCTCCTCTCCGGCCTGCAGATCCACGCCGAGCGAGCACTCTCCCTGGGCCTGTTCGATGAGCTCTCCGCACCCGAGGAACTCGAGCAGTTCACCTATGACTTCGCTGAAACGGTCTGCTCACGCGCCCAGTTCAGTGTCCGGGCAGGCAAGGCGATGGTGCGCCGCATCGTCCTTGGCCAGGTACAGGACGACGAAGACACCATCAACCTCCGCAACTCGTCCTTCGACACCGAGGACTTCGCCGAGGGCGTCCAGGCTTTCCTCGCGAAGAGGCCGCCGAACTTCCAGTGGTCCTGACCGTGTCCGACACCATTTTCGACGGGGCGGTGGACCAGGCCCGCAGCGCAGCCGGCGATCCGAACCAGGAATTCGGAAATTTCTTCCTGTCCCGCTTCCTGGACCTGGACATCAGCTATGACGACGTTCAGCAGAGCTGCACCGTAGTGCTGCCGTACGCCGCCCACCTCCGCAATCCCCAGGGTTCGGTGCACGGGGGCATCATCGCCACAGCGATGGATATCTCGATGGGCCACCTGTGCCATCGTTACCTCTCGACGGCTGTAACCCTGGAAATGAATTTCCGTTATTTCCGTCCCCTCGAAGGAACGGGGCGCTGCGTCGCCACCATCCTGCGTGCGGGACGGCGGATCGTACACCTCGAGTCGCGACTCACCGACGAAAGCGGCCGTCTGGTCGCCTTCGCGGTCGGCTCCTGGCACCGGCTCGACGGCGAATAACCTTTCGCTCACCGAGGCAGATATTCACCCGCTCCGCAATACAACGACGTTACGAGGAGAAGAGAAAGCAATGCGCAGTAAGAAGATCATCACCACAGTGGCAGCACTGACGCTTATCGCGTCCCTGACCGCCTGCGGCAATGACGCCGGTTCCGGGGCTGAAGGAGGGGCTGACTACCCCTCCGAGGATATGGACTGGACGATCGCGTTCGGGGCCGGTGGCGGTAACGACATCATGGCCCGAACCATGGTGGACATCATCAACCAGTACGAGCTGTACCCGGAGAACATCTCCCTCGAAAACCGTGAAGGCGGAAGCGGCGCAACCGGTTGGGGTTACCTGTTCAGCAAAGCTGGCAGTGGTTATGACATCTCCACCACCTCGGGCTCGCTCATTACCACGCCCCTCCAGTCGGACACCGGCTGGACCTTCGAGGACTTCACCCCGATCGGGCTGTTCGCCACTGACGATGCAGTGTTCGTCGTCCCTGAGGGCAGCCCGTACGAAACCTGGGAGGACTGGGTTTCCTACGCCCAGGAGCAGGAAACCGTCGTCGTCGGTGGAATCGGTACCGTCAACGTCGACCTCATCCTGCACGAGCTGCTCGCCGAGGCCGCTGGGTACGAGATCGACTACGTGCCGTTCAACGAGGAAGGCCAGCTCCAGACCTCACTGCTGTCCGGGGCGCTGGACGCCATCGTCTCCAACACCGGTTCGGTCCTCGGGCAGATCGAGGCGGAGGAAGTGACACCACTGCTGTTCACCGGTGCCGAGAGGCTGGACGTCATTCCCGATGTCCCCACCGGTGAGGAAAAGGGAATCGAAGACCTCCCCGCCATGCCACGCGGGATGATCCTCCCTCCCGACGCTCCGGCGGAGGCCAAGGAATGGTGGATCACCACCATGAAGGAAGTTGTCGAAACCCCGGAGTGGAAAGAATACGTCGCCTCGAACTACCTCACGGAGAACATCCTGTGGGACCAGGAGTTCTTCGATTCCCTTCGGGAGACTACTGACAGCTTCGAAGCCACGCTGGAAGAGGCCGGGGCGCTTTGAGCCACTCCGTCATCAAGGGCGAAGCGGGACCCGAGGGGGTGGGCCGCTCCGGTTGGCGCCGGCGGCCCACCGCCAAGACGATCTTCCTCGCCGTGCTGCTGCTGGTCCTCGCTGCCTATACGGAGATAGCTTTCGGCATGGAGGCCACCACGGCGTCGGGCCGCATCGGTGCAGGGTTCTTCCCAAGGATCATCGGCGGCTCGGCAGCGGTGCTGACCCTGATCGCGCTGGTGCAGAGTATGCGTGCCGGCTCCGGCGAGGACGACGACACCGTCGACCTCGAGGAGGACATGGGGGAGGGCGACCTCGGTCACCATCCGAAGGCCATGATCATCACGATCGCCCTGACGATGGTCTTCGTGGCGACCCTGACCACCCTGGGTGCAATCATCTCCGGCGTTATCTTCATGTTTGCGCTGTTGTGGTTCCTGAACCGGACCCACCTGGTGACGAACATCGTGCTTAGCCTCGGCCTCCCCCTGGCGATGTACCTCCTCTTCCAAACATTCCTCAATTCGGGTCTGCCCGAGGGGATCCTTCCGCGCTTCTAGCAGCGGAATTCAACTCGGCTCGAAGGAGAGTTAGCTTGGACGTCTTCAATAACCTCGCTGGGGGGATTGTTTCGATCCTGACCCTGCAGAACATTCTGCTACTGGGGGCCGGGGTCACCCTGGGCATGATCGTCGGCGTCATGCCCGGCCTCGGTCCATCGGCGGGCCTCGCGATCCTGCTGCCGCTGACCTTCGGGCTGGACCCCACCGGCGCGATCGTGATGATGGCCGCCGTGTACTACGGATCGATGTACGGCGGCACGATCACCTCGGTCCTGATCAATACCCCGGGCGAATCGGCGACCGTCGCCAGTACGTTCGACGGTTATCCTCTGGCGAAACAGGGCCGGGCGGGGCCCGCGCTGATCATGGCCGCCATCGCTTCCTTCATCGCGGGCACGATCGGCGCCATCCTGATCAGCTTCTTCGCCCCGAGCGTCGCATCGGTCGCCCGGACGTTCGGTCCGCCCGAACTGTTCCTGATCGTTGTCGTGGGACTGCTGACGCTCATCGTCATCGTCGGGAAGAATCGCCTCCTCGGTGTGATCTCCGCGCTCATCGGGTTCGCCCTGGCAACCGTCGGTATCGACGTCGGGATCGGTGCACAGCGCTACACCTTCGGTTCCACCGAACTCATCAACGGAATCGACTTCATCCCGGTGGCCATCGGGCTGTTCGGTGTGGGGGAGATTCTCCACGCCATGTGGCGCGGCGGGCACCTCGAAAAGCTCGACTACCAGAAGATCTCACTCCGCGGCAAGGGCTTCTGGCCCACCCGGGCTGATTTCAAGGAATCCAACGGTGCGATGCTGAGAGGTTCCTTCCTCGGGTTCTTCACCGGCACTGCTCCCGGAGCGGGGGCGACCGTTGCCTCGCTCATGTCCTACAACGTCGAGAAATCGATTTCCAAGACTCCCGAGCGCTTCGGCAAGGGTGCCATGGCGGGACTGGCCGGACCGGAGGCAGCCAACAATGGTGCTTCCGCCGGTGCGATGGTGCCACTGCTGACGCTCGGCATACCGGGATCGTCGTCGACGGCCGTCCTCCTCGCAGCATTCCTGATGTGGGGCCTGCAGCCCGGTCCCCTCCTCATGGAACAGAATCCGGAGTTCGCCTGGGGCCTGATCGCCAGCATGTATCTCGGCAACGTGATGCTCCTGCTGATCAACATCTTCATGATTCCGACGTTCGCCAATGTCGCGAGGGTACCGTTCCGGGTCCTTGCTCCCGTGATCATCCTGATCTGTGCACTCGGCACCTACACCATCCACGGCAGCATCCTCGAAGTGTGGATCATGCTCGCCTGTGGCGTGCTCGGGTTCTTCATGCGCCGCTACGGCTTCTCTCCCGCAGCCCTGGTGATCGCCCTGGTCCTCGGACCTCTTGCAGAGGAGACGCTGCGGCAGACGATGATCATCTCGGGCGGCAGCTTCGGGATCTTCCTGGAGCGCGCCACGTCGATGTGGCTGCTGGCAGTCATGGTCCTCCTCGTCGCCGTTCCACTCCTCAATCCGTGGATCAAGCAGGTTGTCAAGGTCCGGGTCCGGGACGTCGGAAGGCGCCGCCGCGAGCAGCGCCGCGCTGACGAGAAGAATGATGTGAACTCCTGACCCTTTGACCGCTCGCCCCGCACGGAGCGAGCGGTCAAAGCCGGCATTACAACACCGGAAGTGAACAAAAGGAAGCGGGTGTAAGCGCCGGCGCCACTGGAGGAGCATCACTATGGCACGAGCCGCGCGACCGGGACGATGGCTTTGGATGCTCGTGGCGGCAGCCATCCTCAGCCAGGGCTCCTTGAACCTGGCCCGGCTGCTGATCTCCTACAAGGCACTGGCACTGGGAGGCGACGCCGTCGCCATCGGATTCATCTCGGCCGCCTTCGCGATCCTACCTGCGGTCGTCGCCATCTCGCTCGGCCGGTTGTCGGACAGGACCGCCTGGTTGCGGCCGCTGATCGCCACCGGATTGCTGACCCTCACCGTCAGTTGCCTGCTGCTATCCGGTTCGGCTTCACTGCTGCTCGTGGCCGTCGGTAGCGCCGGGCTGGGGTTGGGCCATCTCGCCTTCGCCATCGCGGCGCAGTCCATGATCGCCAAGCGATCCGATCCCGACTCGATGGATGCCGGCTTCGGCTGGTTCACCGCCGGATTCGCCCTGGGTCAGATGGTGGGCCCGCTTCTTGCCGGCGTGCTTCTGAGCAACCCGGGCGCTACCACTGTCGCAGGCCGTATCGAGGACATCGACCAGGCCCTGTTGCTTGCCGGACTGCTGGCACTGATCGCCGTTCCACTGATCCTGGTGAGGATCGGCAGCCGCGGAACGGCCGGCACCGCTCTCAAGGGAGTTGCAACCCTGGACGTGAAGGACTCGGTCGGCATGATCCTCGGACGCCCCGGGGTGAAGTCCAACATGCTGGCAAGCCTGGCTCTCCTGACCACCATGGACATCCTCATCGCATTCCTGCCGCTGATCGCCGAGCAACAGGGTGTCCCTCCGCTGGTCGTGGGTCTGCTGCTCGCCCTCCGCGCCGCGGCCACCATTCTGTCCCGCATGTTGCTGACCGTCCTCCTGCGTCGGTGGAGCCGGAACCAGCTGGTGTTGGCGAGCCTTTTCGGTGCAGCACTCGGCCTGGTCGTGCTGCCGTACGTGCTCGAGAATATCTGGATCGCCGCCGCGTCCCAGATTCTGGTCGGCTTCTTCCTCGGCCTCGGCCAGCCCCTGACCATGGCGTTGATCTCCCGAGCCGTGAGGGAAGAATCACGGGGTGCGGCCCTCGCCATCCGACTGCTGGGCAATCGGATCGGCCAGATCGTCCTGCCGGCGGCAGCTGGACTCGCCGCGGCGCCGCTGGGACCGAGCGGTGCCATCTGGATGACCTGCTTCGTGCTGGGTGCCGCGGGCGCGGTCAAGGGTATCGGCGACCGCCGTCTCCCTCCACCGGTATAAACAGAGACGACATCCGCGGTACTGGCAAGCCCCTGCGGTGTAGGATCGAAACGCTTTACCAAACACATACGACAGGGGAGCGCCGTTCCGCCGCAGCAAGTGCTGCCGGAGCCGGGCGCTGAGAGTGCGGACAGCCGCAGACCCTCGAACCTGATCCGGTTAGTACCGGCGAAGGGAGTCGAGTTCTCAGAGTGGTTCATGGAAGATTTTTTCCGGGACCCCTCTCCCCTCCTGTACCTCAGGAGGATTCTGCATCATGGCAACAACAACGGCCCCCAAAGGCACTCGAACCCGCAGCCTCGAATGGCGCGTCGTCGACATCGTGGTGGCCTCGGTCATCGCGGTGGCAGTCGGCGTCATCTTCTTCGCCTGGTCCGCGGGCTACTCGCTCATCAGCGGCATCACCGCCGCGTTCCCGCCGCTCGGTGGCCTGTACGTGGGCGGCTGGCTCATTGCAGGTGTCCTCGGCGGGCTCATCATCCGCAAGCCCGGTGCCGCTCTCTACTGCGAAGTCCTCGCAGCAGTGGTGTCGATGGCCCTCGGCACGCAGTGGGGTCTCCTCGTGGTCATCTCCGGCGCGATCCAGGGCCTCGGTGCCGAACTCGTGTTCCTGCTCTTCCTCTATCGACGCTGGAACCTGGGCGTAGCGCTCCTCGCGGGGCTCGGCGCCGGTATTGCCCTGGCGATCAGCGAGAACATCCTGTACAACGCGCTCTGGGCCATCGACTGGCAGCTCCTCTACGTGCTTTTCGCTTCCATTTCCGGCGTTGTCATCGCGGGCCTGCTGTCCTGGCTCGCGATGCGGGGGCTCGCCAAGACGGGAGTGCTCTCCTCCTTCGCCGCGGGCCGCACGGCCGACGTGTGATCCAGCACACCTCGGCGCCCGTTGCCGTCACCGCCCAGAACTGGGGGTGGCGGCATGCGGGCCGCAGCCGCTTCGCGGTGCGGGGGGTCGACCTCGACATCGAACCCGGCGAGCGGATCCTGCTCCTCGGCGCGTCCGGTGCCGGCAAGTCCACGCTCCTTTCCGCCCTGGCCGGCGTGCTCGGGAACGACGACGAGGGCGAACAGGAGGGCACCCTCCTCCTCGACGGCGGCAGTCCCGCCTCCCGACGCGGCCGAGCCGGATTGGTGCTGCAGGATCCCGATTCGCAGGTCGTCCTTGCGAGGGTGGGCGATGAAGTTGCCTTCGGAGCCGAGAACCTTTCGGTTCCGCGCGCGGACATCTGGAAACGCGTCCACCGCGCGCTCGATGACGTCGGGCTGGATGTCCCGCTCGACCGCTCCACCTCGGCGCTGTCCGGCGGACAGAAGCAGCGCCTCGCGCTTGCGTCGGTCCTGGCCATGCAGCCGGGCCTCCTGCTGCTCGACGAACCGACGGCCAACCTCGATCCGCAGGGCGTGATCGACGTGCGCAACGCCGTCGTCCGGGTGCTCGACCGGGTTCCGGCGACGCTCGTGGTGGTCGAACACCGCGTTGAGGTGTGGGCGGGCGTTGTCGACCGAGTGGTGGTGCTCGCCTCCGACGGCGGAATCCTCGCGGACGGTACGCCGGAGGAGGTTCTCGGCAAGGAAGCCGCCCGCTGCAGCCTTGCCGAGGCGGGAGTCTGGGTGCCGGGTCGGAAACCGGCGGTGGAGGGCCCGGTGCCCGGCGCCGGCGGGGAGGTACTGCTGTCCTCGGCCAACCTCGCGGTGGCACGGACGAAGCGGGGACCGGAGGTTCTTGCGGGCGTGGACGTCGAGTTCCGGGCCGCATCGGCCCTCAGCATCGTAGGCCCCAATGGAGCAGGAAAATCGACGCTTGCCCTCACCCTGGCGGGGCTCCTGAAACCCCGCCGGGGAGAGGTCATGGCAGGCGCCCCGCTCGCCCGCGGAGCGGGACCCGATCCCTCGAAGTGGCGGTCGGCGGAGCTGGTGCAGCGCATCGGCACCGTCTTCCAGGAACCCGAGCACCAGTTCCTCACCTCCACCGTGGCGGACGAGCTGGAGTTCGGGCCGCGCCGCGTGGCCCGCGAACCGGAGGCTTCCTTCCGCCCCCGTATCGAAGGGCTCGCCGAAAGACTCCGTCTCGATCATCTCCGTGCGGCAAATCCCTTCACCCTGTCCGGTGGGGAGAAACGGCGGCTGTCAGTGGCCACCATGCTCGCAACCAGCCCCGACATCCTGGTGCTCGATGAGCCGACATTCGGACAGGATGCAGGAACCTGGGCGGAGCTCGTCGGTCTGCTGCGGGAACTGGTCAGCGGGGGCGGCTGCGTCGTCTCGGTCACCCATGACACCGACTTCACTGAAG
Organism: Arthrobacter sp. CAN_A6; assembly: GCF_015751715.1. Taxonomy (NCBI): domain Bacteria; kingdom Bacillati; phylum Actinomycetota; class Actinomycetes; order Micrococcales; family Micrococcaceae; genus Arthrobacter; species Arthrobacter sp. CAN_A6. The sequence goes on from NZ_JADOUV010000001.1 coordinate 462,377, forward strand.
CGCTCGGCAACCGTGTCCTCGACGTCGGGGCCATTGTCGACACCCGGCGGGATACGCCATGAGCAGTGACATCCTCACGCCGTCGCTGACGGGCAGCGCGCTGATCCGCGCCAATCCGCTTTCCAAGCTCTTCGCCGCCGGAGTGATCACCGCGGTGGTGATGCTCAGCATCGACTGGGTCAGTGCTGCGGTAGCCCTCGGGTGTGAGATCCTGCTGATGCCGTTGCTCGGCATCAGTGTCCGCGGTCTGCTGCTCCGGGCCTGGCCCCTGCTCATCGCGGCGCTGGTGGCCGCCTACGGCACGGCACTGCTCGCCGAAAAGACAGGCGACGTACTGCTGGAGATCGGTCCGGTTCTGTTCACCGAGGGGTCCGTGTCCGCGGGATTCGCCATCGGGATCCGGGGCCTCGCGCTGGCCCTGCCCGGCATTTTCCTTGCCGTCTCCACCGACCCGACCGATCTGGCCGATGCCCTCGCGCAGAAGCTGCGCGCGCCGCACCGCTTCGTGCTCGGCGCGCTCGCGGCACTGCGCCTGGTGGGCCTTCTGGTGGAGGAGTGGCAGACCCTCGGGCTCGCACGTCATGCCCGCGGTGCAGGAGCCGAAGGAAACGCGCTGGTACGCACGCGCAACTTCCTCGGCCAGGCCTTCGGCCTCCTTGTACAGGCGATCCGGCGTGCCACCCGACTCGCGGTCGCCATGGAGGCGCGGGGATTCGGGGCGGGCCCGCGTACCTGGGCCCGCGAGAGTAGATTCAGCTCGCTCGACGCGGTCGTCGCGGCGGGAGGTGTGGGAATCGCCGCTGCTGCACTGACGGCGGCCCTGCTGGCCGGGACCTGGAGCTTCCTCCTGTCCTGATACCGGAAGGGCCGCCGCGAAATGCACCCGGCGGCTGATGGAAATCCCTAGAGCACGTCCGAGAGGAATGACTTCAGCCGCGGGGTCTGCGCGTTGTCGAAGAGGGCCGCGGGCGGCCCGCTTTCGACCACCACACCGCCGTCCATGAACGTGACGGTGTCGGAGACGTTCCGGGAGAAGCCCATCTCATGCGTCACCACCACCATGGTCATGCCGGCCGTCGCGAGGTCGGCCATGAGCGCAAGGACGCCCTTGACGAGTTCCGGGTCCAGCGCCGAGGTCGCCTCGTCGAAGAACATGACCTCGGGGTCCATGGCAAGGGCCCTGGCGATGGCGACACGCTGCTGCTGGCCGCCGGACAGGTTGGCAGGGCGAACCTCCGCCTTGTGCTTCAGCCCCACCTGGTCGAGTTGGGCGAGTGCCTTCTCGCGCGCCTCGTCCGCGGACATGCCGCGGAGCTTCCGCAGTGCCAGTGAGACGTTGTCCACGACGGTCTTGTGCGGGAACAGGTTGAACTGCTGGAACACCATGCCGATGCGGCGGCGCAGTTCATCCGGATTGTCCTTGAGGACCGAGCGCCCGTCGAGCAGGATGTCGCCCTGGTCCGGTTCGATGAGCCGGTTCAGGACCCGCAGCAGGGTCGACTTGCCCGAGCCGGACGGACCGATCACCGAGGCCGTGGTGCCGCGCTCCACGTGCAGGTCGATACCGCGGAGCACATGGTTGGAACCGAAGGAGAGGTGGAGGTTGCGCCCGGTCAGGGTGCCTGATTCAAGAGTGCTCATGTTCTTGCTCCTTCGCCGATCCGTGCGGCAATATCATCGGGTTCGGGCTTCTCCCGCTTACCCATCCGCAGACGGTTGTCGATGTAGTTGACCAGGTGCGTCAGCGGAACGGTGAGGCACAGGTACAGCGCTGCCGCCGCGATGAGCGGTGAGAGGTTGCCCGTGTTGCTTGCCGCGTCGTTGCCGATGCGGAACAACTCGCGCTCACTGGCCAGCAGTCCGAGGAAGTAGATCAGGGAGGATTCCTTGATCAGGGCGATGAACTGGTTCACCAGGGCGGGCAGGACGCGACGGACGCCCTGGGGGATGACCACCAGTTGCATCGAGGAGCGGTAGCTGAAGCCCAGTGCGCGGGACGCCTCGAGCTGGCCCTTCTCGACGCTCTGGATGCCGGAGCGGAAGATCTCCCCGATGTAGGCGGCGGCCATGAGCGACAACGCCAGGATGCCCATCGGGAACGGGCTCGTGCTGCCGGTCAGTTGCCGGAAGAGCGGACTCAGCCCGATCCCGATGAGCAGGATGATGACGACGGCAGGAACTCCCCGGAAGATGTCCGTGTACACGCGTGCGGCCCAGCGAAGCGCCCGGTTCCGCGAAATGCCCATCACCGCGAGGATCATCCCGAGCACCGTCCCGATCACGCCGGAACTGATCGCCAGGATCAGGGTGTTCGGCAGGCCGACGGTGAGGAGTTCCGGAAGGACGGAACCCATTGCCTCCCAGTCGAAGAAGGTCTGCAGGAGCTGTTCGAAGGCGTTCATGCAGGGCCTACTTGGCTTCTACGGCTTTGCTGCCGGGCTTCCAGTCGGTCGGCATTTCGCGTTCCGGGTACCACTCCTGGGTGAGTTCGGCCCAGGTGCCGTCCTCGATCACGGCGTCGAGGCCGGAATTCAGGGCATCGATCAGCGGCTGGTTCTCGCTGTTGACTGCATAGGCGGTGAAGTTCTCCGTGTTGATGATGGTTTCGGCGATGGTGGTGCCGTCACCCTCCTTGACCTGGCCCGTGGCCTGCTGCGACGGGGCCACCCAGGCATCGACCTGGCCGTTCGTCACGTTCGCGTAGACAGTGTTGTAGTCGGCGAAGCGGACGGGCTCCAGGCCCAGGGTGTTCGTCACGTAGTCGTCCTGCACCGTGCCCTGGACGACGCCGATGCGGGTACTCTCCGACAGCGAGTCGAAGCCCGTGATGTCGGAGTCGCTCTTGGCAACGACAGCCATGTAGCCGAAGTCGTAGCCGTTGGTGAAGCCGACGCCTTCGCGGCGTGACGCGGTGGTGGAGATCGAGGAGGAGCCGACGTCGAACTGCTTGTTCTGCACCTGTGCCAGAAGGGCGGAGAAATCGGTCGAGGCGAACTCGACTTCGAGGCCGAGTTCGTCGCCGATGGCGCGGAGCAGCTCGTTGTCGTAGCCGGTGAAGACACCGTTCTCGATGAAGATGTTGGGAGGCGCATCGGAAAGGGTGCCCACGCGGAGGGTGCCCTCGGTGACCAGCCCCAACTTCGAGGTGTCGATCTGGTCCAGCGGTGTGGTTTCCTCGGTGGTGTACTGGTCGAGCGACTGCTGGTCGCTGCCGGCCAGGGCATCGGTGGTAGGGCCGGAGTCGGTGGAATCACTGCTGTTCGAGCCGCACGAGACGGTCAGGGCGAGCAGGGGGACGGTGAGGGCTGCAAGGACTTTTCGGGACAGGTTCATGGCTTCCTTCGATGGACGCGGCCCGGGTTACGGGCGTGCGGAATCAGGGACGGGATGTTTCAGGGGGTGCCGGATGACGGCGGACGATGCTCGGCTCTGCTGCTTACTCGGGTGACACGCTCGCTGCTCCAGGCTGTGCGGGCGTTCGGCGGCCATTGCCTTTCGGGCTGACCGGCATTCCGCCGTACTTGCCTACCGGGGGACTTGGCCCGGCGGCCGAATCTTCACCTGGAGCACCCCACTACGGGAGAGGGTTGCTGTCCAGCCGGCCAGGGCCCGTGGCTGGAACTCTTGATTGTGTAACAACGTTATATGATGGCGCGGCGCAGGACAAAATGAACGGGCAACACTGCGTAAGGAAGCTTCTCGGAAGACGGACTGTGTGCTATGTGAACCGGTCCACGAGCTCCGACAGCTCGCGGGTCAGCTCCTCCGAGGTGGCGATGGGCGTGCCATCGATGGCGGTGACCGGCGTCAGCAGGCGCACGCTCGAAATCAGCCACACCGCGTCCGCCTCGAGCAGGTGATGCGGTTCCAGCGGCCCGTAGCCCAGATCCCAGCCGCTCCCGTGCGCAGCCTTGAACAGTGCTCCCTGGGAGGTCCCGGGAAGGATGCCGCTTTCGAGCTGCGGCGTCAGCAGGGTCTTGGCCGCGCCCTGACGGCGCGCGAGGAGGACAGTGGACGTCGGACCCTCGAGGACCTTTCCGTCCGACGACGTGAAGATGACGTCGTCGGCGCCGCGGGACTTCGCGTAGCGGACCGCGGCCATGTTGACGGCATAGGAGAGCGTCTTGGCGCCCATCAGGAGCCACGGCGCGCGCTGAGCAACCGTGCTGTCGTAGCCACGTTCGAGGAGCAGGACTTCCACTCCGGCCTGCTGCTGCTGCCGGATGCCGGCGGGTACGGGTGACACCTGGACCCAGGCGGTGGGTTCGGCTGCGCCTTCCGTGCCGCGGGTCGCGACGAGCTTGACCACTGCTTCGGACCCCGCTGGTCGGGTGGCGGTGAACTCGTCCAGGGCGGTGCGGATGGCGCGGCTCCAGGCATCAGCCACCGGGATGGCGAGGTCGAGGGCGGCAGCCGAGGACGCCAGCCGTTCGAGGTGGGCCCGCTCCTTGCGGGGCACGCCGTCCACGGCCAGCAGCGACTCGAAGATGCCGTCACCACGCGTGGCTCCGAGGTCGTTGGCCATGAGCTGCGGCTTCGACGGATCGACTATGCGGCCGTCACCATGCGCTGAGTCGAGGAACACCAGAACAGTCATGGGGCCAGCTTATCCAACGTGGTCAACGAAGCTACCTCGAGAAACTTCGGGGAACATCAGGCATCGTCGGGGAACACCGCACCGAGGCCGGAGAGCACTCCGAGTGCTTTCGTCCGCACTTCCTCCCACTCTTCGGAAGGCACCGAATCAGCGGTGATGGCGCCGCCGACTCCGAGGCTGAGGCGCGCGCCGTCGTCGGTGTGTTCGATCACCAGGGTGCGGATGACGACGGCGAGGTCAGCGGCGCCGGTCAGGGAAAGGTAGCCGGCCGCGCCCGAATAGATTCCACGGGCCCGGCCCTCGAGATGTTCGAGGATGGCCATGGTGCTGATTTTGGGTGCACCCGTCATGGACCCCGCAGGGAAAGCCGAGGCGATCACCTCGGCGCGGGAGGTTCCGGGCTTCAGCTTTGCCTCGATGGTGCTGACCAGCTGGTGCACGGTGGCATAGGTTTCGATGTCGCAGAGGCGGCTCACGGTGACCGACCCCGGGACGGCGTGGTGCGAGAGGTCGTTGCGGAGCAGGTCGACGATCATGATGTTCTCCGCGCGGTCCTTGAGCGAGGCTGCGAGGTCCCGGCGAAGCCCCGCATCGGTCGCCGGATCCGGCGAACGGCCCCTGGTGCCCTTGATGGGTTCGGCCCGGAGGCCGCCGTCGGAGTCGATCCTCAGGAAGCGCTCGGGCGAGGTACTCGCGACGGCGAAGCCGGGCCAGCGGATGAGATGCCCGAACGGTGCCGGGCTCGCACGGCGCAGGCGCAGGTAGGTGGCGAACGGGTCGACCGGGCGCTCCACGACTGACACGAGAGAGGTGGTGAGGCACACCTCATAGGTGTTGCCGTCGGTGATCTGTTCCTGTGCCTGTCGGATCTTGTCGAGGTACCCGGCGCGGGAGTCCCTCACCTCGAAGACCGGCGGTTCGGCGAAGGCCCGTTCGGTCGATTCGGGGACCTGCTGCCCGGTGACGAGAACAGCCTTCCGTACCGCGGCGTGCCAGTCCACGCACCCGGGGTCGGGCGCGCCGTCGTTCAGGCTGAGGAGGAACACCGCGTTTTCCCGGTGGTCGAGAACGACGGCGCGACCGGCGAAGATCAGAGCGGCATCGGGAAGGGGCGAGGAGGAAAGCGAGCCTCCGCCCGTTTCGCGCTTCAGTTCGTAGCCCAGGTAACCGAGCCAACCGAGCGCGAAACCGCACTCGTAGCCGTCGGGGCGTCGGACCACGCGGCGTCCCCAGGCGTCGTCGAGCCAGCGGAAGAAGGGCTCGCGGATGCGCGTTGTCACCGCGCCGGCACTCACCTCGGTGACGCCGTCCGAGTGCTGCGCGCGCTGGCCGAACCGTCCGGCGTCGTCAGCCAGGATGGAGAAACGGCTGCGTTCGGATGCCGGCGTGGCACCGGCATCCGAACTGTCCAGCCATACCGCCGACTTCGAGTTCGGGTAGAGGGCTGCGAACAGCGCCGCGGGATCCGGCACGGCGTCGATCCGCTCCACGCGCAGGTTCAGTCCGCGGCGCGCGGCGCGCTCGACGGACATCAGCCGTTCGCACTGGGGCAGGCTGGTGAGGGCCAGGCGTACGCGGTGCGGGGTGGCCTGCCCCTGGTGCCCCTGGATGACGACGTCGGCGGAGGAGTCGGGGCGATCGGCGTCGAGCCAGGAGGTTTCCTGCTCGGCCCACCGCTCCCAGAACGGCTCGTAGGTTCCGCCGTCGCGTGCCAGGGCGCTGCTCCGGCGGAGCGCTCCGGGAGCCTCCACCCAAAGGACGGCGTCGAGCAGGCCGCGCGCCTCGCGGGCGGCCGCTCCAACACCCTCGACGAGCACGATGTCAGCGGGCGGCGTATGCCTGAGCTCGCCGTCGCGCCCGTTGTCCCAGTCCCAAGCCTGCCAGGACGCATCTTCTCCCGATGCCAGCGGCGTCAGCACCTGCCGGACGTAGCGGTCGATGCCGTCGCGCAGGCCGTCCCACCCCGGGTAGATGTCTTCGAGGTGGAACATGCTCACGGTGTGGTGTTCGCGCAGCAGTGCGGCCAGTTCACCGGCGAGGGTGGTCTTGCCCGCGCCGGAACGGCCGTCGATCGCGACGATGAGCGGTGCATTTCGGGAAGGGATCATGACGGGGTCAGGCCAGCGCAAGCAGGGTGCCCACGCCGACGAACAACGAGCCGAAAGTCCGGTTCATGATCGTCTGTCCGCGGGAGTGCTGCGTGAAGCGGCTGAAGGACCGGGCCGTCGCGGCATAGAAGAACCACATCACCAGCAGGTCGATGGTGATGACGGTGGCCGCGAGCACCGCGTACTGCTCGGCGAGCGGCTGGTCCGTGCGGATGAACTGGGGAATCAGTGCGAGGAAGAAGACGATCGCCTTGGGGTTCAGGAGGTTGACCCACATGCCCCGACGGAACAGCGACAGCGATCCCTCGGTACGCCGCTCCGCAAGGATCTCCTCGTCCAACGCCGGCTTCTGCAGGAACTTCCGGACCCCGAGGTATACGAGGTAGGCCGCTCCGGCATATCGGATCACGTTGAATGCCACCGGCGAATTCGAGACCAGGAGCCCGACGCCGGCTGCTGCCACTCCGATGTGCACCAGGAGGGCGGCCTGCTGGCCGAGGATGCCCCAGATCGACCGCCGAAATCCGACGGTCAGGGCGTTGCTCATGGTGTTGACCGCACCGGCACCCGGGCTGAAACTGATGAGTGCGCCCGCGCCGAGTAGCGCAAGCCAAACCGAGGGATTCACCCTTTCATAGTAAGCAGTGCGCAGCGGTTCGTTTCCCGGCTGGTCGCTGATCCGGATCTTCAGGTGCCGCAGGGGCAGCCCGTCCGAGGCAAATTCTGGAGTGCGTGATCCCGAAGCCGGTTGTCGACCGGGTTCAGGCCCGCGCCAGCACCTCGATGCTGGGGATGAGGAAGACCCCGTCGGGAGCCCTTCCCCAGGTCCGCCAGCCCTCGGCCAGCCGTGCCAGGTCCTTCCTCTCGGCCAGGCCGCGCTCGAGGGCCTGCTCGGCGAAACCTGAGTGCAGCACCCGCTCGGCCCAGGACTCCGCGTGGAACCGCCGGCGTTCAGCCGTGGCGTAGATCCAACTCGACGTCGAAACTTCCGTCTCGGTGAAGCCGGCTTCCTGGGCCCAGGAGAGTAGGTGTCGGCCGCCGTCGGGCTCGGCATTGTTGCCCCTCGCAATCCGCTGGTACAGCTCCATCCACTCGGTGAGCGCAGGGGAGGCGGGGAACCAGGTCATGGCGTGGAAATCGGCGTCCCGTACTGCCACCACGCCACCGGGCCGGACTACCCGGCGCATCTCCCGCAGTGCCGCCACGGGATCGGTGAGGTGCTGGAGCACCTGGTGGGCATGAACGACGTCGAACGTCTCGTCGGGGAAATCGAGGTCGTAGATGTTGCCCTCGGTGAAGACGGCATTCCGGACGGAGGTGTGCGCGGCGGAGGCCTGTGCCACGACGTCGGCCGAGCGGTCGATGCCGGTCACTGTTCCCGGTGCTACGAGGTCCGCGAAACCCGCCGTAATGCTGCCCGGACCACAACCGACATCAAGCACATCCATCCCGGAGGCGAGGTGCGGCACGAGGTACGCGGCCGAGTCCTCCACCGTGCGGGTCGCGTGCATGGTCGTCACACTCGGGTGGTGGCCGTGGGAATAGACGTCTTCGCTCATGATCGAGATTAACCCCGGCGGAAGGCCTTCTCCCGCTTTCGCGTCATATTCCGGTGCCATCTTTTCCCGGAGCACTTGTTCCGGAGCCGTCTTTCCCGGCGTCCCCTTTGGCGGCGATCGTGGCGTCGGTGATGCGCTGCATCATCCGCTCAAGAAGGGCGAGCTCGGCGTCGTCGAATTCATCGAGCGCCGTATTGATGTGTTGTGCCAGCGGGGCGAACAGCTTGCCGCCGGTTACGCGCGCTTTCTCGGTCAGTTCGAGGTGCACCTGACGCCGGTCGACAGCGCTGCGGGTGCGGGTGACGTGGCCCGCGGTGTCGAGCCGGTCCACCAGGGCGGTGGTGGCGGGGGAACTCAGGTTCAGTTCCTCACGCAGCATGCCCGGCGTGACAGTGGCGCCGGCGCGGGCGGCGCCCATCATGATTCCGAGGGCGTTGAGGTCGGTTCGGTACAGCGCGTCCTTGGCGCTCGCCGCCTCGATGTACCGTTCGGTCTCGGAAGTGAACTGGCGCATCAGGTCGATCAGCCTGGCTCGGTTCGTACTGGACATGGAGTGCACCTCGATTCAGAACCACTTTAGGCCCTTCCCCAATTATCTCCATGATAGATATAGTCATTCACAGAGATAATTTTTCCGGAAGGCATGGGTATCGTGAAAGCCAAGTGGTTGCGTGTACTGCTCCCGGTCGTCGTCGTCCTGATCTGGCTCCTCGGTGCCGGGTTCGGTGGGCCGACCTTCGGCAAGCTCGATACCGTCTCCAGCAACGACCAGGCGTCATTCCTGCCGGCAAGCGCGGAATCCACCGAAGCGGGGGAGCTGCAGGAGCAGTTTCGGAACTCCGACGCCGTTCCGGCGGTGATCGTCGCTGAATCCGAGGGGGAGATCGCCCTCCAGGAGCTGCCCGCCTATGAAGAGGTGGCCCGTGCCCTCGGGAATGTCGAGGGCATTGAGCCTCCAGCCGATGGCGCCCCTGCCGTTGTCGGTCCCATTCCCTCCGAGGACCTCCGGGCGGTCCAGTACCTCGCCTTCGTCGCGTCGGATGCCGAGCTCGGCGAGGTTGTCGTTGAACTCCGCTCGGTGCTGAACGAGGAGCTGCCCGACGGCGCCGTCGGGTATGTGACCGGCCCTGCCGGCTTCACCGCCGACCTCGTCAGTGCCTTCGGCGGGATCGACGGCATCCTGCTGGGAGTGGCGCTGGGAGCGGTCTTCCTGATCCTCCTGGCCGTCTACCGATCGGTGATCCTGCCCTTCCTCGTTCTCCTGACCTCGGTCTTCGCGCTGGCCACCTCCATCCTGCTGGTTTTCGCCTTCGCGTCATGGGACTGGATCCAGCTGAGCGGCCAGAGCCAGGGCATCCTTTCCATCCTGGTGATCGGAGCCGCAACGGACTATGCGCTGTTGCTGGTGGCACGCTTCCGGGAGGCTTTGGGCGAGCACGAGTCGAAATGGGAGGCCATGAGGGTGGCCTACCGAGGATCGGTGGAGCCCATCGTGGCCTCCGGAGCCACGGTGATTCTCGGACTGCTCTGCCTGCTGTTCTCGGACCTCAATTCCAACCGGAGCCTCGGCCCCATCGCCGCGATCGGCATCGTGTTCTCGGTCGCCGCCGCGTTGACACTCCTCCCCGCCTTGCTCCTGCTCTTCGGTCGTTCCGCCTTCTGGCCGCTGCGGCCCAAGGTTCACCCAGTGCGGCCCACGTCCGTTGAGGAACCCGTCCCGACTACGGCGGCCGTTGCCGCCGCTCCGGGAACGGAGCAGCTGCGCGGGGTGTGGAAGCGGATTGCCGTACTGATCTCGCGTCGGCCGAGGGTTCTCTGGATCGCGTCAGTGCTGGTGCTCGCCGCGGGAGCACTCGGACTCACCCAGCTGCAGGCCAGTGGCGTGCCGCAGTCGGCCCTGATCCTCGCGCCGTCGAACGCCGTGGACGGCCAGGACGCGCTTGCCCGGCACTTCGATGCCGGCGCCGGCAGCCCTATCGCCGTCGTCGCTCCGGAAGCGGACCGGGAGGCGGTCCTCAGCATTGTCGGCGCCGAGCCCGGAATTTCGGAGGCCACACTGACCACGGATCCGGCAGGGGCCGCCGTCGTCGAGCAGGGCCGCGTCCTCATCAGCGGGACCCTTGAATACCAGGCGGATTCGGATCAGGCCGAGAACGTGGTGCGCAGCCTCCGGACCACCCTCGACGACGCCAGTCCCGACGCCCTCGTGGGCGGCGTTACCGCTATCGCGGTGGACACCAACGACACCGCGCTCGCGGACCTCGGCAGAATCATCCCGATCGTGCTGGCCGTCGTCCTGGTGGTGCTGATGCTCCTGCTGCGCGCCGTCGTCGCGCCCGTGCTGTTGATCCTGAGCGTGGTTCTGTCCTATGGGACAGCGCTGGGGGTGTCGGCGCTGGTGTTCAACAACCTGCTCGGATTCGAAGGCGCGGACGCTTCGGTGCCGCTGTTCGGGTTCGTGTTCCTGGTGGCGCTCGGGGTCGACTACAACATCTTCCTCATGACGAGGGTGCGTGAGGAGTCATTGCGGATCGGCACCCGGCCCGGAATTCTCCGAGGGCTGGGCGTGACCGGCGGGGTCATCACCTCAGCGGGCGTGGTGCTTGCCGCGACATTCGCGGCGCTCGGCATCATTCCCATCCTGTTCCTCGCGCAGATCGCTTTCATCGTGGCGTTCGGCGTGCTGCTGGATACGGTCCTTGTGCGGTCCCTGCTGATTCCGGCGCTTGCCTACGACATCGGACCGAACATCTGGTGGCCGTCGAAACTGGCGAGGTCGGAACCGTCGAAGCCGGCGGGGAGGCACCGGGCGGTCGACGCTATGTCGACCCCGACACCGCAGCAAGCGTCCTGACAGGAAACCGCAGCCCGCTGACAACCCGAGAACTGGACGTCGGAATAAGGAACCGCCGCACGAGCCAGTTCCGCAGGAGGCGCCGATTCATCGGAGGCCATCACCAGTTTCGGGTTCGGTCGGTTCGCGTGTGTGGTCTTGTCAGCGGAAGCTACGGCTGATACCCGCACCGAGCTGGAAGGCAGTCAGCCAGAGCAGGAAATGTCGAACGGGGTGCAGCGGCAAGCCGACGATCCGTCGCCACCCTGTGCGTCGGTTCCACGATGACGTCAGGCGCACCTGTGTTCCGCCGGGCGTATCGGCGAGGTCGATCACCAGCGTGTTGGTGTTGCCTCGCTCGAGGTCGGGGTAGGTGGTGCGCCAGCTGATGTGATGTGGCCGGTCCGCGAGGAGAAGCTCCATCCGTCGCCGACGGTATTGGTTCCTGATCCGTATCGGCTTTCCGTTCGTATGTCGGGTGTGCGGGTGGACGGTCCAGCTATCGCTTTCCTGAGGGAACGGGCGGGGGTTCTCCCCGAGGTCAGGAAGGTCGACGGATCCAATACCGGCATTCCACACGGGCATGCGGGAGGGATCCGCCAGGAGTTCCCAGACTGCCTCGATGGGCGCTGGAACGAAGACTTCCGCACGACCCACTATTTCCTCGCGGGACTGGGTCGGCTGATCGCTGGAGGGAGTCCGGTGACGTTCTTCGGTAGTGAGGGCAGTGAGTATCTCGGTAGCAGAAGTGTCCAGACGACCGAGCAGAGCCCTGATGAGACCGCTGGGTTCTTCCAATAGTTCACGCAGCACGGAGGAGGAGTTTCCCGCGTTCTTTCCGCCGGCGTGCTTGAGGATTTCCAAAGCGCGAGGCGTCCATTCGTATCCGCCTGTTTCGTGGAACACGATCCGTTGCGAGCAGGGCTCGTCGGCCGCGATGCCGATGCTTTCCAGCTGGGTCGCGTGCAGCGCCTCTACGGCATTTCGTGTCTGGTCTAGCGAGATACCAACCGAGCGGAGGGCTCGACCGGCAACCTGGTCATTGATGACCAATGCCATGAAGAGATGTTCCAGATCGGCGTCGCGTTGACCTCGACGCGATGCCTCTTCCATAGCAACCAAGGACAGCTTCTGCATCGTGGCTGCCCTTGCCGACAGTGACGTCACTACTTCCTCCTCGGTACAGGGATCTGCGGGTCGATGCGCCTGATGTACTTTTTATGCACGGCCTGACGGCTCACGCCGAGCGCATCCGCGATCTCCAGCCATGTCAGTCCTGCACGCAGGGCCGCTTCTACCTGACGGAGCTCCAACACATCAGTGAGAGCACGTAGGGAAACAATGGCCCGCAATCCAGCCTGTGGATCATCCGGGTTCGTGGCTGCTTGAGTCAGCTCTACCGCTTCCATGCGAGCAACCTACATTGCTATGAGCCAGTAGGCAACCTTGGTTGCTAAGGTTGCTCGGCAGCCGACCATCTCATCCTGATCAAGCGCGACACTTCGTGCCGACAACCGATCCCTTGCGGACTGCGATCAGTCAGGGCGGACGGAGGCCAGGTAGAAAGAGTGCCCGACCGGATCGAGCAGCGCCACTGCTCAGGGGCTGGTGGGTGTCCTACGGGTCAAAGGACCGATAAGCCGATCGCCCACCCGACGACCTTCAAGCCTGATGGACAGTCCGGTGACTCGTGAGGCACCCTGATCGGTAACCGGCTTGGACAAGGAAGGCGATCGTGATGAGCACGATTTTGGGTCCCATGGATTTACGGTTCACCGCCCCGATAGGAGTGGAGGTCAGGGGTGACGTGTGGTCGTGCGTCGAAATTCCCGATTCGAAGGAGCTGTTCGGCACGGGCAAGGCGGTGAAGGTGACCGTGAGCGTTGATGGCGAGCCGCTGGCCGTTGCCCTGATGCCGACCGGGATGGGTGGTCACATGCTTTCGATCAGCGGCAAGCTGCGGAAGAAGATTGGTAAGGACATCGGGGATGACGTTGCGGTGCACATCTCGGAGCGCCTGACCTGAACCGGCGGGGGTGTCCTCCGTGACGGATAGGGTCGAATTCTCCTCAGGCGCGAGCAGCGGTCCGGCGTGCGGTTCCGTGAGTGTGCGGACCCCGGATTCAATCTTATGAAGGTGTGTTTTTTGTTCTAATGCCGTGGGTGTGTCACATGAGGGATAGAACGAAAGAGAGGACGAATCCGGCGGCGGTGCTGAGGGCTACGGCTGGCCCGCCGTGCTCGTAGGCTTCGGGCATGAGAGTGTCAGCTAGTGAGGCGATGACGGCTCCGGCAGCAAAAGCCAATGGTAGTGAGATGGTTTCCGGGTCAGCGCCTGAGAGTGGCCCGGCGCCAATCACGACGGCGATTACGAGTAGTACAGCGCATGCTCCCCAGAGACCGAGTATGGTGCCACGAGACTTGCCTTGGCTGCGCATCGAGGATGCTCCGACGAGTGCTTCGGGCAGGTTGGAAACAAAGATCGCGGCCAGCAGGGCTAGTCCGCCCGTTCCGCCGCCAAGTGCGACGCCCAGGGCAATGTTTTCGGGTACGCCGTCGAGGGTGACCGCGGCCAGCAGGGCCATGCCCGCGGCACCGCGGGTGGAGGCCTTGGTGGGGGAGCGCTCCGTAGCGGCGGAATCGGTGTCGAGTTTGGGACTGCCCTCGTACTCATCCGCAGGAATCGGCTGGGAACTGGGTTGGGCCCAGCGGTCAAGCAGTGCGCTCAGTGCCGTGAAGACCACGGCGCCTGCGAGAAGACCGATCGCTGCGCGCCAGATACCACCTTGCTCGAAGGCGTCCTCGAAGAGCTCGAACGTCAAGGCGGTGATAAGCGATCCTGCGGCAAAGGCCAAAAGGACTGCCAGCACGCGCTTGGGCAGTTCAAAGCGTGAACCGATGAAAGCACCGATGATGAGGGCGCTGGAAGCTATCACGCCGAACAACAATGACGTTGCCATGACGTCAGTATAGGAACGTGGACCCCGGGCGGGAAGGGAGTCACAAGCCGATGACTCAAGACATTGTCCGAGTGGTGATCCGCTTCCCGGATCGGGGTTTTTGGCGGTTCGGCTCGGGGTGCCGTTTTCGTCGGTTTAGCCGTCGGTCGTGGGGCTGGTTGTATGCACCAAGGTGGCAAGCGTGATGCTACATGCGGTCCAGTGGTGCACGGGCAATGCTGTAAAGCCCATAGCACATGAGCCCTATCGCGATGATGGAGAGGGCGACCGTGCCAAGGGACTGTTCTTGCAAAGACTTCAATGCCCCGTCCAGGCCGGTGGACTCTTCGGGGGAGGACGTTACTGCGGCCACGATGATTATTGAGCCCACGACCGCCAAAGCCAGGCCCTTGGCCAGATAGCCAACCGAACCCAGAACATGAATCACTGTGCCGCGAGTCCCTGAGGCTTGTTTCTCAAGGTCTTTGAAGTACCGCTTGGTGGCGCCCTTGAAAAGGTAATAGCACCCTATGGCGATGATCCCTGCTCCTACAGCAACCAACAGTGCTGCACCTAAGGGCGCTGATAATAGGGCCGCGGAAAACTCCCGGGCTTCGGCGCTGCTATCGGTTTCGCCGCCGAGGGCATAGACACCGAACGACACGGAAATGGCGGCATACCCACCCGCCTTGAAAGCGGCCTTTGTCCGCTTCGTAAGCCTTTCCTTCTTGTCCCGGTGCTTCCACCGGAAAGCGGCTTCGCCCAGCTGAAAAAATGCGAGAGCCGCCGATCCTAGGAAGCTGGCCCATAAAAGGAGGTAACCACCAGGTAGGTCGGCAAGGGCTTCTAATGCTCCTGATCGTTCAATGTCGCCCCGGGCGCCGGCTGCCACGCTAATGGCGATGATGCCAATGACAAAGTGCAGCATTCCGTTAGCGGCGTATCCGGCGCGTGCGCATACCTCGAAAGCTGTCGAATCGGCCGCGTCTTCGAGACGGCCGATGACCTTCATGCCGATACGACCGAACTCGCGTGCTTCGGTCTTCCACTTCTGGGCCGAACATATTGCCTCATATCGCATGTGCCCGCCAGCCTCTTTGTTGTGAAATCCATGCCTGTTCCACGCAATCTTCATTCTCCTTCAAAGGACGACTCGCCGCCTGAACCGACCGTTGAGAGGTTGTCCGTAGACGTCCACGGACAACCCAGCGTCCATCGTTCGAGAGTGCCCTGTCAGGCAATGCACCGATGTTCTTCACCTTGCCAGAGCCTCGAGGTCGGTACGATCGATCACGAGGCGAGCGATCGCCCGTGCCGTTGTTCCGTGTTGGAGTCGCGCGCCCGCTGCGACTATATCGATGGCGCGCAACGGCGCTCATCGCTCCCGGGCGCCCGTGCGTGCATTTCGGAACACCGCCCTTGCGGTCGTGTTGCTGCGAAGTGCACCCGCGAGGCCGCCACTTGCGCACTGAGGTCGAGCGCACTGAGGTCGAGCGCACCCCCCGATTCGGGCTCAGGTCCAACACTGTTCGAGGGCCTCGTCGACCGCGGTGCCCTCGATCGACTTCAGTACTCAACTATCACTTGTTGTCGTGGTGACCTGAACCCGACCGTCCCGCCGGTCTGGAGAGATAGGGATTGGTGGTGGCGAGGTGGCTCGTGATCGCCGAGATCACGAAGGGCATGTCGGGGTATGGGAACGGGTGACCGGCGTCTTCCAGCCACAGGCCCGAGGCGGAAGGTATGGCGGCAGCGAGTCGGTGACCGTGCTCGATCCGCAAGAACGCATCCGCGTTCCCGTGAATCACGAGGGTGGGTGCTGTGATCGTGCCCAGTAGCGGGTATCGGGAGCGGGTCACCGCGACGGCAACGTGGTGCTGCAGCAGTGCACGGAGGTTGAGTCCGTTTCGTTCGCGCAGGTCGTATAGAACGATCCTCGTCCATTCCTCCACATCGACAGGTTCGTCTCCGCCTTGCGCGACCAGCCCGGCGAGGAGCTCCTTCACGAGATTGGTTTCTCCGCCGAGCAGGCGGTAGCGCAGCAGTGGAAAGCCCGCTATCGCGGACTGGATCAGCGGCCAGGCCTGAGGTCCGGGCATGGAGGTGTCGGTTGGGTCCGCAGATGTCGACATGAGGGTGAGGGACTGGACACGCTCGGGGTAGGCAAGCGCGACCTCTTGAGCGACGAAACCACCGAGGGAGAACCCCAGCACGTGAGTGCGAGCGATGCGAAGGTCGTCGAGGACGGCGATCGCATCGCTCGCCATGTCGATCAGCGAGTAAGGATGCTTTCGGCTCCAGCCCGTCATCCAACTCGAGGCGCCGGTGCCCCGATGGTCGTACCTGACCACGCGGTATCCCGCCGCCGACAGGGCGCGTAGGAACATCGGCGGCCAGAACAACGAGCCCACACCGAGTGAGGAGTTGAGCAATACGACACCCTTCTCCGCACCGACAGGAGGGATGGACTCGTACCAGATCCGGACCCCGCCGGACTGTGCGTACCCCGATTTTCCGTTGATGACTCCCGTGACGGGGCCGGCGCGGATGCGCGCAATCGTTTTCCCGGCGCCGGGCGGCAGATCAGGCCCTCGGCGCGTCAGAAGTGCCGCGAGTCCGGCAAGACCCAACGCCGCCGATGCCAGCACCAGCCACTTCCTCATCGGCTTAGCGTAAGTGACGACCCAGGCTTGCGTCGTTACCCTCTGGATCAAACTTCTGGCGCCCGTTTCCTAGCGTTCGCGCAGCTTCCGCTGCGCTGAGGGAGGATCAGACAATTCGAGGGCGCGGATTACGAACATTGCCTCAATGCCAATGACTGTAGCGTTGGTTTCGAATCCCGGCGATGGGCTCCGTCAATACTTTGAGATTCATGCCCTCAACGTCACACAACCTGCGAAGTCCGTAGCCGCAATTCCTTCAGAACAGCGGCCAGGGCACCGCCGACATCTCGCCGCTCGGAGCCGGAAACCGCCCTGCCGAGCGCAACCGGGCGCAGCGTGCGGCGAGCGAAGCGATTTCTTCGGCGGTGAGCAAATCCGCCAGGTCTCGGCCCAGCTCACCGTGCAGTCCTTCGCTGACACGATCGATGCCGGCGAGCTCCTCGGCGGTGAGCGGGTCTCCCAGCCACCCCCACAGCACCGTGCGCAGCTTGTGATCACTGTTGAAGGTAAGTCCATGGTCCACGCCGTGTCGGTGTCCGTCCCCCATGGCGAGGACATGGTCGCCTTTGCGGTCTGCGTTGTCGACGACGACATCGAAAACGGCCATGCGTCGCAGAGCCTGCGAGTCTTCGTGAATGAGGGCGACTCGTCGGTTGTTCTCGTCCCGACCCTCGAGAACTTGCTTCCATCCGGTCTCCGGTACATTGTCGGCCGCGACCAGATCAACCGCCGTCTGGTCCGGGTCCGTCTCCTGCCACAACTGCACCATTCCCTCGCCGAACGGACCATCGCGCAGCCACGTGCGCGGCACGATGTTCCAGCCGAGAACCTCGGAGACCAGGTAGGCGGCAAACTCCCGGTGCGCTAGGAACCCGTCGGGAAAGTCCCACAACGGCTTCTCGCCTTTGATCGGCTTGTAGACGACCGCCGCGTCGCCGATGCTGCCCAGGAAGGTTGCGTTTGAAGCCGTCGTGATGCGACCGGTGAGCTTCAGCTCGGCGGTCACCAGGTCGTGCGCCGGCATCAGACCTCGGGAAGCGTGCAGATGTGTCCGTCGGCGTCAATGGGGTAACCACAGCGCGAGCAGATCGGACGCCCGGCGCCCACGACCTCGCGGGTGCGCTTGGCGAATGCGCGGGCGGTGCCGACCGGCATTCGCACTCGTAGCACCTCGGGCGCGTCAGTGTCATCCTCATTCGACGATTCGTCGTTTTCATCAGCATCGACGTCGGTGAGCGGGTAGGCCTCGATGACGACCTGCAAGATCGATGGGTCCCAACCCAGGCTCATGGCGCCGGTCCGAAACTGCTCCTCGACGGCCTCGAGCTGGTCATTGTCGACGAGTTCGACGGGAGTACTCGTGGGAACGCTGAAGGGGTTGCCCTCAAGGCTGATGAGCTGGTCGAGAATTTCGTCGATCTTCTCGGCGAGCAGGGCTGACTGCTGCTTCTCGAGGGCGATACTCACGATCTGCTTCCCGGAGCGCACCTGCAGGTAGAACGTGCGTTCCCCCGGAACGCCAATGGTGCCGACGACGACCCGATCGGGCCAGGCAAACTCGTGAACGATTGTGGGCATATAGGTATTTTAGGCGTATCAGGTCCGCGGCGCTTGCTGTCCCGCACCGCCACCCACCGGTGCATCGCTGGAGTGGATGTTGTTCGACAACCACGACAGATCCCCCGCATCGGTATTGGTGGCGTAGACGCTCGGCCGACTCGTGCCGTAGCGCACGATCGATACGGAGGCGGGACCCACGTTGATTCGCTGGAACAGGTCGAGGTGCATGCCGAGGGCGTCGGCGAGGATCGACTTGATGATGTCACCATGACTCACCGCCACCCACACAGCCCCTGGCCCGTGCTCGGCTTCGAAGGCTGCATCGTGGCGTCGAATCGCTGCCACAGACCGAGCCTGCATCGCGGCCATGGATTCGCCGCCGGGAAAGGTGACGGCGGATGGCTGCAACTGCACAACCGACCACAAATCCTCGGTTGCGAGCTCACTGAGTGTGCGGCCCTGCCACTGGCCGTAATCGCACTCGGTCAGATCGAGATCGACCGGCGCGTACGTGCTACCGGCCTGGCGATCGAGGATGAACTGGGCGGTCTGCTGACAACGCTCGAGGGGGCTCGACACCACCCCGACGACGGGCACGGCCGCGAGCCGGTCTCCGGTCAGTGCCGCCTGGTCGCGCCCGACCTGGTCCAGGCTGACGCCGACGGTCCGACCGGCCAACAGCCCGGTGGCATTTGCTGTGGTGCGGCCGTGCCGCACGAGAATAACTGTCGCCATCCACCCAGCCTAACCATCCGCTCGACGACGGCGCCCTCCCATACTTACGAGAATATGCCGACCGTGGATCAATGCGCAGCAGGGGCGGCGGACGAGGGCCACCGGACCTGCCCCTCGAACCTCTCGCCAGGGCAAGAACGAAGACTTGAGCGCACGAGGCTCAATGCGATTTGAACGGCAGGCGCCGCTCCGGTATAGTTGAGCGCAGAACGCTCAATCTACGCGCCCATCGATTGGATGGAACTTGAGTGCTCCTCCCATTCGGGCTTTCGAAAGGAAAATTGCATGTCACGTGCAGTAGGCATTGACCTCGGAACCACCAACTCGGTCGTCTCGGTCCTCGAGGGCGGCGAGCCCACCGTCATCGCGAACGCCGAGGGCGCCCGCACCACGCCGTCGATCGTCGCCTTCTCCAAGTCGGGCGAAGTGCTGGTCGGCGAGATCGCCAAGCGCCAGGCCGTCAACAACATCGACCGCACCATCGCCTCCGTCAAGCGCCACATGGGCACCGACTGGAGCGTCAAGATCGATGACAAGAAGTACACCGCGCAGGAGATCTCCGCGCGTACGCTGCAGAAGCTGAAGACGGACGCCGAAAGCTACCTCGGCGAAAAGGTCACCGACGCCGTCATCACCGTTCCCGCATACTTCAACGACGCCGAGCGCCAGGCCACGAAGGAGGCCGGCGAGATCGCGGGTCTCAAGGTCCTGCGCATCGTCAACGAGCCCACCGCTGCCGCACTCGCCTACGGTCTCGACAAGGGCAAGGAGGACGAGCTCATCCTCGTCTTCGACCTCGGCGGCGGAACGTTCGACGTCTCCCTGCTCGAAGTCGGCAAGGACGAAGACGCATTCTCCACCATCCAGGTCCGCTCCACGTCCGGTGACAACCGCCTCGGCGGCGACGACTGGGACCAGCGCGTTGTCGACTACCTGCTGGCGCAGGCGAAGGCGAAGGGCGCAGACCTGTCGAAGGACAAGATCGCCCTCCAGCGCCTCAAGGAAGCAGCCGAGCAGGCCAAGAAGGAACTGTCCTCGGCCACCTCCACCAACATCTCGCTGCAGTACCTCTCGGTCACAGCGGACGGCCCCGTCCACCTCGACGAGCACCTGTCGCGTGCCAAGTTCCAGGACCTCACCAAGGACCTGCTCGACCGCACCAAGAAGCCGTTCAAGGACGTCATCGCCGAAGCCGGCATCAAGGTCGCCGACATCGACCACATCGTGCTCGTGGGTGGCTCGACCCGCATGCCCGCAGTGAGCGAGCTCGTCAAGGAACTCGCTGGCGGCAAGGAGCCCAACAAGGGCGTCAACCCCGATGAGGTCGTCGCCGTCGGTGCCGCCCTCCAGGCCGGCGTCCTGAAGGGTGAGCGCAAGGACGTCCTGCTGATCGACGTCACCCCGCTGTCCCTCGGTATCGAGACCAAGGGTGGCATGATGACCAAGCTCATCGAGCGCAACACCGCCATCCCCACCAAGCGGAGCGAGACCTTCACGACGGCGGACGACAACCAGCCGTCCGTAGCCATCCAGGTCTTCCAGGGCGAGCGCGAGTTCACCCGCGACAACAAGCCGCTCGGCACCTTCGAACTGACGGGTATCGCACCGGCCCCCCGCGGCGTCCCCCAGGTCGAGGTCACCTTCGACATCGACGCCAACGGCATCGTCCACGTCTCGGCGAAGGACAAGGGCACGGGCACCGAGCAGTCCATGACCATCACCGGTGGATCCTCCCTCTCGAAGGAAGACATCGACCGCATGGTCCGCGAGGCTGAAGAGCACGCCGCCGAGGACAAGACGCGCCGTGAAGCAGCAGACACGCGCAACGGTGCCGAGCAGCTCGCCTACTCCGTGGACAAGCTGATTGCCGACAACTCGGACAAGCTGCCCGAGGAGGTCAGGACCGAGGTCCAGGCCGACGTCGACGCACTCAAGAAGGCGCTCGAGACGCAGGACAACGACGACGAAGTGAAGGCCGCGTTCGAGAAGCTGCAGTCTTCGCAGTCGAAGTTGGGCGAAGCGATCTACGCCCAGGCCCAGCAGGAAGCCGGCCAGCCAGGCTCGGATGGACCTGCAAATGACGAGTCCGCTTCCACCGGCGCCGACGAGGATATTGTTGACGCCGAGGTTGTAGACGAAGACACCAGCGAAAAGAAGTAATCATGCCGCACCACGGAAACGAAGAAGAGCATCAGTCGGAACCGGTAAGTTTTAGCGACAACCGCAAGATTGACCCTGAAACGGGCAAGGTCCGTGGGCAGCAGAAGGACGCCGGAAACCCGGCACCGGAAACCCCGGTGACCGGGGAGCCGGTGCCTGATCCTGACGCGCTGGATGGCGAGGTGCTGGACGCCGAATCCTCCACCGCCCGGGATGAGGCGGAGGGTGACGCCCTCGCCCAGGCCGAAGCGATCCTCAACGAGGCAGGCGTCGACGGCGAGTCCAACCCCGCGGTCGACGTCGTCGCCGAGCTTCGCGACGACCTGCTCCGGCTGCAGGCCGAGTACGTCAACTATCGCCGCCGGGTCGAGCGTGACCGGGATGTGGCGAGGGACCAGGCAGTGATCGGTGTCCTCAACTCGGTCATGCCCGTGCTCGATGACATCGACGCCGCTCGCCAGCACGGTGACCTCGCCGAGGGCCCGTTCGCGGCGATCGCGGCCAAGCTCGAGAACGTCCTCAAGGCATACGAGCTGACGCGCATCGACGAAACCGGTGTGGCCTTCGACCCGAACATCCACGAGGCACTGATGCAGCAGCCCAGCGCGGATGTCACGACGGACAGCGTGAACCAGATCCTCCGCGCGGGGTACCGCAAGGGGGAGCGGGTCCTCCGGGCCGCCCAGGTGATCGTCGCAGTGCCGGAGTAATCAGTGCCATGATCGCCGGGACAGTCCCCGAACGGCGGCAACGAAATATCTGCGGGCCCGGCGGCCCTTGGAATATTGAAGCCGCCTTCCTCGGAAACTGTCTCGGCTGCGCTGCTTACTCACCCATGTATTAGACGAACGACGAAAGGAGACACCAATTGGCTAGTCAGGATTGGGTCGATAAGGATTTCTACAAGATCCTCGGTGTCTCCAAAGACGCATCGGATGTCGACATCAAGAAGGCATACCGGAAACTCGCACGCAAACACCACCCTGACCAGAATCAGGGCGACGCCGGCTCCGAACGGATGTTCAAGGATGTGTCCGAGGCCTACTCGGTCCTCTCCGACGCCGAAGAGCGGCAACAGTACGACGCCATCCGCGCCATGGGCGGGGGAGCGAGGTTCTCTGCTGGAGGAACAGGCGGCGGGGGTCAGGCCGGCGGATTCGAGGACGTCTTCGGCAATCTCTTCGGGCAGGGCGCCGCTCCCCGCACCCGTGGCGGGGCACGCGGCTCCAACGGTTACAGCAACCTGCCGCCCGAATTCGCCGACCTCTTCGGCGGCGGCGGGGGCGCAGGAGGATTCTCCGGAGGTTTCCAGCCTCCGGCACGCAAGGGCGCCGACCGCACGGCGAGCACCACCATCTCCTTCGCCGGTGCCATCCGGGGAACTACCGTCGGCCTGCGTGAGCCATCAGGTGAGCAGATCGATGTGCGCATTCCCGCCGGGATCAAGGAGGGCCAGAAAGTGCGAGTGCGCGGCAAAGGCCAGACAGGCCCTGCCGGCACGGGCGACCTCATGGTCACCGTCCACATCAAGGACCACCCCTTCTTCCAGCGCGACGGCGACAATATCCGCGTACACGTGCCCGTCACCTTCCCCGAGGCCGCCCTGGGTGCGCAGATCGAGGTGCCCACACTGTCGGGTGACCTGGTGAAGATGAAGGTGCCCGCAGGAACGCCCTCCGGACGTACCCTGAGGTTGAAGGGCCGTGGCGTGTCAACCGCCAAGGCCGCAGGGGATCTGTTGGTGACGATCGACGTCGTTGTTCCCCAGAACCTCTCGAAGGAGGCCGCGGCCGCGGTCGAAGAGTTTGCGAAAGCCACCGCCGATGCCGACCCGCGCGGATCCCTGGCAGAGAAAGCCCGACTGTAGCCGGCGGAGCCAGTCCCCGACCATAGCGCCCACGCGATACGAACGACGTGTAGTCAGCACATCGGAAGGAGGTTCTCGGTATGGATTCAGCGATCCCCATCTATGTGATTTCCGTGGCAGCCGAACTCGCCGATATGCACCCTCAGACCCTGCGCCAGTACGACCGGCTCGGCCTCGTCATCCCGAGCAGGGCGCCCGGGCGGGCCCGCCGGTACTCGCCGAAGGATGTGGGAACGCTTCGGGAAATTCAGCGTCTGTCCCAGGAGGGTGTCTCATTGGAGGGTATCCGGCGGATCCTCGAGCTCGAGAACCAAGTGGCTGCGCTGCAGTCCCGGGTGCAGGAACTGGGCGCGGAGCTGGCGCTCCGCCGCAGCCAGCCGGACGCGAGCCGCGTGTTCGCGGCCGGGCTCGCCGGCGACGTCGTCACCCTGGCCAGGGGCAAGCGCCCCCGTCCACGAAGCCAGGCCCTCATGGTGTGGCGGCCGGATCCCCAATCCAGCGGCGACAAACGGGTCCTGTGAGGAGCCGGCCGCGCTGGCCATCGGCCAGGGCCGATCTGGATAATCACGCGTGCTCAGGGCAGACTAGAGGCATGCGCAACCATCCACAACCCTTCCGGAAGATGTTGGTGTAATGGACTCGTTCATCGAGATTCTTGCCCTGGGCGTAGGTATTCTGACGGCGACAGGAATAGGCACCGCCGTTGCCGGATGGGTGGTCGTCCGAAAGGTCAAACGCTCCCGCATCCTCCAGCGAGCAGCAGGGAACAGCGTACTCGCAGCAAAGTCATTTGCGCCGGACAAGGCCGTTCGGGAACCCGCGAGACTGATCGGCGAGATGCGCCGCTCCAGCAGGGCGACCCGGGGTGCGATCGAGGAAGCCACCCGGCACGGGTGGCCGGTGGGCCATCTGCCGCAGGCAGCCCAGGACCTCGATCGTGCAATGCTCTCGCTTGAGAATCAACTCCGCATTGCCGACCGGGAGCCCAACCGGGCGCTCAAGGGTGAATGGACAGCGGACCTCGCGCAGCAGGCGCGTGCCCTCGATGAACTCTCGGCGGACCTCCGCAGGTGCCTGCTCCAGTCCAGCCGGTCCGTCGATCAGCTGCAACTCGAACAGGCCAGTTCCCGACTGACCGCGGAGATCAGCGCCATGCAGTCCTGGCGGAGCTCCTACGGGTCCCGGCAGGCCTGGTAGGACGGCACAGTGTCGATCAAGCGTCGGATCACCCGCATCGTCCAGGCCAATCGTGCCGCTGCGCAGGCATCGAAAGAGGATCCGCAGGTCAACGCCCGGCACGCGCAGGACCAGCAGCAGGGCATGCTCGACCGCGCGAGACGTGCGGCGGCCGACGTCGCAGCCCACCGCCGGCGCATCGAAATAGCGGCCTCCGAGGCCGGGGCCTACACACAGTACCTTGATGAGCAGGCGGCTGCGGCGGTCCAACGGGGCGACGACGAGACCGCGCGCAACGCTATCCGTGAAGGCATCGGTGCCCGTAAGCGTTATGACCTGCTGGCGCAGCAGTTCTCGGAAGCTGACCGGCAAAGCCGGCAGTTGCAGGCTGATCTGGAGCGCCTTGAGCGCCGGATCTTCGACAGTTCCCTCGAATACCAGAGCATGCTGGCACGGCGTGCTGCTGCAGAGGCGGCCCTTGGAGTGCAGGAGTCGATCAGCGCCTCGTCGAGGGCGTCGTTCGGTGCCGAAGCCGCCCGCAGGGAGGCCGAGCGGGAAGTGCGCCGGCTTCGAGCCCAGGCCGAGGCACGGGAGGAGCTGGCCTGGACGGACCCGTCGTCGCCGCGCATGGAACAGGCGTTCGAGGAACTCGAAGCCGAAGCTGAGACGCAGCAGGAACTCGAACGGTTGAAGAAGTCGCGGGCTACAGGCTATCGTCCCGGGCAGCGGTAAGCGCGTCCAGGACGGCGTCGTCGACGTCGGCCGGTTCCCGCAGGCGCAGGCGCCAGGCGAAAGGGTCGCCGGCGGAGCGCACGGGTTCGAGCGCTGCCAGGTCCGATAGGTCCACCCGCACGAAGACGTCGACGGTCGTCCTGTTCGTCGGTGTCACCTGGGCGAACTTGCGGCGCGGGGTCTGCAAAGAGACGTAGGTCTTGCGCATCTGGATCTCCACGTTGTCCGCGGACTGCGCCCACAACAGCAACCGGTCGGCGATGGGCCGCAGCGCAGGCCTGTCGGCGTACTGGGCTTCGATCAGCTCATCGGCGGATTTCAGGAAGAATTCCGGGTAGCCGAACATCTCCCAGTCGATGCTCATGAGGTTGTAGCCGGTGATGCCCTGGCCTTTCAGCCATGACGACAGGGACTCCCTCGTGGTGATACCCGCGTTTCGAGCCTCGTCTGCCCACACCGTCGCGCTGCGTCCCGTGGTCCGATTCAGACGCTCCGCGCTCGAGTCGACCATGCTCTGCCAGGTCTTGATCTCGCTCATTCACCCACTGTAGTAGAGGTGTGGCCTGCAGAGTCTGCTCAACCAGTGGGGCATTTCAGGTGAGCTCGGTTGCTTCGATGACCTCCTTACGGACTTCGCCGCTGACCGTCTCCGCCTCGGTGATTGTCTCCTTGGTCAGGGTGATCCGTTCAACGGGGACGGTTTCGAGTTCGATAACGGGCCGTTCCTCGTAAAGGACGATCTCGTACTCTCCTTCATCGAAGGGAGTGCCGATCCTCTCCACGCCGGGGGCGGCCGCGATTGCTTCGCCGGCGTCTCCCGCCGGTAGGTGCTCGATCCGGATTTCCTCACGACGCACGGGGATGGTCTGGGTGACGGTCTCGGTCACGATGTATTTGTGGATACGGACTTTGCCGCTCTCCCTGGTTTCGGTGCCTACCCTCAGTCGCTCCTCCGAGCGGGTCATTCCCGGATCCGTCGCGCCTGACCCGGCCTGGGCATCCTGTCCCGCCGCAGGCATCCTCAGACCGTAGTGGCGGAGGAGCTGTTCCTCCTGATCGGTGTTCAGGCTTTCGACGTCCGACATTCTCGGTGAGCCTTCCACCAGTGCCTTTCCGTAGGGGACACGAAGATCGCGGCCGTCCACGGCGGCTCCGGAGAGCGGGACGAGCGCTGTCGCATTGCCGGAAGAGCCTGTCCCGACGAGGATCCAGGACGGCTGCCCGGTTGCATCATCGACGAAGACCCGTTCGATGGAACCGAGGTTCCCGTCCTCCGTCAGGACCTGACCCTCCGCATTGATCAGATCGGCTATTTGTTCATGGGTAATCATGGGTATCTCCTCGAGCTGGGTCTGGGATTGGGAGGTGCGGTCGATGGTCAGCGGAGGGGAGTGGCGTCGTCGAATCCACCGGACCCGTCGACCCCGGTGACCCCGTCCGTCTCCAGGCGTTCCTTCCGGACCACTTCGTTCACCGTCTCGGTGTGGGTGACCGTGTCCTTGGCCAGCCGAACCCGTTCAACCGCGACGGTTTCCTTCCCGACGACCGCCCGTTGCTCATGGAGGGTGATCTCGAACACCTCTTCACGGAGCTCCGCATTTCGGGGCGCCTTCTTGCGGTTGGCACTGGAAATGGGCTCACGCTCGATGCGCACCTCCTCACGGGATAGCGGAACGGTTCGCGTAGCGGTTTCGGTAACGACATATTTCCGCAGACGGACACGCCCGGCCTCGCGCCGTTCGACGCCGATTCGCAGCTGCTCCTCGGAAAGTGTCAGTGCAGGGGCTTCCGTCGAATCGGAGGAGGGTGCTACCGATGCTTCGCTTTCGGACAAGGGCGTACCAACCGCGTCGGTCGTGCCGGACTCTCGCAGGCCGTAGTGGCGGTAGAGGAGGTGCTCCTCCTCGGGGCTGAGGTGGCCGTCGCGGTCCACCTTCGGGGCGTCCTTCACCCTGTCCTTCGGATAGGTCACCCGAAGATCCTTCCCATCGATCACGGCGCCTTCGAGCGGGATGAAAGTTTCGGAGGTTCCGAACAACCCGGTATTGACCGTCACCCAGCTTGCCCGGTCGGTGTCGTCATCGACGTAGATCTGACCGATGGGACCAAGCTTGTCGCCGTCGCTGGCGAAAACCTTGCCACGACCCCTGAGAAGGGTGTTGACATCATCCTGCGTAATCATCGGTGCTCCTTGTAGCTGGCATTTTCTCGGGGGCGGAACCGGCGAGGGTGCCGGTGTCGACAACTTCCTTGCGGAGGTCAGCGGTGAGGGATTCCTCGGTGAGGATCATGTCCTTGCTGAGCCGGATCCGCTTCACGGCGACGGTCTCCATCCGGACGACGGGGCGCTCCTCGGAAAGCACGATCGAATAGCGGCCATTCTCCAGTTCCGGACTGCTGATCTCCACGCCCGGAGCGGCGCCGGAACCCGCACCGACCGCGGGGCTCGTGCCGGGACCGACGGCGGAAACGGCTTCGGTGTCCTGCACCTGTTCGATCCGGATCTCCTCACGGCGAACGGTGATCGTCCGCAGAACATTCTCGGTGACGACGGTTTTGGAGAGACGCACCCTTCCCAGCTGCTTGGTCTGGGTGATCACCCGGACCTGCTCCTCGGACCGCACGATCACCTGACCTGCTGGCTGGCCAGGATCACTGCGAGCCGCTGTCCCGGCGGCGATGTCTTCAGCGCCGGTGCGTTCTCCACCGGTGGCCGTCCGGGCGGCCATCTTTTTGCCCTTGCGGCCCTTCCTGCCGGTGGACCCGGTAGTTGCGGAAGGAGCATCGGTTTCGGGAAGAGCCGCCGCGCGGCCGCTGCCCTTGGGTGCCTTCTTGTTGACATGGCCGGAGATCCCTGATCCCGGAGCAGGGACATCAGTTGCCCGGTCGAATCCGCGGACGTCCCCAACCGGAGGCTCCCCCTGTTTCCGTGTAACCATGCTGTTCCCTTCCGTCAGTACAACCTTCGGTCGCCACATCGACGCCCTCGCCACTCCACATAATAGCAAGCAGGCTTAGCAATTAGTGACGAATCTTTCAGGGTCCCCGGAACCGGATTGGTAAAGTCGCCGTATGACTGAGCTCAGCGGTTCCCATTTCCTGGTCGTCGGTGCCACCGGGGTTCTCGGAGCCGAGCTTTCTCGAAGGCTGGCGGCGCTGGGAGCGCGATTGACGCTCTCGGGGAAATCAGCAGCGAAACTGCAGGCCCTGGCGGACGAACTCGGCAACGCCGTCGAGGGGACAGTCGCCGCAGATCTCGGAAAGGCGGGCTCGCCGACGGAGATCGCGGCGGCCGTGTATGGCAAGGAACTGAACGGACTGGTGTTCGCCGCGGGAGTCGTCGCCTTCGGACCGGCGGTTGCTGTGGAGGACGACACCCTCGATGAGCTGATGCTCGTGAACCTCCTTGGATACATGCGGCTCATGCGCGAAGTAGGTCCACAGCTGGTAAGGGATTCTGTGGTGGTGCAGGTGAGTGCAGTGGTTGCCGAGAGCCCGACTGCGGGGATGGCCGCGTATTCGGTGACGAAGGCAGGACTCAGCGCTTACGGCAAGGCGCTGACCCTCGAACTGAGGCGCCAGGGCGTGCGGGTGATAGATGTCCGGCCTCCGCACACCGAGACGGGGCTGGCTGCGCGGCCGATCGCCGGCGACGCGCCCCGGCTGCCGCAGGGCAAGGACCCGGGTGCTGTGGCGGACCGCATAGTGCAGGCGATCGTCGACGGGGAGAAGGACCTGCCGTCGTCGTCGTTCAACTGACCGCACAGGAACTGGGAGCCTATCCGGGTGCGGGCTGTGCCCCCGGCGCTGAACGCAGTGCCCCTGCCGCGATGATCCCCGCGAGGACGGCCAGGCCCGCGGCGAAGCCCGCGACGCCGAGCCAGCCGAAACGCACGAAGAACAGGCCACCCGTCCAGCCGAGCAGGCTCGAGCCGGCGTAGTAGGAGAAGTTGTAGAGACTCGAGGCCTGGCCACGGCCCAGCGTGGCCAGGCCCGGCGTCCAGCCCGCCGCAATGGAATGGACGATGAAGAATCCGCCGGTGAAGATCAGCAGGCCCACCAGAATCCACGGAATCGAATCCGCCAGGGTCACGGCCAGGCCGACGACCATGACCGGAATGCCGGCAAGGAGTACAGGCAACCTGCCGTACCGAATGGTGAGGCCCCCGGCGATCCGGGACGTCGCCGTCCCGGCGAGGTAGGCAAGGAACATCAGGCTCGCGAGGGATTCCGGCAGCAGGAACGGCGGCCGCTCGAGCCGAAATCCCAGGTAGTTGTACACCGCCACGAAAGCTCCCATGAGCAGGAAGCCCTGCGCGTACAGGGCGAAAAGGCGCGCCGAGCGCAGATTCAGCGCCACACGTTGCCAGAGCGGTGGACCTGCGCCGGGGACAAACGCCTCGAAACCGCGTGGGCGCGGGGCAAGCCAGAGGAACGCCGCCGCCGAGAGTGCCGCGACGGCACTCACGCTGAGCACCCCCATCCGCCAGTCACTTGCTTCAGCAACCGGCCCCGCGATGATCCGCCCCGTCAGCCCACCGATCGTGGTCCCTGCCACGTACGTGCCCGCAGCCACCGCTACGTGGAGTTTTTGGATTTCCTCGTGCAGATAGACAAGGGCAACGGCGGGAATGCCGCCAAGTGCCGCGCCCTCGGCGAACCGGATCAGCAGCAGCACCTCGTACGTCGGCGCTGTGGAGACGAGGAGGCCCAGCCCGACGGCGGTGCTGATCGCCCACGCCATGGTCTGCTTGCGGCCCGCGCGATCCGCCACCCAGGACCACGGAATGACGGCGAGTGCCAGCCCCAGGGTGGCTGCGGACACGGTGAGCGCTGCGTCGGACGGAGAGACGGCGAAGCTCCGGGCAAGCCCGGGAAGTACTGCCTGCACCGAATAGAGCTGGGCGAAAGTGGCAACTCCCGCGAAAAAGAGGGCCAGGAGCACCCGCCGGTAGCCGACGCTGCCCTTGGCATGTCCCGGCCAGGGACTGCCCGCGTCGAAACAGCTCATCTGGACCGGCAGCGCGGATTCAGAGGCGGCGGTACGTGAGGTCGAAGACCATCCGCCCCGCCTCGAGGGCCTTGTTCTCGAAACTCGTCAGGGGACGGCCTTCGAAACGGGGAGCCCACCCTCCAAGGGTGTCGGTGCCTTCATTGACTCCGGTGTTGCCGGTGCTGACCGGGTCCTTGCCTTCACGGATCGGCGCCCCGCCCACCACGAGTTCGACACCGCTTTCCCAGACCTGGGTGAGCGGGCTCAGCGCGCCGGTGCGCTCGCCGTCGTGCAGGTTCTCGAAGTGCGGGGAGGCATTGAGTACGTTGCGCATCTGCACTCCGTAGCTCGACCAGTCCGTGGCAAGCCGGAAGAGCGATCCCGGGGCAAGGACGCGGGCCGCAAGATCGACAAAGGGCTGCTGGATGAGGCGCCGTTTCAGGTGACGGGCCTTGTGCCAGGGGTCCGGGAAATAAACCCACAACTCACTGACCGACGACGCCGGCAGCATCGCCTCCAGGGCTTCGGCAGCGTTGACCTGGGCCACCCGGACATTGGTCAGTCCCCTTTGGTCGATCCGGAGCATGGTCTGGGCGAGGCCCGGCCGGTATACCTCGAGGGCGAGGAAGTTCTTGTCGGGTTCGCGCTCCGCCAGGTGGGTGATCGCTTCACCCAGGCCGGACCCCACTTCCACCACGAGGGGAGCGTGCCGCCCGAAGACGGCGTCGACGTCGAGGGTGAAATCCGGTGCCACCGACGTGTCGGTGGTGATCCGTGGAAGGGCGATCAGGTATTCGTCGGCCAGTTCCTCCCACGCTTCCCGGCGTCGGCCCTGGAGCCGCGAACCCCGCCGGACGAAGGATACGGGCCGGCTGCGAAACGGTTGCTCGCCCGTGGCGGCAGTGCCTGGGATGGTTGCTGCTGGTGTTGCTGCCGGGACGTCCTGATCTACGTTCATCGCTCTCTAGGCTACCGCGCACCCGGATCCTGCCGCGACCGGCACCGGAGGTATTCCTCCTGACGCCTGGCGTGGAGAATTCTCACTCGTCGGGCTCGGTGTCCCCGGTATCCGGGCCCTCCGCGGGATCCTGGGCGTGCACTCCGGTGTCTGATGGGTCGGCCGTCCGGTCCCCCTCAGCCGGTGCCTCGCTGTGGTGGCGTACCACCGGTTCCTGGCCTTCATCCTTCTTGTCCATGGCGTTTCCCTCCGGAAGTTTCGCTGAAACCGTTTCGGCCCCACTGTAGGCTCGGTGATTGCGTGCACGCAACGGATTCCATTGCTCGTGCCGATACCGAGGGAGGACTGGGGGCGCGACATCCCCTCGAAGGCCCCCTTCGTCCGCCGTGAAGAGGATGGAATGCCTGCTCCTACTGACGTGAATGCCGGACGCAGCGCCCGCGTGGGCCTCGCATTTGTCGGCGTAATGCTGATCGCCGTGAACCTGCGGGTCTCCTTCGTCAGTGTCGGCCCCCTGCTGAACGACATCAGCACTGACCTGGGACTGTCCAGCGCGGGGGCCGGGCTCCTCACCGGATTGCCGCTGATCGCCTTCGCCGTCTTCTCACCAGTCGCTCCTGTGTTCGCTTCCCGGCTCGGCCTCGACCGAGCCCTGTGGGCCTCCCTGCTGTTGCTGGCGGCGGGAATCGTCCTTCGCTCGGTTCCTTTGGCGGGGCTCATTTGGGCAGGAACGGGCCTCATCGGGATTGCTATCGCCTTCCTCAACGTCCTGGTGCCCTCCCTGGTGAAGCGGGACTTCCCCGGACGGGTCAGCCAGGTGACCGGAAGCTACACGGCAACCCAGGCGGCGGTGGCAGCTTTGGGTGCGGCACTCGTGGTGCCCATCGCCCAGATGCCGCAGGCGGGTTGGAGGGTTGCCCTTGGCATCTGGGCCGGGCTCGCCCTGGTCGCGGTAGCGGCCCTCCTGCCAAGCCTGTTGCGACAGGACGAACAACAGCGGGTACCCGAACCGCACCGGGGGCCGTATCTGTCCCCCTGGAGATCGGTGCTCGGGTGGCAGGTCACCTTCTTCATGGGACTGCAATCCGTGGCGTTCTACGTTCTCATGGCCTGGCTCCCCACTATCGAGCAGGACCAGGGAGTGTCCGAGGCCGCGGCCGGGACGCACCTGTCGATCTTCCTGCTCGTGAGTGTCGGTGCCAGCCTCGGCACCGGAGCATTGCTCCACAGGTTCGCGGACCAGCGCATGATCGCGTTGACGGCCAGCGTCCTGGCCCTCATCACCTATGCAGGCCTGGCTTTTGCACCAGGCCTGACAATGCTGTGGGTAGTCGCGGGCGCACTTGGCTGTGGGAGCCTGATCGTCATCGCACTGTCCCTGTTCAGCCTCCGCACCAGCCACCATTCCCAGGCGGCGGCGCTTTCGGGAATGGCCCAGTCGATAGGGTATGCGCTGGGAGCGGCCGGCCCGGTGGTGTTCGGCGCGCTCCGAGACTGGAGCGGCGGGTGGACCCTGCCCCTCGCCGCAACCGCGGGCAGCATGGCCCTGCTGTGTTTCACTGCCCTGCTTTCGGGCCGCAACCGGCTGATTCAGGACGTCCGGCCCTAGGCTTCCACCCCGCCGCCTTCAGTCCTACGCGCTGTGCCGGGAGCCGCCGTCGTCTTTCGGTTCGTCCTCCTCAGGCTCGAAGGTGGACGGCTCGTCGGTGGACGTAGCGCCGATGCCGTCCTTCGAATCAGGGATTGTGCCCTCGGGCCCCGTTCCCTCGCCCTGCTCGCTGTCCCTGGATTTGTCCGGCATGTTCATTGGATCTCCCTTCCCTGCTGACTTGATCGTTCACCGATAACTCTAGGCGCCAACGTAAGCATTTACCCGGGCTATACAACGCCCAGCGCGAGCATTGCGTCTGCCACCTTGACGAAACCGCTGATATTCGCACCGGCTACATAGTTGCCCGGTACGCCGTACTCCTCAGCAGTCGCCGCGCACCGGTCATGAATACCGACCATGATCTCCGTCAGGCGCTGCTCGGTGTGTTCGAAGGTCCAGGAATCACGGCTCGCGTTCTGCTGCATCTCCAGGGCCGACGTCGCAACTCCGCCCGCGTTGGCTGCCTTGCCCGGACCGAAAAGGACGCCGGCCTGCTGGAAGGCCTCGACGGCTGACGGCGTGCACGGCATATTCGCACCCTCGGCCACTGCGAGCACACCGGAGGTGATCAGGGCACCGGCGGCTGATTCGTCCAGTTCATTCTGGGTTGCGCAGGGCAGCGCAACCGTTGCTCCTGCATCCCAGATCGATCCGCCGGCAACGAAATGGGCACCGGAGCCTCTCCTGTCCGCGTACTCCGATATCCTGCCGCGCTCGTTTTCCTTCACTTGGCGCAGCAGATCGACATCGATACCTGATTCCTCCACCACATAGCCGGAGGAATCGGAGCAGGCGACGACGGTGGCGCCGAAGTGCTGTGCCTTGGCAATGGCGTGAACAGCAACGTTTCCGGAACCGGAAACAATCACCCGCTGGCCCTCGAAGTCCAGGCCCCTGGCCCGCAACATCTCCCTGGCGAACAGTACTGTCCCGTATCCAGTCGCTTCGGGGCGGACGAGGGACCCGCCCCAGCTGACACCCTTGCCGGTGAGCACGCCGGACTCATACCGATTGGTGATGCGTTTGTACTGGCCGAACAGGTAGCCGATTTCCCTTCCACCGACCCCTATATCGCCGGCCGGAACATCAGTGTACTCGCCGATATGGCGGTAGAGCTCGGTCATGAAGGACTGGCAGAACCGCATCACCTCGGCGTCGGATCTGCCCCGGGGGTCGAAGTCCGAACCACCTTTGCCACCGCCGATCGGCATGCCGGTCAGCGCGTTCTTGAAGATCTGTTCGAAACCAAGGAACTTCACGATGCCCAGGTACACCGAGGGGTGGAAACGCAACCCGCCCTTGTAGGGCCCGAGGGCGGAATTGAATTCGACGCGGAACCCACGGTTGATCCGGACGGTCCCCGAGTCGTCCACCCACGGGACCCGGAAGATGATCTGCCTCTCCGGTTCGCAGATCCGCTCCAGTACGGCGGCATCGACGAACTCGGGATGCTTTCTCAGCACCGGCCCCAGCGAATCGAAGACCTCGACCACAGCCTGGTGGAACTCGGTTTCGCCCGGGTTGCGTAGAAACACCTGGTCACGGATGGAAAACAGGGCCGGGTCCATGAAACGCCTCATCTCAGTCAATGTGCTTTGCAGATCTCCGACTCAGGCTGTCGAAGCGGCTCGCCGTTGTCAAAGTATTTAGTGCCGTTGACCGGAGATTCCGGGGATTGATTCTCGAGGATCCCTGCGTTCCGAACGGGTATTGCAACGGTGGACCGCCAAGTACCGTAGGTGGCTTTCACCGCAGCCGCGGGCGCTGCGCCATGGCCACCGCTGGACGCGGGCGGTATAGTAAGCCTACTGACGAATAAGGAACCGTTTCGTCATCGCCTGTTCTAGTTGAAGGAGACACTATGAGCACGACAGTCGAAAAGCGCATCCTGGTGAACATGCCGGTGAGCACCGTCTACAACCAGTGGACCCAGTTCGAGGAATTCCCCCATTTCATGGGCGGCGTGAAGAGCGTGACCCAGCTGAGCGATGACCGTCTGGAGTGGGTCGCGGAGCTTGCCGGTGTTCGCAGGCAGTGGGAAGCGAAGATCCTTGAGCAGATCGTGGACCGCAAGGTGGCTTGGGCCGCGACCGAGGGCGCGACAAATGCTGGATCGGTGACCTTCGAAGACGTGGGGGGCGGCCAGACATCGGTGCACCTCACCCTTGAGTATGAGCCCGAGGGCTTGGTGGAAAAGATCGGCGACAAACTCAACGTGGTGGAGAACCAGGCCGAGGGTGACCTGAACCGCTTCAAGGAATTCATCGAGGATGAAGGCTACGCCTCCGGTGCATGGCGCGGGTCGATCGGAGGCGCCGCAGTCGGGACGCCGGGCATCGAAGACGCTGCAGGCTCGCGTGGCGACAAGGGCAAGGCGGGCGTTTCGGGGAAGGTGGCTGCTGGTGTCGGGCTCGCTGCCGCTGCCGCTGCCGTTGGTGTGGCCGCAGCAGCCAAGAAGGACGATCATCCCACAGCGACGGTCGTCCCCGAGACTGTCTCGCCCGTCGCAACACCGCAGACCGGTACGCCGTTGCCTGCCCAAACCGTCGGAGGCGCTGATACGCTCGCGGACCGCCCGATCGGCGATGGCACCGACAGGGACGTGGTCCATCCTTTCGATCAGACCAACGGCCTGACTGACCTCGACGGTGATTCGGACGGAACCGCGGAGAGCAATACGAGAAGCGCCGCAGAACGTGGGAACAAGCCACTGCTGTAATCAGCAGGAGCCCCACGCTCCTCGTTGGTAGGTGCGGGACGCACGGAGGAACCCACGACTCATCGGAGTCGTGGGTTCCTTCTTTTCTGCCCTGTGAACGAATCGATCACTACTCGAATTGCAGGGCCGAGACAGGTATTGACTACTCTTGTTGCGCCCATTGCCGTCGAACAGAGTTGAGAAGTCACAGATGTGACCTATGAGCTTGTGAAAGTGGTGTGCTATGGGCGAGGACATGATGGCAGGGCCCTTCTATACCGTCTCGGAGGTGGCCGCGACAATGCGGGTATCGAGGATGACGGTGTACCGGCTCGTGCAGTCAGGTGCAATCAGCGGCATCCGTTTCGGTCGCTCATACCGGGTGCCGGAAGCGGCCGTGAAGCAATACCTCGAGTCCGTCAACCCCGGGCAGCGGTCCGCCGGGTGACAACAACCACGAGGCCGACCCGAGCACCCTCTCCGCCGCGAGGTCATTCGGCCCGGATGTTGTTCAAAGCCGTTCGGCATCTCGGAAGCAAGGGGCCGGCATCCCACAGCGACGCCCGTGCCCTCCTTCTGACAACCACGCTCGCGTTGGTTGCCATCGGGCTGATGATGGTCCTCTCGGCATCCTCTTTCGAGCTTGCAGCCCAGGGAAAGTCCCCTTACGAAACCTTCTACAAGCAGGCACTATGGGTCGGGATCGGCCTCGCCGTCCTGGTCGTCTTCTCACGCCTGCCCCTGCACCTGTTCAGAAGGTACGCCGGGTTGATCCTCATCGGATCCTTCGTGCTGACGTTGCTGGTCTTCACGCCACTGGGGATTGAAGTCAACGGAAACAGGAACTGGATCGGAATCGGGCCAATCACCGTGCAGCCGTCGGAGTTCCTCAAACTGGGCACCATCATCTGGGGAGCCAACGTCCTTGCGCGGCGAACGCGGTCTTCCCGGAATCTCAGGCCCTTTCTCTTCCCGGTCCTCCCGGTGTCCTTGGCCGCCGTCGCGCTGGTGCTTGCCGGGAAGGACCTGGGGACGGCCGCGATCCTCGTGCTCATCATCGCCGGACTGTTCTTCTTCGCAGGAGCCAGCCTGACGGTATTCGGGGCCGGTCTCGCGGTGTTCGCGCTGGCGGCATTCGCTGCCGTCATCTCCAGTTCCAACCGGACAAGCCGCATTTCTGCGTGGCTGGACCCGGCCAGTGCCGGAACAGCGGAAGGGCTCGGGTATCAGGGAGTCCAGGCAACATACGGCCTTGCCGGAGGCGGCATGTTCGGCGTCGGAATGGGCCAGAGCAGGCAGAAGGTGCACTGGATACCGGAGGCTCACAACGACTTCATTTTCGCTGTCCTGGGCGAGGAGTTGGGCTTCGTCGGAGCCGCCGTGATGCTCATTCTCTTCGCCACGCTGGCTTTCGCGATCTACCGTATCGCCACGCTGTCCGGCGAACTGCATGTGACCCTGATCTGCGGTGGAGCCCTCGTCTGGATTCTGGCACAAACCGTCCTCAATATCAGCGTCGTCACCGGACTGGTACCGGTGGTGGGAGTGCCGTTGCCGTTCATCTCCTACGGCGGATCATCGATGATCTCGCTTCTGGCGCTGACAGGGGTCCTCCTCTCATGCTCCAGGCATTCAGAGCGGACAGCGACCAACAACTGACAACCCCTGCAACGGTGCGGACCTTGGGGCATCGTCCATGGCGGTAGCCCGGTATGGCTTCAGCGGTTGAGGGGCGACATGTCCGCATACCGGTCTCCCACCGGAGCCGCGACACCATCGAGTGCTGCGAGTTGCTCACCGCTGAGTTCGAGGAAATCGGCGGCGACATTCTCCTCGAGGTACCGGATCTGTTTGGTTCCGGGGATCGGTGCGATGTCGTTGCCCTGGGCCAGGAGCCAGGCCAATGCCACCTGTCCCGGTTTCGCGCCCAGCTGACCGGCGACGGCGTCGACCTGCTCCACGATCCGGATGTTCGCCTGCAGGTTCTCGCCGGCGAAGCGGGGGTTGTTGCGGCGGAAATCCGACTCGTCAAGTTGGTCAACCGATCGGATGGTTCCGGTGAGGAACCCCCGGCCCAGGGGGGAGTAGGGCACGAAGCCGATCCCCAACTCGCGCACGAGCGGAAGAATTTCCCGCTCAGGATCCCGGGACCACAGCGAGTATTCGGTTTGCAGCGCTGTCACTGGATGGACGGCATGCGCCCGCCGAATCGTGGCGGGGGCGGCTTCCGAAAGACCGATATGCCGGAGCTTCCCTTCCTGCACCAGCTCGCCGAGTGCGCCCATGGTCTCCTCCACCGGAACATCCGGATCCATGCGGTGCTGGTAGTAAAGATCGATGTAGTCGGTGCGCAACCGCCGAAGGGAGCCCTCCACAGCAAGGCGCACGTTCTCGGCACTGCCATCAAGGCCCATCGCATCATCCGCCGTGTGCCGGATGGTGCCGAACTTCGTGGCGATCACGACGTCGTCCCGCCTGCCGACGAAAGCCCGGCCGAGGAGTTCCTCGTTGGCGTACGGTCCGTACATCTCGGCTGTGTCGAAGAAGGTGACACCGAGCTCACACGCCCGGTGGATCGTGGCGACCGCCCCGGAATCGTCCCGGCCGCTTCCCGTGTAGAACGCGGACATCCCCATGCAGCCGAGGCCCAGACGGGACACCTCGAGCGACGAACCCAAAGTTACGGAATGCATAGGACAAGGCCTTCCTGGTCGGTATCTCCGATCCACCCTAGACCAGCACCCATGCCGCCGCCGCCGGACAAGAAGCCTTCCCGTCCTATCGACGGAATTCCTTTCCTTCCTCCGAGGTTTGAGGGAGTATGCCTTCATCCGCCAGGTTCTCAATCCTCGATCGCGCCAACTCCCGGGCAGAATTTTCCGAAGCGGAGGCGCTGGGCGGGGTAGTGGAGCGGGCAGCGCGTGCCGAGGCCCTGGGCTACCACCGCTTCTGGGTGGCGGAACACCATGGAGTGCCCGGGATCGCGGGCTCGGCACCCGCCGTCCTGATGGCGGCGATCGCGGCCCGGACCGGGACGATCCGGGTGGGTTCGGGAGGAATCATGCTGCCGAATCATCAGCCGCTGGTGGTCGCCGAGCAGGCGGCCACCCTCGCGGCGCTTTATCCCGGACGCATCGACCTGGGCGTGGGACGCTCGGTCGGATTCACTCCCGCCGTCCGGGACGCGCTTCGCAGCGGTAAGGAGGGGGCGGACCGGTTCGAAGCCGATGTGATCGAACTGCTCGCCTACCTCTCGGGCTCGGCGGCCATCACTGCCCGCCCGCAGGATTCCTCCACGACGCCGGTTTTCGTTCTCGCCACCGGCGCAGGAGTCGGAATTGCTGCGAGAGCCGGGCTCGGCGTCGTCCTTGGCGGCCCGGCGCTTACTCAAAGGAGCTCCGACGGGAAGATTCCGGCGATCGAGCAATACCGCGCGCAGTTCCGGCCATCGGCGTGGCGGGATGAGCCATTTGTGCTGGTCTCGGTGAACATTGCGGTGGCACGCACCTCTGACGCCGCACGGGAGCAGCTCCTGCCCGAAGCCCGTGCTCTGGCCGTCTCTCGGACGAGGGGTGAGTTTCCTCCCCTGGAACCGATGGGAGCGGCGGCCTACGCTGCGGTTCCGGCCCGGGAGAAGAAGCTGATGGACGACTTTCTTGCCACTTCGATCTACGGCACTGTTCCGGAGGTCGACAGGAGGCTGGCGCAGCTGCTGTCGGACACCGGGGCCGATGAAGTGCTCGTCAGCGGCGGAGCATTCGACGGAGAAGCCCAGGCTGAATCGGACGAGCTTCTCACCACCCTGTTCCAGTAGCGGGCAGGACGGGCGTCGAGGAATGCTAGAATGGAGAGACTTGCCTGCGCACATGCCGGATCCCATCGGTTGCTTGACGCGCGGCATGCGTCGATGAACGCTTTCTTTTGTCCCGCAAATGCTCCCGACGGAGCGCGGTGGACACTGTCTGACTTTTCTTCGGCGAACCCCTGTGCCAACCGGCGCCGGGGAAGATGAGAAGAAAGTTCGTGCTAACTACATGACTACTTTTGCTGCCCTCGGTGTGCCCAAAGCGCTGGTCGAAAACCTCTCCGCTCAGGGAATCACCGAACCATTCCCCATCCAGGTCAAGAGCCTTCCCGATACCCTCGCCGGACGCGACGTCCTGGGCCGTGGCCGCACTGGTTCAGGAAAAACCCTGGCGTTCGCGCTGCCCATGGTCGCCCGGCTGGCCGAGCAGGAAGCGGCCTACCGCCGCAAGCCGGGCCGGCCACTGGCCCTGGTGCTCGCTCCCACCCGCGAACTGGCCACCCAGATCAACAACACTATCGAGCCCCTTGCCAATGTGCTCGGGCTCAATACCACCGTCATCTACGGCGGCGTGTCCCAGCAGCGCCAGGAGAAGGCACTTCGCGCAGGCGTCGATATCGTCATCGCCTGCCCGGGTCGCCTCGAGGATCTCATGCGCCAGAAGCTGATCTCACTCGAATCGGTCGAGATCACGGTGCTGGACGAAGCGGACCACATGGCCGATCTCGGTTTCCTTCCCGTGGTCAAGAAGCTCATGGACACCACTCCCGCCGAAGGGCAGCGGCTGCTGTTCTCCGCGACGCTGGACAACGGCGTGGACAAGCTCGTGAACCGCTACCTGACCAAGCCGGTGACCCACTCCGTAGATGACCCCCAGGCTGCAGTGACCACCATGGAGCACCACGTTCTGCTCATCGGCGACCAGACGCAGAAAAAGCAGCTGATCGTCCAGCTGGCGTCGGGAACCGGCCGCCGCCTGCTGTTCATGCGTACCAAGCACCATGCCCGGAAGCTGGCCAAGACCCTGACCGACGCCGGCATCCCCGCCGTCGACCTCCACGGCAACCTGTCGCAGAACGCCCGCGACCGGAACCTCGCCGAATTCTCCAGCGGGGATGTGCGCGTCCTGGTGGCTACCGACGTCGCGGCCCGCGGTGTCCACGTGGACGACGTCGAGCTCGTGGTCCACGTCGACCCGCCCACGGAGCACAAGGCCTACCTGCACCGCTCGGGACGGACGGCGCGCGCCGGATCCTCCGGAACCGTCGTCACGATCACGCTTCCCGAGCAGAAATCCGAAGTTCAGAAGCTGATGCGTGCAGCGGGCGTCGACGTGGCGTTCGAAAACGTGAAGGCGACCTCACCACTGGTGGGCAAGCTCATCGGTGACGTCGCCGAGAAGATCGATCCGCGCACTCGTGCGGCGCTGCTCGCGCAGCGTGAAACCCAGCGCGGCGACGGTACCTCCACCGGGGCCAATGCCGAGCGCAAGCGTGCGCGTCGTGGTGCCGCAGCGCCGGCGCCGGGAGGCCGTGGAGGCCGCGGTGGTCGTGGCCGCGTGGCTGCCGAAGGGCCCTCGGGCAACCGCTCCGAGCGTCGCAAGGACCAGCCCCAGGCCCCAAGGTTCGGGTCGGATGCAAACGGCGGAACCGGCGCCGGTCGTCGTCGTCCGTCGGAGGCGGGGACCTCGTCCGAGAACGGCGCAGCCCGAACCCGCAGGCCGGCGACGGGCCAGCGCGCCGGTGATGTCGCCCCGAGGCGTCCGGCAACAGCAGGCAGTGGTCAGGCAGCGGGCGGGCAGCGTACCCACGGTGCGCCGTCGGCCGGCCGTTCGGATGCCGCACGGCGTCCCAGCGGTTCACGCCGTGCAACAGCGCCGGCGTCGAACGACCGCCGCACGCGCTAGCCGGAACCAGTACCGCCGAACAAGCGCTCCTTCCCTCCGGGGGAGGGGCGCTTTTTCGCTATACCCGGCATGCCGGTGCTTTCTGGGGAAGAATGAAGGCATGAACGCTCTCCTGAATGTCATTTGGCTGCTGTTCGGCGGAATCTGGCTGGCCCTCGGCTATTTCGCCGCGGGAATCCTCTGTTGCCTGCTGATCGTCACCATCCCCTTCGGAATAGCTTCCTTCCGCATCGGCGCCTACGCGCTGTGGCCCTTCGGGCGAAGCGTGGTGGACCGCGGAGGCAAGACGTACCTGTTCTCGACGCTGGGGAACGTCATCTGGGTCCTGGTGGCGGGAATCTGGATCGCCATCGGGCACGTTGTCACTGCCATTCCCATGTTCGTCAGCATCATCGGAATCCCCCTGGGAATAGCCAACCTCAAGCTCATCCCGGTGTCCCTGATGCCGCTTGGCAAGGAAATTGTGCCCTCGGGCAGCATGCGCCTTTCGTATTACCGGTAACTTTTCCTCCAGATGAGCACGGCGCCCGCCCCGGCCGCAGGAGCCGCCCAAGGGAAGCTGATCCCTGAACGCTTGCGGTTCCAGCTCGTTGGGGAATGCGTCAGTGGCAGCAGGTGCAACCGGGCTCTGTCGCCGTTTCCCCTTTCTCATGGGTATCGGCGTCGCCCAGCGGGTTCGCGCAGCAGGCGTCGCCCTTCCACGCTTGCAGGCCTTCCTTGATGGCCCAGACGGCGATAACCAGGGCGGCGATCGGGTCGGCCCATTGCCACCCGAGGAGGCTGTTGAGCAGTAGCCCGACCAGCAGCACCGCGGAGAGGTAGGAGCACAACAGGGTCTGTTTA
Organism: Arthrobacter sp. CAN_A6; assembly: GCF_015751715.1. Taxonomy (NCBI): domain Bacteria; kingdom Bacillati; phylum Actinomycetota; class Actinomycetes; order Micrococcales; family Micrococcaceae; genus Arthrobacter; species Arthrobacter sp. CAN_A6. The sequence goes on from NZ_JADOUV010000001.1 coordinate 504,160, forward strand.
GAATCGGCCACCGCTGACCGTGAACCCAATTCACTGCCGGCACGGCCTTGAGCCATGGAAAGCACGGGCATGATGACCAGGCTCACGGAGGCCAGGACAATGCCCACCGTCGAGTGCTCTGCCTCTCCACCGGCTATCAACGCACGGACCGCATCGATACCGACGAAGGCGGCCAGACCAAAAAAGGAGAACGCGATGAACCGCAGGGCAGTCTTTTCCCGCGCTTCAGGGTTGCGCCCGGCGAACTGCCACGCCACCGCCGCCGCGGAGATCACTTCAATGATCGAGTCGAGGCCGAACGCGATCAGTGCGCCCGAGGACGCCACAGTTCCAGCGGCAATCGCCACCACAGCCTCGACGGTGTTGTAGGTGATGGTCGCTGCAACGAGGAGGCGGATACGACGCGACAGTACTGCCCGGCGGGCCGTATCGGGACGGTTGATGGTGGGTTTCAGCAGGCTCATCAACAGCACCCTTTCCCGGCACTCTCGGCACAATGCCCCGGGTCGGTGGTCAGCACCACGGCCAGCAGTTCAGTGAGCGCGCTGCACAGTTTCGAATCCGCCAGCTCATAACGGGTCCGGCGCCCCTCCGGAACGGCCACCACCAATCCGCAGCCGCGTAAGCAGGCCAGGTGGTTGGATAATTTCTGGCGGCTCACTCCCAGCATGTCGGCCAGATCGCTGGGGTAGGCCGGAGCGTCCCGGAGTGAGAGCAGCACCCGGGACCGGGTCGGATCGGAAAGGGCATGACCGAACCTGGACAGTACCGATGAGTGCGTAAGGGTTTCCACCTGTCGATTGTACAGATTTCCCTGAACTCAGAAGGGTATAGATGCAGCCTCAGGAAATGAGCTGTTCCGGCACGTCAGGAGATCGCCGGCTCAGAGAAGTCCGCGATCGCTTGTTGCTGGAATGATCGGAACTGTACGGCGCGCGGTACAGGGTGCCGGAGGTGACGTCCAGGATGTCGTCGATCAGCTCGTTCACGGCCTGTGACACGCTGTTCCGCTCGTCCATGGGAAGAGCCATCATCCCGTGCAGATAGGCATCGACCTCAGTCTCTCCGATTCCCCCGCCCATGTTCAGGTAGTGAAGCCACACTTCGTCAACACTCAGGCCGGCGAAGGTCAGAGCGCCAAGGGTTTGTTCGTGCTGCATGTTCACTTCCCTAGAAAAGGGGCCACGGCGGGTCGCCGGGGAGGCCTCTGTTCCAAGGATGGGCTTCCGCCCTCAAGTGCCGATTGCAGGGAAGCTCTGTTTTTCATCAAGATGCACGGCATGAAGAACGCCCGGCCGGAATGGTCCGGCCGGGCGCCTGCATCAGTTCTGAGCGGCGGGCCCGGTAAGTGCCCCGAAAGGCGGGCCGTGCCCGACCCTCAGCGGGTCAGGAGTCAGCTCCCGCAGCGGGACTACCGCCCTGCGGGGCTGCCGCGGTCGATGAACCGGGCGCCGCGCCGCGCCGGGTGGGATCAGCATTCCGAAGGGCGTCGCCCAACAACGCAATGATGTCGAGGCCCGTGGTGTCCTTGATCATCTGTGTGGTCTGATGCACGCCGCTCGAGACGTTCTTGCTCAGCTGGCTGGCGCCGTCGTTCGAGACCACCGTCATGTTCTTGATCGCGGACATGGGTGCCGCGACCTCGCGGGCCATGGCGGGAAGCACCTCGAGGACCTTGCTGAGGATCGCGGCCTGGTTGAACTTCTGGTACGCCTCGGCCTGCGCTGCGATACCGGCGGCCTCCGCCTTGCCTTTGGCCTCCGTGGAGACAGCCTCGGCATTACCGCGCGAGCTGATGACCGCTGCATCGGCGCGGCCCTTGGCTTCATTGATGCCGGCCTCCGCGTTACCGCGTGCCGTGTTCGCTGCGGCATCGGCCTCAGCACCCACCCGGTCACCCTCGGCCTTCAGTTTCCGCTTGGCGAGCTCGACCCGCGCTTCGATCTCGGTGGCCTCGGAGGCACGCCGTCGTTCCTCGAGCTTGGCATCGGCCTGCTGGATCAGCCGGTACTTCTCAGCATCGGCCGGCTTGCGGACCTCGGTGTCGAGCTCCCGTTCGCGCAGTTCGGCGCGCCGCTGGGCGACCTGCTGTTCACGGATGATGACCTGCTCGTTCTGCTCGGCCTGGGCCAGCGGACCCGAGGCGTCGGCCCGTGCCTGACGGGCGTCGGCCTCCTCCTTCAGTTCCGCCCTGCGGATGATCAGTTGCTGCTGGGCGAGCGCAACCTGCTCGTCGGAGATCGCCCGGGCCTGCTCGGATTCCTGGACCGAGCGTGCTTCGGCGATTTTCGCGTTCCGCTCGGCGAGCGCAGCTTCGGGCCGGCCGAGGTTCTTCAGGTAGCCCGAATCGTCATCGACGGACTGGATCTGGAAGGTGTCGATCTCCAGACCCTGGTTGTGCATGGAATGTTCGGCTTCCTCCTTGACGCTCTTGGCGAAGGTGGCACGGTCGCGGATGATCGACTCGACGGTCAGGGTGCCCACGATCGAGCGCAGCGAACCGGAGAGCGTCTCCTGCGTGTAGTGGTCGATGGCGTCCTGCTGGTTCAGGAAACGTTGGGCGGCCTTGCGCACGGAATCGGCGTCGCCCCCGACCTTCACCTGTGCCACTCCGGTGAGATGCAGCTTGATGCCGTTGAGGGAGATGCCCTCGATCTTCAGTGAGACCTGCCGGGACGCGAGGGACAGGGGATAGGCCCGCTGCGAGAACGGGTTGATGAAGACGCGACCGAAAACCACGCGCTGGCTGTCAGGGTCCGGCTGACCCTTGCTGTCGCGCGACGAGATGATGAGGGCCTGGTCGGGACTGGCGATATGGAGTGCCATCTTCGCGAGAATCGCGATGACGACGAGGAGAATGAGAAGAACGATTGCACCTATGACGAACGGTACGAAGGAAAAATCCACTACAACCCTTTCTACGGGCTTACCGGGATGAACGAAACAGCATCCGCGTGCGGATGCGGGCCTAGCGATGTCACGCCGTGGTGGAACCCCCAAGTCTCCCGGTGTTGAGCTGCTGGCAGCTTCTGCTGGCAAATCCTAGGGCACGAGCCCCCGCAGGAAGGCTTTCATCAGTGGTCCACCGGAGGTCGAGCCCAGTTCTCCCTCCTCGACGAAGACGGCCACCGCGAGATCGCCCTGCAGCGCGACGATCCACGCGTGAGTGCGTGGTGGGTCCTCGCTGCCGAACTCGGCCGTTCCGGTCTTGGCAAGGACGGGGTCCCCGGGGACGTCGCCGAGGAGCTGTGCGCCTCCCTCGGTGACGACGGCGCGCATCAGGGTCCGGAGCGTCTCGGCTTCCTCAGGCGTGAGTGCGCTGGGAGCCGCGGCGTCGCCCTGGTCCGCGGTGCCCGAGGGGGACGACGGGGACGGGGACGGGGACGACGACGGCTGCCCGGCGTTCTGCCCCTGTGCCAGTAGCGTCGGGGTGATCCGCGCGCCGTTGCCGACGCTGGCGGTCATGGTGGCCAGCGCGAGCGGTGAGACCAGCACCTCTCCCTGGCCGATCAGAGCGGCGGCGTGCGCTGTGCCCTCCGCCTCCTCGGGTACCGAACCGAAGAAGGCAGGGAGCCCGATGGTCGATTCGACGCCGACGCCGAGATCGGCCGCTGCCGCGGCGAGTTCCGGCTGGGACACGATGTCACGGTTCGAGATGAAGCCGGTGTTGCAGGACTGCGCAAAGGTCTGGAGCAGCGGGATCGTTCCGACGAATTGCGCCGGATACGTGCTGGCATTTTTGAAGGTGCGGCCCTCGACGTCGAGCTCGGCGGGACACTCCGTCGGGGTGTCGGGGGTGAAGCCCTCGCGGAGCAGCGCGAGGCTCGTGGCGACCTTGAAGGTGGATCCCGGCGGGTACTGTCCGAGGAGGGCGGTCTGCAGGCCGTTACTGCCCGGGCCGTTGGCCACCGTGAGGATCTCCCCCGAGCTGGGACGGACGGCCACGATCGACGACGCCGACGGTTCCTCCGCCAGGACCTGCTCGGCCAACGCCTGCATTGCTGGATCCAGCGTGATGGCGAGCGGGGTGCCGGCCACCGGCGCCTTCTCGAAGAGCTGCCGGGGCCCAGCTCCATCCCCGGACACCGCGGTGATTCCGAGGCCGGACGTTCCCGAGAGCTGGTCGTCGTGCTGCAGCTGAAGGCCGGACAATCCGGTGATGTCTCCGGCGGCAAGGGTCCCGCCTGACTGCTCGATGAGTTCGGCGCTCGGTTGACCCACGGATCCCAGGAGTTCCCGGGCGAAGGTGCGGGTGGGCGCCAGCGCAAGGGTGTCTGCCTGCACGATGGCACCGGGAATGGCCCCGATCTGCTCGTCGGTGACGGTGCGGGACGCGTCATCGCGGAGCACGATGGCCTCCACGAATGCCTCGAAGCCCGCGGCGGCAACCTGTTCGGTGTACGCGGCGGCGTCGATTTCGAGGAGTTCCGCGAGGGCGGAGGCCGCTGCCGGCTGCTCCGCCTCCGAAATCTGCATCTTGTCGATACCCACCCGGACCACGGGCCGTTCCGTCACGATGGCCTCACCGTCGGCACTGGTGATTCCGGCCCGCTCCGGCTGGATCTCGGTTTTCTCGAGGCGCTCGTCGACCCTCAACTCCGGCACGAAGAGCGAGGGGTCCCAGACCGCCTGCCACTCGTCCTCCGCACGGGTGAGGTTTGCCGTCGTCGAATATATCCAGTCGGCGTCGGAGGCATCGACATCCCAGGTGTAGTCCAGCTGGGCCGTGGCGGCGTCGTCGCCGGTGGACTCCACCGATGCCACGGTGACCTCGGGGGCGAGAGGGGCCAGCGCTTCGGTGATCGTGCCGAGGTCGGTGGTGACGTCCTGGGCTTCCACCGTGGTGAAGGCGGATCCGGAGACGTCGAGCTCTGCGAGCCCGGCGGCGAGCTCCTGGGCGGCATCCTCGGCCGTGGGTCCGCTGTCAGTGCAGGCCGAGAGAGTGACGGCGAGAACGGCAGTGGTCAGGACGGCGTTGAAGCGGTAAAGATTCCCCATCAGGCCATTATGGCCGATGGGGAACCTTCTGCTCCGCATGCCGGCTCGCGGATGTTGCAGGCCGGCCCGGACCGGTCAGCCCGCCGCTGAACCTCCCGCAGAGCTGACGGCGCTGCTCCGGAGAGCGGCGGCGCGGTCCGTTTTGATGAGGTCGGCGCACCGCTCGCCGATCATCATGGTGGTGATGTTCGGGTTGACGGTGGTGAGCTCGGGCATCACCGAGGCGTCAGCGACGCGGAGTCCCCGGATCCCCTTGACGCGCAGCTGCGGATCAAGGGGCGACATCGGGTCGTCCGGCGAGCCCATGCGCACGGTGCCCGCCGGGTGGTACACCGTGTTGTGGGTCCGCCGGATGTAGTCCTGGAGCTGCTCGTCCGTCTGGACGCCCTTCCCCGGGTACAGTTCCTCGCCCGCCCACTCCGCCATGGCGGGCTGGGCCACGATCTCGCGGGCCTTCCGGATCCCGGCGATCATCACGCGCATGTCGTGGGGATCGGTGAAGTAGCGGGGATCCACCATGGGCTTGTCACGGAAGTCCCGGCTCCGCAGCTTCACGGTGCCGCGTGACCGTGCATGGGTGACGTTGGGGGTGAGGCAGAAACCGTTGTCCGTGGTCGGATACCCCTGCCGGAGGGTGTGCATGTCGAACGGCACCGAGCCGTAATGGAACATCAGGTCGGGGCGGTCGAGTCCCTCCTCGGTGGTGGTGAAGATCCCGATCTCCCACCACTGGGTGGAGGTCTCCGTCATCGGTTTCCTGGACTCCCACTGGATCACGCCCTCGGGGTGGTCCTGCAGATGCTCGCCCACACCGGGGGAGTCCACCCGCACTTCGACGCCGCGCTCGGTGAGGTGCTCTGCCGGACCGATCCCGGAGAGCATCAGCAGCTTCGGCGAATCGATAGCTCCGGCCGAGACGACCACTTCGAGGCGTGCCGCCAAGGCGCGGGTCCGCCCGAAGGCGCCATCGACGACGTCGACACCGGTACACCGATGGTCGGCGTCGATCCGCAGGTTCCGCGCCCGCAGGTCGGTCAGCAGCGTGAAGTTGGGGCGGTCCAGGATCGGATGGATGTAGGACACCGACGACGACGCCCGGGTGCCGTCCGCCTGCCGGTTGATCTGGAACAGGCCCGCCCCGTTGAGAACGGTCTCGCCGGTGTTGAACTTGGCATTCGGGATGCCGGCCTGCGCGCAGGCTTCGAGGAGGGCACGGCCTGACGGGTCATGCGCCGGGATGTTCATGAGGTGCACGGGCCCACTGTCGCCGTGATGCGGTGCGTCAGGGCCGGCGTCCTCATTGGTTTCCAGCCGCTGGTACAGCGCATAGGCGGTGTCGGAGTTCCACCCGGTCGCCCCGAATTCGCGCTCCCACTGGTCGATGTCCTCGCGGGGGGCCCAGAAGGCGATGCACGAATTGTGGCTCGAGCAGCCGCCCATGACCTTCGCCCGGGCATGGCGCATAAAGGAGTTGCCGTTCTCCTGCGGTTCGATGGGGTAATCCCAGTCGTACCCCGATTCCAGCAGCTCCATCCAGCGGTCCAGCCGCAGGATGACGTCGGAGCCGCGGTCGTCGGGGCCCGCCTCGACGAGCGCAACCTCCACCTCCGGGTCCTCGCTGAGGCGCGCCGCGACCGCGGCTCCTGCCGAGCCGCCACCGACGACGATGTAGTCGAATTCCGATTCCTGCAGCCCGCTCATGCCGATTCCTCCTGGACGCGCGCCTCGAACCAGCCGGTGACCGCGGGATCGATGTTGTGGTAGATGTGCTTGGCCTCCTGGTATTCAGCGAATCCGGTAGGCCCTAGTTCGCGGCCCATGCCGGAATGGCCGAAACCGCCCCACTCCGCCTGCGGAAGGTACGGGTGGAAGTCGTTGATCCAGATGGTGCCGTGTCTCAGGCGCGCAGCGACGCGCTGGCCCTTGCCGGCGTCCTGTGACCAGACTGCTCCTGCAAGACCGTACTGCGTGTCGTTGCCGAGCTCCACCGCCTCGTCCTCGCCGTTGAAGGTCTCCACGGTCACCACCGGTCCGAAGGCTTCATCGACGAGTACTGACGACCCGCGCGTCACCTGGTCCAGCACGGTGGGCGTGTAATAGAAGCCCTTCTCGAGTTCTCCCTCGCCCCAGGTTCCCCCGCAGCGCAGGCGTGCACCCTCTTCGAGGCCCTTCTGGACGTAGGCGGTCACCTTGTCGCGGTGGGCGGCAGAAATGAGCGGTCCCGTTTCGGCCTTCTCGTCGAACGGCCCGCCGAGACGGATCTCCCGGGCGCGCCGGACCAGCTCGTCGACGAACCGCTCGGCGATGGGTTCCTCGACGAGGAGCCGGGCTCCGGCGGAGCACACCTGGCCCGAGTGGACGAAGGCGGCATTGAGGGCGTTGTCGAGGGCGGCGTCGAAGTCGGCGTCGGCGAACACGATGTTCGGGTTCTTGCCGCCCAGTTCCAGGGCCACTTTCTTGATGGTGCCCGACGCCGCCGCGGCAATCCGCTTGCCGGTCTCCAGACCACCAGTGAAGGACACCATGTCGACGTCGGGGTGCTCCGACAGGGGAGCGCCCACGACGGCGCCCGCACCCAGCACGAGGTTTGCGACGCCCTTGGGAAGGCCCAGGGAGTCGAGGAGGTCCATCATCAGGATGGACGTGTGCGGGGTCAGTTCGCTGGGCTTCAGGATGAAGGAGCACCCCGCGCCGAGGGCTGGTGCGATCTTCCAGGCGGACTGCAGGAGGGGGTAGTTCCACGGGGAGATGAGCCCGCACACCCCCACGGGTTCGTAGGCGATCCGGCTCACCACGCTGTTGTTGCCGGCATCGACCATGCGCCCGGCGTCCTGCCCGGCCAGCTTGCCGAAGTAGGCGAAGCAGTCGGCGATGTCGTCCATGTCGATTTCGCTCTCCACCAGGCGCTTGCCGGTGTCCAGCGTCTCGGCCTGGGCGAACTCGTCCTTGCGGACGCGCAGCTCGGCTGCCACCCGGAGGAGGAAGTCACCGCGCTGAGGTGCGGGCACAGAAGCCCATTCGCCGGAGTCGAAGGACTTCCGGGCTGCCGCGATGGCACGCTCGGCGTCTTCCCTGGTGCCCTCGGACACGTCGCCGACGAATCCGCCGTCGGCCGGGCAGTGGATGGCGCGGGTGCCGCCGTCGGACGACGGCACCCACGCACCGCCGATGAACAGTGTTGCTGTACTCACTTGTTTTCCTCCTGGTGTGGGAAGTCTGACGCCCAGTTGTCCTTGGCGCTCTGGTCCTCGGCGAGGGCCGTGTTGCCGGGGAGGGCGCGGTTGAGGTGCAGGAACTCGAGGTGTGTCTCGTAGTGGTCCAGCACGTCGGTGATGACCTGCTCGGTGGTGTAGCCCGTGAGGTCGTAGCTGTGGCTGCCCTCGAGGGAGAAGACCTCCATCCGGTAGTACTTCGCATCCACCGCCGCATTATTGGTTGCGAAGGACGGCGTGTCGTACTGCACGGGATAGATCTGGTATTTGAAGGGCCGCTCATCGCCAAGGCTCACCTGCAGGTCGAGGTGACGGATGCCACACGCCTCCACGGTTCCGCTGGTGAGGACGACGTCGGCTCTCTGTGCCACAAGTTCGTCGCGGACTTCCTGCAGGGCGGGCTGCGCCACCGTGTCGACGAAGTGGTTGGCCTGGGTAGGCCCGGGGTAGGACATGGCGCGGGTGAGGCGCTGCCGCCAGTTCCGCCCGCCCCGGCCTTCGGCCGCGCGCCCGGAGATGATGCCGGGAAGGCTGGCCCGGTAGCTGTCGATCAGCGAATTCTCCACGCGGAGGGCCTTGTAGAGCCCCAGCATGATGAACAGCAGCAGGACCGACAGAGGAAGTCCCATGATAATGGTCGCGTTCTGCAGGGTCGGAACGCCGCCGACCGTCAGCATGGCCAGGGTCAGGAGGCCGGTGGCCACCGCCCAGAAGATGCGGAGCCACTTGGGGCCGTCGGAGTCGGCGTCCTTCAGACGGGACGTGAAGTTGGACATTACGAGTGCGCCGGAATCGGCCGAAGTGACGTAGAACAGCAGGCCGGTGAATGTCGCGACTGCTGCCAGCAGCGGAGCGGCCGGGTACTGCTCCAGCAGCCCGTAGAACGCTCGTTCCGGCTGGTTCATTGCGGTCTCCCCGAAGTCCGCATTGCCACCCATGACGAGGTCGAGGGCACTGTTCCCGAAGACGGAGATCCAGAGCAGGATGAAGGCGAAGGGAACGATCATGGTGCCGAGGACGAACTGGCGGATGGTCCGTCCACGGGAGATCCGTGCCAGGAACAATCCGACGAACGGTGCCCAGGCAATCCACCAGGCCCAGAAGAACAGGGTCCAGCCGCTGAGCCAGGCATCGGGGCGGTCATAGGCGAAGGTATCGAGCGTCATGCCCGGGAAACGGCTGAGGACGTCACCGGTGTTCTGGATGATGCCGTCCAGCAGGAAACTCGTCTTGCCGCTGATCAGGACGAACAGCATCAGGCCGAGGGCGAGGATGACGTTGAGCTCCGCGAGCCGCCGGATGCCCTTCTCCACGCCGGAGACCACCGATGCGGTGGCCATGACCACGGCCACGACGATGAGGCCGATCTGCACGGCGAGGTTTTCGGGCAGCCCGAACATGAACGTGAGGCCGTAGTTGAGCTGGACCACGCCGATGCCGAGGGAGGTCGCAATGCCGAAGATGGTTCCGAGGAGGGCCGCAATGTCCACGGCGTCACCGAGGCCGCCGTCGACCTTCTTGCCGAAGATGGGGTAGAGCGCGCTGCGGATGCTGAGGGGAAGGTTCTGGCGGTAGGCGAAGTAGCCGAGGGCAAGGCCCATGAGTGCGTACAGCGCCCAGCCGGTGATGCCGTAGTGGAAGAGGGTGAGGACCATCGCCTGGCGGGCCGCCTCGGTGGTTCCCCCCTCACCCTGGGGGGGAGCGAGGTACTGGGTGATGGGTTCCGACACCGAGAAGAACATCAGGTCGATGCCGATGCCCGCCGCGAACAGCATTGAAGCCCAGGTGAACATACTGAACTGTGGCTTGGAGTGGTCGGGACCGAGTTTGGTCTTGCCGACCCTGGTGAGCGCCACGACCAGGACGAAGATCACCACCACGGTGACGATGAGGAAGTAGTACCAGCCCAGATTGGTGGAGACCCACCCGACCATCGCGCCGATTCCGGCCGCGGCAGTCTCGGGTGACACGATGGCCCACAGGGTGATGGCGAGGATGCCGGCCGCGGAGCCGACGAAGACCGTCTTGTTGACCTCGGTCTTCCTGGGGCTGCTGTTCTCGGTGCCCGGCGGTGCTTTCGTTGATGAACTCATGTCTTCCCTCGCGTTGATTGAAGCCACGCTGAACAACCCCCAACGGTGCAGCACGGCAGGACTTTGCAGCAGAAGTTCCACGCAGTTGATTTTCGCGAGGATTCGGCGCAGGAATCTGGCCCGAAGGGGCTTTCAACGCTACCGGTTCGATATCGAACGCCGCGAAATGCGTGATCCATCTCACAGTGGCCTACTACCGACGAATGCTATCGGAAGCTTCGCTCTGAGTGAAGCGGCGGTGAAACTGCTGCGCGCCATAGTTGAGTCGACTAGACTCAAGGTAGTTAGACGGATATCGGAAAGGACACCCCTGTGGACGCCAAATTCACGACGAAGAGCCAGGAAGCCCTCTCGGCTGCGGCAATGAACGCCTCCACCGCAGGTAATCCGCAGGTAGAGACCCCCCATTTCCTGAAGGCCCTGATGGACCAGCGCGACGGCGTGGCCGTGGCACTCCTCAAAGCCGCTGGTGCGGGCCCTGATGACATCAGTGTCCAGGCGAGCTCGGCCATCAAGGCGCTGCCGGCGTCGTCGGGCAGTTCCGTGGCGCAACCGCAGTTCTCCCGCGGAGCGCTGCAGGTGGTGACGGCGGCGCAGCAGGAAGCTGAGTCGCTGGGTGACCAGTTCGTCTCGACCGAGCATCTGCTGCTCGGCCTCGCCGCGGATCCAGGGTCCGCGGGTGCCATCCTCCGCGGAGCGGGAATTTCCCGCGACGCCCTCGCGGCTGCGCTCCCCGGAGTGCGTGGTGACCGCCGCGTCACCTCGCCTGACCCTGAGAACACCTTCCAGGCGCTGCAGAAATTCGGCGTGGACCTCACGGAGATCGCGCGGTCGGGCAAGCTGGACCCCGTGATCGGGCGCGACGCCGAAATCCGCCGCCTAATTCAGGTGCTGAGCCGCCGCACGAAGAACAACCCCGTGCTGATCGGGGAGCCGGGCGTCGGGAAGACCGCCGTCGTCGAAGGCCTGGCGCAGCGCATGGTGGCTGGTGACGTTCCGGAGTCGCTGCGCGGCAAGACCCTGATCAGCCTCGACCTCGGCTCGATGGTCGCCGGGGCCAAGTATCGCGGGGAGTTCGAGGAGCGGCTGAAGGCCGTCCTCGAGGAGATCCGTTCCGCGAACGGGCGGGTGGTGACGTTCATCGACGAGCTGCACACCGTGGTAGGTGCCGGTGCGTCCGAGGGATCGATGGACGCCGGCAACATGCTGAAGCCGATGCTGGCACGCGGTGAACTGCGGCTGATCGGTGCCACCACGCTCGACGAGTACCGCGAGAGAGTGGAGAAGGACCCGGCGCTCGAGCGGCGCTTCCAGCAGGTGTACGTGGGGGAGCCCTCGGTGGTGGACACCATCGGTATTCTCCGCGGGCTCAAGGAACGGTACGAGGCACACCACAAGGTGTCCATTGCAGACGCCGCCCTCGTCGCCGCCGCCACGCTGTCGCACCGGTACATCTCGGGCCGCCAACTCCCGGACAAGGCGATCGACCTCGTGGATGAAGCGGCGTCTCGACTGCGCATGGAGATCGATTCGGCGCCGGAGGAGATCGATCAGCTCAAACGTGCGCTCGATCGGCTTCGGATGGAGGAACTCGCACTGTCGGGCGAGAAGGACCAGGCATCGGTGGAGCGCCTTGGGACGCTACGCGCCGATCTCGCCGACAAGAGTGAACAGCTCAGCGCCCTCAACGCCAGGTGGGAGGCCGAGAAAGCCGGCCTCAACCGGGTCGGCGACCTCAAGGCTTCACTTGACGACCTGCGCTCGCAGGCTGACCGCGCCCAGCGCGACGGCGACCTCGAGACTGCATCGCGGATCCTCTACGGCGAGATTCCCCAGGTCCAGCGCGAGCTGGACGCCGCCCAGGCGGAGGAGCAGGCCGACGGCGCGCCTGAACTGATGGTCGCCGACGAGGTGAGTGCCGGGGACATCGCCGAAGTGATTTCGGCGTGGACCGGCATTCCGGCCGGGCGCATGCTGCAGGGCGAGAGCCAGAAGCTGCTGCAGATGGAGGAGATCATCGGTTCGCGCCTGATCGGCCAGCGCAGGGCAGTTGCCTCGGTGTCCGACGCGGTGCGGCGCGCGCGGGCCGGCGTCTCTGATCCCGACCGGCCCACGGGTTCGTTCCTGTTCCTGGGCCCGACGGGAGTGGGCAAGACCGAGCTGGCCAAGGCGCTCGCGGACTTCCTGTTCGACGACGAGCGCGCCATGATCCGCATCGACATGTCCGAGTACTCCGAGAAGCACTCGGTCGCGCGGCTCGTCGGAGCGCCCCCCGGGTATGTCGGGTACGAGGAGGGCGGCCAGCTCACCGAATCGGTGCGGCGCCGTCCCTATGGCGTGGTGCTCCTGGACGAGGTCGAGAAGGCGCATCCGGAGGTGTTCGACATCCTCCTGCAGGTGCTCGACGACGGCCGTCTGACCGACGGCCAGGGGCGTACCGTGGACTTCCGGAACGTGATCCTCGTGCTGACCTCGAATCTGGGTTCGCAATTCCTCGTGGACCCGGTCCTCGACGACGACGCCAAGCGGGAAGCCGTCCTGGCCACGGTGAATGCGAGCTTCCGGCCGGAGTTCCTCAACCGGCTCGACGACGTCATCGTGTTCGACCCGCTGAGCCTCGACGACCTCTCACGGATCGTCAACCTCCAGGTCGACGCGCTGGCCTCGAGGCTCAAGGACCGCAGGCTCCAACTGGAAGTCACCCCGTCCGCGAGCGAGTGGCTGGCCATGACGGGATTCGACCCCGCCTATGGAGCCCGGCCGCTGCGGCGCCTCGTCCAGCGGGAGATCGGGGACCGGTTGGCCCGCGGCATCCTCGCCGGCGGAATCGACGACGGCGACACCGTGGTGGTGGACAGGGCCACCGACGAGGGCGGCGGCGAGGGGCTGACGGTGACCGTCGCCACGGGCTGAGCAAGCCGCGCACCGGCGCCCGTGAAAGCATGTAACCTAGAGTCACGACATACTGACCAAATACTCCGGGGCCTCGCTGTAGCCTTGGGCCTTGTGCCCCAGCGACCACCTCCGGATCGACGCAAAAAGGGGGTCACGCCATGGGGCGCGGCCGTCAAAAGGCAAAAGCTACCAAGCAGGCCCGGGACATGAAGTATTTCAGCCCGGCGACTGACTACACGGCACTGCAGCGCGAGCTCACAGGCCCGAGTGGTCGTGCCTCCAATCGACGAACTGAAGCTCCCGAGCCGGTGGAACCGGATTATTCGGAGTATGCGGACAAGTACGTCGAGGAGTACGGCGACGACGGCGAGGACGGCGGTTCACGCCGGACAGGCTGAGCAAGCGATATAGGTATTTCCGAAAGTGGTGCATCCGAGTCGGGTGCACCACTTTTTTGTGGCGAGCCACACCCGGTGCGCAGCAGGTACCGGTGGGGGGCCGGTTTCGCAGTGTTCTGCGCACCCGATCGGGGAAGGCGCCGCGGAAGGGTTCAGCGGGGTTCGGCCAGGGTCATCGCATAGCGTTCCTCAGCATCCGTCCACTGCCCGACGATGGTGAGGCGTGCGGCCTCGAGCTCCGCGGCGATCCCCTCGGGGCGGAACTTCGCGGACACCTCGGTCCGCAGGTCCTCGCCCCGGTCGAAACTGATCTCGAGTCCGGCGCCGGGCAGGCGCACTTGCATGGCCCGCGTGGCCCGGAGCCTCATCTCGATCCACTCTTCGGCCTCGTTCCACACCGCCACATGCTCGAATGCATCGACGTCGAAATCCGCTCCCAGCTCCGCGTTGAGGACTCGGAGCACATTGCGGTTGAAGTCGGCAGTCACGCCGCTGGCGTCGTCGTAGGCGGGGATGAGGACTTGAGGCGGCTGCACCAGGCCGGTGCCGATCAGCAATGATCCGCCCTCCTGCCCCAGGAGTTCCCTCACCTGCAGGAGGAACCGCGCCCGGGCATCCGGCTCGAGGTTCCCGATGGTGCCGCCCAGGAACGCCACCATCCGGCGTCCGTCCCTCGGGAGCAGCTGCAGCTGCGATTCGAAATCAGCGGCCACTGCCTGCAGGGTGAGATCGGGGTACTCCCGGGACAGCTCGCTGTTGGCGTCGGTCAGGGCGCTGTCGCTGACGTCCACAGCGACGTAGCTCCGGAGCGGGCCGGCGTCCTTCAGGGCGTCGAGCAGCAGGGGTGTCTTCCTTGACGAACCGGACCCGAGCTCGATGAGCACCTCCGCCGGGCTGGCCGCCGCGATCTCCCCGGCAGAGTCCTCGAGTATCCGACGCTCGGCGCGTGTCGGGAAATATTCCGGAAGCTGCGTGATCTGCTCGAACAGTTCGCTGCCCCTCCGGTCGTAGAACCACTTGGGCGGCAGGGTTTTCGCCGATGTGGTCAGTCCCTTCCGCACATCCTCCCGAAGGGCGCGCTCGAGGTAGTGCGGTGGCAGGTGATGGACGATCTCGAGGGCAGTCTTCGAAGGATTCATCTGAGCGCGGGCTCCATCTCTGCTGGGGTAGTCGTACCTGTTCCGACGCCGTGAGGCGTGGCGGCCAGCGGGGACTGATTGGATTCCCGTGACATCCGCGCCGTCGTCGGAGGGCCCACCTCGACGACGGGACCTGTTGTTCGATCGCCAGAAAAGGGTATCACCGGTCACTGTGCGGATGGATCGGCGAAAGGGAGGGCGGGTCGCTGTATGCCGGCACTCCACCGAAGGGGTCGTCGAGCGGCCGCCGGGCCTCGAGCCCGAGCCGTCCGCCGTAGTAGATTGCAGTAGCCAGGTTCCCGCCGGATGAGAGATATCGAATGCAGCTTCCCCAGGTAGAACTTCACCTCCATATCGAAGGCACGCTGGAACCGGAGTTGATCTTCGAACTCGCCGCGCGGAACAATATGGAACTGCCCTACGCCACGCTCGCTGACCTGCGCGCTCAGTACGAGTTCAAGGACCTGCAGTCTTTTCTGGACCTCTACTACAGCAATATGGCGGTGCTGCAGACGGAGCAGGACTTCGCCGACATGACCCGCGCGTACCTGTCGCGCGCCGCGGCGGCCGGCGTGCGCCACGCGGAAATCATGATGGACCCCCAGGCGCACACGGTCCGCGGCGTGCCGTTGAAGGCATGCGTCGACGGTGTTTCCTCGGCGTTGGCGAACAGCGAGGAGGAGTTCGGGATCAGCACGGGACTGATCGCGGCGTTCCTGCGTGACCAGCCCGTCGAGGGCGCGCTCGCCGTGCTGGAGGAGCTGCTGGCGATGAAGGCGCCGATCATCGGAATCGGCCTCGACTCAGCGGAGGCCGGCAACCCGCCCCGCAACTTCGTGGCGCTGTACGAGCGGGCGCGGCGGGCAGGCCTCAAGTGCATCGCCCATGCGGGGGAGGAAGGGCCTCCCGACTACATCCGGCAGGCGCTGGACCTGCTACGGGTTGATCGGATCGATCACGGTATCCGCTGCATGGAGGATGAGGAGCTGGTGCAGCGGCTGGTCGACGAGCAAGTGCCGCTCACCGTGTGCCCGCTGTCCAACGTGCGCCTGCGAGCCGTCGGCACCCTCCCGGACCACCCACTGCTCCGCATGCTGGAGCGCGGCCTGAACGTTTCCGTCCATTCCGATGATCCGGCGTACTTCGGCGGCTATCTCGATGAGAACGTGGCCCAGGTCCGGGAGACGTTCGGGTTCGATGCCGGGCAACTGGCAGTGCTGGCGTCCAATGCCGTCCGGTCCGCCTTCCTCGACGATGCACGACGCCGGGAATTCCTCGCGGACATCGCTGCCTGGCTCGACGGTCAATAGGGAGGCCCATCGACGGATCAGCAGGACGGGGGCTCCGCTGCGTCCGGGCCCGGCGACCGAGCCGGTTCAGGCGTAGGCGCCGAGCAGCCGTACCGATCCGCCGTCGACACCCTTGGCGCCCTGCACATAGTCCGGACCGTCCGTGCCGGCATCGCTGGCTGCCTGCACGCTGCCCATCACCCAGGAAGGCACGCCGGCGGCGTTCAGGTGGGCAAGGGCCGCATCGGCGCCGGCGGCCCCGACGATCGCCACCATGCCCACCCCGAGGTTGAGCGTGCGCTCGAGATCCGGCAGCGGCACGGAACCGAGCTGTGAGACAAGAGTGAAGATGGGCGGGAGCTCCCAGGTGGAGCGGTCGATGCTGGCTTCCATGCCCCGTGGAAGCACGCGCGCGAGGTTCGCCGCGAGCCCGCCACCGGTGACGTGGCTGAATCCGTGCACCTGGGCGGCGTCGTCGCGAGCTAGAGCGAGGCAGTCCGCGGCATAGACGCGCGTGGGCTCGAGAAGTTCCTCACCGAGCGTTCGGCCAAGCTCGGACACCTGCCGGTCGAGCATCCACCCCGCCTGGTTGATGACGCGTCGAACCAGCGAATATCCGTTCGAGTGCAGGCCGGAGGACGCCATCGCGATCACGATGTCGCCGTCGCGGACCCGCTCCGGGCCGAGGACCCGATCCGCCTCGACCACGCCGGTCGCGGCGCCGGCGACGTCGTACTCATGCTCACCCAGCAGGCCCGGGTGCTCGGCGGTCTCGCCGCCCACCAGCGCGGTCCCCGCCACCGAACAGGCCGCGGCGATGCCGCGCACGATATCGGCGATGCGCTCAGGCACCACCTTGCCGCACGCGATGTAATCGGTCATGAACAGCGGCTCGGCACCCACCACCACGATGTCGTCCACCACCATGCCCACGAGGTCGAAGCCGATGGTGTCATGGATGTCCATGGCCTGCGCGATGGCCACCTTGGTCCCCACGCCGTCGGTGGAGGTGGCCAGCAGTGGGCGCCGGTAGGTGAGCAGCTTCGAGACATCGTAGAGGCCCGCGAAACCACCGACACCACCGACCACCTGGCTGCCATGGGTGGCCTTGACCGCGTCCTTCATGAGCTCGACGGCGCGGTCTCCCGCCTCGACATCAACTCCGGCACTCGCGTAGGTGATGGGATTGGAAGGTGCGCTCATACCCGCTCTTTCTTGTCTGCGTCGGTCAGGACGGCTTCGAATTCACTGTCGGGTCCGGGATCGCATCCGTTGGCCCCGGTCTTGTCCGCCGGGTCGAGGTGTTCCAGCAGGTTCTTGCCCAGGCGGTCGTCGACGGGGAGTTCGATGGGGTAGTTCCCGGTGAAGCAGGCGGTGCAGAGGCGCTCGCGGGGCTGCTGCGTCGCGGCGATCATGCCGTCTTCGGAGATATAGGCGAGGCTGTCGGCGCCGATCGACTTGCAGATCTCGGCCACCGCGGCGCCGTTGGCGATCAGTTCTGCCCGGGACGCGAAGTCGATGCCGTAGAAGCATGGCCAGCGGACCGGCGGAGAGGAGATCTTGACGTGGACCTCCGCGGCACCGGCTTCGCGGAGCATCCGCACCACCGCGCGCTGGGTGTTCCCACGGACGATCGAATCGTCCACCACGATGATCCGCTTGCCCCGGATCACCGACTCCAGGGCGTTGAGTTTGAGGCGGATGCCGAGTTGCCGGAGGGTCTGGCTGGGTTGGATGAAGGTCCGGCCCACGTAGGCATTCTTCACGAAACCATGCGCGAAGTGGATACCGGATTCCTCGGCGAAGCCCACGGCTGCCGGGGTCCCTGATTCCGGTACAGGGATGACGATGTCGCCCTCCGCGGAATTCTCGCGGGCCAACTGGCGGCCCATCTCCACCCTGGACTCGTACACCGACCTGCCGGCGATCGCGGCGTCGGGGCGGGCGAGGTAGACGTACTCGAAGACGCAACCCGCCGCCGTCGGGGTGGCGAAACGGCTCGACCGGACGCCTTGTTCATCAATGGCGATGAACTCACCCGGCTCGATCTCCCGGATGAAGCTGGCACCGACGGTTGCAAGTGCCGACTGCTCGGAGGCCACCACCCAGCCGCGCTCGAGCCGCCCGAGGACGAGCGGCCGGACACCGTAGGCATCCCGCGCCGCGTAGAGGGTTCCTTCGTCCATGAAGACGAAGCAGAAGGCTCCACGGATGCTGGGCAGCAGCTCGAGGGCGGTCTCTTCGAGGGACCGGCCGTCATTCCCGGCAAGGAGGGCTGTCACGAGCGCCGTGTCGGTGGTATTGCCCTGTGCCATTTCGCCGGAGCGCGGCTTTCCATGGCGCTCGAGCACCATGCGGTACAGCTCCGCCGAGTTGGTGAGGTTTCCGTTGTGGGCCAGGGCCACTGTTCCTGCGGCGGTTGCACCGAGGGTGGGCTGCGCGTTGGCCCAGAGGGAGGATCCGGTAGTGGAGTACCGGCAATGACCCACCGCAATGTGACCGGTGAGCGTATTCAGCGTTGTCTCGTCGAAGACCTGCGACACCAGCCCCATGTCCTTGTAGACATTGATGCGCTGCCCGTCGCTGGTCGCAATTCCCGCCGATTCCTGGCCGCGGTGCTGCAGCGCGTAGAGACCGTAGTAGGTGAGCTTGGCTACCTCTTCA
The DNA here is from genome assembly GCF_015751715.1 of Arthrobacter sp. CAN_A6. NCBI lineage: Bacteria > Bacillati > Actinomycetota > Actinomycetes > Micrococcales > Micrococcaceae > Arthrobacter > Arthrobacter sp. CAN_A6. The sequence continues at coordinate 522,848 of NZ_JADOUV010000001.1, forward strand.
CCGGGCGCCCATACGCCAAAGACACCACAGGCATCCTGGGGTCCTTTTTCGCCGGGAAGAAGATCATGGGAAAGTTGTCCGTCACCGCGCACCATAGGGCCATTCTCTCACGCCGGGTCCGGGCTGTGCCTTCGCCCGGCGCTCCTGGCTGACAGTCGGTCGGGGGCGGGTGGAAGAATGGGGCCATGGCGGTCGATGGTTCATCCGGTCCTTCCGGCAGCTCGGCGACGGAGCGGCCTGTCCGGCCGTACCCGCTCCCTGCGGTGCGGCGCTTTCTTCGCCAACCCCACCTCCTGTTGTCGCTGAAGGCTGCCCTGGCGGCCGGCATCGCCTGGGCCCTGGCCCTTTTCATACCGGGTGTGGCGGCAGAATACCCGTACTACGCGCCGCTGGGCGCCCTGCTGGCCATCTACCCCACTGTCGCGGGCACCGTGAAGCTGGGACTGCAGACCATGGTGGGTCTGGCCATCGGGATTCTCCTCGCCTATTTCGCGGCGTGGATCGGCGATCCGAACTCGTTGACCATTGCTTTCGTGGTGGGTGCCGGAGTGCTGTTGGCGGGCCGGCTGAAACGCACCGCCGGCGGCGGGACAGGAATTGCCTCAGCGGGACTGTTCGTGCTGGTCATCGGGAACAACGACCTCGGCTATTCGATCGGGTATCTGGTCCAGATGGTGGTGGGGGTGCTCGTGGGCCTGGCGGTCAGCGCGCTGGTGGTACCGCCGCTGCATCTGAACGAGGCGGTGGAGCAGCTGGCCGCGCTGCGCAGGACCGCCGCGCAGCAGCTGGAGGATATCGGCGACGCCCTGCGGGAGAACTGGACATCCGACGATCAGCGGTGGGCGCGGCGGAGAGCGGAACTGGCCGGGACGGCTGACGGCGCGCGGGAGGCGCTCAGATACGCGGAGGAAAGCCGCAAGGGCAACGTCCGCCGCCGCTTCCATCCCCGTGACCTCGCGAAGGACTTCGAGCAGATCGAAGTGCTGGAAGTAGTCACCTTCCACACCCTCAATATCACCAACATGCTCCAGGACTCCATCCATGGCACCCATCGGGAGCCCGCCCTGGCGGATGACTTCCGCGATCCGCTGCAGGAGGCCTTCTCCGCCGTCGGCAATGTCCTTCGGCAGTGGACCGTCGATGAGATAGCCGGTGAAACGCTCGAAAACGCCGAGAAAGCAATGCTTTCCCTGGCGGGCAAAGCCAATGAAAGCGCTGCCCAGGAAGCCCCGTTCGGTGCTGCGGCATCGATCGCCATGAGTCTCCACCGCATTCTGGCGGCCGTCACTCCGTCAACAGAACCACCGGGGCACTACCCGTCCTCCGGGCACGATAGGGAAAACCTGCCGGAGCCTCCGACGGAGCAGCGGAACTGACGGCTCCAGGGCCGGAAGGACGACGGCAGTGCCGGGCGCTACTGGGTGTCGTCAACGTCGTCGGTGAGCCTGACGTGCGCCCGCTGTGCACGGCGGACACTTCGGCGGTCCAGGATCAGCACCACGATGGCGCCCAGGATCAGGCCCGGAATTGCGAAGGCCACGGTGAAGAAACCGAGCACGGACTCGCGTGTCAGGGTGGGATCCACCGGCCCCGTGTAGGCGACGACGAGGGCCGCGATGAAACCGAGTACAGCACCGAGCGCCATGAACGGAACGAACCGGGGGGCCCTGCGCACGGTTACTTCACGCGGTGCTGTTCCTTCGGGGCGCCCAGTTCCTTCCAGGGGTTCAGGGGTTCCCCGCAGTTCGGCTACCTCCCGGTGCTCGGATGCGTTCTCGGGGGAGTTCTCGGGCAGCGGCTTCTCGGAGCTCATGGGTTTAAGGCTACCGGCGATCACGGGGTTCTCTTCACCAGCTGGTAGCCGGCCTCATCGAAGACGAGTTCGTAGGAACTGCCGGGATACGTACTCTCTGCGTGGGCCACGGCGTCGGCGGGCCGTACAGGCCCCCAGCTCCAGTCCTGGGCGTCGACGATGAGGTAGTCGGGCGCCGGATTCTCGTTGCCCAGCCAGTACACTTCGGCGTCGGGCGCAAGGTAGGCCATCAGCACCACTCCGCTCTCCACCGATGCCCCGGACGGAATGCTGTCCATCATGCGGTGCGCGGCATCCCACCGCGGAGACTGCTGGTAGGTCTGCGGTTCGGCGAGGGCGGCGAGGGCCTGCCCGGGCAGAAGGGCAAGCGCGACGACGGCGACCGCCGGAGCCACGACCGCGCCGGCCACGCGGAGCCACCGCCGACCGCTCGTCCGCAGCCGGGGAAGTACGTCGACCAAGGCGAGGAAGACCACCGGCATGAGTACCGCGCTGTAGTGCCAGTCGGGGCCCCAATAGCCCTCCTGTCCCGAGGCGAAGCGCCAGAGCAGCGTGGGAATCAGTATCAGGGCAAGCGGTGACCTCACGAACAGTGCGCCGCCCGCAAGCAGGAGCAGGCCCACGGTTTCGTATTTCGCCGCGCCGCTCACCAGGGAAACCACAGCAAGGCCCGGGTCCGCCAGCATCCCACCGACGTCGATGCGGTCCGAGTAGTCGTAGGCACCGCCGGTGTTCAGCGCCGGGAGGATGACGCGGACCGACAACACGAGCCACAGCGCACCCCAGGCCGCGAGCCAGAGGCCCGCCTGGGAGCGGAACCGCCAGGCGATGACGAGCCCGAGGACGAGGACGGTCACGCCGAGATCCTCCTTGACGAACACCAGCAGCGATCCCCACGCGACGGCGGGCACGAGCCGCCTGTCGATCAGCGCCTCGAGGCTCAGGGCGAGCAGCGGAACGGCGAAGGCGATCTCGTGGAACTGCGCCGCGACGGCTGACAGGAGCCCCCAGGACAGGCCGAACGCGAGGCCGATGCAGATGCCTGCCCACCGGCCCGCATGCCGGACGCCGGCGCGCGTCACGACGAAAACCGCAAGGCCGAACAGCAGGTTCTGCACCACGAGCAGGGTGAAGCCTGAGGGAAACACCGCGTAGATGGGTCCCAGCAGCACCAGGATCGGGTGGAAGTGGTCCCCCAGGAGGTTGAAGCCGTCGCCCTTGATGGGGACGATCGGAGCTCCGGGAGCGGCGTACGCCTTGGCCAGCTGGGTGAAGATCCCGAGATCCCACGACGGCGAGCTGAGCTGATGCCATTGCGTGGCCGAGTACGTGATGTAGAGGGACGTCACGGCAAGGCCCACGATCCAGGCACTGGCGGGTTGGCGGCCGGAGGTAGTGGGGGGCGCCGCACGAACCCGGCTGGCAGGGGAGCTCACTGCGGCCCTCCCGAGGCCGGAGCGCTGTGTCTGCTGAACAGGGGGAGCCAGGCTGAAAGGTCCGCCCGCTGGCCCGACGCCGACACCTTCCCGGCGGCCTGCGCTTCGGCCCAGGTCAGGCCCCCGGTGACGAGTGCGAGCCAGGTGGTGGCGTCGGTCTCCACAACGTTCGGTGGCGTTCCCCGCGTGTGGCGGGGACCGGCGACGCACTGGGTGACACCGAAGGGCGGAACCCTTACCTCCACGCTGTTGCCCGGGGCGCGTTCCGCCAGCTCCTCGAGGCAGTACCGCACTGCCGCGGCGAGCTCGTTCCGCGACGCGAGCCCGTCCGCCACTTCCTGCAGGGCGGCGGAACCCACCTCCGACGGGATGCGGCGTCGTGCCATGTCGTGTCCTTCCGGGTTGTCCTGTTCAGTCGAGTAGGGCCATCACGGGAGCCGCCAGGCGCAGGCTGCCGACCGGGCGCCCGCCGCCCAGCACGGGTGGTACTACCTTCTCGAGTACCACGCCCACCGTGTCGGGGTCGATCGCTCCGGACGCTGCGAACAGGGTGAGTCCCACCAGTGTGGCGGCCCGGTTGTTGCCATCGAGCACTTTCAGCGCGAGCGCTGCCCCATTGGGCGCGCCGAGCACAAGGACCCCCTCGGCGCCGCTCTTGGCGAGGATTCCGAGTTCCTCCATGACCACAGTGTTCTCCATCCCCCGACCGTGAACGGCCCAGGGGTAGTCGATCATGGCCGTCGCGATGGTTGCGGCGCGGGCATCGGCATTCTTGTCCGAGGGTGCTTTCGCGATCTTCCCGATTCCCCGTGCGAGGCCTGTCAGCGACACCGTTGCCACCGGAGCCCCGCAGCCGTCCACGCCCCAGTGTCCGGGCGTCTCCTCGGTGTACTCCTCGATGACGTCCGCGATGCCCTGCTGGAGGGGGTGGGCGGGATCGAGGTACGTCGCATGGTTCCACGAGTTCTCGGTGCACGCCCACAGGAACGCGGCGTGCTTGCCGGAGCAGTTGAACGCTATCCGTTGCTTCCCCTTGTCGCCCAGCACCAGGCTGATGCGCGCCTGCTCGTCCTGCGGCCAGTCCTCGGGGCACTGGAGATGTTCTTCAGTGACCCCGGCGGCGCTCAGCATGGTCCGGACGACGTCCATGTGTTCGTCGCTTGCCACATGGCTGGCCGTCGCCAGGGCGACCTGCGGTCCCCTCAGCGGCACTCCCGCCTTCATCGCGGCGAGGGCCTGGAACGGCTTGAGGCTGGAGCGCGGGTAGATTGGCGAGGTGATGTCCCCGAGCGAGGTCACCACACTGCCGTCCGCCGCGAGGACGACGGCGGAGCCCACGTGGCGGGATTCGATGAATCCGTTGCGCTCCAGGACGGCGAGGTCAACGGCATCAGCGGAGGTGAAGGTCGGCATGAACCAAGTATTGCCTATGGCGTGGAGGGCTCGTGCTGCCTGAGCACCTCCGAAGGTGGGCAGGAACGGCGAGTGTTCGCCGCCGACACCTGCCGGACGTGCGCAGGTTCCGCCGGGGACCACGGGTGATGGCTAGCAGTACAGCTAGCCGGCCGAGAACTGTACGGACTGCCACCCGGAAGCGCCGTTCGGCACGGTGTCCGCACGCTCCTCCGTCTGCAGGCCGTCGACGGCGTCGGTGGCCCTGGCGCGGACGGTGTGGCTCCCGGCGTCGAGCGTGAGCTCATGCGACCACTGGCGCCAGGTGTCCACCGAGTATTCCTCCGCGAGGGTCACCTCCTCCCACTCGCCGTCGTCAACCGATACCTCGACCTTCGTGACGCCGCGTTGCTGCGACCAGGCCGAGCCGCCGATCCTGACCGGACCCGGAGCGACCTTCGCGAACGCCCTCGGCACCTCGACGCGCGCCATCGTCTTGACCGGTCCCTTCTCCGACCAGCCGCGGTCGGTCCAGTACGCCGTCTGGTCAGCGAACCGGGTGACCTCGAGGTCGACCACCCATTTAGTGGCCGAGACGTAGCCGAAGAGGCCCGGGACCACCATGCGGACCGGGAAACCGTGTTCAAGCGGAAGCGGCTCATCGTTCATGGAGACCGCCAGCATGGCGTCGCGTTCGTCCTGGAGGACAGGCAGGGGAGTCGAAGCGCTGAAGCCGTCGGAGCTCGTCGAGAGCACCATATCGGCGCCTTCCATGGGCCGGGCCCGCTTCAGGACTTCACGCAGCGGGTAGCCGAGCCATTTCGCATTGCCCACCAAGCCGCCGCCCACCGGATTCGAGACGCAGGTGAGGGTGACATGGCGCTCGATGAGATCGGCGTCGAGGAGGTCCTGGAACGACATCGTGAATTCCTCCTCGACCATGCCGTGCACCCGCAGTTCCCAGGTTGCAGAATCGAGCTGGGGCACGCTGAGCGCAGTATCGATGCGGTAGAAATCCTGATTCGGGGTCAGCCAGGAGGTGACCCCTTCCACGTCCACCTCTACCCCGGCGGGCACCGGCTCGGCCGGACTGGCGGGGACCGGGAAGGTGAGGCTGTCGCGTGCCGCCGACACATTGCTCCGGATGCTGCCGAGCACGCGCCCTCCGGTGGCCGCGGCGCCGGCCACGATCGCAGTCACTCCGGCCGCGGCGAAGAAGGAGCGACGCGACGGGGACATCGTGCCGCCGTCGCGGCGGTCGGCCGTGGTGGTTGACGCAGCTGCGCTTGAGGCAGCGGCGCCCGAGGGGGCGGCACTGCGCCGGCCCGTGGCGGGAACCGCAGGTGCGGCATCGACGACGACGACGCCGTCGTCGTGCCGTGCCCGCCCTGCGGCACCGGAGTGCAGGCGGGCGATCAGCCAGCGGAGGGCCAGCAGGCCGGTGGCGGTGCCGATGATCGACGGGGCGGCATCGAGCAGCGAGGCACCGGCCCGCGAGAGGACACTCGCGACCATCACCAGTCCCATCAGCACGACGCCGGCCACACCGAGTGCCCACCTACGGAAGGCGACGATGCCGAGGAGCGCGGCCAGAGCCACGATGGTCACGGCCATGCCCACGAAGAGAGCCACCTTGTCATTGGTGCCGAACGTGTCGATCGCGAAGTCCTTCAGCCAGGCCGGCGTGAAGTCGATGAAGGTCGAGCCGAGCGCGATCAGGGGAGTGGCACGGGCCGCGTAGAAGGCACCGACCAGTTCGGCAATCCCGAGGACCAGGCCCGCGGCGAGGATTCCCGCAAGGGCAGCGAGCGCAGTGGCTTCGCGGGAGATTTTCCGAATGGTGTTCATGGTGGGTATTCGGAGGGGTGCTGCCCGGGTATGGGTAACGGCTGGGTGACGCTCTCCCGTAACAGGGGCCGCGGGCTTCGCGGCAAGCGTGCACTCCCAGTACGCTGGTCGACTGTGAAGGTTCTCGTGATAGGCCCCGGCGGCCGCGAACACGCCCTTGTCCGTGCGCTGCTGACCGACCCTTTCGTCCGCGAAGTCCACGCCGCCCCCGGCAACGCGGGAATGGCGGCGATCGTGCCCACGCACGACGTCGACGCCAACGATCCCCTGGTCGTCACGGCCCTTGCCCGGCGGCTCGAATCGGACCTGGTGGTGATCGGGCCGGAGGCTCCGCTGGCGGCCGGGGTGGCGGACGCCCTCCGCGACGCCGGGATCCCCGTCTTCGGGCCCTCCCGCGCGGCGGCCCAGCTCGAGGCGTCGAAAGCCTTCGCCAAGCAGGTCATGGCGTCAGCGGGAGTTCCGACGGCGATGGCGATGGTGGCGACGACCACCGGGCAGGCCGAGGAAGCGCTGCGCACGTTCGGCGCGCCCTATGTGGTCAAGGATGACGGTCTGGCGGCCGGCAAGGGCGTGGTGGTCACCGAGGACCGTGCCGAGGCCCTCGCCCATGCCGAGGCCTGTTTCGCGGTGGGCGGCAGCGTGGTCATCGAGGAATACCTGGACGGCCCCGAGGTCTCACTGTTCGTCCTCTCCGACGGGCACCACGTCCTGCCGCTCGCCCCCGCGCAGGACTTCAAGCGCATCTCAGACGGCGACGCCGGCCCCAACACCGGCGGAATGGGCGCGTATTCGCCGCTCGACTGGGCGCCCGCCGGGCTGGTCGACGAGGTCATCGACCGGGTGGCCCAGCCCGTCATCGACGAGATGGCGCACCGCGGGACCCCGTTCATCGGGGTGCTGTACTGCGGACTTGCCCTGACCTCCCGCGGAACGCGTGTCATCGAGTTCAATGCGCGCTTCGGTGACCCGGAGACGCAGGCCGTGCTCGCCCGGCTGCGCACCCCGCTGGGTGGGGTGCTGCTGGCTGCCGCGCAGGGCGGACTCGAGAAGATCCAATCCCTCACCTGGTCCAGGCGCAGTGCGGTGGCCGTGGTGCTGGCGTCGGAGAATTACCCTGAAGCACCTGTCACCGGTGGGCGTATCCGCGGGCTCAAGAAAGCCGGCCGCCTGGAGGATGTCCAGGTGCTTCATGCCGGGACCGCAGTGGCGGACGACAGGGTGGTGAGTGCCGGTGGTCGGGTGCTCGCCGTCGTCGGGCTGGGGGATGATCTCGAAAGAGCTCGGAGTAAAGCCTATGAGGGGATGTCGTTGATCGAGCTCGAGGGCGGGCAGTTCCGCACCGATATCGCACTGAAGGCCCTGCGGGGTGAGGTTCGCGCTGCCGGCGCGCCTCCCGCTTCGGCTGCAGCTTTCCCGCAGGGCGCCGAGGCATGAGCACGCGTACGCCCTGGCTCCCCGCGCATCCCGAGCTTCCGGGATGGACCCACGTGTACTCGGGCAAGGTCCGCGACCTTTACGAACCGGCGGACGGGGGCGATTCCGATGTCGTGCTGGTGGTGGCGAGTGATCGCATCAGCGCCTACGATCACGTGCTTGCCACGGAAATCCCTGACAAAGGGCGCGTCCTCACCCAGTTGAGCCTGTGGTGGTTCGAGCACCTGGCAGGCGTTCCGAACCATGTACTGGGCTCCGACGCCGCAGCGGGAGTGCCGGAGGCTGTGGCGGGCCGGGCCATGATCTGCCGCAAGCTGGAGATGTATCCGATCGAGTGCATCGCGCGCGGCTACCTGACCGGGAGTGGGCTTATCGAGTACCGCGCGTCGGGCACCGTCTGTTCCCTGCCGCTGCCCGAGGGACTCGTGGACGGCTCGCGGCTCGAGCCGGCGCTGTTCACGCCGTCCGCGAAGGCCGAGGTGGGCGAGCATGACGAGAACATCAGCTACGACGCCGTCGTCATGGCTGTGGGCGACGACGCCGCGGACCAGCTGCGCTCGCTGACACTCGACATCTATGCACGGGCGGAGGTCATTGCCCGGGAGCGGGGGATCATACTCGCCGACACCAAGGTCGAATTCGGGCTCGATCCGCTCACCGGGCTCATCACGCTGGGCGACGAGGTCCTGACGCCGGATTCGTCGCGGTTCTGGGATGCCTCCCTCTACTCGCCGGGCCAGGCACAGCCGTCCTTCGACAAGCAGTTCGTGCGCGATTGGCTGACCTCTGACGCCTCGGGGTGGGACCGCTCGGCACCGCCGCCGCCACTGCCCGACGACGTCGTCGACCGTACGCGTGGCCGGTACGTCGAAGCGTATGAGCGACTGACGGGCCGGACGTTCGCCTAGCTCATGGGTTCGGGGCGGTAACTCGAACCCATGGGCGGCTGCCCAACACTCCTGGCAACCGTGGAGAATCATAAGAATGCCGAGTTTCCTTTCCTGATCATCTGATTTATGCTTTCCAGACGGCCTAGCAGCAGGCCACGCAACCACCATCTGTGGAGCTGACATGAAAAACCCTTCCCTTGTTTCCCACTGCCCGAATCCAGATTCCGTCGCTGAAAGCATGTTGTCGTGGGCGCCCTCACCGTGGGAGGCATCCGGCTTCGAATCAGCGGGCCGGGGAACGAAGACGTTTCCGGCAGACATCTCCGAGGTCTCCACCCGCCGACTTCGGGTCCTCTGCAACCGGATCTACGGGCTCCTGAACAGCGATCATCCGCCGCTGGAGGCGAGGGAACAGTACGAGGTACTCGTCGAGGAACTCGAATGCAGGAAAACCACCGCGAAAACACGGGTACGTAATCCTGTTGCCGCCCGGCAGCGGCGCCGCTTCGACCTCCTTCATGCGGCACACGCCCGCATCGGCCGAGCTGATGGGTAGGCGGGAAGCGGACCACTGCGGGTCCACCACCGACCCTGACCGGTTGCCGCACCGGTCACGGGGCGATGTGCGGATGCCGGTGGCCTCACCGGACTGCGCCAGTCTGCTGGAAGCGGTTGCGCGGGCCGTCCGAGAAGTGGCGCCCCTGGCGGATCAGGCCGATCTTGATTCGATCACTTCTGAGCTCGAAGCGCGGATCTGTGATTATTGGGGGGAGTATCACGGTATTACCTGCGCCGAAATGATCGCCACGGCGCGGGACGTGAAAGCCAGTGCAGTTCCAAGCATGAGTGAATAGCAACGGCGGATTCCCGGACGTTGGTCTGGAAATGGTGAGGAGAGTTCGAGATGGCAGGACGGTTCGAGATCTACCGGAATGACGGACAGTTCGTTTTTCGGCTGACCGGGGACGACGGCGCAACCCTGGTCACCAGCGAACCGTACGGTGACAAGGAAACCGCTATTGCCGGAATCAACGGGATCCGGGACTGCGCGTCGACGGCGCTCATCGCTGATCTCAGCTAGCGCAAGCTGCTCCGGGAATCACCACCTCCAGGCAATGCGGGCAACGGGCGGCAACGGATGCCTCCCGACTACCGGAGACCTACCTCCAAGAACGGTGGTCAGGGGGCGGTGGCGTACCGGAGGAACACGACGCCGTCCTCGAAGCGGTGTTGTTCCATCAGGGTGAGGTGCACGCGCGTGCCGGCGGGGAAGAAACGCAGGCCGCCGCCCACCGCGACCGGGCTGACGTAGAGCTGATATTCGTCCACGAGCCCGGCGCGGATCGCAAATTCAGCCAGGCAGGGCCCCGAGATGACGATGTCCTGGTCGAGTGTCGCTTTCATCTGCTGGATTTCTCGTAGGTCGAAGGTTCGTTTGATCTCGGTCCGAGCCGTTGGAGCAGAAACGAGGGTGGTCGAGTAGACGATCTTGTCTGCTGCCTGCCAGGTTCGTGCGAAATCGATGGTGAGTTGGTCCTGGCCGGGATTCTGGTCCGCTGTCTCCCACTCCATCATCTCCTCGTACATGCGCCTGCCGTAGAGATGCGTGCCGACTGACCGTTCCCGCCAAGTGAGATAGGCCAGGACATCATCGCCGGGAATGCTCCAGTCGTAGTTGCCCTCCGGGTCGGCCATGAAGCCGTCGAGGGACACAGTTCCTGAGCTGATCAACTTCGCCATTGATTCATTCCCCTGCTGGCTGGTACCCCCGTCAGCCCTGGTCGCTGAAGTTACAGTAGTTACTCTTGTTACTTCGGTAACTCTAACGGGTGTGGCCTTCGGGTACACAGGAGGGCTCCAGCCGAACGGCTGGAGCCCTCCTGTGTACGGGGGCCACGGGCATCGTCGGGGTGGCATTGGTCGCCGCCACTATCCTCGGGTCAAGGGACCCCCACAACCGGTCCAAGCCTGAGCGGCGGCTTGCCCGCGCATGCGCTCCAGGGGCAAGAAGACTAGGACGACCGTCTACAAGACCGGGCCGGTCTCGCAGATCCCGGATGGTTCCTTCTGCACCCCGGGCCTGTTGGTTGCGTCCGAGCTGATCGACTTCCAGGACTTCTTCGGCAGTGAGGGGGCCAGGTCGAGCCCGATTTGAAGCGTGCTAAACGTCTTGAGGTGGGAGTTCTTGCAGTTCCGTCTACTCCCGCTCTTAATCGTCGATAACCCAGATCATGTCGAGAGCGGCCCGGGAGCCAGGATGCATGCCCGTCCAGTTGCACCCTGGCTACTTTGGTAATTTCCCGTTGATGCCAAGTTTCGGTTGCCCTGCTCACCTCGCTACCTAGCCCTCACGGTGGGCGAGAGTTGGTTGCTCTTAGTGGTCACTTGGGAGCGATATGCACCTTGCATTGTTCGCGCAGCTCGGTCACCACGTCCAGCGGGACGTCGTCGGTGATGATGACGTCGGTGAAGTCGCTGACGGGTACGTAGTGATGGAGGGAAGTTCTTTTGATTTTGGAGCCGTCCATGAGGAGGACGCGTCGCGCACCCGCTTTCAGCATTGCTCGTTTCATGTACACGACGTCCTGCTCCTGGTGATACGTCATGCTGGTTCCCATCGTCGAAGTCGACTGAAAAACGACGTCGACGGCGTAGGAGGTCACAGAGGAATCGCTGGGGAGCCCGATGAACGAATCGTGGGTTCGGCTGTACTGGCCACCGATCATGATGAGCCGCACGTCGTCGTTTTCCCTGAACACCTCGAGGGCCTGCCGATAGTTGGTCAGGACCGTTAGCGGACCTTTGTCGTTCAGTAGTCGTGCAAGAGCCAACACCGTTGTGGAGTCATCGAGCATGACGGACATGCCGGCATCCACGAAGGTTTCGGCGACTCGGGCCAGAGCCTGTTTCGCGCCGGGCTCGATCTGCATCCTGATTTCGGAGCTGGCTTCAAAGACAGTGGAGGGAAGCGCAGACACTCCACCGGAGACCTTGCGGAGGATGCCCCGCCGCGCAAGATCGTCGATGTCGCGATGGATCGTCATCACACTGACTCCACACAGCGACGCCAACGTCGCTGCACTGGCAAATCCGGCTTCGACGACGTGACCGACGAGCGTGCGCTGACGCTCGATCCTTGGTCTGCGTGATGACGCTTCTGTGTTCACGGTCCTACTGCCTCACTGCCTCGTCTGATACACCAACACTATCGGACGAGAAAAACTATCACTGATAGTGATAGTTATCACACGTTTAATGTTACTGTTCGTCAGGCGCCGAGAGCGGTGCCGCCGCCCCCTAGCCAAACATGAAAGAGAATTCCAATGAAGAAGTTCTTGACTCGGGTTCCCCTTGTGCTCGCAACCTCCAGCTGTATGGTGATGACCATCGCGGGATGTGGGGGAGGTGAAGCTGCAGATGGTGGGGCAACAGGCGAAGCGAAGAGCATCGCGTTCCTCATGCCCGACAACGCGTCAACACGGTATGAATTGTTCGACCGGCCACTGTTCGAGGCAAGGATGAAGGAACTCTGCGCCGATTGCGAGGTCATTTACTCCAACGCCGACTCCAGCGCTTCCAAGCAGCAGGAACAGGCCAATTCCGCGATCGCTCAGGGAGTTGACGCGATCGTGATCGACCCCGTGGACTCGGCAGCCGCAGCAACGATCGTCAACTCCGCCCAGTCGCAGGACATCCCGATCATCGCCTATGACCGCCCCATCCCTGATATGCCGGCGGATTACTATGTGTCGTTCGACAACGAGGCCATCGGGGCGAAGATTGCTCAGTCCCTCGTTGATCACCTGACCGAGATCGGAGCAGAAGGGGGCCTCCTGCAGGTCAATGGTTCTCCGACCGATGCCGCGGCAGGGCTCATCAAGGAGGGCATCCACTCGTCCATCGATTCCAGCGACTTCGAGCTGTTGGCCGAATTCGACACTCCGGGTTGGGATCCTACCGAAGCGCAGAATTGGGTCAGCGGGCAGATCACCCAGTTCGGACCCGACATTGCCGGTGTCGTCGCGGCCAATGACGGAACAGCCGGCGGTGCGATCGCTGCCTTCAAGGCAGCGGGAGTCGCGGAGCTGCCTCCCGTGACCGGGAACGATGCCGAGCTCGCTGCGCTGCAGCGCATCGTCGCGGTAGATCAGTACAACACCATTTCCAAGCCCATCAAGACCGTCGCCGAAGCAGCAGCCGAGGTTGCCTACAGGTTCGCCAGCGGAGAGACCGTCGAGGGCAAGACAACCCTGTTCGACACCCCGTCAGAACTTTTCGAGCCGACTGTGGTGACTTTAGAGAACTTCAAGGAGGTCATCATCGATGGGGGAGTAGCCACCGTCGAGGAGATCTGCACGCCGACCTACGCGGCTGACTGCGCAGCCGCGGGCATCGAATAGGGGCCTGAACATGAGTGCTTCCACCCTCGCACCTACCAGGCAGTCCATACTCTCCCTCGAGGGAATCAGCAAATCCTTCGGCGCCGTCGCGGCCCTGACTGACATCGACCTTGAGGTGGCCGCCGGTGAGGTCGTAGCCATTGTGGGCGACAACGGGGCCGGCAAGTCCACCCTCGTGAAAGTCCTCTCAGGGGTACATTCGCCGAACTCCGGACGGATCACGTTCGAGGACAGGCCCCAGACTATCCCCACTCCCATGGCTGCGTTGAACCTTGGCATCGCCACGGTGTTCCAGGATCTTGCCCTGTGCGACAACCTGAACGTCATCAACAACCTCTTCCTCGGCCGGGAGCTGTCCAAGTTCCGGCTCAACGAAGTAGAAATGGAAACGAGATCCTGGGAACTGCTCAAACAGCTGTCCGCCAAGATCCCGTCCCTGCATACTCCTATCGCGTCCCTGTCCGGCGGCCAGCGGCAGACGGTCGCCATCGCCCGGTCCCTGCTCGGCAATCCGAAAGTCATCATCCTTGACGAACCAACCGCCGCCCTGGGAGTCGCCCAGACCGCCGAAGTGCTGAACCTCGTTGAGCGCCTTCGTGACCGCGGGCTCGGGGTCATCATGATCAGCCACAACATGGCAGACGTGAAGGCCGTCGCGGACCGCGTTGCCGTTCTCCGCCTCGGCAGGAACAACGGGACCTTCCGGGTCGCCGACGTCTCCACGGAAGATGTCATCGCGGCCATCACCGGCGCCACGGATAACGTTGTCGCCCGTCGGTCGGCCTCCCGGATCCAGGACCCGGCACCGCAGCCCCCACTCACCCAGGAAGCACAGTCATGAAGACAAGCACCGCACCCAGTGCACCAGCGCCGACCCTTGACCGCCAGGATGAACGACTACGCAACTCGACAGGTATCAGGGGAACCATCGACGGAGCCCTCGACCGCGTCAAGTCCGGAGACCTCGGCGTACTTCCCGTCATCGCAGGACTGGCCATCATCTGGACTATCTTGCAGATCCTCAACCCGATATTCCTCTCCAGTTCCAACTTGGTGAACCTCGCCATGGAAAGCGCGGCCGTGGGCGTCATCGCCCTCGGAATCGTCTGTGTACTCCTGCTAGGGCAGATCGACCTGTCCGTCGGTTCCGTCAGCGGCCTCTCCGCAGCACTCGTCACGGTCACCTTCGTCAACCAGGGCTGGAACGTCTGGCTGTCAGTTGGCGCCGCGGTACTGATGGGCATGATCATCGGTTGGTTCTATGGCCAGATCTTCAACCGCTTCGGTGTCCCTGCCTTCGTCATCACCCTCGCCGGTCTGCTCGGCTTCCTTGGCCTGCAACTTTACGTCCTCGGCCCCATCGGCTCCATCAACCTTCCCTTCGATTCCACCCTCGTCTACTTCGCACAGCTGGCTTTCGTCCCCGACTGGTTGTCCTACGTGCTGGTCGTTGGCGCAGCCGCTGCCCTCTTTCTCACCGACCTGCGGCATGCACGTGCTCGCCATTCCGCCGGTCTGTCCAGCCGGTCGCTGAGCGGCAGCGCACTGCGCGCAGCCGGTCTGCTGGTGGTCGCCGGGCTCGTTGTCTGGTACCTCAACCAAACCCGTGGCGTGGGCTGGATGTTCGTGTTCTTCCTGGCACTCGTACTGGCTATGAACTACGCCCTCACCCGCACCAGATGGGGCCGCTCCATGTTCGCCGTCGGAGGTAATGCGGAAGCGGCCCGCCGAGCCGGCATCAACGTCAAAGCCGTGTACACCTCGGCGTTCGTGGCCTGCACCACACTCGCCGCTGTCGGTGGAATTCTTGCAGCCTCACGCCTCGCAGCGGCGAACCAGAGCAGCGGAGGAGGAGATGTGAACCTCAACGCCATCGCCGCTGCCGTCATCGGTGGAACCAGCCTCTTCGGTGGGCGTGGCAGTGCCTTCGCCGCGCTGCTGGGTATCATCGTCATCCAGTCCATCTCCAGCGGGCTGACCCTGCTGAGCCTCGACTCCTCCTTCCGTTTCATGGTGACCGGCGCCGTGCTCCTGCTCGCCGTCACACTGGATTCGGTATCGCGCAGGTCGCGCTCATCCCACGGCAAGGCATGACACCCACACCCCGTCCAGCCCACTCAACGAGGAGTACGCAATGGCAGCAATAGCCGTCGACGCCGGCACCACCATGATCAAGGCCGTCGGCTACGACGACGACGGACGGGAAGCGACCGTCGTGCGCCTGCCGACCACCGTCAACAGACCCCGCCCGGGGTGGGCGGAACAGGATATGTGCGCTGTCTGGGACGCCGTATCGCAGAGCATCAGGAACGTTGCAGCCCAGCTGCCGACCCCCGTCCATTTCCTTGCAATTACCGGTCAGGGCGATGGTAGCTGGCTCATCGATGAGGATGGCGAACCGACAGGTCCTGCCATCCTCTGGAACGACGGACGGGCCGGTGACATCGTCGAGGCCTGGCGGGAGGCAGGAACACTGGGGCGCACCTTCACCAGTAATGGATCGCTGACCTTCGCCGGACTGCCGAACGCCATCCTGACCTGGCTCGGGAAGCACGAACCCGACCGGCTGAAAGCGTCAACCTCGTCCCTCACCTGTGACGGCTGGCTGTACTTCAAACTGACGGGAACCCGTGCGGTCGACAGCTCCGACGGCGCAGCACCCTTCATGGACATCCGCACCCGCCAGTACTCCGCAGAAACCTTCGAGGCGTACGCGATGCCATGGGCGAAGAACGTGATGCCCACCATCATCACCGACGCAGATCGTGCCCGTCCCTTGAGTGCAGAAGCGGCATCCGTCGTCGGTCTTCCACCAGGAACCCCGGTGGTCATGGCGTCCTACGACATCGCAGCAACCTCCATTGGAGCCGGGGCCGTCCTCACCGGTCAGGCGTGCAGCATCCTTGGAACGACCCTGTGCACTGAAGTGGTCACCGACCGCATCGACACCACGGGAGAGCCGGCAGGACTGACCGTCGGGCTTGGCATCGAGGGTCGCTACCTCCGTGCGTTGCCCACCCTGGCCGGCGGAGAAGTCATTCAGTGGGCCTGCTCCACGCTCAACTGCAGCACACCGGCCGAGTTCACAGAGCTTGCCTCCCGCAGCCCCCGCGGCGCGAACAGCCTCACCTTCCACCCCTACCTCTCCCCGGCGGGGGAGCGCGCCCCATTCCTCGACGCCACCGCGCGCGGCAGCTTCCTCGGCCTGACGCTCGAACACAGGCGCGAGGACCTCGCCCGCGCAGTCCTGGAGGGACTGACCTTCGTCATCCGGGACTGCCTCGAGGCAGCCGGTCCCACACCCACCGAACTGCGGGTTTGCGGCGGCGGCGCCGACAACGCCCTGTGGCTTCAGCTGATCGCCGACATGACCGGGGTGCCCGTGCGGAAACTAGCCGATACGGAAGTCGGCGCCCGAGGCGCATATCTGCTCGGCCTTACCGCCGTCGGGTCAGAACCGGACATCGAGGCAGCAGTCGCCGCCCACGTGCGGATCAGCACGAATTTCGAACCGGCAGCGGATGCTGCACAGTTCTACGACCGGCTCTACCGGAACTTCCTGGAACTGCGTGACATCACGCGCCTCACCTGGCCCCTACTGGCGCGGATGCGTGCCGAACCGCAGGGGACCCCATGACGGGCGCAACTGTCGACGCCTGGCTCGGCATCGATCTCGGAACGCAGAGCGTACGGGCCCTCGCGGTGACCGGCGACGGCACGATCCTGGCCACCGCCTCGGCGCCGCTAAGCAGTTCCCGTGACGGGAACCGCCACGAACAGGATCCCGAACACTGGTGGCAAGCCACAACGGCCGCCATCCGGCACGTCCTCGCCTCCACCGACACCGTGATCCGCGGCATCTCGGTCGACGGCACCTCCGGCACCATTCTGCTGGCCGATGCCACAGGAACGCCACTGACCCAGGGCTTGATGTACGACGACGGACGTGCCGCCGACGTCCTCCCACATGTCAATGAGGCAGGCCATGATCTCTGGACAAGGCTCGGGTACCGGCGGATGCAGGCCACGTGGGCCCTGCCGAAACTCGCATGGCTGCAGGCGAACCATCCCGACATCGTGAGAGCCCCCGGAACCCGCCTGATGCACCAGAGCGACTTCATCAACAGCCGTCTCGCGGGGCAGTTGATCGCATCCGACCTCAGCAGTGCGCTGAAGACCGGCGCAGACCTCATCAACGAAACCTGGGAGGCAACCGTAGTCGAAGCTTTGTCGATCCCACCCCAAATACTCCCTCCCCTTGTCAGGTCCGGCACGCATCTGGCCGTGGTCGGACCGGACGCTGCGGAACAGACCGGCCTGACGCGCGGAACGCCGATCGTGGCCGGAGCGACAGATGGATGTGCCGCCCAGCTGGGCGCAGGAGCACTGACGCCTGGTGACTGGAACTCCGTCGTCGGGACGACGCTGGTCCTCAAGGGTGTGTCCGCATCCATCATCGAAGACCCTCTTGGCGTCGTGTATTCCCATAAAGGCCCCGACGGCCAGTGGCTTCCCGGCGGCGCCTCGAGCTCGGGGGCCGGGGTCATCAGCCGCGACTTCCCCGACGGTGATCTGGCTCGCCTTGAACGCGCAGCCCGAGCGTTTCATCCAGGTGCCACAACCACCTATCCACTGGTCTCCAACGGAGAGCGATTCCCCTTCAATGCCCCCGAAGCCCAAGGGTTCACCCTCGGTAAGCCCACCAGTGAAGCAGAACGCTACGCAGCTGTCCTTCAGGGCCTGGCATTCGTGGAACGGCTGTGCTTCGACTACCTCGACTACCTTGGCGCGGACACCTCGGGCCGGTTGCTGCTCACCGGTGGGGCAACGAAGAGTGCCTACTGGTCCCAGCTACGGGCCGACGTGCTCGGCCGAGACGTTCACCTGCCCGAGAACGCAGAACCGGCCCTGGGCGCCGCGGTCCTCGCGGCCGCGGGAACATCAGGGCGCCCTACCGCAGAGATCGCCGACCGTATGGTGCGGGTCTCGACAACCATCACACCGCGAAGTGACTACATTGACCGCTTCGGCGCACCTTATCTGAGTTTTCTGGCGTCACTCCGAGACCGCGGGTGGCTCCAGAACGACGTCGCGGCCCATGCGAGGAGAAATCTATGACCACCTTCTTCCTAACCCGTCACGGAGAAACCGTCTGGCACGCCGAGAACCGCTATGCCGGGCTCACGGACGTAGCGCTCACCCCGCGTGGGCTAGAACAGGGTGACCAGCTGGCTGCGTGGGCCGCGACCGCGTCCCTGACCGGCATCTGGTCCTCCACCCTCAGCCGGGCCGAACTCACAGCACGGAAAGCGGCAACCGCTGCAAGCCTTCCCCTGACTACCGACGCACGGTTCCGCGAGCTCGACTTCGGCCAGGGCGAGGGGCTGACCAAGGCAGAGATGAAGGAGCGATTCCCTGCCTCCCTGAACGCGTTCCAGGACGATCCCGTGACCCATCATCTTCCCGGTGGTGAGCACCCAGCCCACGCAGCGTCCCGATTCTGCCAGGCACTGGACGCACTCGGTGCCGCTTCCCCCGATGGGCGCTTCCTTGTCGTCGCCCATTCCACCGTCCTCCGGCTCGTCCTCTGTACATATCTGGGCATTCAGACGTCCAACTACCGACGGGTCTTCCCCGCACTGAAAAATTGCTCGCTCACAGAACTCACGATGGGCGATGGGCAAACCGCCCTCATGACATACAACGCTGACGCCACAGCTAACCACACCCCCTGAATCTTCGAACCGAAGGACAATCCCATGAATACGCGCATCCTGGCTGCAGGCGACCACTTCGTGACCACAGACCTGCTCATCGACGCGATCCGCCGACAGGTACCGGAAAACATTTCCTTCACGCAGCTCACGCTTCCCTGGCCAGTACAGCCCTTCGGCCGCGTCGGGGAAGTAGACGAAGCATCCGGCACAGAGAACGAGCTGATCAGTGCGCTACAAGGAGTCGAGATCTGCGTGACCCAGATGGCGCCGTTGACCGAAAAAGTACTCACAGCCTGTCCCGACCTTCGGCTCTTCAGCATCGGCAGGGGAGGCCCCGTCAACGCCAACCTTGAAGCAGCGTCCCGCCACGGAGTAGCAGTAACCTACGCCCCAGGACGGAACTCCACCGCGACCGCCGAACACACGGTTGCGATGATGCTCGCCGCCGCGCGACGCATTCCCGCCACTCACGGAGACCTCCTCAGTGGTCAGTGGCGCGGGGACTACTACATGTACGACAGCGTTGGCCCTGAACTTGAAGGAAGCACAGTAGGTCTGGTCGGCTATGGAGCCATCGGCCGGAAAGTGGCCCGCATCCTCGGAGGCTTCGGCGCGAACGTCCTCGTGCACGACCCATATGTGAGCCAGGAAGATCTCGGCGCCGGCGCGCTCCTCGTGGATCTGCCCGACCTACTCAAACAGTCCCGCATCGTTTCCCTTCACGCCCGGGTCACCAAGGAAACCACCGGCATGATAGGAGCGAGGCAAATTGCGATCATGCCATCAGGCTCAATTCTCGTCAATTGCGCGCGCGGAGCCCTTCTCAACTATGACGCCGCGCTGGACGCCCTCGAATCAGGCCAGCTCTTCGGCGCTGCCTTCGACGTGTTCCCCGAAGAACCCATCCCCAGTACCTCACGGCTCCTCACCACACCAGGAGTCATCATGACCCCACACCTCGCAGGTTCCAGCAAAGAGACAGCCCAAAACGCCGCAGCAATTACCGCGTCGGAAGTAGGTCGGTACCTTCGGGGTGAAGAGCTACACCACAGCGCTAACCCGATCACCGCAGCGGTTCAGTAGAGGGATTGAGGTTTCGGTTATCTGATCGGTCTGTGGATACGGGAAGAAAAGGCCCACAGAGTCACAGAGAATCGGGGATCGGAAGCACGTACAAGTCAGGGTTTTGCCTACCGATCACCAAAGTTCTGTCAGGTGGGACGGGTTCAAGACCCAGTAGGCGCGGGGCAGAAGCCTTTTCGTCCCAATCATCTCTGGACGAGCGAGGAAGGACGCCGATGAATCGAACGAGGGTGACATTGTGCCTCCACTCGCGCCGAATCTTTCTGAAGACTACGCCGCGGCGCTCTCGGCTCTGAAGAACCTCGTCCGGGATGCTCAATACCGTGTACAACGAGTCAGCGCACCTGACGAATCTCGCCCGCGACATCCACCACGACGACCCGACATTCGGGTACTGGTTCATCTCGGATGAGATCGCCGACCACGGGGTGTCAGCGTCCGAGCGGCGAGTCTGGCGCATCTCCTCCCAGCAGCGTCTGTGGTCGCTGCACGCCAAGAAACGCGGACTTACCAGGAAAGCCGGTCCTCCCGTGCACGATGACCTTGTCCTACGTCAGATCCGCGTCGACCGCCCGAACCAGCTGTGGCTTACAGACATCACGGAGCACCGGACCGACGCCGGCAAGCTCTACCTCTGCGCGATCAAGGACGTCCACTTCAAGCGCATCGTCGGCCGACCAGGCGAAACACTCTGCCCCCGATAAGCCCGCACTCGTTTCTGCTCGTCACTCATACCCATCGAATACCTCACCCTGTAGGCGTTGCGACGACCGGTTGAATACGGCCAATTCCGGTCGAAGGTTTTCGTGCTGACGCTGAGGAGCAGGGGGCTGACCGGGTCGATGGGGCGGGTCCGCGCCTGCGGTGACAACGCCGCAATGGAATCGTTCTTCTCCCTCCTGCAGAAGAACGTCCTCGACCGGCAGAGATGGTCAACAAAGGAGGAACTACGGCTCGCCATCGTGACCTGGATCGAGCGGACGTACCACCGCAAGCGCCGCCAGCGGGCACTGGGCCGGATGACCCTGGTCGAATTCGAGATATTAGGACAAGCCGCGAAGGCAACCCAAACCCAGCAACACTCAACTGGAAACTGAACCTTCAGCAGTCCCGGTTTTTAGGTTCGGGGGGGGGGTTGCTGGCGGACGAGGTATTCCCTGTGCCCACCAGCAACCGATCACGCTGCGCCTACTCTGAGGTGCGTGTGGTTTGCTCTGCGAGGGTGTCCCAAAAGGACGTGTCAGCTGTGGCGATCGAGCCGTCCGCGATGGCACGAGCCGTCGCATCGAGGGTGACAACGGTCTGCTTGATCAGGTAACCGTTGCTTTTTTGGCCCAGCACTGCGGATTCCCTGGTGTTGTCGGACATTCCGCGCATTTCGAACAGGAGCGTCGAAATGCCGTACTCCACGGCGATGCCGTTGCGGCTGATGGTCTCGGCATCCCCGCCGACGTACCGGCCCAGGTGACCCCACCCGGTGGAGTCCACGGCGTCGAACACCACGGAACCCAGTCGCTTGGATCCTTCGAGCACAGCCGGGTCGACATTAGGCGTGGTGGGGTAGAGGATCGAGCCCGACACCAGTTCGCCGTCCCTTTCGCTCTGTGTGCCCTGGTGATGGAGATCGATCATGTAATCGATGTCGTAGGCACGCATCACGTTGTCGTGGAGCGCCTTCGTTTCTGGCTGAAGCTTGGTCACGTGGTCCCGGTTGAGGTCCACGTTGTTCGCATTGGCCCGCGTCAACGTCCTGCCGCCGTCTGCGATGTAGCCATCCAGGGGGAAGTCGACATCTCCCATGGCGCCGTCGGGATTGAGCATGGGCACCACCAGGATGTTCACACCGTCAAGCACTTCCTGGGACTTGCCCGTCCCCAGGTGCTTGATGAACTCCAGCGCCCCTTCCGTAGTCAGCTGCTCGTTGCCGTGCTGTTGGGTCAGATAAAGGATGGTGGGGTTGTCCGGGTCGCTGATGTACTTCGCCAGGTAGAGGTCGCGGCCCTTGACCGATTGCCCGATCACTTCGAGCTCCAGTGCGGACTGGCGGGCGTCCTGCTTCTTCAGCTCAGCCGCCACCTCATCATAGGAGCGCAGGATCGACGTATTGATGGTCTCGTTGCCGCCGTAGTTGGGGCCCTCGCCCACAGCGAAAGCCGGAGCTGCAGCAGTAGCACCTGTTGTGAGTAGGACGGCCAGCGAGAGTGCAGCGAATTTCCTGGGTGTCGTCAAAATGTTCCTCCAAAGAGTGGATGCGATGCCCTGAGTCAAGCGCCACTTGTTGCTTGTGTCAAGCAATTACCTGATCTGATCCAGTAACCCCACGAGATGTCCACAAACTGACACTTTTTCATCTCAATCAATGCGCGGCAGGGAACCGTCGACGGAGGCCCGACAGCGGCGATCACGCACTGACATTGCTAACGGTAAGAGGACTGGAGGATCAAAGTGGCTTCCCGCCCATCCTGTACATGCAACAGTTTTGACATCGAACTTGACGCCGCTGGTGGGTACGCAACTACCGACACAATTAGTTGGTCGACAACCGACGTTCTGTCAGGTTCTTCGTGTTGAAGGCTCCATATACATCATCGCCCGGTAGTTGCGCCACAGGTTGTGGCGCATCCGGGAATTGCTTTCTACATGACACTGCGGGCGGGCCGATTGTCGCCCGGAAAGTCAGTCTTGCTGCTGCCGAAGGATGAAACCGGACATCCCTGGGACGGTGAAGGCGACTCGTCCGTACTCGGGTGAGTAGATGATGCCCTTGTTGATCAGTTGCGCTCGAGCGGGGCCGAGGGCGGTTACTTTGACGCCGACTCGCTCGGCAACTTGGCTGGTACTGGATCCGGTGTCACCATCGTGTGCCATCGCTCTGAGATAGCCGCGTTCCTTGCGTGTTGCGCGTCCCCAACGGGAGGAGAAGAAGCCGGCGTCGAGTTGGCTCCGACCGATGGACACTGCCACCTCGGCGTCTTCCTCGGTGAAGGGTGAACTGGGAGCTGCGTCCCAGATTGCCTTGCCGAACTCCTGGATGAAGTAGGGGTACCGTCCGGAGGCATCAAGCAGGACGGTCAGTGCGTCCTGGGAGAATTCCGCCCCCATCTCTTTCGCCGGCCGCGTCAGGGCATACTGCGCATCTGCGTCAGCGAGGGGGCCGATCGTGCGGTAGGTAAAGAGTCTTTCGGCGTAGGTCCGGGCTTCACTGAGCGTGGTCGGAAGGTCGGGTAGGCCGGCACCGATGATGTAGAACGGCCATCCGCGTTGGCCTGCTGCATGCTGGACGGTGATGAGCGCGGTAAGCAGTTCCTGGTCGAGGTCCTGCATCTCATCGATGAAAATCGCGAAGGCACTTCTGTCCGTCTTGAGGGCAATTGAGACGTCCTCGACAAGCTCCTCAAGGTCGATGTCGATGGTGCCGGAGTTGGCCCGGTTGGAGGTCATGCTGATATCAGCTTTGATTCCAGGAACACCCAAGGCGAGGTTGAAGGATTGGATTGTCCCGAAAGCCTCTCGTAATCGGTCCTTGCTGGAAGGCCCGTTGTATCGGCGGGCCGCGGAGGTGAGTTCCCGTGCAAACTTCTCGCGAACCTCGGTGAAACCCTGTGCCTCGGGCTTGCCCTCGAGCCAAATGGTGAACCAGCCGTGGTTGTCTGCGTGGGCCCGAAGATAGTTGAGAAGGACAGTCTTGCCGACACCCCGAAGCCCCGACAGCACCATTCCACGGTTCGGCAGATCCCGTTTGGTTCGCGCGACGATGAGGTCGAACGCGTCGATTTCCTGCTGCCGACCTCCCATGACGCGCGGCGGTAGCCCGGATCCGGGGTTGTATGGGTTCAGTTCCAGAAGCATGTACAGAAATCTACATGCTTCTAAGAAATATTTTATAACTACTCAGAACTTTGTAGTACTACTGTAAGCAGCGTAGCCGTGTAGCTGCAGGTCCCCGGCGCGGGAGTGTTGATGCCGGGACTGGGTGGCGAGCACGCCGCCCTCCACATCGATCCACCGGAACCCGTTCCTCGCGGGGCGGGTGTGGGGAGGGTCCTTCTCGAGGAACGTACTCGTCTTGCCGTTGGCCTTGATCTGCGCCGCTTCGGCACCGTCTGTGCCGTGACGCGGCGCGCCAACTCCTCATACATGGTCGGGGTGACAGGAATTGAACCTGCGACCTCGTCGTCCCGAACGACGCGCGCTACCAAGCTGCGCCACACCCCGATTGCCCGCCTCAACGCCGGCCGAAACCAACGCTTGAGGCAACCCCTCAAGGATAGCCGAGGTAGCGGACGCAAGCGAAACCGCTCCTGGAACCGGATGGGCGCCTATACGAGGGAATCCTTCCACGCTGCATGCAGCGTCGCGAAACGGCCCGTCCCGCCGATGAGGTCTTCCGGAGTGCCGTCCTCCACCACCTCGCCGTCGTGCACCACCAGCACGCGGTCGGCGATCGCGACCGTGGACAGCCGGTGCGCGATGATCAGGGCGGTGCGCTCGCCAAGCAGCTTCTGCAGTCCCTGCTGCACGAGGCGTTCGCTCGGGATATCGAGCGACGACGTCGCTTCGTCGAGGATCAGCACGGCAGGATCGGCGAGGAACGCACGCGCGAAGCTGATGAGCTGGCGCTGCCCCGAAGACACCCTGCCGCCCCGCTTGTTGACGTCGGTGTCGTAGCCCTCCGGAAGCTCGAGGATGAACTCCTCGGCGCCTACCGCACGGGCGGCGGACTCGATCTCGTCCCGGGTCGCTTCCGGCTTGCCCAGGGCGATGTTGTCGGCAACCGATCCGCTGAAGAGGAATGCCTCCTGCGTCACCATGACGACGGCGCGCCGCAGGTCCTTCTGGTCGAGGTCCCGGAGGTCCACGCCATCGAGTGTGAGGCGGCCCTCGGACACGTCGTAGAAGCGGGCGATGAGCTTGGCGAGCGTCGACTTCCCCGCTCCCGTCTGCCCTACGAGCGCCACTGTCTGGCCGGCGGGAATGTCGAGGCTCAGGGGCGGAATGACCTGTGGCCCGTTGCCGTAGCGGAAGCCGACGTCGTGGAATCCGACGGCGCCGCGGGGATTGGCCAGCGCCACGGGATTCTTCGGCGGCCGTACGGTGGGAACCTCCTCGAGGAGGCCCGATACCTTCTCCAGTGCAGCCGACGCTGACTGGAACGAGTTGTAGAACATGGCCATCTGGTCCACGGGCTGGAAGAACCGCTTGCTGTAGAGCAGGAGCGCGAGGAGGGCACCCACCTCCAGGGAGCCGCCCAGGACGCGGAAGCCTCCTACCAGCAGCACGACTGCGACGGTGACGTTGCCGATCAGCACGAGGCCCGGCTGGAAGATGCCGTTCAGGTTGATCGAACGAACCGTCACCTTCCGGTAATCCTCGGCGAGCTCCTCATACCGCTCGGCGTTGACTCCCTCGCGCCGGAACGCCTTGACGGCGCGGATGCCGGTCATCGTCTCGATGAAGTGGACGATCAGCCTGGCGGAGACCACCCGGGACGCGCGGAAGGCAAGCTGTGAGTGCCGCTGGTACCAGCGTGCGAGGAAGAACATCGGCACGGCGGCGGCCAGGATCAGTAGGCCGGTGCGCCAGTCGAGCGCGAAGATCGTGACGGCGGTGAACAGCATGAACATGGCGCCGGACGCGAGTGCGCTGATGCCTGAATCGAGCAGTTCACGGAGTGCTTCGAGGTCGGAAGTCTGGCGCGCGATGATGCGGCCCGAGGTGTACTTCTCGTGGAACTCAAGGCTGAGGCGCTGGGTATGCCGGAAGACGCGCAGGCGAAGATCCAGCAGCATGGCCTGACTCAACTGCGCTGTCGCCCGCACGTAACCCGCCGTCAGGACCGAGGCCAGGATCGCCGCGACGAGGTAAGCTCCGCCGGCCATCCACAGCTGGAACGGGTCACCGGCGATGAGCGAGGGCAGAGCATTATCGATGCCGAACGCGATGATGGCAGGGCCCGCAACACGGGCAGCCTGCGAGATCACCACGAGCAGCACCGTCCAGATGAACTGGCGCCGGTTCGGGCGGATCAGCGAGCCGAGCAGCCGGAAGGAACGCGACCGCACCGACCTGCTCTGGGCCTTGCTGAGGACGACGTCGTCCTCATTGTGCACACCGGCCGACGTTGCGCCGTGCTGCTCCTGTGCCGGTTCGCGTGCCGGCTCCCCAGGCGGCCGGCCCGTCGTCGTCCGGCTCATGCCAGCGCCTCCTCATCGTTCCGGGCGGACCCGCTTCGAACGGACCCATCCCGCCCGCTTTCATCCAGCCCAGTGTCTTCGAGCGCCGTGTCGAGATCCACCGGATGTCCGTCGAGGCTTGCAATGACGTAGCGGTAGTGACTGCTCCGGGCGAGCAGCTCGTGGTGTGTCCCGACGTCGGCGATGCGTCCGTCCCGCATCAGCGCGACGCGGTCCGCGAGGGCCACGGTGGAGGGCCGGTGCGCGACGATCAGGGTGGTGGTGCCGTGCAGCACCTCACGCAGGCGCTCCTCAACCAGTTCCTCGGTGTTGACGTCGAGGGCTGAGAGCGGATCGTCGAGCACGAGAACCTGAGGTTTGGCCGCGATGGCGCGGGCCAGGGCGATCCGCTGCCGCTGGCCACCCGAAAGGCTCAGCCCCTCCTCGCCGATAAGGGTGTCGAGGCCCTGGGGGAGGGAGTACGCGAAGTGGGCCTGAGCGACGTCGAGCGCCTCCTCCACGGCGCGCTCCGCTTCGGCTCCGGGGGCCGCCCTCGAACCCATGAGGACGTTCTCGCGCACCGAGTTCGAGAACAGTATGGTGTCCTCGAAGGCGACGGCCACATGCGTGCGGAGGTCATCGAGGGAGACGAGCCGGAGGTCGGTGCCGTCGATCCTGATGCCGCCGCCCGTGACGTCGTACAGGCGCGGAAGGAGCTGCAGCAGGGTGCTCTTGCCGCAGCCCGTGACGCCCACGAGCGCCATCGTTTCGCCCGCTTCAAGCCGCAGGTCGACTCCGTCCAGCACGTCCCTGGTGCCCTCCGGGGAGTCCGGGTACCGGAAGTGCACATCGTCGAGGACCACCTCGCCGCGCGCCCGATCCAGCCGCAGCGGCTCGGCGGGGCTGGTGATGGTGTTCTCGGCCTCCATGACCTCGTAATGGCGGTCGATGGCGGTCTTCGCGGCGAAGGTCATGGCGAGCAGTGGGCCGATGAACTCGACGGGACCGGCAACGACGGCGGCGGTTGCGAAGAACGCGACCAGAGCGCCAATGCTCACCTCGCCGCTCGCCGCGAGGATCACGCCCACCACGAGGGACGCACCCAGTGCGAGTTCCGGAAGCAGCGTCACGATCATGGAGAAGTTCGCCAGCGATTTCGCCTTGTGGATCTCCGTCTGGCGCAGTTCCTCGGCCTGTTCCTCGAAATCGTCCAGGGCCTCGCGGCTGCGCCCGAACGCCTTGAGCACGCGGATCCCGTGGACCGATTCCTCCACCGTGGTGGCGAGGTCGCCGGCCTGGTCCTGGCTTTTCCGTGACACCCGGCTGTACGAGGTGCGGAAGCGGAAACCGTAGATCATGAGCGGCAGGGCAGCGCCGAGGAAGATGAGGGCGAGGGCCCAGCTGGTCAGGAACATCACGACGACGCCGATTACCACCGTCAATGACGTCACCACGAGCATGATGAGACCGA
Source organism: Arthrobacter sp. CAN_A6 (assembly GCF_015751715.1). NCBI lineage: Bacteria > Bacillati > Actinomycetota > Actinomycetes > Micrococcales > Micrococcaceae > Arthrobacter > Arthrobacter sp. CAN_A6. The sequence continues at coordinate 550,505 of NZ_JADOUV010000001.1, forward strand.
AGGCCATCCACCGCCGCATCAGGTTGAGGTCGGTCATCGCCCGTGAGAGCAACTGGCCGCTTCCCCAGCGGTCATGGAATTCGAGCGTGAGGTTCTGGAGGTGCCGGTAGAACGAGGTCCGCATGTTCGTCTCGACCGTGGTTGCGGGCGTGATGACGAAATGGCGGCGCAGGGCCACGAAGGTGGCTTCGAGTATTCCAAGGAGGAGCACCACTCCCGAAGCGATCCAGACGGTGGATCCCGCCCCGCCGGCAGCGAGGGCGTCGTTGATCAGGACCCGGAAGACCTGGGGAATCGCGAGTGCCATGAGGCTCGCACCGAGCGCACAGAGGAGCCCGAGCAGGAGCCTCGGGAGAATGGGCTTCACGTGCGGGTACAGGCGGGCGAGCGATTCCCGGAGCGTAGTTTGCTTCGTCATGCCATCTCTTCAAGCGGTCGATGGTTATTGGTGTCCCTTAGCAACCATCCTAGGGCAGGAGAGCGTGGACGTCAGCGGCCGCCGCGCCCCTCGTCGAACGAGGGTTTCCCTCGCTAGAAGCGGGCGCGCGGGGTGAGAGTAAGCAGCACTGCCTCCGGTTTGCAGGCGAACCGGACCGGCGCAAAACGGGATGTCCCGATGCCCGCCGAGACGTTCAGCGGGACCTGGCGTGCTCCGAGTTCCCAAGGGGTCAGGCCACGCGCACGCCAGGTGGGTAGATCGCAATTGCTCACCAGGGCGCCATAACCCGGGATGCAGACCTGGCCGCCGTGGGTATGGCCGGCAAGGATCAGTTCCGCCCCGCCCTCGGTGAAGTAGTCGAGGACCCGCTGGTACGGGGCGTGGGCCACTGCTACCCGAAGGTGCGGAGCCTCGGCCGAGGTGCTGCTCCCGTTGGGGTACGGCGCGTACTTGTCGCGGGCCAGATGTGGGTCGTCCACGCCCGTGAAGTCGACGCGCAGCCCCTTGAACCCTACGGACTGGGACCGATTGGTGAGGTCGATCCAGCCTGCCGCCCCGAAGGCGCTGAAAAGCTCCGCCCAGGGCAGATCCCGGGGCGGCTTCGCAGCGGACTTCGCCGACTTGGTGAAGTAGCTGAACGGATTCTTCACTGTCGGTGCGTAGTAGTCGTTGGAGCCGGGAACGAACACTCCCGGAAACGTCAGAAGCGGCGCCAGGGCATCCAGGAGCGGCCCCACCGCTTTCTGGTGGCTCAGGTTGTCGCCGGTGTTGACCACGAAGTCCGGGTTGAGCCGCGCGAGGCCCTTCAGCCAGTCCGCCTTCGATTTCTGGTGCGGCGTCATATGGATGTCGGAGAGGTGAAGCACCCGCAGCGGCTTCGCCCCTGGAGGGAGAATCTGCAGCGTTTCTTCGCGGAGCTGGAACAGCGTCCGCTCCACCACCGAGGCATACCCCAGGGTTGCTGCTGCGGCGGTGGCGGTGAGTCCGGCGGTCCAGCCAAGAGCAGCCCCGGTGCGGGGTGTGTCAGTCGTTTTCAACGCTAGTCATTTCCTTCGTCGTCATTTCCTTCGTCGTCGTCGGCTTCAGGGCTCGCGGGGGCCGAGGGTTCGCCGGAGCGGGTTGGCGTAGGCGTTGGGGTGGGTTTGCGTCCGGTGAGCATTTCCTCGGGCGGGTTGGCGAACGCATCGCCGACGTGGAGGCCCGGGATCTGGCGCATGAAGCTCGCCCAGGACGGCCCGGCGATCAGCCCGCCGTCGATCTCCGGGTACACCCGGCCGCCGATCTGCAGCCCGCTCAACGAGCTGTTCTCGCCGCCGCTTTCACGGTTGCCGACCCAGCTCGCAGTGACCATTCCGGGGTTGTAGCCCATGAACCAGGTCTGGGACCGCCAGTCGTTGGTGCCGGTCTTGCCTGCCATCGGGATCTCGCCGTACTCGAGGGCGCTGCCTGATCCCTTCTTCATGACTTCCTGCGTGGCCCAGTTCACGCCGCGCGCCACGTCCTCGGAAATGACCTGCTCGCAGGAGACCTCCGGTACGGGGTAGCTCGTTCCGTCAACGGCCGTCACCTCGGTGAGCGCCCGTGGTTCACAGACGCTGCCCTCGTTGGCGAACCCACCGAAAGCAGTGACCATCGACATGGGCGAGACCTCGCCGCCGCCACCGATGAGGGCCGGCGGGTTGATTCCCAGCTTCTCTTCGCCCTCGTCGCTGGCCGCCAGGTGAATGCCCATATCGAAGGCGATATCCCTGATCTTGCACAGGTCCAACTGCTTCGCGGTGGTCATCGTGATGGTGTTCAGTGACTGCGCCAGACCGTTGAGCACCGTGCTCGGACCGTAGTTCGTGTCGCCGTAGTTCTGCGGGGTGTACCCGTCGCCGTCTTCGGAATTGATGACGTAGGACCCGCCCGGCTCGCAGCTCGCCCTCCACTTGTCACCGTCGGGATAGGTGCGCTTCCTGCCGTCGACGCTGGTGTTCAGTGCCCGTCCATCGGCGAGCCACGCCGCAACGGTGAAGGGCTTGTAGGTGGACCCGGGCTGGAAGCCGCTGGAGCCGCCGAGGCTCTTCGAGGGGTCGCCGTCCTGGAACTGGTCGACGTTCAGGTTCAGGACCGAGTTGCCGATGTCCGCCGAGGGGTCGTACCGGGTGTTCTGGGCCATCGAGAGGATGTCTCCCGTGTTCGGGTCAAGGCTCAGCATCGTGTGGCCCACCGCGTTGTCGGTGGTGTCCGGATTCGCCGTTTCGATCACCGCGGTCTGGGCGGCGGCCTGCACTCGTGCGTCCAGGGTGGTCTTGATGGTCAGTCCCGACCGGTACAGCACCTTCTCGCGGTCCTCGAGCGATTCGCCGTACGCGGGATCGTTGAGGATCAGGTGCGTGACATAGTCACAGAAATACGGGGCCTGGGCCGCGCCGACGCAGCCGTTCATGGTGGGGGTGATGACGAGCCCGAGATCGGTGACGACGGCGGCGTCGTACTCTTCCTGGGTGATTTTTCCGGCGTTGAACATCGAGGCCAGCACCAGGTTGCGGCGCTCGAGCGCGCGCTCCGGGTTGAGTTCCGGGCTGTAGAACGTCGGCCCGTTCACGACGCCGGCGAGCAGGGCACTCTGCTGGATGTTGAGGTCCACGGCATCGACGTTGAAGAAGTACTTCGCCGCTGCCTGCACGCCGTAGGTAGTTCCGCTGAAGGGGACGATGTTGAGGTACCCCTCCATGATCTCCTCCTTGCTCATCTCCTTCTCCACGGCGATGGCGAGCTTCATCTCGCGCAGCTTGTCGCCCACGGTCTTGCCGCCGCTGAAGACGGCTTCCTCACCACGCTGCTGCGCGGAGTCGATGAGGACGTTGTTCACGAACTGCTGCGTGATGGTCGATGCGCCTCGGGTGCTGTCACTGGTGATGTTGCTCGCCAGGGCAGCCATGATGCCCTGCAGGTCTACACCGCCGTGCTCGTAGAACCGTGCGTCCTCGATGGCCAGCAGGGCGTCGGTCATGTTCGGGGAGATCTGGTCGAGGGTGACCGGCTGCCGATTCTCCTTGTACAGGGTGGCGATCAGGGAGCCGTCGGCTGCGAGGATGTTCGTCGGCTGGGCGAGCGCATCGCGCTCCAGCTCAGCCGGAAGTTCCTCGAAGAACTCTATTGATGCGGAAGCGCCGGTGCCCGCTGCAGCAGCAACAGGTACGAGCAATCCCGCGGCAAGGACACCACTGAGCGCACTGATTCCGAGAAATGCAATGATCTTCCCCAAGGTGGTCGCCGTGTCGAACAAAGGTGATTTACGAGCAGCCATGTGCTCCAGTTTACTGGTACGCGCTACGCTTTAAGGCATGACGAAATGGGAGTACTCCACAATACCGCTGATCATCCACGCCACGAAGCAGATCCTGGACCAGTGGGGCGACGACGGCTGGGAGCTGGTGCAGGTGGTTCCCGGTCCCGATGGGAACGGTTTGGTAGCCTACCTCAAGCGGGAAAAGAACTAGCGGTGACTGTTCCGGATGGCGCTGTTTCAGCCGTCGAGGCCCGGCTCGAAGAGCTTGGGATAGTGCTTCCGGCCGTAGTGCCGCCCCTGGCTTCTTATGTGCCGGCCGTCATCTCCGGCAACTTTGTCTACACCTCCGGGCAGCTTCCGCTGATTAATGGGAAACTCCCAGCTTCGGGAAAGGTGGGGGCCGTCGTCGATCCGGAAACCGCCCAGCGGCTCGCGGGGACTTGCGCGGTCAACGCCCTGGCCGCCGTCAAGGCGCAGATCGGCGACCTCGACCGCATCACCCGCATCGTCAAAGTAACCGGTTTCGTTGCCTCGGACCCGTCCTTCACGGGACAGCCTGCCGTGATTAACGGTGCTTCGGAACTTCTCGGTAAAATACTTGGTGAGGCGGGCACCCATGCCCGCTCCGCCGTCGGCGTCGCAGTGCTTCCGCTCGACGCGCCGGTGGAAATCGAAATCATCGCGGAGTTCATCTAGCAACGTGGACCGTTTAAGCAACCGTCTGTTTCCTATTCATCCCGACCAGCTCACGGCTGCCAGGAGTTGGGTGGACCACGGGGAACGCACGCCGCTCAAACCGCGGTCGGCGTCGTCAGTGGTACTGATCCGCGACAGCGCGGTGGGCACCGAAACATACCTTTCCTACCGGCGCGGGCAGTCGCCGCTCGGCGTCGTGGGATTCCCGGGCGGAAGCATCGAGGAATCGGACGACGACGCCGTGGAGTGGTTCGGGCCCACGCCCCTCTCGTGGGCGAAGGCCCTGGGCATCGAGGACCACAACCTGGCACGCCGGCATGTCCTTGCGGCTATCCGTGAGCTGTTCGAGGAGACCGGCGTCCTGCTTGCGGGACCGGACGCATCAAGCCTCGTGGAGGGCACCAACGGCCGCGAATGGATGAAGGCCCGTGAAGCCATCAACGAGGGCGAGTGCAATTTCTCCGAGATCCTGCAACGGCGTGGACTCGGGGTCCGCACCGACTTGATCAAGCCGCTCTCGCACTGGCTGAGCCCCGACTTCGCTCATCGGCGCTTCGACACCCATTACTTCGCGGCCGCGCAGCCGGTGAACCAGGAGCCGACGATCCTCGCGAGCAAGGGCGTCTGGGGTGAATGGCGCTGGGCGGCCCAGGAGGTCGAGCGGCGCAACACGACCCAGCTGGGTGACGAGGTGGGTCAACCGAACACCGTCGGGTGCACCCTGAGCGATCTCGCCGTGCCCGCGGTGGAAATCATCCTCGAGAAGATCGGCTCCTCACGCGGCTGCATCGCCTACTTGTCCCACAAGCGTCCGGTGAAGGTCTATTACCCGCAACTCGCCGAACAGAACGGCGGACTCATGCTCGAGGTCGCCTGCCCGAAGCTCACCGAGGGCGGATCGGCGCAGCGCGGCCGTTAGGCGGGCCTTCTGGCGGACGTCGTGCGCGGGGCGTGAGTGTCGGCGTCGTACATCCGCCGCTACTGCGCACCGCCAGCCAGGCGACGCGCAGCCTCGGAAGGAGAGCCGCGTGCGCGCCTCAGCGGCTGCGCTGGCGAAGCCGCTGGATGTCGAGGATGACGACCGCGCGGGCCTCCAACCGGAGCCAGCCGCGCTGCACGAATTCGGCGAGCGCCTTGTTCACGGTCTCGCGCGAGGCGCCCACGAGCTGCGCCAGTTCCTCCTGCGTGAGTTCATGGGCCACGAGGATACCGTCGGTTGCGGGGCGTCCGAAGCGGTCCGCGAGGTCGAGCAGTGCCTTCGCGACGCGGCCCGGAACGTCCGAGAAAACGAGGTCGGCGAGCGACTCGTTGGTGCGGCGCAGCCTGCGGGCCAGCGCCTGGAGGAGCTGGGCCGATACCTCGGGGCGGGTCTCCAGGAGTGCGCGGAGGTTCTCGTTCTTCAGGGCGGCGAGGCGGGTTTCCGAAACGGCGGTGGCCGTAGCGGTGCGCGGGCTCGGATCGAACAGCGCCATCTCACCGAACAGCTCGCCCGGGCCGAGGATTGCAAGGAGGTTCTCGCGGCCGTCCTGGGCCGTCCTGCCGAGCTTGATCTTGCCCGAGACGATGAAGTACAGCTGGTCACCCTGGTCACCCTCGCGGAATACTGAAGATCCACGGGAGAGGTCCACCTCGGTCAGCTCATCGGTGAGCGCGGCGAAAACGTCGTCCCCGAGTGTTGCGAAGAGCGGCGCCCGGCGCAGTACCTCGATATCCATTGAATCTCCTTGACGTGGTGGTGCGGACTCCCGCGCGGCCTTCTACCTTCCCATCTTGCCGTACACCGGCCGGATGTGACAGTCGCTACACGCGGGGCGCGACCGGGAGCAAGCACGACGGAAGGGGTTCGGCAACAGATGCTCAGGGTCCTCCCACCTCCGACCGCTAGAATCGGCCCTTGACTGACGGAGGTATGCCGCTTCCTGACCAATTTCCGCTAGGGGAGAGACTACGTGCCGGATTTCACCGTCTTGGACATCGTTCTGGTGATCGTGCTGCTGATGTACCTCGTCACCGGCCTCCGTAACGGCTTCGTCGTGACGCTGGGCGGCATCGCGGGCTTCGTTGCAGGAGCCGTGGCCGCTTTCTTCGCGATACCCCTCGTCAGTGCATGGGTACCCGACGACGCGTGGCGGCTGCCGGCCGTCATCGTCACCGCCATCGTGCTGGTCATTCTCGGCCAGACCATCGGCGCTGCCTTCGGTGCATCGATCCGGCGTTGGCTCAACTTCCCGCCGCTGCGGATCGTGGACCGGCTCCTGGGTGGCGTGGCGAATACCGTGGTGGCCGCGCTGGTGCTCTCGATGCTCGCCTTCAGCGCGGGGACCCTTGGGGTGCCGTTCCTGTCACAGCAGCTTGCCTCCTCCCAGGTCATTCAGACCATCGATTCGACCACTCCGGCGCCGGTGCGGACCTGGATGGCCCAGTTGCGCACGACAGTGGTGGACGACGGCATCCCCACCATCCTGGAGAGTGTCGGCCCGGTCACGCCCGCCCAGGTTCCCGACGAATCCGTCGACACTCCGGAGCTGGCGGCCGCCGCCGCATCCGTAGTGCGTATCGCCGGCACCGCGTTCCAGTGCGGCCAGAACCAGACAGGTTCGGGGTTCGTGGTGGCGCCAGGCAGGGTCATCACCAACGCCCACGTGGTGGCCGGGGTCGATGAGCCCGTGGTCGAGGTTCCGGGGGCTGGAGCGATGCCGGGGAGGATCGTCCTCTTCGACCCGGCACTCGATGTCGCGGTCATCGCCGTCGAGGGCCTTGACCGTGCGCCGCTGGCTCTCGGTGAGGAGCTCGCCAACGGAACGACGGCGGCTTTCGCCGGGTATCCTGCGGGCGGCCCGTACAGCATCCAGCCGGCGAGCATCCAGAGTCTGTCCCCGGTGCTCGTCCAGAACATCTATGGCACGGATCCCTCGCCGCTGCAGGTGTACAGCCTCGCCGCGAACGTGCAGCAGGGAAACTCCGGCGGCCCGCTCCTCGACCTGCAGGGGCGAGTTGCCGGCTTGGTCTTCGCGAAGTCCACAGCCGACGCCCCGGTGGGTTATGCGCTGTCACTTGAAGAACTGCGCCCCATCGTCGAAGAGGCGGGGACCAGCGACGACGGCGTTTCCGCCGGGCAGTGCACCCGGAGGTAGCGCGCGGTGAGCGGAAGAAAGCCGCGTCCGACATGGCCGGCGCCCGACGACACCAAATCGTGACCATCGCTCCGCCGGAAATACTGAAACAGCTCCCGCAAGAAGTTAGGCTCATTCCACGGACAGAGCGTTAGCCGCCCTCACGGGGCGGATACCGGGTATCCGGCCAGAATCACTCGTTCACCAGGAGCAACATATGTCTAATAGCGGCACCCCTGTGCGCCCGCGTCCCGCCAAAAAACGGGCAGCGCTCACAGCAGGAATTTCAATCAGCGCGCTTCTCCTGACCGGCTGCGTGCAGAGCCAGCGCGAAGAGAATACCGGCACGGAAGGAGAGGGCGCGGTCGATTCGACGTTCGTCTTCGCGGCCTCCGCCGACCCCAAGTCGCTTGACCCGGCCTTCGCCAGCGACGGCGAATCCTTCCGCGTCAGCCGCCAGATCTTCGAGGGACTCGTCGGCGTGGAGCCGGGCACCGCTGATCCGGCACCCCTGCTCGCCGAGTCGTGGGAAACGGCCGAAGACGGCCTGTCCACGACTTTCGCGCTGAAGGAAGGAGTCACCTTCCATGACGGCACCGACTTCAACGCCGAAGCGGTGTGCTTCAACTTCGACCGCTGGTACAACTGGACCGGTGTCCAGCAGGCAGAGACGGTGTCCTACTACTACGGTTCGCTGTTCCGGGGCTTCGCCGACAGCCCGGAAGAGGCTGTCTACGAGTCCTGTGAGGCGAACGGTGACTCCGAGGTCACCATCAACCTCGCGAAGCCGTTCGCCGGCTTCGTTCCCGCGCTTTCGCTTCCGGCATTCGCCATGCAGAGCCCGACGGCGCTCGAGGAGTTCTCCGCGGACGAGATCGGCGGCTCCGAGGAATCACCGACACTGAGCGAGTACGCCCTCGGCAACCCCGTGGGAACCGGTCCGTTCAAGTTCGATTCGTGGGAAGTGGGCCAGCAGCTCGAACTGTCCATCTACGAGGACTATTGGGGTGAGAAGGGCCAGATCACCAATACGATCTTCCGCATCATCGATGATCCCCAGGCCCGGCGCCAGGCACTCGAAGCGGGAACGATCGACGGCTACGACCTCGTCGCGCCCGCCGACACGGCATCCCTCGCGGATGCCGGCTACAACATCGTGCCCCGGGATCCCTTCACCATCCTCTACCTCGGAATCAACCACGCCGTACCCGAGTTGTCCGACCCGCTGGTGAGGCAGGCGATCGCCCACGCCATCGACAAGCAGGCGCTGGTGGACCAGACACTGCCCGAGGGCACCGAGGTTGCAACGCAATTCATCCCGGACGTCGTGGACGGGTACAACGAAGAGGTCACCACCTACGAGTACGATCCCGAGCGGGCGAAGGAGCTCCTGGCAGAGGCGGGTTACCCCGACGGCTTCGAGGTCCAGTTCAACTACCCGACGAACGTCTCACGCCCCTACATGCCCACCCCCGAGCAGGTCTTCACCAACCTCACCGCGCAGCTGGGTGAAGTGGGAATCACCGTCACCCCGGCACCCGCTGCATGGTCGCCCGACTACCTGAACCAGGTCCAGGGAACCCCGGACCACGGGCTGCACCTGCTCGGCTGGACGGGTGACTACAACGACACCGACAACTTCATCGGTGTGTTCTTCGGACAGGAGAAGCTCGAGTTCGGATTCAACAACCCCGAGTTGTTCGACGCCCTCACGGAGGCACGCGGCATGACCGATCGTGAGGCGCAGACCGCGGCCTACGAGGAGATCAACGAGCAGATCGCCGAATTCAACCCGGCCATCCCGCTGGCGCATCCCGCGCCGTCGTTGGCGTTCGCCCCGCGCGTGACGTCCTACCCGGCGAGCCCCGTCAATGACGAGGTCTTTACCAACATCGAGCTCAGCGAGTAGTACCTGTACCTTGGTGGAGCCGGTCGCCCTGCGGCCGGCTCCACTGTGCTGAGCGAGACTGTACTGACCTACCTTGTCCGGCTTACCTCCGAGAGGACCTGAGTGCTACGCGTCATCGGCAAGCGTATTGCCCTGCTTATTCCCACCCTGTTCGGGTTGTCCATCCTGCTGTTCCTGTGGGTGCGCAGCCTGCCGGGTGGTCCTGCCACCGCGCTGCTCGGGGAGAAGGCGACGCCGGAAGCCGTGGCGAGGGTCAATGAACTCTACGGGTTCGACCAGCCGCTCCTGACGCAGTACTTCACCTACATCGGCAAGCTGCTCCAGGGTGACTTCGGAGTGTCGATCAATACCGGGCGCCCGGTGCTCGAAGAGTTCGCGACACGCTTTCCAGCGACCATCGAGCTCACGGTCATCGCCCTGATCTTCGCCATCGGGGTGGGCATCCCGCTCGGCTACTTCGCGGCCCGCTACTACGGCCGCTTCGTCGATCACACTTCCGTGGTCCTCAGCCTCATCGGCATCACGGTTCCGGTGTTCTTCCTTGCATTTATCCTGAAATACCTCTTCGCCATCAAGTGGCCCATTCTGCCGCCGGACGGACGGCAGAACCCGCGCATGGATGCGACCCACGTGACGGACTTCTACGTGCTCGACGGCCTGCTGACGGGTGAGTGGGACGCCGCCTGGGACGCCTTCCTGCACCTCATCCTGCCCGGACTCGCCCTGGGCACCATCCCGCTGGCGATCATCGTGCGGATCACCCGGGCCTCGGTCCTCGAGGTGCAGAACGCCGACTACGTCCGGACGGCGCGGGCGAAGGGACTGCTGGAACGCACCATCCGGGGCCGTTTCGTGCTCCGCAATGCGATGCTGCCCGTGGTCACCACCATCGGGCTGCAGCTCGGCCTGCTCATTTCGGGTGCCGTCCTCACGGAGTCCGTCTTCGCCTTCAGCGGCATCGGGCGTTTCCTCCGGGATGCGATCTTCGGGCTCGACTACCCGGTGCTGCAGGGCTTCATCATCTTCATCGCCATCCTCTACGCGCTCATCAACCTGATCGTGGATCTTTCCTACAGCGTCATCGACCCAAGGGTGCGTGTGCAGTGAGTACAGTCTTGCCCCCCGCCGCCGGCGGTCCAGCGGGTCCCACCGATCCCGCCCTCGACACCGGTGGCGGCACCGGCCTCTGGAAGGACGCATTCCTCCGACTGCGCCGCAACCCGCAGGCCATCACCGGCGCCGTCATCATCGGGATCTTCCTCCTCGTGGCCGCGCTCGCGCCGATCCTTGCGCCCTACGGCGGGAACGACCTTCCCGGACGAACCTCGATCACCCCTACCACCATCCCCGGGCCGGGTGAGATCGACGGCTTCCCACTCGGCCTCGACCGCTTCGGCGGGGATGTCCTCAGCAAGCTGATCTGGGGCGCGCAGGCCTCCTTGCTCATCGGCGTCGTGTCCACCACGCTCGGACTCGCGGGAGGCATGCTGCTCGGCATTCTTGCCGGCGGCCTCGGCGGGTGGGTGGACAACGTCATCATGCGCTTCGTGGACATCCTGCTCTCCGTGCCGAACCTGCTGCTGGCCGTCAGTATCGCCGCGGTACTCGGCCAGAGCCCGTATGCCATCATGATCGCCATCGGAGTGTCCCAGGTCCCGATCTTCGCCCGGTTGCTCCGCTCGTCGATGCTGTCGCAGCGCGGGTCCGACTACATCCTGGCCGCCCAAACCCTTGGGTTGAGCAGGTCCACCATCACCATGAGCCACCTGCTGCCCAACAGCATGGGCCCCGTCATCGTCCAGGCGACACTGACGCTCGCGACCGCGGTCATCGATGCTGCAGCACTGTCCTACCTGGGGTTGGGCGGCGGGCTCCCCCAGACCGCGGAGTGGGGCAGGATGCTCACCTATGCCCAGGTGGAGCTGGCAGTAGCACCGCAGCTGGCCTTCCTGCCGGGCGCGTGCATCGTCATCACGGCGCTCGGGTTCACCCTTCTGGGTGAGGCGCTGCGCGAGGCACTGGATCCCAAGACCCGGCGGAAGTAGGACGACGCCGGCCCGGACGGTGGTTCACCACAGCGGGCGTCCCGACCGCCTCGGGGTCCACGCACTGCGGGGAGCCTCCCTGCTCACCGTGCGGAAAGCCCCTTGCTAGGCTGAATGCGTGCGATGGGTACCGGCCGAGGCGGAGAGCGCACGAGGTGCGCCCTCCTCTCCGGGGTTACCCCGGGGTACGCAGATCGACCAGGACAAAGCGCCGCAGGCACGTGACAGCGCTCCGCGCAGCACAGAGCCCGCACGGACGGACAGGTCGGCCGGTGCCCATCGCTCACTCAGCACGACCAGCAGCATCAGCACTGGTTCCCGGGTCCTTGCGCGAGCGCCCCATCCGTCGACGGAAGGACTCGCCTCCGCGCTCGCCCATGCTTTCCTGGCCGCGGATCCCTGGTCGAAACCCGGGCTGATAGCAGCAGGAGCCATCACGCTGGGAGCGCGACGGCGCTGGCTCGGCCCGCTGGCCGCCGACGTCCTCAAGGCCTACCATCGTCCGCCCACTGATGCGCCACGGGAGCTCGCCCGGTTCATTGCCCAGGCTCCCGCTTTCGGCGCCGCCGTTGCGCGGGCCGCAGAAAAAGGCGCCCCCATCCCCGTGGCCCGCTACGCCGTCGCATCGGCCGCGGCCGGAGCCTCAGCCGGGATTCCAGCCGGCGTCGGGGCTCTGGCGCAATTCCTTGACCTGACCGTCGGAGAGCTCGAGTGGTTCGCCGACACCGGGCACTGGAACCGGCGTGCGCGGCCCGGGCCGCTGCGCCACTACCGCTATGCCTGGCGGACGAGGAGGGGCCGCGTTCCACGCCTCCTCGAAGTGCCCGGGCCGCGCCTGAAGGCTGTCCAGCGGAAGGTGCTGCACCAGCTGCTCGGATCAATTCCACTGCACGACGCCGCCCACGGTTTTGTGCCGGGCCGCAGCGCGGGGACGGGTGCCGGGCAGCATCTCGGGACGGAGATGCTCATCAGCCTCGACCTGCGCACATTCTTCTCCTCGATCGGCGCCGGCCGCGTCCATGGCATCTTCCGTCAGGCAGGGATGCCTGAAGCTGTTGCGCATCTGCTCACCGGAATCTGTACGGCGGCGGTCCCGGCGGCGGTGCTCACCCGGATGCCAGACGGCGGCAGTCCCGATGAGCGCCTCGCCCTGCGGCGCGCCCTTGCTGCCGCACACCTGCCGCAGGGGGCGCCGTCGTCGCCGGCCCTCGCCAATCTCTCGGTCCGGCGGCTGGACTCGCGGCTCGCGGGCTGGGCGGAGGCAACGGGGGCCGTCTACACGCGCTACGCCGACGATCTCGCCTTCAGCGGCTCCGGGCTGCTTCCGCGCCGAGCCGATGCCTTCGTGCGGGGAGTTGAGCGGATCGTCACGTCGGAGGGTCATCTCGTGAACCCACGGAAGACGCGCGTGAAGGGTGCGGCGGTGCGGCAGACGGTGACCGGCGTCGTCGTGAATTCGGTTCCGAACGTTCCCCGCCCCGTCTTCGATGAGCTCAAGGCGATACTGCACAACTGCGTCACCGACGGGCCGGCGTCGCAGAACGGCGCTCGCGGACCGGTGCACCCGAACTTCCGGGCACACCTGCTCGGGCGCATTTCCTGGGTAGAGTCCCTGAACCCCGCCCGGGGGCGGCGGCTGCGGAAGGAGTTCGATCGAATCCGGTGGTGACACGCAACCGGTATCCGGACCTCAGGAAGCGCGTTCTCCCTCGATATTGAGTTCGTTGCCGGGGATCGAGGCAAGGAGCCGGCGCGTATAGGGGTGGCGCGGGTTCTGGAAGACTTCCTCGGAGCTTGCGGCCTCGACCAGTTCGCCGTCCTTCATCACGCAGACGTAGTCGGAGATCAGCCGCACCACCGCTAGGTCGTGGGAGATGAAGAGGTAGCTGAGGCCGAGCTCGGACTGGAGATCGCCGAGGAGCTTCAGGATCTGCGCCTGCACCAGGACGTCCAGGGCCGAGACGGGCTCATCGCAGACCAGCAGTTCCGGCTTGAGCGCGAGCGCGCGGGCGATCGCCACCCGCTGGCGTTGCCCACCCGACAGCTCGGACGGGTAGCGGCGGAGTGCATTCTGCGGGAGCGACACCTGGTCCATCAGTTCCCGGACCCGCGCCGCCCGGTCCTTCTTGCTGCCCCGCTTGTAGGCGTTGAGCGGTTCCTCGACGATGCGCTCGATGGTGAACATGGGATTCAGCGAGGAATACGGGTCCTGGAAGATGGGCTGCACCCGCTGGCGGAAGTCGTTGAGCTGAGCCTTGTCCAGCGTGGCGACGTCCATGCCGTCAAAGGTCATCGAGCCCGACGTCGGTTCGATGAGCTTGAGGAGCATTCGCGCGGTCGTGGTCTTTCCCGACCCGGATTCTCCGACGATGGCGACCGTCTGCCCCCGGGGGACGTCGAGGGTCACATTCTTTGTCGCGTAGAAGTCCTCGGAACTCCCGCGGCGCTTGTAGACCTTTGTCAGATCGCGGATCTCCACGATGTTCTCCGGAGCCGAGGCGGGTGTTGTACCGCCCTCGGCCTCGTGCTCGGCGTAAACCACCTCGGCGAGTTCGGCGCGCTTCGCGGCGTCGTCGTTGTAGGCGCCCGGCCGAAGCCGCACAGCCGCCACGCTCGGGGCCGCCCGGACCAGTGACTGCGTGTAGGGGTGCTGGGGATCATTGAGGAGCTGGTCGGCAGGTCCGGTCTCGACGACGCGGCCGCGGTGCATCACCACGAGGTCCGATGCGCGTTCGGCTGCCAGACCGAGGTCATGGGTGATCAGCAGGACCGAGGTGCCGAGCTGCTCGGTCATGGTGCCGATCTGATCCAGGATGGTGCGCTGGACGGTGACGTCGAGGGCACTGGTGGGCTCGTCGGCGATCAGCAGCCGCGGCTGGCATGCGAGGCCGATGGCGATGAGGGCGCGCTGCCGCATTCCACCGGAGAATTCGTGGGGGTACTGCTTGGCGCGCTCGCCGGCTTCGGGGAGCCCTGCCGCGGAGAGCACCTCGATGACGCGCTGCTTGACGTTCTTCCTGGTGGCCATTCCGTGCACCAGCAGTGTTTCCGCCACCTGGGTACCGATCTTGGTCACCGGGTTCAGGTTCGACATTGGATCCTGGGGGACCAGCCCGATGGCACGCCCGCGGATGGATCGCATCTTCGACTCCGCGAGTCCCACCAGGTCCCGGCCCTCGAAGAGGATGCTCCCGGAATTCACACGGCCATTACCAGGAAGGAGTCCGATGCAGGCCATCGCCGTCGTCGACTTCCCCGAACCGGACTCACCGACGATGGCGAGGGTGCTGCCCTTCCTCAGGGTGAAGCTGGCGTTCTCCACGGCCTGCACCTCACCGTGCGTGGTCCGGAAGCTCACCGCAAGGTCCTTGACCTGGAGCAACGGCGCGTCCGTGGTGTCGCGTACGTCGATCACTTCGGGCACGCCGGAAAAATCACTCATTGAACCATGGTGCACTACCCGTGCCGATTTCGACGCCGGGACCGGCGTATGCGCGGCACTTTCTACCGACTTCTCGGGCTTATCTGCCGAGCTTCGAGGCCAGGTGGTCCACAGCGAGGCGGTACCCGTCCACGCCGGCGCCGACGATCACGGCGTCGGCAACTCCGGAGATGTAGGAGTGGTGGCGGAACTCCTCACGCCGGTGCACGTTGCTGATGTGGACCTCCACCACAGGAAGCGCGACGGCGGCCAGCGCATCGCGGATGGCCACCGACGTGTGGGTGAAGGCCCCGGCGTTGATGACGACGGCGGCAGCAGTCCCGGCGGCGGCGTGGATGGCATCGATCAGAACGCCCTCGTGGTTCGACTGCAGGCTCTCCAGGGACCATCCGCGCGCTTGGGCGGTGGCCCGCGCGAGCTGTACGACGTCGTCGAGCGTCTCGTGCCCGTACACGTCCGGCTCGCGTGTGCCCAGGAGGTTCAGGTTCGGTCCGTTGAGAAGCAGGATGGTGGTGGCCGCAGTCATGGTTCAACTATGCACCAGCAGGCGCCGGGTACCAGCAGGCGCCCGGAGCCAGCAGGCCGGGTACCAGCGGCGCCCGGCCTGCGCCAGCGATGCTCTTACTTTCGCAGCGATGCTCTTACTTTCGCAGCGATGCTGCGATCTGCTGCATCACCGTGCTGTCGGCGAGTGTCGTCGAATCACCCACCTCACGGCCCTCGGCCACGTCCTTCAGGAGCCGGCGCATGATCTTGCCGCTGCGCGTCTTCGGCAGCTCGGGAACCACGAGGATATTCCGGGGCTTCGCGATCGGCCCGATCTCCTTCGCCACGTGGTTGCGCAGCGTGGTGACGATGTCGTCGTCGTCCTTCGCGGAGCCCCGGAGGATCACGAACGCCACCACAGCCTCACCCGTGGTCTCGTCCGCCGCGCCGACCACTGCCGCCTCCGCAACGGAGGGATGGCTGACGAGCGCCGACTCGATCTCGGTGGTGGAGAGCCGGTGGCCCGAGATGTTCATGACGTCGTCAACCCGGCCGAGAAGCCAGATGTCGCCGTCGGCATCTTTCTTCGCCCCGTCGCCGGCGAAGTACATGTTGTCGAAGCGGGACCAGTAGGTCTGCTTGAAGCGTTCGGGGTCGCCCCAGATACCCCGCAGCATGGCGGGCCACGGCTCCCGGATCACGAGATAACCGCCCGCACCGTTGGGAACCGACTGCCCAAGCTCGTCGACCACATCGACGGCGATCCCGGGCACTGCCACCTGGGCCGAGCCCGGCTTGGTCGCAGTGACACCGGGCATGGGCGCGATCATGTGGGCACCCGTTTCGGTCTGCCACCAGGTATCGACGATGGGTGCCTTACCCCCGCCGATCACCTCGCGGTACCACATCCACGCTTCGGGGTTGATGGGCTCACCGACCGAACCGAGCACGCGGATCGAGGAGAGGTCGAACTTCTTGGGGATGTCGCGGCCCCACTTCATGAAGGTTCGGATGGCGGTGGGAGCGGTGTACAGGATGGACACCCTGTACTTTTCGATCAGCTCCCACCAGCGTCCCTGGTGGGGGGTGTCGGGGGTGCCCTCGTACATGAGCTGCGTGGCACCGTTGATCAGGGGCGCGTAGGTCACGTAGCTGTGGCCGGTGACCCAGCCGATGTCAGCGGTGCACCAGAAGACATCCGTTTCGGGGCGGAGATCGAAGGTGTTCTTGTGCGTGAAGGCCGTCTGGGTCAGGAAACCACCCGTGGTGTGCAGGATGCCCTTGGGTTTCCCCGTGGTGCCGGAGGTGTACAGGATGAACAGCGGGTGCTCGGAATCGTGGGCAACGGCCGTGTGCTCGGGGGAGGCGGCGTCGACGACGTCGTGCCACCAGAGATCGCGGCCCTCCGTCCATTCGACGGGCTCGCCGTTGCGCTTGACCACGACGACGCTGGAGACGGAGTGGCCCTCCCGTTCGAGCGCGCCGTCAACGGCAGGTTTGAGCGCGCTGGGCTTTCCCCGGCGGTACGTGCCGTCAGAGGTGACGACCAGCTTCGCCTCGGCGTCGTCGATCCTGCTGCGCAGCGCCTCGGAGGAGAAGCCTCCGAAGACCACGGAGTGGACCGCGCCGATGCGGGCACAGGCCAGCATGGTGATGACCGCTTCCGGGATCATGGGCAGGTATACGGCGACGCGGTCGCCCTTCTCCACGCCGAGGCTCTCGAAGGCGTTCGACGCTTTCTTCACCGCTTCGGTCAGCTCCGCGTAGGTGAGGGTCCGCGTGTCACCGGGCTCGCCCTCGAAGTGGATGGCGACGCGGTCCCCGAGCCCGGCCTCGACGTGCCGGTCCAGCGCGTTGTAGGCAGCGTTGACCTTGCCTCCCACGAACCATTTGGCGAAAGGGGCGTCCGTCCAGTCGAGCGTCTGGGTGAAATCGGTGTCCCACGTCAGGAGGTTGCGCGCCTGGACGGCCCAGAACTCGTAGCCCTGTGTGTTTGCTTCCTCGTACAGGGAGGGCTGTGCCACGGCATTCGCCGCGAATTCGTCGGTAGGCGGGAAGCGGCGTTCCTCGTGCAGCAGGTTCTCGAATGCATCGCCTTGCTTCTGCGCGCTGTCAGACATGTCTTACCCCTCTTTTACTTCCTCGGTGACTCCGTGGGTAGCGGCGGCACCGGCGATGCCGGCCGCCGCAACGTGCTCTTGTGGAACATTATCCCGCGAGTAGGACAATCTGTGGCCGGGGTCACAGCACCTAGGTAAGAGGTCGGGATTCTGCGGTGAGTGGTCCAGCATCGGAGGTGCGCGGAAGGCGGTTGCTGGAGAAGGGCACCGCGGGTGGCTAGGGTGGAAACAGGTATGGAACGCCGGTGCTTCACCGGTGTTCTCCGAGGGGCCTTCCGGGCGCCGCGATGAACAGGAGATTCACCATGACCAAGCAGCAGGTTGAGCACGACACCGGTGGGACGGGTGGCTCGACAGCGAACCCGGCAGACGCCCGGACGGGCAGCGGGGAACACCTCGAGCAGGAGCACCGGCCCTCCGGACCCTTTGGACCCTCGGACGCCGTCGTGGGTCCCTTCACCCTGCGGGAGACGGTCTTCGGGGGTGCCGTCCTGCTGGTTTTCATCGGAACGCTCATTCCTTTCGCCCGGGACACTATTTCCTACCAGAACTTCTGGACCATCTCTCCACTGTTCTATGTAGGGTTGGGCATCCTGCTCCCCGTGGCCGCCGCGGCACTTCTGGCGTCCAGGAGGCTAGGAACCGCCACGCTGCGGGTGGGGTCGCTGTCCGTCGACCAGTTCGCCTCGGTGAGTGCCGTGCTCGCCTCGGTCTTCTTCTTCCTCGAGACCGTGACCTTCTTCCAGGCCGGGGCGCTGGTATCCCTGATCGGCGCGCTGGGCATGCTCGTCGCGACAGTGCTCGCACCCCATTTGCCTCCGTTGAACAAGGATTTCAAGGAACGTCCCGACTCCGGCGCGCACCTCGTCGCCCGCCCTGTTCTGGCAGCACGGCCGAAGCCGCCCAGGCAGCCGAAGGAGTCGAAGGAGCCGAAGCCCGTTCCCGCAGAGCAGGTCGAGCAGTGGACCGAAGTTCCCCCTGGCGGCACTGTCCGTTCGGACGCGGTGCGTCCGGCCGACACCCGGCCGGACAAAAGCCAGCCGGCCAAGCAGTACGGGGAGAAGGTTGCAGGGCTTCTGGGGAGAATCCGCCCAGGTACCGGCCAGCAGGCATCGAAGCAAGGGTCTGTCCCGCGCCCGGAGGGGCGGAGTGCTACTGCAGCAGGCGCCACTGCCGCCGGTGCGACCGCTGCTGGTGCGTCGTCGTCGGCGTCTGCCACTGGTGCGTCGTCGGTTTCTGTCGCTGGTGCCAAATCCTCGACGCCGGCCGGTTCGAAGCCGGACACCAGCACTCCCAGCACCGAGTCCTCCGATCCTGTCGAGTCCGGCACTCCGGTGTCGGACACTGCTGTTTGCGGGACAGTTACACCGGACGCTGGCGGTTCGAAACCCGTCCGCACCGAACCGGGGAGTACCGAGGAGGAAGTGGGCGGTGCAGAGCCATCGCCTGACGGGGTAGCAACCGAAACCAGGACACCCCTCGCCGAGACTCGGGCACACACGGTCATCTCGGAGAGCAGCCCCGCGGTCCGGCAGGATCCCATCTCAGCTACCCGCGACCCCGAGGAGGAGCAGGTGGTCGAGGCCTTCTGGTTCGCCGTCGGCACCCCGAAGGTCGTCGTGGACGAGCACACCGGCCGCGCGATCTTCACGCTCGAGCCGGGAGATTGGGAAGTAGGCATCGAGGACCGCGGAAGCGAGTTCCTGGTGCAGGACAAACGCACCGGGCACGTCGGAGTCATGCGTGACCTCAGCAATATCGAACGCGCGCCGAAGGACTAGCATGCTGCATTCTGGAAACAGACGATGAAGGCGTCGGCAAGAGAGGCGGAATCGTCCGTCGCCCTCAAGCGCAGGGCTCGGAAGATCAATCGAATCCTCGGGGAGACATACCCCTACGCGGTTGCAGAACTGGACTTCCGGAACTCCTTCGAGCTCCTGGTTGCCACGGTGCTGTCCGCGCAGACTACGGACGTGCGGGTGAATATGACCACCCCTGATCTGTTCGCGCGGTTCCCCGATGCGCGAAGCCTGGCGGAGGCCGGCGTGGAGGAACTCCAGGAGATCATCCGTCCCACAGGATTCTTCCGCGCGAAAGCCAACAGCCTCCTCGCGCTGTCCAACCGGCTCGTCGATGAGTACGACGGCGAGGTGCCTGGGAGGCTCGAAGACCTGGTGACGCTTCCGGGAGTGGGACGAAAAACGGCCAACGTGGTGCTCGGCAACGCTTTTGGAACGCCGGGAATCACCGTCGACACGCACTTCGGGCGATTGTCCCGCCGCTTCGGATGGACCTCTGCCGACGATCCCGTCAAAGTGGAGGCCGAAGTCGGCGCCCTGTTCGAGCCGAAGGACTGGACCCTGCTCTCCCACCACGTGGTCTTCCACGGCCGGCGGGTGTGCCACGCAAAGAAACCGGCCTGCGGCGCCTGTCCCGTGGCCGCGCTGTGCCCGTCCTACGGGGAAGGTGAAGTCGACCCCGTAAAAGCGGCAAAGCTGCTGAAATACGAACTGGCGCCGGGACGGGAGGAGCTCCTGGAACGAATGCGGAACGGCGAGACACGCGCCGAGCTCCGCCGAGCCGGGCACGCGCTGGGAGCGTGAACGCCTACGACTCCTTGAGCGTCTACGCATCCTCGCTGGAGGGTGTGAGCGCTCCCGTCACCCGAGCAAATTGGCACTTGAGTACCAGGGGACTCGAGAACGCCCGCCGCGCGGCCGTTCTCATGCTGTTCGGAGCGCTCCGGCCCGGACCTCACCCGGACCCGTC
The DNA here is from genome assembly GCF_015751715.1 of Arthrobacter sp. CAN_A6. NCBI lineage: Bacteria > Bacillati > Actinomycetota > Actinomycetes > Micrococcales > Micrococcaceae > Arthrobacter > Arthrobacter sp. CAN_A6. The sequence continues at coordinate 570,801 of NZ_JADOUV010000001.1, forward strand.
CGCGCTTCAACCCGCCGATCTCGACGTCCTGCTGATGGAGCGTGCGGGGTCCCTCAACAACCATCCGGGGCAGGTCTCGTTTCCAGGTGGTGCCGTCGACCCCAGTGACGTCGACGAGCGTGCCGCGGCACTCCGGGAAGCGGAGGAAGAGACCGGCCTCGATCCGCTCGGCGTGGAAGTGCTGGGGGTGCTGCCGGAGGTCGGGCTGCCCGTCAGCAATTTCCTCGTGACGCCGGTCCTTGCCTGGTGGGCTCGTCAGACGCCGGTCGCCGTGGTTTCGGAAGCCGAATCGACCCAGGTTTTCCGGGTGCCGGTAGGGGACCTCCTGAATCCGTCTAACCGGCGGACAGCCGTCGTGCGGAGAAGAGGATCGACCATGCGAAGCCCGGCCTTCGTCCTCCCGAACGCCACGGTGTGGGGATTCACCGCGATACTGCTGGACTCCCTGTTCGAGGGGCTGCAATGGACCCAGCCGTGGGACCCCTCCCTGGAGATTCCCGCGCCCCTGTGAACCGCCGTCCGCGTCACTTGGCGTCCGCGTAGGACGCCACCACGACGGTGTTGACGGCGAAGTCGATGGGGATCCTGCCGAACATCAGCTCGGTCGCTGCGGCAGCAGCATCCTCAACCAGCCGGCTGATCCCACCGGCGTCCGCTTCGGGCACGTGGAGCATCACCTCATCGTGGAGGAAAAACACCACCTCGCTCCGTCCTGATGCCGGCCCGGCCTCCGCGCGCAGCCTCCGCCGGATCTCGGCGAGCCAGCACAGCGCCCATTCCGCGGCAGTGGACTGCACCACGAAATTCCTCGTGAAGCGGCCCCGAGCCCGGGCGGCGCTGTCCGCCCGGCGCTGCTCCTCCGCCGTCGTGCTCTGCTGTGCTGCGCGCCACCGTTCCGACGCGGGAGGGCACCCGCGCCCGAGGTAGCTGGTGACGGCGCCGCCGGTTTCCCCGGTGCGGGCGGCGGCTTCGACGACGGCGATCGCCTGCGGATAGGCGCGCGTCAGCTGCGGCATGAGGCGGCCTGATTCGCCACTGGTCGCTCCGTACATGGCCCCCAGCATGGCCAGCTTCGCCTTCGACCTGTCGCCGCCGAATCCCTGCTCCGCAATGCCCTGGTACAGGTCGCGTCCCCGGGCGGCCGCCGCGAGCGCCGAATCCCGCCCGAGGGCCGCGAGGACGCGCGGCTCCAGCTGGGCCGCATCGGCGATGACGAAGAGATGCCCGGGGTCGGGCCTGACGGCGTCGCGCACCTGCTTCGGAATCTGCAGCGCCCCACCGCCGCGGGAAGCCCAGCGCCCTGACACCACTCCGCCCACCACGTATTCGGGCCGGAACCGCCCGTCCCGCACCCAGGTATCGAGCCAGGACCAGCCGTTGGCTGTGAGCAACCGCGAAAGTTTCTTGTAGGCCAGCAGCGGCCCGATGGCGGGATGATTCTGGCGCTCAAGTTCCCAGGATCTCGTCGTGGATACCTCGATGCCGGCCCGGTGCAGGGCCCTCATGAGCTCCTGCGGCGAATCCGGGTTGAGCGAGGGGCTGCCGAGAGCGGTTCGCAACTCTGCTGCGAACTGTTCGAGCCGGACCGGCCGGCGGCCTTCGGGCGGCCTGGGGCCGAGGTGTGTTTCAAGCAACTGCTCATGGATGTCCCGCCGCCAGGGGAGACCCGTGGACTCCATCTCGGTGGCGAGCAGGGCACCGGCCGATTCCGCCGCCAGCAGCAGCGCCAGGCGGTGAGCGTGGCTGGAAGTCGCAACCGCCCGCTGCTGCCGCTGGAATTCTCCGATAACCTCGTCAAGGCCCGGCCCCTGGGCTGCCGGCGGATCCTCGAAAAGACTCGTCTGGTTCGGTGCGACCTGCTGGGCCGGAACCTGGCGGGGAAGCACCGGCTCGTCGGCGTCCCCGGAGGATCGGCGCAGGTCCTGTATATAGGGTGAATCGGCGCAGTAGCCCGAGTGGGTGAGGATGGCACGCACCAGGCCAAGGTCATGGCACCGATCCACCCGCAGCCCGCCGGCCAGCAGGAGGGGATACCAGGCCCGCGTCGAGTCCCATACCCAGCGTGGGCGGTCCACCTCGAAGCGCGCAAAGACGTCCGTCAGCTCCTGCGCGGTTGCACTGACCGCGGGGCCCGCGGGGGCGCCCGCTGCATCGACCGGCTGGAAGACCGCGGCGGCTCGGTGCTGGGACGCCCCGGCGCTGGCCGGTGCGGCCACAGCAACATACATGGCTCCATTCTCTCCTGCGGCGCGGGACGATTCGTTTTCCGTGGACGGTTGTCCACTTATGCCCGACGACGACGGCGCAGGGTGGCGGCGACCACCAGCATTGACGCATGGCGGACGAACGATTCTGGACACCGGGTGCGGATGACGGGACTGGTCGAGGTGTGGTGGTGCTCGTCGGCGGGTCCCAGGAGCTGCACGACGAGACGGCCCGCGTCTGCGCCGCAGCAGGGGTTCCGATGACCACCGCCGATTCGGTCCAGCTGGCCCTGAAACATCAACCATCGGTTCTTCTCGTGACTCCCGGTAGTGCGCATGAGCCGGTACCCGCCGGTATCAGTGCCATCCTCATCGGAGCAGCCGGCGAGGAGGACCTCGTGTGGTCCGCTGCTGCCCGTTCCCACGCGGGGAGGGTCGCTATCCTGCCGCAGGGCGCAGGCTGGCTGGCGGAGTACCTCGGCCGGCTCCAGAATCCGGCCGGGCTCGGTTCGATCGTCGGGATAATGGGCAGTGTCGGCGGAGCCGGTGCGAGCACTCTCAGCTGCTGGCTGGCGGATTGCGCGGGTGCCGACGGACTCGCCGCGCTCCTCGTTGATGGGGACCCGTCCGGAGGAGGCCTTGATTTGGCTTTCGGTGGCGAGCGCACGCCGGGCGTGCGATGGGCCGATCTGGCCGAGGTCCAAGGCAGCCTCAACCCGGCTCAACTCGGATCTGCCCTGCCGTCGGCCGGTCACTTCCCATTCCTGTCCCACGGTCCGGCACATCCGGAACCGGCTCGAAGTCCAAGCCCTTCATCCACAGTTGCCGTCCTCGACGCAGCGCGCCGGATCTTCAATGTGGTGCTCATCGATCTCGGGGCCGCAGGCTATGACTCGCTCCTGGGATTCTGCGATCGGGTGGTGCTCGTGGTTCCTGCTCGACTGAGAGCCGTGTCGGCGGCGCTTGCTGCGCAGCGCCGGCTGGAGCCGCTCCCTGTGCATCCGGTGGTGGGAGGACCGCTGTCCCGGGGCTTTGATACCCGAAGCATCGCCGACGCACTGGGGGCAGGTGGTGACCTGGACCTGCTGCCGCGTATGCGCGGGGTCGGCACCGCCGAGGCCGCCGGGCGTGTGTTGGAGATCGGACGGCGGAGACGTCCGCGGACCGTGTGCAGGTCTCTCCTCGACGCCATTCCGGGGATCGACGGCATCCGTGGCCAGTGATCCCATTCAGCGTCCGCGGCGGCGCGACGGCAGCATTTCGAAACCTGAGGCGACATCGGGCACCAATTCAGTCACCGGATCACGCGGTGGCCTCCGTATGGGATCGCATGCCGGATCCACGTCCAGGCCGACGGAAGCGCCAGGGGTGAACGCCGGACTCGGAATGGTCAGTGAGGTCCGTACCTCGGTTCTCGCCGGAACCGCCGCAGTCACCGCCGCAGGTCTTGCTGACGCCGTCCGAACCTCCGGACGCCTCCTGGGCTCCGAGGGCACCCTCAACGCAGTCGACCGCATCCGCGCCGAGCTTCAGGGGCTTGGTCCGTTGCAACATCTGCTGGGGATTGAAGACGTCACCGACATTCTGGTGAACGGACCCGGTGACACCTGGATCGACGGGGACGGAGGCCTGAGGCGCGTTCCACGGCTTTTCGAGCGTGAAAGCGAAGTCCGCGCGCTCGCCGTGCGGCTCATTGCCGCGGGCGGGAGGCGACTCGACGACAGCAGCCCCTGTGTGGACGTCCGCCTGGGTGAGTACCGCATCCACGCTGTGCTCCCGCCGCTGTCGACCGGAGGTACCCTGCTGTCCATCCGGATCCGGCGCGCGAAGGTGTTCTCCCTCGGTGAGCTGGTGGCTTCAGGCACTGTCCCACAGGGCATGGCGGCGACGCTGGCTGCCGTGATGAAGGGGCGCCTGAACTTCCTCATCAGCGGCGCCACCGGAACAGGGAAGACCACGCTCCTTTCGGCGCTGCTCGGCATGGCGGGTTCCACTGAGCGGCTCGTTCTCGTGGAGGACGCCGCCGAGCTGAACCCGCAGCATCCCCATACCGTCGGCCTGCAATCACGCCACGGGAACCTCGAGGGAGCGGGAGGGGTGGATCTCGCCGAACTGGTGAGGAATGCGTTGAGGATGCGGCCCGACCGCCTGATTGTGGGCGAGTGCCGGGGCGGAGAGGTCCGTGACCTGCTGATGGCCATGAATACCGGGCACGATGGCGCCGGCGGCACGGTCCACGCGAATTCCGCGGCCGCTGTTCCGGCGCGGCTCACCGCCCTCGGAGCGCTGGCCGGGCTGAGCCCTGCGTCGCTGGCACTGCAGGCGGGGACCGCGCTCGACGTCGTCATCCACCTCGTCCGGGTTCCAGCGGGACGTCGGATCGACCAGATCGCGCTGGTGGAGCTGGACAGCGAGGGGCGATTGACGGTGAGGCCGGCGTTGAGCGGCGGCGCCGACGGGTGTGTAGAGGGTGAGGCATGGGAAGCCCTGCAAGAGCGGCTTGCCGGTCCCGGGACTCGTCCATGACCGGAGCCGCGGTGGCGCTTCTCCTGGCCGCGGCCGTCGCACTGCTCGCCCATACACCGGGCGCCAATCGCCTTGACGCACGAGGTGCTTTCCGCACACCTCCTGCGGGGAAGGTGGGCCGGAAAGCAGGGGCGAACCCACCCTTTCAGCGGGTTTTCCAGCGGCTCCCGGTCAGGACGCGGAACATCGAGCTGCACGAGCTACCGCTGTTCGTCCATCAACTGACGGGGTTGCTCAGAGCGGGAAGATCACCGCTGCACCTGTGGGAGGACATCGAACGGGTGTACCAGGAGGCCGCAAAATCGGGATCACGCTTCGCTGCGCATGCGGTGCCCGTCATTCAGACGGCGCGTAGGAGCGCGGAGCTGGGGTTGAGCGTGCCTGACGCGCTACGGACCGGTGCGACCGCTGCAGGACGCCCCGACCCGCACAGACTGTCCGCCGGCAAGCTGTGGATCGATCTTGCGGCCTGTTTCGATGTGGCGGACAGCAGCGGCGCACCACTCGCCCACGTCCTTGATCGGTACGCGGTGCAGCTCGATTCCGAACTTGATGCCGAGGCTGCGCGGGAAACCGCGCTGGCCGGCCCGAAGGCTACCGTAGCCCTCCTGACCTGGCTCCCGGCCTTCGGCCTTGGGCTTGGTTACCTTCTTGGCGTCGATCCTTTGGGAACGCTCCTCGGTTCACGCCTCGGGGTGTTCGTGCTGGTTCTCGGCATTCTTCTGATGATCATCGCCAGGGTCTGGTCGCAGCGTCTCCTTGCAGCGGCGGAAGATCCTCGCTGATGGGCGCCGGACTCCTTGTCGCAGTTACACTCGCCAGTGCGTGCCTGCTGTATTCAGTCCCGCACCGCGGACCGGAAACGCTCGTGCCGCAGCGGGCGCCAAGGAAAAATCCGCGGCCGGGGATCGCCGATGCTCCATTGATGCTCGACCTCGTCGGGGCCATTCTGACGGCAGGTGCTCCGGTTGGATGGGCGCTCGCCGTCCTTGCGGCATCCTGCGATCCCTCGGTGGCTGCCCGGCTCAGGAGGGTCAAGGACGCCCTTGACCTTGGTGCGGAGTGGGAAAGTGCCTGGGAGACTGCGGGCCGACCAGCAGCGCGGGGGCGCACCGACTGCGTCGATGAACTGCGGGAAACCCTCCGGTTCGCGGCAGGGACCGGCGCACCCTCAGCCTCGATCATTCACGCTTGCGCAGCCCAACTGCGGCGACGCCGTAACAGGGAAGTCGAGAGGCGAGCGGCCGCGCTCGGGGTGAGGCTCGTGGTCCCGCTCGGTGTCTGCGCCCTTCCTGCATTCGTGTGCCTCGGGGTGCTTCCCGTGGTGTGGGCACTCATGCCGTCCCTGTGAAGGACGGTCTTATCCACTTAGGGACGCGTCTCCGATTCGTGGTTCTCCTACCGCGGAAGAGTGGAGACAGCACCGGAAAGCCGGTCGCACCATCACTGGTCCGCCGGTAGGTCGGCGGGATTACCGAGAGGAAGGAAAGCCATGCCACACAGCGTGAGGATTCCCAGCAGGGTCGTCGAATCGAGCAGCCCCGCAGGAACCGAAAGAGCCATGCCCTGCAGCGTCGATCCACCGCGGGCGCGGATAATCGAGCTTCGCCCCGGCCCCGCCAGGCCGCGACCTGCCCGAGGCCCCCTGTTGAAGGAGGCAGGAATGGCAACTGCTGAATACGCGATCGCCACGCTTGCTGCCGTCGGGTTCGCGGCACTTCTGGTCGCGGTGCTGTCGAGCGGGGAAGTGCGGGGGCTACTGATGTCCCTCATCCAGTCCGCCCTGAGCTTCGGCTGAGTTCGATGCGCCAGGGCGGGGAGCGCCGGTGCAGTTCAGGTGAAGGCGGCGCGGTCACCGCGGAAATCGCCGTGGCACTTCCCGCCCTGGTGCTCGTCTTCGGGTTGTTCGTGGGTGCAACGGGCGCGGGGATGACCCAACTGCGCCTCGAGGAAGCGGCGAGGGCCGGCGCGCGGGAAGTCATGCGGGGCGAGACGCAACAGTCCGTCGAGGGAACGGTGCGTCGACTTGCCGGTGCCGACGCCGTCGTGAGGCTGGGCTCGGAGGCGGGGTGGACATCGATCGAAGTCACCGCCCCTGTCCGCGGGCCGGCCCTCGGTTTCCTCGAACTCACACTCTCGGCCACGGCCTCCGGGAGGTCGGAGCATGGCTGATAGCGGCGGCCTCGCCCGGCCCCGGGAGGCCCAAGGTCTTTCGGCGAAGGGACCAGGGAGGAAGCTGCAGCGTGTCAAGCGGCGGGGGGTACCGCTTCGGGCCTCCGGGCGGCACCCGGAGGACAAGGAACGCGGCGCAGGAACCGTCCTGATGGCGGGCTTCGCGCTTGCCCTGCTGATCCTGGTTACTGGGGCGGTACTGCTGATGCAGGGAGCCGTGTCCGCTTCGCGGGCCGCCACTGCCGCGGACCTGTCCGTTCTGGCCGCAGCCGACGCCGCTCGGGGGCTGCGCGAGGGAGAACCGTGCGTGCTGGCCCTTGAGGTGGCGGAGAAGCAGGGTGCGCGGCTGGAAAGCTGCGCAGCAGAGGGATCCACCGGTCACATCTATGTGGTCACGACAACGGTGACGGCGGGAGGATTGCTGCCGTCCGCTACCGGAGCGGCGCGGGCGGGTCCCCCACCATGAGATTCGGGATGCACCGGAAGCAGCTACGTCGGACAGCTGAACTCGTCGGTGTGCCGGGGACAAACCCCCTGCCAGCTAATCCTCGCTACTGAGGATCCGTGGTCGGGCACTGAGCAGTTCAACCTCGGGTCGCACGGCAACATACCGCTCCACGCGGTCCAGTACGTCCACCACATGTTGCCGGTCTGCTGCCACCAAACCTGCACCAACGACGGCTCGACGGTGCAGATCCTGGTTATCGACTTCGGCTGCGGAGACCTCGAATCTCCGGCGCAGATCCGACACCAACGGGCGTATCACCGACCGCTTAGCCTTCAACGAATGAACGTCACCGAGCAAAATGTCGAACTCGATAAAGCCGATCCACATGACTGTTCTCCTTTTCGCTTCGGAGCCTCCTGATGCCCGGACTACGGCTGATTTTGCGACCATCGGCGAGGCCGAGGAGGACGTCCTCGAAGTTGGAACCAGCGTGGTTCAGTCGGTGAGTGAGCGCACCACTCGGGCGGGCGAGCCCACCACCACGGAATTTTCTGGCACATCCTTTGTAACCACTGACGCAGCTCCCACGACGGAATTATCACCGATCGTCACGCCCGGCAGGACGGTCGCGTTCGACCCGATCCACACATTGCGGCCGATGACGATAGGAGCAGGGTGCATGTCCGCACGGCGGCTCGGTGCAAGGTCGTGGTTGAGGGTGGCGAGCACCACGTTATGCCCGATGAGGCTGTCGTCTCCGATGACCACACCGCCCTGGTCCTGAAATTTGCACCCGGAATTGATGAAGATCCGCTTTCCAAGAGTGATGTTCTTCCCGAAATCGGAGTAGAAGGGTGCAAATACCGTCACGGATTCGTCGACGGGCTTGCCGGTCAGCTGAGTCAGCAACTCCCGCACCCGCTCCGGTTCCTGATACCCGCCGTTGAGGTCGCCGGTGATGCGCAGGGCATCCTGGCTGACCCGATGCATCACCTCGTGCAACGGCGAGTCCCCGGTGATGGTCCGGCCGGCGTTCAACGCTCCAAGGAGATCATCAAGTTCCATGGTGTCCTTTCACTCAGGTGTCGGAGGGAGTTCGCGCTTGCGACCTCTGGACCGGTTGTCCACGCGCCAAGCGTATGTTGTACCAACAGACGGGGGACACCCTTTCGAAGCACTCCAAACCAGGAAATTCTACAAGGAGTTGTTGGTGGCGCAGCCGGGAAATCACGAGTGTCCCTGCAGTGAAGGTTCGCGGCTGTACAACTCACCGCAAGGTCAAGGCTTTACGCCCAGGAGTTGACCTGACGCGGTTTGGTCGCCATCGGTATCGCCCGTCCTACAACGGCGAGAGCGTCAGAGCGGCACAGCACATCACTACACCTGCACTTAGCGCCGCCGGTGCTGCAGACACCCGTAGGGCCCCTCGACAAAGCCGAACGGGCACTACCAACTCCACGACGTACGCTTTCGAGGCCGGCAGCATCGGGCAAGGATTCCTCATACTGAACACCGGATATGGTGGGTGCTACAGCGGACGGGGATAATCTGTTCGCGCGGTGATTTCTTCTACGTCGAGTGGATGGAATTGCGTCCACCATGGCACACGATCTCCAGAAGTGACTACTGGTGCCCGTTCGCCCTAGCCGAGGAAACGATGGCGGAACACGATCACCAGGGGCAGGTCGCGATCATCATGCGCACCAAGAACCGGGGCACCCTGCTTGAGCGGGCGGTCAAGGATGTCCTTGCGCAGACGTACCGGAACTGGTTCCTGGTGATCGTCAATGACGGAGGGAACGCGGCCGACGTCGAGCAGGTGGTGGCGCGGCACTCGGCGCGGTTGGCCGGCTGCGTACTTGTTCTCCACAATCCTGAGTCCCTCGGTATGGAAGCGGCATCCAACCTCGGGGTGCGCTCCTCCGATTCGACCTTCCTTGCGATTCACGACGACGACGACGAATGGCGGCCGGATTTCCTCGCCACCACCGTGGACTACTTGGAGTCCTCCGACGACGAGGGAGTGATGGTGCGAACGGAGGTGGTCTACGAACAGATCACCGGCAGCACCATCGAGGTGGTGGGACGTGAAATCCTCGAACCGGAGCTCACTCGAATCACGCTCTCGGCCCTCATCCACCACAACAGGGGTGTCCCCATCTCCTTTCTGTACCGTCGCCGGGCTCACAGCGTGATCGGTTTCTACGACGAAACGCTCGACGTGGTGGGTGATTGGGAGTTCCATATCCGATTCGCACGAGTATTCTCCATCGGATTCATCGATGGAGAACCGCGCGCCTTCTGGAATCAACGGCTCGGCGTAAGTGGAGATCTCGGGAACAGCGTCATCGACCGTGCGAAGGAGCACAGGGGGTTCGATGAGTTGGTGCGTGAGAACTACCTCAAGCAGGATGTGGCTGAGCATGGTCTGGGAATGATGATGTACGCGAGCTCGATGCACCGGGAGCTACTCCAGACCCAGCGCCAGATACAGGACCAGCTCCACCACCAGGGACACCGCCTGGCGCAGTTGGAGGCTGCCGTCAGTGACGCCTCGCTCGTGAGCCTCCTCCGCCGTCGTTACCGGAGGCTGAAGGACCGGTTCGTAGGAAGATCTGCACCGCGCGCAGAAGGATGAGCGCCATCACGCCCAGCTCGCCGGCCGTCTCGGCCAGCCCGAAAATGTTGTTGGAGCGCTGGCTGATTCCGGATTCAACGGCGATATGGATCATGTCGATGAGAACCGCGAAGAGCGCAAGGACGACCATCAAGGCCAGCAGGCTCCAGGAATCGCGGCGGACACCGCGGGAACTGGCCAGATGCGCACGAATCAGCACGATTCCAAGAACCGCTGCCTCGGCTGCCCACACGATCAGTTCGCCCAGGTCCACGGGCCGGAGATTCAGCACGGACGGCAGAGAAAGTACGCCTGCGAGGTACTCGCCTCCACGCTCGTGGAGCAGGAAGAAGTCATCGACCACGAGCCCGGCGAGGACGAGCGCCCATGCCCCGTAAGCCCAGCCTGAACGGAGCCGGAGGGTAAGTGCTACCAGCAGGAGCGAAGCAATCACCAGCACTCCGTGGCCCGCCAGTTCGGCGTAGGAGCCGTCGAGGTCCCCGTTCCACTTTGAATCCTCGAATCCCCGGACCCGGCGCAGGTGCTGCACATTCCCGATGAGCACGCCAAGGCTCACGACGGCAAGGACCCCGCCTGTCAGCCATACCGGAAGGCCCAGCCGCAGCAGGGTCGGTAGTGGTGCTGCGTTCCGCTCACTCGTTCGAGCCACGATGCCCTTTCCTCCTGTCCGATGCTGTTTCGACCAATGGGTACATGGCCTCAAGGATGCGCCATGAATCCGGTATCGCTGTTATTCGCGGCCGGCTCATTCAGATTCCGTCCAGCAGGGCGGAAGGAAAAGGCGTGGCGAGCTCGCGCGGGTCTCCTCTGGACGGCACGTCTTCGTATGCGTGGGGTGCGGTGTCCTAGGAGGTGCGGTGTTCGGCTCGGCGGTTGTCGACGGAGGTTGATACGGCGGCTCCGAGCAGGAGCAGTCGCATGGTTCTCTCTGTTGCTTCGATGAGGAGTTGCTCTCCGTTGGCGACCGCGTCTTCGAGGTTCATGGGGATGGGGATGATGGAGGCGATGGCGTCGATTCCGGCGTCGTGCACATCTGGTGCACCCTTGCCGATTGATCCGGCGAGGGCCAGGACGGGTACTCCGGCCAGCTGTGCGCGTTGGGCGATCACGGCAGGGACTTTGCCTTTGGGTGTCTGGAAATCGATGGCGCCTTCGGCGGTGATCACGAGGTCGGCCCGGCGCATCAGGGCGTCGAGGTCGATGCCGGCCAGTCCGCTGTCGATCAGGGCTTCGAAGCGGGGCGTAAGTTTCGCGCCGATGGCGGCCAGGCCGGCGCCCAGTCCGCCTGAGGCGCCGGTTCCGGGGCCCGTGCGGAAGTCCATGGTTCCGTCGGCGACCATCCCGTCGCGTTCAAGTACTTTGGCCCACTTGCGCATCGCTTTGGCCAGTTGCTCGACTTGCTTGGGTGATGCGCCTTTTTGCGGTCCGAATACCCGAGCAACCCCTTTCTTCCCGCACAGCACGTTGTGTTGGTTGCAGGCAAGGACGATGGTTGCCTCCGCGATGCCGGGGTGCAGTCCGCTGAGGTCGAGGCGGTCGACATCAGTAAGCGCCGTGCCGCCGAAGGGGAGGTCGCGCCCTTTCTTATCAAGCACGCGGGCGCCTAGTGCCTGGAGCGCTCCTGCGCCGCCGTCGCTAGTGCCGGAATCTCCGCAGCCGATGACGATGTTGCGGATGCCGTCATCCAAGGCTGCCCGGACGAGTTCTCCGACTCCGTAGGTGGTTGTCGCGCCGGGGTCGCGGAGGGCTCGGGGAACGAGCCGAAGGCCGGCGGCGGCCGCCATTTCGATGACGGCGCTGTCCGAGGACGTGCCGCCGAGGCGGGCGTAGTGCGATTCCACGGGGTCTCCCACGGGGCCGGTCACGTTGACGGGTACCAGTACACCGCCTGTGGCCGCGGCCAGGGTCGCCGCGGTACCCTCCCCTCCGTCCGCGATGGGGATCGCGGTGATCTGCACGCCGGGCAGCACGCGTCTTACGCCTGCTGCGATGGCGCGCGCTACTGTTTCAGCGTCGAGGCTTTCCTTGAAACCGCTGGGCGCTATGAGGATTCGCTGTGGGACTGTCATGAGGGGCTCCTAGGGTATTAGTCGAGAACGGGAAGGCCCATGAGGGGCCACAGGGTGAAAGAGAACCCGAGCACCAGTACGACGTTCACCGGTGCGAGGAAGGCGGATAGTCGAAGCAGGTCTCTGGGGGTGTAGGTGTCGATGCCGTCAACCGCCGCGAACATCGCGACGGGCTTGGCCGAGCTGGTGAGGGTGTGGCAGAAACCCGCTGCGGCGGTGGAGGCGAACGCGGCCGCGATCGGGTTGACGCCCACTGCCGGCGAGAGGGCTATGACGATGGGGATCAGGACGGCTGAGCGCGCCGAGCGCGATTGGATGACCAGGTGCGCCAGGGTGGATATCAGGACGACAGCGACGACGAAGAGTGGCGCTGCGGCTGCTCCGAGGGCCTGAATGGGTGTCAATGCGCCGCCGGCAAGCCAATCGGCGGCACCGGTGCTGATCAGGGCGTTCCCCAGTGCGAGGGTGGCGGCCATGAAAAGTAGCAAGGACCAGGGGACCGATTTCAGTGCGGAGGCGAGCTTGACTGAGCCGTAGCTGGGGGAGGCGGCCACGAGGGCGCCGATCAGGGCGACCAGTGCAGGATCAAGTCCATGCAGGGGTTCGGTGCACCAAAGGACGATGACGGCCCCCAGCAAGAGCGCTGCACGCGATTCAGCGACGGTCAGTGGACCCGTGACAGGCGTGTCGGAGTGCCGCTCAAGGTCTTGAGCGGATACGGAGAGGCTGATTTTGCGGTCCTCAGGCCTGGTGAAGAGCCGTAGGACGATCTCAGCGCAGATATGAGATGCCACCAATGCAAGTGGCAGGCCGTAGAGAAGCCAGGTCGCGAAATCGAAGCCGGATCCGGTTGCTGTCTCCAGGATCTGGCTGGTGATGAGGTGGGCACCCGCTCCGAGGAACGATCCGACGGCGGAGAGCAGGATGACGGATGGAAACAGGATGGCAAGGGTCTTCACCAACGGTGGGTGATCGGTGAGGACCTGGCGTAGGGCAAGGAAGACCGGCAGGGCCAGGGCTGCTCGTCCTGAGGTGGACGGGACCGCGAAGGTCGTCACCACAAGAGCGAGGGTCACCAGGTGCACCAGCTGACGTGGAGTGCTTGCGCCGGTGATGATGAATGTCGCTCCGCGGTTGGCTAGCCCGGAGGCGCTCACCGCTGCGGCGATGACGAACGCAGCCAGAAGAAGCCAGATCGTCTCCTCTCCCAGGGTGGAAAACAGTGCGCTGGTATCCATGGTTCCGGTCAGGACCAGCACCGTTGCAGCCCCGAGTGCTACATAGGTGTCATCGATCGAGGTGAACACCCACAGCCAGACGGCCAATACGAATACGACGAGGGTGATAGCTCCCTGCGGGGACAGGGCGCTTTGCGGTTGAACGGCGGCGGTGACGATCAGCGCCGAGACGACGATCCCCGCCAAGGCGGCAGCTGAACGCACGAGCAGGGCTTTCCTGGCGGCTTGCCGCGTTTTCCCTGCTCGACTGGAGGCATCGGGTGACGGTTTCGGGGCAGGGGGCGGCGGGGTGGTGGAGTAGTAGACAGCACTCATGGCAACCGGTACCCCGCGCCCCGGATCGTTTGCAGGTGGTCCGCGCCGAGCTTGTTGCGAAGGGCCCGGATGTAGACGTCCACGACATTGGAGCCTGGGTCGAAGTCGTAGCCCCAGACGTGGCCCAGTAGTTGTTCCCGGGACAGCACACGGCCGACGTTGCGGAGGAATACCTCAAGGACTGCGCTCTCACGTGCGGTGAGATCAATGGTCCGGTGATCGACGACAACTCTGCGTGTGTGCAGGTTGAGGGCTATGTTGCGGTGTTCAAGGATTGCTGCCGGCGCTGCAGGCGCGTCGTCATTGAGTCTCAACCGGATTCGTGCCAGGAGCTCGGCGAATTGGAACGGTTTGGTCATGTAGTCGTTCGCTCCACCGTCGAGCCCGGCCACGGTGTCGTTGACGCCGTCGCGTGCGGTCAGGACGATGACGGGAGTGGTGATGCCCTCCCCTCGGAGTTGGGCGAGGACCTCGAAGCCGTCGAGGAGGGGCAGTCCGATATCGAGGATGATCAGGTTATAACCCAGCCCCCGGGCCAGGATCAAGGCAGTTTCACCGTCCTTCGTGAGGGTGCTCGCGTACCCGGCGGTACGCAGTCCCTTCTCGATGAAGGAAGCGACACCTGGGTCGTCCTCGGCGATGAGGATCCGGCTCATGCGTCCTCCCTCATCCCCGAGGTAGCTCCTACGGGTGGAGGAGGGGATTCCCGTATGGTCTCCTGAGGCACTGAGCTGTCGGGTGCTTCGGGCGCGGGCAGAAGGAGCCCGAACGTTGCACCCTCACCGGGAGTGCTGTTGACCCATGCCGAGCCATGGTGGCCGTCCGCGATCGCACGAACGATCGAGAGGCCCAGGCCGGTTCCGCCGCGTTGTCCACCATCGCGGAGACGGTCAGCGGGTAGGGCATTTGCGGAGCCGTGCCTGAACCGCTCGAATATCACGGCGGCTTCGCGCTCTGTGACCCCTGGGCCCGCATCGCTGACCCAGAGGCGAAGCTTACGGTCCTTGCCTGTGCCCTCGAACGCTGAGCCGATCTCGATGGTGGACCGGTGAGGCGTGTACTGGATTGCGTTGGCACCCAGTTGAAGGACGGCCTGGGTGAGGCGTTGGCTGTCCAGGGCAGCTGTTCCCTCGGCCACTTCCATCAGGAGCCAGCGCCGATCACCGAGCGCCTGGAGCTTCGCTTCGAGGTCAAGGGTCAGTGCTGCGACATCGACCGGCTGAGGTTGCACGAAATCGGTCCGCTCAGCCTTGACCAGCAGAAGCAGGTCGGACACGATCCTCGCCATCCGGGAAAGCTCACCATTGACCAAATTCAGGGTAGCGGCGCGCTCTGCAGGGTCGTTGTCAAGCAATTCGAGATGTCCCCGGATCACAGTGATCGGGGTGCGCAGCTCGTGGCTGGCGTCATCGATGAAGCGGCGCTGGGTGAGGTAGGCCTGTTCCAAGCGGTCGAGCATGTCATTGAAGGTAACGGCGAGGGCTGCGACGTCGTCGCGCCCCTGAACGGGCACGCGGGTTGTGAGGTCTGATTCGGTGATATCGGCGGCTACCCGGCTCACGTCACGGATAGGGCGGAGAATTTGCCCTGCGACCAGCCAGGCGATGCCTGCCGTGAACAGCAGGCCGCCCAATGCCACGAAGAAGATGACGGTGACGGTTTCCTGGACCCCGGCCAGGGCCCCACGGGTGAATTCCGCGATGATCAGGGAGCCCTGCTGGTCGCCGGCTTGCACCTCGACCCGTCCCCAGCGCATCGACCCAGCCTCCGTCTCCTCGACTCCTGACACTTGGTCGGAATTACGGAGACGCTCAAGCAGGGCGGTATCTGCGGACAGCCTGTAGTCGGTATCGCTCACTACCCCGAACGATGACCCGGAATACAGCACTTCGGTGTCCGTGACGCCGATCAGCACTTCGCTGCTTCCGCTGTTCTGCCGGGACAGGTACCGCTCCAGTAATTCACTTACCGAGGTGTAGCTCTCGGTGGTCAGGGGATCAACCGCCTCACTCGCGAAGGTACTGAATTCCTCCACTTCCTGCATGATGTCCGCGTTCGCGTCCCGGTCCACTCCGGAAATCAGCAGGGAACGTACGGTCACAATCACCGCAAGGAGGGCCAGTGCAGTGGTGAGGACGATCCAGCCCACGATGCGCCACCGCGCCGACACTGAGGAACCTGCAAGTGGCTTCCGAACATCAACCGAGGAAGGACCGTCCTTGACGGGCGCCCGGGTGTCGACTGTCTTCTGGTTACTCATCAGTCGTCCGATCCATCGGATTCGTCGAGTTCGTCGTCGACATCATCGGAAGCGTCCTCGGTGTCGGTGTCGGTGTCGGCATCGTCACGAGGCGTTACCGGTGCTTCGATAATTTCGCGATTCACGATCGAGGGGCCGTCCGACGCTACCGATTGTGGAGACGGAGTGGCACCATCATCCGGCGCACGGGGATCGACGGACTCCGAGGCGGGCTCCGGGGCTGGAGCGGAGGCGAGATCCACGACAATCGGCACGGCCTCTACAGGTGGTGCTTCTGCGGGCTCCGCCAATACCTGACTGGCAATTGCCAACAGGGCGGGGAGGGCCAGCAGCGCTGATGCTGCGATGATTCTCTTCGCCAACGCCACACCGAATTCCAATCACTAGACAGTCAACTAGTACCCGAGGTACTTCGGGCAGGCTCAAGAACCGGATTGTTCGGGTTCCGCCAGTACCTCAACATTGCACGAGCCGTATGAGGCGATTGTGAGGACGAGATGAAGGAATTTTCATGTTGGCGGAAATCAGCGACCCACGTGGCGGGGGGCTCCGTTCGGGCGCCGACAACCGGCGGCGGAATCAATTGACCTGGATAGGAGAGTTGACCTCTCAGCACTGAACAATGACGAGGTCCACATTTCGATTCAGGATCGGGTCAACGTAAGTAGATCGGTTTCTTGTGGGTCGCGGGGCGTGGCGGATAACCCGTCCAACCAGGGCGCGCACTGTCCTGTTGTGTGCTCATGATGCGGGTTGAATCAGCTTCCGAAGCTCCCGTTGGTCCGACGCCGGGAACACAAGGCGGTGTGTTTCCACACCGAGTGCCGTGAGGGCCGAAATGGGAAATCCCATGTGCCGATGAGTTCCGTTACCTCCGGCTGAGTCCTTCGAAGGAGTTCAGCCTCAATCACCCTCAAAGGGGACTTGGAATTCGGACACACGGTAGCCTCATCCGGTTGGATAGTCGCGGCTTTCTTAAATCCCAGTCGGGCCATGGCCCGCACATTCTCGGAATAGTTGGTGATGGTTGGTTCAACTCGTACAGCGAAAACACCCTGGCCACGCGCGTACCGATACAGCCCGTTGATGAGCTCTTCGAGGGCTTCGACGGTGCGTAGACCTGAATCTTCGGGCAGGTACCAAAACCCGCCCAACATCGGGACTCGTTGTTCCAGGATCGTCAGAGTCGATCCGCGCACCATGAGATTGCGTGGTTGCCATCCGGTCCGCATTTTGTGCCTCCTGGAGGATCTGCCATGCAACCAGTTTTCTCCAGCCGGGTCATCTTCAAGGAGTTTCCCCCAGCGTCTGATCTCCTCGGTGGTAGCTGCGCGGCAGTCCATGTGCTGTCAGCCCGACCACGGGGACGAATCTGAGAATTTGGGAACGCCGGATTTTGCGGGCATCCGCATCCGATTTCCGCGTGCTCGAAGGCCATCCGCTGGATCATGGCATCTGCACCCTGCCAGCGCTCCCGCCAACGTCAAGAGCCCTGTCCGGTTCCGGTCATCGGTACGGTCGCAATTAGCCGTCATCACCGTCATCACCGTCATCGCTATCGTTGTCGTTGTCGTTGTCGTTGTCGTTGTCGTTGTCTCCATCGCCGCCGTCTTCGCCGTCACTATCGGATTGGTCGTCCTGGTTCTGGGGGCTGTCCTCCTGTTGTTGTTCTTGGTTGTTGTTGGAACCGTCCTCCTGATTGGGGTTGTCACAACCGGTGACGGCAAGAGTGATCAGGATCGCGATGACAGCCGACAGCTTCGGCAACGGGGTTTTCATAGGACTTCCTTCTCGTGGTAATCGGCGTTTCTTCGTTTCAATGGGGGTTACGCAGCTACTGAGTGCTCAGTGCTCGCGGAATGGACCAATTCTCAAGTGGCTCGTTGGAACCGTCGCAATCAAGGAGAACCCTCGCGTCACGCTATGCGCTGAGTATGAGAAGGAAATGAGAATTGCCGAATCCGTGAATCCGATGTTCCTCAGCCGCGGACACCGTGAGCACGACCAGCATAGCCACGGCATGACAACGCGGTAGCGGCCAATTTCGAAAGCGGGAGACGATTTTTTGCCGACTCCCGCGGCCGGCGCCGAACGGACTTACGCCCACGCTGGTGATCAGACCCGGGACTAGTGCACGGCTGACAGTCGCGGCCCTTTCCTGCGATCAGTCGATTGAGGCTCCGTCCCTCAGCTGATTCCTAAGCCCACGCTGCAACTTGCATACCGATGCACAGAAGCATATGAAGTCACATCCCATCGCCTTGACAGGTCCCGTTCAAGGAGCGCAGAGGAATGGACTGTCCTATCCATCAGTAATACGCCAATCTGTAATCATTGCAGGTTCGCCTTTATGCAGGCGCATGAACAGCTTCCGGCAGCCAAAAATCGAGGGCTCGGCCCGGACTTACTTGTCAATGATATACAAGCAAATGTCAACGCAAATTCACTAGGCATGGCAAGAAATCATGGGCAGTTGTCACTGCCGGCGGCATTTCCGGATATCAGCTTTGTACTGAGTGGCGGCGTCGCATCAGCAGTCCGAGCACGGCTCCGGCTCCGAGGGTTCCTACCCCGGCCAGCGTTCTTGCGCTGGCTTCATTCGTGTCGGCAACAGCTGCGCCGGTGTCGGCGCCGCCGACGGGCATCTGAGCTACCTGGGGCCCGGGATCCGTGAGGTAGGAGAGTACCAGCCGTCCGGGAAGACGATGCTTTCTCGGGGTTCACCGCACAGTTGTTGGTGCCGTCGGCGGTGAGCCAGCGACCGATCGCGGGTGTCACAGATTCGGGATCGATGACGGTCACCTGATCGAAAGGGACGATCTGCGGCGGCCCGCGTTCAGGTGTTTCGGTTCCCGTGAAGTCATCGAATCCTCGATGTTCCAGCAGTTCATCGACGAGGGGCTGAGCCAGGGAAACGAGCGGTGTCTGCGGCTAAGTCGAAAGTTCGCGGTGAATGTGTTGAAAATGGCATTGAACTGCGAAAAGGGACTGGCAGGATCCGTAAGCCGATTCTTCGATATGCCTGTTCAAGCTGCCTAAGGGTGCATTTTGACGGAGGGTCAGTTGCGGATAGTGCTTCAGCAGGGTGTAAGAGTGACTTGGAGGAGGGAAATTTTCCTGTGACTTCCTCCTGTTGTGAACTGCCGTGGGAGTTGTATTCGTGTCTTGCCAAGAGGGAAGCGAATGCTGTGATGGGATTCCCTCCAGGGTTGGGTAGCGGTTTCCCGTTCAGACGCGCAGGGTATGAAGGAAACCGGGGGAATGGGGGAGATTATGCAAGCGGGTCAAAGTGCTGAACCTCGTTACACGCTGAGTGACGTGGGGGATTACCTCTGCTTGCGGTGGGCTCCTGGTGTCACGATGGAGGCAGAAGACGTTCATTCCACGATCGCCGCGGTCGCTGATGCCTCACCGGCGGGCAAAAGGCCCTTGCTGGTACACATCGGGCTAGTGGAGCAGATCACTGTTGGGGCGAAGCAGTTACTCATCGAGGACACCTGCTCAACGCGCACCGCCGTCGTCGGTGTCGATGAGGTAGGAAAGGTGCTGACCGCGTTCAACTACCGCTCCGCCACCCCCAGCCGGTACTTCGTTGAGGAATCCGACGCCGTCGCCTGGCTCACCCAGGAAGCCGTTCCCGAATCCGCTATCAGGGCGGCCGCCGCGGAACCATTTACCGCGGACATGCGTGGAGAGATCCTGTGGGTGCAATGGCAGGCTGATGAGAGTGTCACCGATGCCGATGCAAGTGCGTTACTGGAACGAGCCAGGCAGATGATCCCGTTGACCTGTCCGCCGATGCTCCTTCAGCTCAACCACATGATCTCGCTCACCGAGGGCGCCCTGCACACCTTCGCCGCGGGGTTGGACATCGCGGCCCTCGCCATCGTCGGAACCGGGGCCAGTGACAAGGTCATTACCGCCTACTACAAAATGCTCCACCACCCGCCCTATCCGACCCGGTACTTCGAATCCGTCAGAGACGCTCAGGACTGGCTCACCCACTGCTTCCAGTGAACAACGGGTAGGGAATACGGTACAGCGTCCTTCACGAAGCAGCGGGAGTGCCGGTCGACAGGATGGTTTCCCCTCCCGGCACTGCCGCACCTGGCTGATTTCCTGGTCAGCCTGCCTGTTGTGCCCGTCGAAGGAAGGAGTCCAGGACCTTTTCGGCCCTTCCGAAGTTGAGCCCGCCGGTTGTCCTTCCCGTGGGGATCGCTGTGCCGCGGAGTCGCTGGCCCAGGTAGATGAGCGCCTCGAGGGCTTCCGATAGGTCGCCTTCGACTTCGCCGGTGCGGCGGAGAAGCCGGCCATACAGTGCCTGCAGCGCCGCACCAGGACTGCAGGCCAGCTCCCGGTGAAATGTCCGCCGGCATTTGTCATACGCTGTCAGTCCTTCGGCGTAAAGCCCCGCGAGTTCATATCCGGCCACCAGTGCGGTCCAAGCCCGTTCGTTCAGCCCGTCCGCAGACAGGGCTGCCTGGGCCCAGGTGATGGCTTCAGCGGGAAGATTCAGGACGCTGGCTGTTTCAGCCGCCCGGATCTGAAGCTCGAGCCGCTGCTCGGCAAGGCGCAGTCGTGCCTCGTTCGCCCACTCGGGAACCACCTCGTCTCCCAGCAAAGGTGCGGCCGACATGTCCAAAGCACTGCGCAGTAACGGATACGCGGTCATGGGAGGACTCGCACTGGCCTCGCGGACCAGTTGATGGAACTTCTCGAGATCGGAATTGACGAGACACCTGTCCAGAACATAGCCGCCGTTGGCCGTGCGCAGGGGACCGGTTCTGGTCCGGCCCGGCTGGATGAGCCGCCGCAGGGAACAAACGTAGCTTTCCAGGGTGGCCACTGCCCCGGTGGGCGCGCGGCTTCCCCAAAGGATCTCAATCAGCCGGTCCTTCGACACGCCGGTGCCGAAATTCATCAACAATATTTCGAGGATGTGTCGGGGCTTGCATCCACCCATATCGGCTGCCGTCAGGATGACACCATCACGATGAAGGTTGAAACTGCCGAATAGCTGGACGTATACAGTCGGGGTGACCTCGGGATCGAGCTCCATGAACATACTCCGGAATCAAGTCGAGCGTTTCGAACGAAACGTTTCAGATTGGAGAACCTACTGCCCTAGGAGACCCCCCGGATTTCTCCCCCACTGTGACACCAGCCAAATGGAGTGAACAATGAGCTTCCCTACTCGACTCTTGAAAACGTGCGAATACGAGTGCGCCACCTCTTACTTGAAGGTGAAACTAAGTGTCGAGCAAGTAGCAACTAAGTAGCCCCGCGAGTGGCATCCAGTCACTTGGGCAACTAGCAGGCGGCTTACGATCGGGCAGGACGAGCGTGCACCAGCGAGGCGACGCGAGTCCCTTACCGTAAACCGGACCGTCCCCGGATCGGTTGATTCGGGGTTCGATAGTTGGTCGCTTCCCCGCTCGCAAGGGTGGCCGAACTGTGTGCCGGATCTGCACTCTGACCGTTGATTGGTAATTCGGATAACGCGGCGCTCGACGACGGTTTTTGATCGCGGGATCGCGGTGCCCGGAGCCGGATTGCCTAGAGGGTATCGAACCCGTGCTTACAGTTGTCGTCATTCAGCGGGGTGATAGGGGCCCGCAGATTTCGCCATCGGATTCGCCTGCCGTGAGCAAGGGCGTTTCTCGCAGCGAACTCATCGATTCGCAAGCTGACATGGCCACAGCGGAGTAGGAGCCTGAGGGATGTACTACTGTTTTCCGTATTTGCGGTGGGCTGCCTGCTTACTGACGCCCAGGCACAAGGCGATGGCTTCCCAGGAAAGCCCGGCTTGCCTCGCCTTCCTAACCAATGCGGCTTCAGCGCGCCCGACTTCTTTGTTGAGTTCAGCGACGGCATACAGCGCCGCGGCGGGCCCTTTGCCATCCATCGATCCGACCAACGTTTTCATTCGATCAACCTCCATGCGTCAACATTAGTTGACGCATGGAGGTTGATCAACCCACGAGGGGGGTCATAACGGACCGTGACGTAAGAATGAACTATGCCACCACCCGTGCTGCTCAACGCAGTGTTGCACCTTGAAGGATGGTCCGGGTTGCTGGCAGTTAGTCCCTGGCCGGTGTGCTGAGGAGATCGCCGGTATGGGTGCCTGCCCAGCCGTTGGGTGAGTTTCTTGGTCCAGCGGTTCCAAGCTTGATCGGAGGGCACGCGGCTCTCGAAGGCGATCCTCCCACCCGGGCGCAGGCATGTTCGAATGGCTCGCAGGTTTGCAAGCCATTCTTTGTCTTCGAGGAAGACCTGAGCGACGTTGGCGGTCATCGTGGCGAGGTCGTACTGCCGCCGGTGGGATTGATTTGCCGCCACATCCAGGACTGTCCCCACAACCCAGGTCACTCGATTCGCGCCGGCTTTGGTCTGGGCGACAGCGACGGACGCTCCGGCAGGGTCGACACCAAGCACGCGGATGCCGCGATCCGCCAGACCGCAGCAGAAGGTTCCGGTGCCGCAACCGACGTCCAGGACTGCGGTGGCCCCGAATTCATCGACGAGGTTCACATAGGTGTGCAGATCGCTTCGGTCAGGATCAAGGGGGTCATATACGCGGGCAATCCGCGGGTGATCGAAGATAGCATCAGGCATCACACAGACGGTACTCCATGCTACGGAGACTTCGCCGGGAAAGCGTCCGCTGGCGAAGTTACATGGGGATGATTGCGGAACTGTCGTTACTCAAACCGCGGAGGCTGGACGGGCTCGAGCGGGCGATGCGGTTCGGCGGGCAGGTCGATGCGCGCCGAATGCTCGTCGCCCATCCCTGCGTGGAGCCGTCAACATGTCGGTTTCCGGAGTGTGTGTAGTAGGTAGCCGTAGGAGAGCTTCGTTCGCTCGGAGTGGGCTCGGAGCCATGGTTGCGCTGTCCCTTGAGGGAATTCCATGCCCACTACTTCCAGTAGGTCTTCGGCTGAAGTGAAGGTCCAGCTGCTCATGACCTCCCGGGTTGTGGCGCCTTGTTGCTGCCACCACTGCAGGATGAAGTCGCCGGGCCCCTGATAGTCCGCAGCGTTGCTGGTTCGAAGTAGATTTGCGAAGTCGCCCTGCTCCTGATCATTGTCGATCACGACCAGCGAGCCGCCCGGTCGGAGGACCCGCAGCACTTCAGCTACTCCCGCTGAGCAATCGTTGGTCGGGGAGGGGAAGAAGTAGGCGAAGCGGGCGTGAACGACGTCGACGCAGGAGTCATCCAGCGGAATGTGCTCTGCCGATCCAGAGAGCACTTCAGCTTGAGGTGTCCGGTTATTGGCAGCCTCGAGGAGCGTCATGTCCGGCTCTACCCCGTACAGCCGACTTGTTGTTGAAGCATAGTGCGGCAACCAATACCCTGTACCGCAGCCTAGATCGAGAAGACCTTTTCCCTCCCATGGCGCCGCGGCTTCTAGCGCTCGCCAAAGCGTCCTCTCATGGTCGATCGCGTCGTTCTCTTTCTCGTACAGATCGACGTTCTGGCCCTGGTTCCATGCTTTGACAAAATCGGTGAGCATGAGGTCAACCCTTCCACAGGTCAGCCAAGGCGAAGGTCTACAACACCCGTTCAGCGACCCCTTCGGCGGACGCCCAGATGGGATGAGGTCCGACTGTCCGTCGTCGTCCGTGACTTTACGGACACTGGAGAACTGGCCACTCCTTGTTTCGTGCCACCGCCCCGGGCTCGGCTAGCGTCGCCTCCATGACAATGCACGATGACGAGATTCACATCGACGAGGACGTCGTCCGCCGGCTGATCGCCGAACAGTTTCCCAGGTGGAGCCAAGAGGATGTCCGCCATGTCGTGACGGAAGGGACGGTCAACGTCATATACCGGATCGGGGATGCCCACACTGCACGGTTCCCCCTCCGTCCCGCCGACCCGAACGAACTGAGCATCGAGCTTCGCCGGGACGCTGCAGCAATGCGCGAGTTGGCGGCCTGCTGCCCATTCCCGACACCGATGCCTATCGCTGAGGGCAGCCCTGGCCACGACTACCCTTTGCCGTGGTCGGTGCAGACCTGGTTGCCGGGGGTTGTCGCTACATCCAGCGGTTCAGCACACTCCAACGCGTTCGCCCGTGACCTCGCTGCCCTTATAGGTGCGCTCCGCAACGCCGACACCGAAGGGCGTTGCTTCGCGGGAACGGGCCGCGGCGGAAAATTACAGGACTCTGACCAATGGATGGAAGTGTGCTTCCGTGCAAGCGGGACCCTGCTCCCGGTCGATCGGCTACGTGCCTTCTGGACGAGATTTAGAAGCCTGCCCGCCGCGGGTATCGACAGGATGACCCACGGTGATCTGATTCCCGGCAATCTCCTCGTCTCGGGCGACAGACTAGTAGGGGTTCTCGACGGTGGGGGCTTCGCGCCTTCCGACCCTTCACTCGATCTCGTCGCCGCGTGGCACATGCTCGGCGCAGAAGCACGCGCGCTGCTTCGCTGCGAACTGGCTTGCGATGACCTCGAGTGGTGGCGCGGGGCCGCGTGGGCGTTTCAACAGGCGATGGGCCTGGTCTGGTACTACCGGCACTCGAACCCAGGCATGAGCGCGCTCGGGCGCAGCACCTTGGCGCGCATCCTCAGTGACCCGGAATTGTCGGCTACAGCACCTCTTGTCTCACGTATCCGGTGGCGGAACGGTTAGCGGGCGACCGCGGAGCCGGTCAGCCGGTGTTGACAATCAGGTGCGCGAGATCGGTCTCGATGCACACTTCGTCGCTTCTTCCGTTGTCTGGGTGCCAAGTTGGCCTTCATAGCTTCTCCTTCCAGGTGAATCCTTGCGGGCAGAACAATGCGGTCCATTCTGGTGAGTGAAAGCTGTGCGATTACCCATCCCTCGCCGTGCAGCTGTCAATTCGGGGAAGACTTCGTCTAGTTGTAATCGGCGGCGACGGTTCGGGCCGCTCCATCGAGTCGAATGACACCGCCGTGAGGAATGATCCACTGCGGCCTGGTGTGGCCAAAGGGAACTCCGACACAGACGACAGCATCAGGGTTGTATACGGTGATCTGCTCGATGATGGTTTCGCGCTGCGCGGCGCGTAGTCGGGCGCGCGTATCGGTGCCGGGGATCGGATGGCCCAATTGGCTTGTCGGCGGGCGGGCGACGAGGACACCGGCAGCGGCCTCGAGGATCCCTCGCTCGCCCAGGGCCCGGACCCACCGCTTCACCTCATCCGCTGTCGGTAGCTCCTCGCTGGTCTCGAACAGCAGAACCGTGCCTTGGAAGGCAGCGACAGAGGGCATGCGATCCGCGACCGCGATCTGGTCGATCACCTCAAGGCAGCCACCCCATGATCGGCCTTCCACAACGGTGCTCGGGCCCGCCCATGTCCACGGCTCGGTTGTTTCTCGGACCCCGAACTGATCTAGGGCGCGGGGGTCGGTCCACGGGATGCCGAAGTCCTCGGACTCTCCCGGGTCGGTCAGTTCGATGGTCCCACCGTCCAGGAGGGCGGCCCGAAGGGAATGCAGGTGCACGTCGTCCAGGCGCGGGCCCGCTCCGAGATGAACTTGGGTTGAGCCTCCGTAGTAGCTCGGTATGCCATAGCTCCATAGGAGGTGGTGCAGATTGGTGTTGTCGCTGTAGCCCAGGAATGGCTTTGGATTTGCTGCTAGCACCTCGGCGTCGATGTGCTTGATGACGGTGACCTGGTCATCACCCCCGACGGTTGCAAGCACTGCCCGAATGGTCGGGTCGGCGAAAGCGGCAGTGATGTCAGCGGCCCGGTTCTCGGCGCTGGCGTTGAGTTGCCTGGTCGTCGGATACTCCACCGGCACGAGCCCTGTAGCTTCCATCAGCCGCCTCATCGCTTGCTCATGAACGGCCTCGGACACGGCAGGTGCTGCAAACGCCGGCGACAGGACAGCGACGCGATCGCCCGCCGTGGCTTTCGGAAGAGTCGCGAAGGTCAGTGATGTCATTGCGTCATTAGATCAAAGGAACAGTCTCGAAAACTACCTGTGACGCCGTCCCGGTGTTGCCTCCTCTCCGGTTCGTTGTCGTTGAAGGGGCGCACGGTTTCTCAAAGGTCACGCAGCATCCAGAAGGTATTGCCGTGCACGGAATCCTCCGTCCGTCGCCCGCTGTCTGCGAAGTCGAGCTTTGCGAGCACTTTGAACGATGCGACGTTCCACTCTCGGACAGTGGCCCACAGTCGTGACCGACCAGTTGCCTGGGCGGCGTCGACGACTGAGGACGCTGCCTCAGTCGCGAACCCACACCCCTGATGTGTCCGGAACAGTTCGAAAGCAATCTCCGGCTCTGTGTCCGAACCTGCACCAACGGTGAGCCCGCAGTAGCCAAGTAACCCGGGATTGGATTTTTCTTCGATCGCCAGGAGTGAGAGGCCAGAGCGTGTCGACTCGGCCAACTGCGCCGCTATTCGTTCCTGAATGTCCTCGATCGAGGGACGGCCGAACCGGTCGATGCGCCGGGGTACCCTCGGATCACGCTCCAGCCAAAGCTCTCGTACCGTTTGGCTGTCATCCTCGCGCAACTGGCGAAGCCGAAGACGTTCCGTCTCCAAATCGCAAGGCATCGGAACGAACTGTGGCATGTCCCCAACTATAAGGAAATCCCGGCGGGCCAGCACGGTGAACAAAGGTGCGACAAAGCGCTGCTGACGGTTGTTAGCGCGCCACACGATAGCGAAGGTAGACGACCCTCGAGCCGAAAGTGCGGGATTCCACATGCTCGAGACGCACCTGCTGCTCCCGTTCAGGAAAAAACGGGATGCCACCGCCCACGAGCACTGGGTAGACCCGGACCCGGTATTCGTCGATCAGGCCCAAAGAGGCCACTTCGGCGGCGAGAGTCGCCCCGCCGACCGCGATGCCACCCACTCCCGGCTCCGCTTTCAATCGGCCGATCTCCTCAACCAGGCTGCCGGACGCCAGACGGGTGTTGCCCTGCACCGCCGACAACGTTCTGGAGAACACAACCTTCGGGAGCCTTTTCCAGATGTCGGCGAATTCGAGCTCCTTGTCGTCGAGCAATGGATCCTGATCGGCGGTCTCCCAATACAGCATCGTCTCGTAGAGCCGTCGTCCGAGCAGATGGACGTCGACTCCTCGTACCTCGTCAAGGGAGAACTGGAACACCTCCTCATCGGGAGCTGACCAGTCAAAGCCGCCGTCCGGCCCGACGATGTAGCCGTCGAGCGAGATACTCATCGAACAAGTCACTTCGCGTGCCAACGGGGCCTCCTCGGTAGACGTTTCGACGGCACTCCCACCTCGGAGTGCACGCTGCCCGCAGACTACCCGCGTAATATTCCGAGGAACAGATCAGTCGTTCCCGGCTACCTCCTCTTACGGCGCCGGCTCTGACCGATGAAGCGGGCACTGCTCCGATCCGATGCCAGGAGCCGCCGTTACGGGCGGCGCGTCAAACGGTTGGAACGACCGCCGTCATCCTGATTCTTCTCGCAGGTGGCCTACTTGAACCTGCGGCCCTGATCGCGTCGGTTGGCCCAGACGGCCAGGGCGCCGAAAGCCACCGTCCACGCCACTATGCAGAGTATTGATGTGTTGTGCATTCCGGTTCCCGTGAGCGTTTCGACCCCGATATCTCGTGCGGCGCGTGAGGGCAGGAACAGGGAGAAGGCGTTCAGCCATTCCGGGAACAGGAACGGTGGCAAAAGCATCCCGCCCGCGAACGCCAAGGGGAAGAAGGCCACCTGTGTGACCGCAATCGCCACCTTGGGCGTGCACAGGTAGCCGATCACCAGACCCAGTGCCAGAAACGGCAAGCCACACAGCAACCAGACCACCAGGGCTACAGGGACACGCCACCAGGGGAGTGTGCCGTCGGTGAAAGCGGAGCCGGCCTGCGTGAACAGCAAACCGAGGGCGAGCAGGGGGACCAGGGCGATGAACGCGAACAACATGGCAGTCACCGCACGAGCCAGAGTGGGTGGCACGGGTCCTGCAGGCAGGGTTCGCACATAGGAGCTCCAGGGGTTGGCTCGTTCCTCCGCG
This sequence comes from Arthrobacter sp. CAN_A6, assembly GCF_015751715.1. Classification (NCBI taxonomy): domain Bacteria; kingdom Bacillati; phylum Actinomycetota; class Actinomycetes; order Micrococcales; family Micrococcaceae; genus Arthrobacter; species Arthrobacter sp. CAN_A6. The sequence continues at coordinate 598,656 of NZ_JADOUV010000001.1, forward strand.
ACTCCGATGCCGTAGTTGAACAGGAATGAGCTCATGACGCCGAACAACGCCAGCTGGGCGATGGCCATGAGCGCCTGCATCGGATTATCTGCCGTGCTCTGCTGCGGCAGGACGAAGAAGATCAGCGACAACGAAGGAAAGAGTGCCGAGGAGATCACCGCGACGGGAATCCGGAGCTGTTCGAGGATCTGTGCGCGGGCATGCACCTTGATCAAGGCCGGCATTCCCGGCGCCGCAGAACGTGCATTCTTCTGTGCGGCGGTCATGACAACGCCTTCCCAGGTTCCGCGCCGGCGCGCTGTTGGGTCGGTTCGGTCAATGACCTGAACGCTTCTTCGAGGGTTGCCCGGTGCACCTCGAGATCCGCGAACTGGATGTTTTCGCTCACGAGTTGGCGGACCGTGCTGTCGGCATCCCGGGTGATGAGGGTGAGGCGTCCGTCGTCGTTCGTTTCGACGCCCGCCGTGTTCTGCAAGGCGGTGAACGACGACGTTGGTACCAGGCTTCTGAACGACACCCTGCTCAGACTGACGCGGTGTCGGATCTCATCGACGGTGCCGTCCGCTATCACTGATCCTGAGTCCATCACCACTACCCGTCCCGCGAGGGCCTGGATTTCCTCGAGGTAGTGGCTGGTGATGAGCAGCGTGCCGCCGGTTGCCCGGTATTGGCGCAGCCGACGCCACAGCGTGGCTCGGGCATCGATGTCCAGGCCCGTGGTCGGTTCATCCAGAAGGACCAGGTCCGGCCGGCCGACCAAGGCGAGGGCTACGAGAAGACGGCGTTGCTGGCCACCGGAGAGTCCTCCGCATTGCTTGCCCGCCAGTTTTGTCAGGCCAAAATCTTCGAGTAACTCGAGGGCAGGAATCGGGTCTGCATAGTGGGCGGCCACGAACTCGACCGTTTCGCGCACCTTCAAGGTGGGCGGTACGGAGGTGGCCTGCGGCGTGGTGCCGAGCCGCAGGCGTGATCCGGGCTCGCGCGGTTCACGCCCGAAGAGCTTCACGGTCCCCGAATCAGGACGCCGCAATCCGCTCAGCAGATTGATCAACGTCGACTTGCCGGCTCCATTCGGACCGAGAAGCCCCACCGCTTCACCAGCGGAGATGTCGAAGAAAACGCCGTCGAGTGCCTTGGTTCCGTTGAACGATTTGGTGACGTTTCGCGCCGACGCGAGGACCTCCGGGGTGGTGTTGATTTGTGGACTGGCGGTTCTCATCGGATTCCTTTCCGGCAGTTCAGGCGCCGCCGTCGAGCAGGTGGCGAAGCGCCGTACGGTAGGCGCTGTAGGCCGCACGGCCCGCCGGTGTGATGGCGACATAGGTAGCTGGAGAGCGCCCCTCGATCACCTTGGTGAGTTCGGCATAGCCGGCGTCCTCCAACTTGCGGAGGTGGGTGGAGAGATTTCCTGCGGTCATGGCAAGGATCTTCTGCAGCTTGGGGAAGGCGATACGGTCGCGTTCTCCCACTTCATTGAGGGTGATGATGACGCGGAGGCGGGACTCAGCGTGAATGACGGGGTCGAGTTCCGGCATGTCAGCGCACCTGCATGCGGCGGCGCGGGTACTCGATTGTGGCACCGACGAGGAACCCGCCCGAACCGAGGACGAAGAAGACGGTGAGGAAGTGTTCCGGTCCACTGATGATCGCGATCATGTCTACCACAAGGAACCAGATGCCCAGCACGGCCTGGTTTCGGTCGTTGAAGGTTGTGCCGCCGGTGATGTAGAGGAGTCCCACGATCAGCACGGCGATCGAGTTGATGATCAGGCCCGCGAGCCAGAAATCATCGATCCCTTGCGCAACGAGCCCGGACAATGTGCCCATGACCAGGAAGCCCAAAGCCCAGGCCGAGCCGTACATGGCGCCGATGAAGGATGAATTACCCCTGATACCGTGACTCTGCCGCGCCGCCATGATCAGGGTCACGAGCACCCCTGCGAGGATGCACAGCCCGAACACCAGAAAGGCGGACCCGCGACCGATGGGCAGCCAGCCGAAGCGAGAGCCGTGCAGGGCGCCGTAACCGAGCAGCCAGGCGAGGCCCCATACGAGATAGAGCACAACTTCATTCGGACCAAGTTGCCGACGTGCCTCGGCTTCGGCGTCCCGCACTACATTCAGCGCGGACTGCAGGTCGAACGGTCGGGACGTCCGATCAGGGGTGATGTCCATGGTGTCTCCTTGATGGAAGCGGTGCAAACCAGTTTGCACCGCAAAGTAGTTTGCTGCAAGCGTCCGGTGTAAATCGACTCCGTTATCGACAGCCAGATGCTCCGATTGAACCCGCGGACGTCGTCGGCCGTTCAGCGAAGTGCGGCCGTAGGTAGAATCTCGACATGACCACCACGAATCTTCCGCTCGGCAACTTCTCCGTGAGCTTGTCGGTCGCCGACCTAGCAGCGTCCCGGGCTTTCTATGAGCGACTCGGTTTTGAGCAGTTTCCGGGCGTTACCGCCGACAATATGGTGATCCTGCGCAACGGATCTGCGACCATTGGCCTGTTCCAGGGCATGTTCGAGGGAAATCTGCTGACATTCAACCCGGGCTGGGATGAGAACGGCGCGCCACTGGAAGAATTCCTTGATGTCCGTGAAATCCAGGGTCGGTTGCGGGCAGCAGGGATCCAACCGACACTGGAGGCGGACGAATCGGGGACTGGGCCGGCAGCCTTGATGGTGACCGACCCCGACGGCAACGTCATCCTTATCGATCAGCACGTCTGAGGGCGAGTGGCGGGAGCTTCATGCGGAGGACTGCTTGGCTTGCGTTGGTCGGGATCGCTTCAGGACTGACCGGCTGTTCCACCGAGCCAGGATCCCCGACCCCTGAGCTGACTGCCGAGTCGCAGTCAGCTCTGCCGGAGTCGGTTGCCTACTCAGAAGCGCAGGGTGAACTTCCCCCAGGGGCCATCACCGCAGAACAGAGTTCTTTTCCACAGGATCAGTCCTACCCCTTTCCTGAAGCCGGGTGGCTTGAGGGCGGCGCGAAGTTTGCGATCGTGCTCGCTGGTAGTTCGAGCTGTCCTTCATTCCCGTCATCGATTGAGGTTGTCGACGCTCATCACTTGAAGATTGGGCTCACCATGCGCGAAGCGTCGGCTTGCTCAGCTGATCTGGCTCCGCGGACCCACCTGTTCAGGACCCCTGCAGAAATCGATAGCTCCCAGGAGGTCACCCTCGAGTACAGCGGCGGGAGAACGGTCACCTTGCCGCAACTCTGAATGCCCGCTGAGGTGCTCTTGCCTTCGAACGAACTCATGAGCCGCCCGATGTCAGAGAACGGGCCGCTCGGGTCCAGCGCTCGCGAATCAGGTCCAGTAGAGAAGCCGAGCAGCCGGTAGGCGCCGCTCCAGCTCCTCCGTGAACCACTCGCGCATCTCCGTCATGGTCTGCTTCGGATACACGTACTTGACCCCACCGAATTTCGAACGCTTCCGGCTCCGTGAATCCTCGTCCATGTCGAGCTTGGTCCTCGGATACCAGCCCAGCAGTACCTCCTTGCTCGCAGGGGTGAAGCGGTGCGTGATGATCTCCGCCGTCAGGTCGAGGTCATCGATACCGGCGACTGCCTCGGAAATGTCGTCCAGCAAGGCGCCGTACTGCTCGCGCCAATCCGGTACGGGCATGATCGGGGCAATCGTCAGACCCACTCGATAGCCGGCCGTCGCCACCGCACGGAGGGCGGCAAGCCGGGCAGGCATTCGCGCGGTTCCGCCTTCGAAGCGGTTTGCTACCTCTGCCGCATTGACCGAGAACCGGATCCGCGTTCGACGCCCATGATCGAGGGTCACCAACTCACCGACGTCGTCGAACTTCGTCGTGAACCGCAGCTGTACCTCGTTTCCGAACTCACCCGCCCCGACGCGGGAGATCGCGGCAGCGAGCGAACCGGTCACGCTCTCGATACCGAGTGGGTCGGTGTAGCAAGACATCTCGAACGTCGTACCCTCATCACCACGCTGAAGGGTCCCACGGGTGACGGACCCCTTGCCGGAGTGAGTGCGTATGCCGTCCAGCACATCGTCGAGATTGGCGTAGACGCGGGTGACGGGAGGCCCCTGCAGTGATCCGGCGAGGTAGCAGTACTGGCAGTGGGCAGGGCACCCCTTGGCGAGGTCGATGCGCCAGTCCGCGCTCGGTGGGATCGGCTGCGGCTTGAGGGAGCTCGGAGGTGCGACGACGACGGCCAGGGTGTTCTTGGCGGATGCGTAGGTTTCGCGCTCGGTAGCGCCTCGGAGGCCGGTCAGCGCGTTGCCGGGCAGGATCCGGATGTCGTCGACGCCGGCGCGCTCGCAGCGCCTGATGATCTCAGCTGTGTGCGGTAGGTCGGCAGCAGCCCGCGTGATCATCACGTGTCTTGGCATCCACAGACGGGTAGGAGAGAGGGTGGTCAGGTCCAGTTCCTGGGCTGTAGTCATCACTCTTTACAACAACCTGGACGGCGGGTATGTTCCGCCACGCCACGGTCCGCGAAACCACCATGGTCCGACCGGATGGGGTCACTGCAGGCCCTGAACTGCTCCTCAGCCGGTACCTCCGCCCAGCACGTCCACGTGGACGTGATCGAGGTGGCGCAGGATCTCGTTGCCGGGCTCGGGTGCATCGTAGTCCTGCCACTGCCCTTGGGAGCTGTGTACGCTCCAGAACCGGTCATCGAAGATCACGTACTGGATGTCCAGGTCCCCGGCATGGGCGACGAGCCAGTGGGCGAGTATCCAACCCTCACGCCGGTTCTCCTCGCTCACCGGGCGGAAGAAGATGTCGATGGCCCGGCCATCGTAGTGCGTCGAATCCGCTCCGTGTCCCTGCCCGACTCCGCCCGGGAGGAACCCGCCAAGGCTCTGATCACCGAACACCTCGGTCATCGCCTCGCGCACCCGCGCGGCGCGCGGTGTCAGGCCGGTGACCGTCAGCTGCTGTTCCTGCAGGTTCCTCGCGGCCGAGCCCTGGCAAGCCAGGCTGGGGCCGGCTTCTTCGGAAGGCCCGTCGGCCAGTCGTCGCAGCACGGCCTCATCGATGCCGGAGGTGTCCGGAGCCTCCGCACCGCGGGCCAGGAGTGCTACGGCCGTCGTGGCCAGCTGCGCCTCATCCCGGGTCAGCCCGACTTCTCCGTCGGAGGTCTCGACCGTGCACTCCGGGCGCGCCAGCAGTGAGCCGCCCTCGGTGCGCAAGCCGCCGAGCAAGCCGGGCCCCAGGAGCACAACCGCTGCCCCGAGCACCCCGAGCAGGAGAAAGCCCCAGAGCAGCCGGAGTGGGCCGCGTCGGAGTCCCCGTTTCCCGTCATTGGTCATGACGAGTGCAGCATGGTCTCGGGGATGCGAGTACCGGCCGCCTCGCGGGCCGGGGCTGGTTCGAGGACTCCAGTGCCGATCATGGTGACTTCGCCGACGATGATGCGTCCCTTCGTGGTGTGGTCCGCGGGCTATCGTGCGAGGGCACTGACGATTTCCTCCGGGGAAAGCCTGCGCTCGCCCACGTAGTACAGGACAGCGCTTTCGGGCAGCTGCATGTCCCAACCGGGATTGATAACAGCCCCTTCGTGCTGAACAGCGAGCACCGTGGTGGTGAAGCTCCGCCCCATCGCTTCCTGGACTTGTCCGAAATTCACCTGCGGAAGCGCCTCGGGCAGTCTCGTGCTGTAGGTGTTCCGACCGCCGTGGCTCATGAGATCAGCGTAAACGACTGCGATTCCGGGATCCTGCAGCTCTTCGGTCGCCAGGCGAGGGGAGTGCCACTGTACACAGCGGACGTCGTCGTCGACATAGGAAAAGTTGAGGGCCCGACTCATATCGCGCAGTGTGACGACCGTGTGCGCGTTGGGGTTCACATGCGTGACGGCCACGGTGACGGTGAGTGCTTCGTTGTCGTCGCGGGCGTCGATGAGCACACGCGCGGCACGGTGCACCCCGGCACGCCGCAGCACGCTTTCCTCGGCGAGATCACCGCGGACGAAACCAAGATCGGGATGCTCGGGCATCGGATTCACGGAAACGTCATGCCAGGCACACAGGGCAACCGGGTGGGCATCATCGGCGAGGATTTCGTGAATCAGCCGTTCGGTGCGCCCGGGTGTGTAGCCGACGATCACGAGGTGGTCCGACATCTCCAGATCCAACTGGCCCTTCATACGCTGTCCCTTCGCATTCTCGATCGCCATCGCGATCCTGGTAAACAGGGTGGTCAACGTGACGATGCCGCCGACGATGACATACACCCCGACGAGGCGACCGCCGACCGTCGTCGGGAAGAAGTCTCCGTATCCGACCGTCGCGGCAGTGACCAGAAACCACCACCAATAGCTGTCCGCCGAAGTGATCGTATTGCTGGACGGCTCAGCCCACATCATGAGTGGCCAACTGGTAAGGAACACCGCGGTGATGATGAGCGCCGGCATCACCCAGAAACGCGAACGCCCGAGCCGTCGGATCAGACGGGAAAGTACAAATGGCACCCCTGCGTTCCCTTCTCATCCGCGGGACAGTACCGTTTGACCATACCCTCCAATAACCGCCCGGGGCGCTACCTGAGGGAGCGGAGGTACTCCAGTTGAGCTCCCACCGAGCGTTCGGCCGCGCGCCGCACAGATGGGTCGGCGTCGGAATAGACGACGTCGGTGACCTGCGGTATTCCGGCGCCCGGTTCAAGCTGTGTCAGGGCGGAACGGATCTGGTCCAGGCGGTCCAGGCGATGCAGGCGGTAGGCGCGCACTGTCGTGTCCAGCGCCTGCAGGACGGGGCCGTGGGCGGGCAGTACCGTGGCGGGTCCCAGCAGTTCGAGCCGGTCGAGTGAGGACAGGTAATCGCCGAGGCGGCCATCCGGGTGGTCGAGCATCGTGGTTCCGCGGCCCAGGACGGTGTCGCCGGTGAGGACGGAACCTGCCGGACCGTCGAGCGGAAGGTGGAAGCAGACGGAATCCGATGTGTGTCCTGGCGTGGCCACTACCCGAACTTCCGTTCCGGCGACCGCAATGACCTCACCTGCCTGCAGTGGCTGCTCCCCGATGCAATGGTGCGGGTCGGCGGCACGGACGGGTGCGCCCGTCAGTTCATGCAGTCGCCCGGCCCCGGCGGTGTGATCGGCATGGCGGTGCGTGATCAGAATGAGTTCCACGGGGCCGGCAGCAAGCTCCTGGAGGTGCTCCTCGTCGAGTGGCCCGGGATCCACCACGGCCACTCCGGGGTGGCCGTCAGCAGCAATCAGGTACGAATTGGTGCCCTCGAGGCTCATCGGTCCGGGGTTGGGTGCGAGCCTGGAGCGTGTCAGGGCGGTGCAGCGGATCTGGGAGGAGGAACCGTCAGCTGCCACCGTTACATCTTCGCATCACTCCCCGCCGGCCGTGCAGCAACGGGTAGGAAGGAATGCGGGGAACAGGCTGTGAAGCGCGCAGGCCCTCCGGAAGGACGCACCGAAGCCGACGCCCGCGTCGCAGACCCTGCCTACAGGGGAGGACGGGTTCCAACGCGCTCCTGCTCAAGGACCAGCGAGAGCAGGGTCACCGCGCCTGCCTTGCTCAGCGGATTGTTCCGGTTCCCGCACTTCGGAGACTGCACACAGGAGGGACACCCGTCGCTGCACTCACAGGCTGAAATCGCGTCCCGGGTTGCAGTCAGCCAGGTCCGGGCGGCCTCGAAGCCGCGTTCGGCGAACCCGGCGCCGCCCGGATGGCCGTCATAGACGAAGATCGTCGGCAGACCGGTGTCGGCGTGCAGCGCCGTCGACACCCCGCCGATATCCCAGCGGTCACTGGAGGCCACGAGCGGAAGCAACCCGATGGCCGCGTGCTCAGCCGCATGCAGTGCCCCGGGCAGTTCCTCGGCGGTGATGCCGGCGTCCTCCAACAGCTTCGGGTCGATCTCGAACCAGACGCTCTTGGTGAAAAGGTCCCGTGCGCCGAGCTCCAGGGGTTCCTCACCCAGGATCTCGTTCGACACGAAGGCCTTCCGCTGGAAGGACACCACCTGGGTGGTCACCTTGACGTCCCCGACGTTGGCAAGCACCCCACCCCAGACCGCGGTGCGGTTGCGCCCCACCACCTCGATCTGGGTCACGTCCCGCGCCTGCGTGTAGAAGTCGGGATTGGCGCGCTTCACGACGGCGCAATGATCCTGCTCGTTCAGTTCCTCGACCACGTAGGTGCGCCCCTGATGCACGTAGATTGCTCCCTGGTGCGCCTGGTAGTGGCTCTGCGGTGAATCCATGGTGCCGAGGAGCGAGCCGGTGCCGGACTCGACGATGTTGATGGGACCCCCGCCGTCGGCCCGCAGGTTCACCATCCCGGCAGCGCTCTGCGGGTGGGTCCAGAACCAGCCTGCCGGGCGACGCCGGAGGTAGCCCTGTTCGCACAGCTGCGTGAGCAGGACGTCCGAGGTGGTGCCGAACAGGTCGAGGTCCGGCTCGGTCAGGGGCAGCTCGGCCGCCGCGGCGCACAGGTGCGGGCCGAGGACGTAAGGATTGGACGGGTCGAAGACCGTCGCTTCGATTGCGACGTCGAATACTGCCTCGGGGTGGTGGACGAGGTAGGTGTCCAAAGGGTCATCGCTGGCCACGAAAGCGGCGACGGCGTCCTGGCCCGAGCGCCCGGCCCGGCCGATCTGCTGCATCAGCGACGCACGCGTGCCCGGCCAGCCCGCGATGAGGACGGCATCGAGCCCCGAGATATCGATGCCGAGCTCGAGCGCGGACGTGCTGGCCACCCCCAGAAGCTCGCCGCTCCGGAGCGCCGTTTCCAGGGCCCGGCGTTCCTCCGGCAGATAGCCCGAACGGTACGCCGCAACCCGCTGCGGCAGACTCGGGTGGACCTCCTCCAGCAGCCGCCGTGCCGTGGCGGAAATGCTCTCGGCCCCACGTCGGGACTTGATGAACGCAATCGTGCGGACGTGGGCGGACACGAGGTTCGCCAGGAGGTCGGAGGTTTCAGCGATGACGGTGCGGCGGGACCGGGCACCGTTCTCCCCCCTCAACTCGGTGAGCTGCGGCTCCCAGAACGCAACGGTTGTCGAGCCGTGCGGTGAGGAATCCTCCGTGACCGCAGTGGCGGGCGCGCCGATGAGCTTGCTGAACGACGCCGATGGGTCGGCCGAGGTGGCTGAGGCCCCGATGAACACGGGAAACGCGCCGTAACTCGCGCAGACGCGGCGCAGTCGCCGCATCAGGTTGGCCACGTGCGAGCCGAAGACCCCCCGGTAGCTGTGCGCTTCATCGATGATGACGTACTTGAGCCGCCGGAAGAACCGCGCCCACCAGGCGTGGTTCGGAAGAATGCCGTAGTGGAGCATGTCTGGATTGGCGAGCACGAGGTTCGCATGGTCCCGGATCCAGCGGCGAGCGCCCGAGTCGGTGTCGCCGTCGTAGGTCTCAGCCCGCACCGTGGGCAGCTTCAGCGCAAGAACGGCGGATAACTGGTCAGCAGCCAGGGCCTTGGTCGGCGCAAGGTACAGGGCCACTGCACCTGCCGGTGCCAGCGTTGCCTGTGACTCCAATTCACCGCGATGGATCGCGTCGAGCACGGGAAGCTGGTAGCAGAGGGATTTGCCGGACGCGGTGCCCGTGGCCACGATCGTGTGTGCGCCGTGGTGCACGGCGTCCGCCCCGGCAACCTGGTGGCGCCATGGTTCGGCGACGCCGCGTGCACTGAAAGCGGCGACGACGTCGGGATGGGCCCAGGCGGGCCACGGCTCGAAGACAGCCTTGCGCGCCGGGATCTCGCGGACGTGCAGTAGCTGTTCCGGTTCCGGCCCTGCGCCAAGCAGGCTGATCAGCGAATTCTGCAGTGCCACGCCGTCATTGTGTCACCCGACCGGCACCAGCTCCGTGACACGGTGCGTTTATCCTCTGATAACGAACACGTCGATGAGGTGCTCCCAACCGAGGAACTCGTACAGCGCGCGTCCCTCCGCGGTGGTCAGGAGGAGCCCGGTGGTGACGTCCTCCTCTAGTGCTCCGGCGATCAGCGCCCGCATGACGAACGTTGCGAGGCCGCGACGCCGGAACTCATCGACTGTCACGATGCGGTCGAAGACCGCGTACTCGCCGACGACGTTGGCGGAACCATGGGCCGCGGGCCTACCGTCGAACTGCACGCTGACCCGTTGGCACTCGCCGTCCCGTTGGCGCTCGAAGGTGTACCCCTCGTCGGGAAGCCGGGGGTCCTCGACGTCCTGGGCGAGCATGTCCGCACTCATCAGTGACTGTTTCCGGTCGAGGATCCGCATCCCAAGCGGGTCCACGGCGCCGATCAGCTCGTGCAGGCGGCTGGTGACCACCGACAGGCTCCTGGTCGGATCGGCCTTCGTCTCCTCGGCGACCGTCAGGAACAGCTCGGTGGACGGCTCATACAGGAAGTGCTCGACCTCGTTGTCCCGGTCCGTGTGGACGACGGAGGTGGTGGAGCCGTCGTCGGAAGGCTCGTAGCCGCGGCAGGTGGACCAGCCCGTCAGCCACGTGGAGAAAAGTTCACTGCTCGCAGGTGCACTCATGGATGAACGATAGTTTGCCCGGCCGCCGAAGAACATACCCGCATCCGGAAGCAACGATTTTGATGCACAAAGTACCCTTTAATACGTGTCGATGAACCGGATTGCCCTGTATTACGCCTTCACCCCGCTCGCGGATCCGGAAGCCGTGAAGCTGTGGCAGAAGACCCTGTGCGAGAGCCTCGGGCTTCGCGGCCGCATCCTCATTTCAAAGGACGGCATCAACGGCACCGTGGGCGGTGGGCTCGACGCGGTCAAGCAGTACGTCAAGGCCACCCGCCTCTACCCGGCGTTCAGGAAGCTGGACATCAAGTACTCCGACGGCGGTGCTGATGACTTCCCGCGCCTGAGCGTCAAGGTGCGGAACGAGATCGTCTCCTTCGGTGCTCCGGGAGAACTGAAGGTCGACGCCGACGGCGTGATCGGCGGCGGCGTCCACCTGCGGCCCGAGGAACTCCACGCACTCGTCGACGCCAAGCGGACCGCAGGTGAGGAGGTCGTCTTCTTCGACGGACGCAACGCACTCGAGGCGCAGATCGGACGCTTCCGGAACGCCGTGGTGCCCGAGGTCTCGACGACGGCGGACTTCGTCGCCGAACTCGAGTCCGGGAAATACGACGACCTGAAGGACAAACCCGTGGTGACCTACTGCACCGGCGGGATCCGCTGCGAGGTGCTCTCGAGCCTCATGCTCAACCGCGGCTTCAGCGAGGTGTACCAGCTGCAGGGCGGCATCGTGCGTTACGGGGAGACCTACGGCGACAAGGGCCTGTGGGAGGGGTCGCTGTACGTCTTCGACAAGCGCATGCACCTCGAATTCAGCGATGACGCCGTGACCATCGGCAAGTGCGTCCGCTGCCAGGCGCCCACCAGCAAGTTCGAGAACTGCTCCAACCAGGCGTGCCGCAACCTCACCCTCTACTGCTCCGACTGCGCTGCCCGGCCCGCAACACTGCGCTGCCCGCAGGGCTGTGAGACCGACGACGCCGAGGCCACCGCTGCCGGAGCAGCGTGAGGCACGCCCCCACCGCCCCTTCCAGCCAGGATCCGGGGCTGCTCGTCGCGCTGGCAGCTGATCTCGCTGCCGTGGACTACACGGTCGACGGCGTCGATGCGCTGCTCGGCCCCGAGGCATCCGGGGCGCTGAGCCGGGACCAGCTCGTCCCGGCCCTGCTGCAGTGCCGCGCTGCGCTGGAACGGGACCCTGCCGAACGCACTCCCGTTCCTGCGGTGCTCCTGTGGCTGCTGGGCCAGGAGCTCCCCGAGGACCAGCTGGACGCCGCCTTTCCCATCCTGAAGGTCGCAGGGCTCGCCGCCCTGCGCCTGATCGAGCCCGCAGGCGCGGGTTGGCGCGCCGCCGTCGAGCTCCGGCCGTACGCATCCGACGTCGGCGGGGACCTCTGGGTGGCGAGTGACGTGGGCGCGGCCCAGCGACCGGGCGCACTGCGCTCCGATCATGTGCTGGGCATCGGCGGAGCGTCGCTCACGCTGGCGCGATCGATCATCCGGAACCCCGTGGACAGCGCGCTGGATCTCGGAACGGGATGCGGGATCCAGGTGTTCCACCTGCTGGCCCACGCCCGGCACGTCACTGCCACCGACATCTCAGAGCGCGCGCTGGCGTTCGCCCGCTTCAACCTGCTGCTCAACGCGGACGCGCTGTCGATCGATCCCGCACGGCTGGAGGACCGCGTGTCGCTCCGCCTCGGCAGCATGCTGGAACCCGTGGCTGACGAAGTGTTCGACCTCGTGGTGTCCAACCCACCCTTCGTGATCACACCGCGCCGTCCGGGCGGAGACCGGTACACGTACCGCGACGGCGGACTGGCGGGGGACGACGTGGTGTCCTCCCTCCTCCAGTCGATCCCGCGGGTCCTGAAGCCCGGGGGATCGGCACAGCTGCTCGGCAACTGGGAGATTCCGTCGGGTGCCCGCTGGGACGACCGGCTCCGTGCCTGGTTCGGCGACGACGTCGATGCCTGGGTGATCCAGCGGGAGCAGCTTTCGCCCGTGCAGTACGCCGAAACCTGGCTGCGTGACGCCGCCGAGAACCGCGACCCGGACTCCTACGTGGAACGCTACCGGGAGTACCTCACCGACTTCGGGTTGCGCGGTGTCGAGGGGATCGGCTTCGGACTGGTGTGGCTCCGCCGTCCCGTCGGGGAGGGGAAGCGCACCGTCCTCCGGTTCGAAGAGGTGACCCACGAGGTGGAGCAGCCGCTCGGCCCGCACCTCGGCGCCGCCGTCGCGCGGGAGGACTGGGCCTCGGCGCAGGGCAGGAGTCCCGGCTCGGGCCTTGCCGAAGCGCACCTCCTGGTCGCCGACGACGTGACCGAGGAGCGCCACCAGCGCCCGGGAGCCGAGCACCCCGGAGTGATCCTCCTGCGGCAGGGCGGGGGCCTCCGACGCACCACGCTGCTGAGTACCGAACTCGCCGGATTCGCCTCCGCGTGCGACGGTGATCTGACCGCCGGCCAGATCGCCGGTGTGCTCGCGGCATTGCTGCAGCGCCCCGAGGCTGAATTCATTCCGGGCCTTCTCGCGGAAGTGGAGCAGCTGGTCATCGACGGCTTCCTGATTCCGGCGCCCTAACCAAAGCGGCTACCCTAGTGCAGGTACGCAGAACGCATACTGGGCCCAGCAGCGGTAGTCCGTCCGGAAACCGTCGACGCGCTGGTGCAATGAAACCGTACCTAGGAGTGAAGTGCCCACAAAGGCCACGGATAAGAAGCACGGCAAGAAGCTCGTTATCGTAGAGTCCCCCGGAAAGATCAAGACCATTGCGGGCTACCTCGGCGAGGGCTTCGAGGTCGCTGCATCCATGGGGCATATCCGCGATCTGCCGCAGCCCTCCGACCTTCCCGCCGAGATGAAGAAGACCTCGCTCGGCAAGTTCGCTGTCGACGTCGAGAACGGTTTCGAACCGTACTACGTGGTGTCGTCGGACAAGAAGAAAAAAGTGGCGGAACTCAAGGCCGCCCTGAAGGACGCCGACGAGCTGTACCTCGCAACTGACGGTGACCGCGAAGGTGAAGCCATCGCGTGGCACCTCCTGCAGGTCCTCAAACCCAAAGTGCCGGTCCACCGCCTCACCTTTCCCGAGATCACGAAGGAAGCCGTCCAGCGCGCCCTGCTGGAAATGCGCGACGTCGACATGCCCATGGTCGACGCCCAGGAGACCAGGCGCATTCTCGACCGGTTGTACGGCTACGAGATCTCCCCCGTCCTCTGGCGCAAGGTGGCCCGCGGACTCTCCGCCGGCCGTGTGCAGTCCGTGGCCACGCGGCTCGTGGTCGAGCGGGAACGGGAGCGCATGGCGTTCCGCACGGCGTCGTACTGGGACCTGACCGGCACGTTCACGCCCGTTGACGAGTCGAAGGGCTCGGCGTTCCCCGCGAAGCTGGTGGCCGTCGACGGAAGTCGTATCGCCTCGGGCAAGGACTTCTCGGACCGCGGTGAACTGAAGGCTGCGGGGACGGTCCGCCTCGACGAGGAGTCCGCCCGGTCCCTCGCCACAGGCCTTGCGAGCGCGAACTTCGCCATCCGCTCCGTCGACACCAAGCCGTACACCCGCCGCCCTGCCGCGCCGTTCACGACGTCGACCCTCCAGCAGGAGGCGGCACGCAAGCTCCGCTTCTCCTCGAAGATGACCATGCAGGTGGCACAGCGCCTGTATGAAAACGGCTACATCACCTATATGCGTACCGATTCGCCCGCGCTGTCCGATCAGGCGGTGAACGCGGCGCGCCGCCAGGCGTCCGAGCTGTACGGCGCCGAGTACGTTCCCGAGGCGCGCCGCGTCTACAAGGGCAAGTCGAAGAATGCGCAGGAAGCGCACGAGGCCATCCGGCCCGCGGGGGATTCCTTCCGCACACCGGCGCAGGTCGCCAAGGCGCTGCGCGGGGACGAGTTCCGCCTGTACGAGCTGATCTGGAAGCGCACCGTCGCATCCCAGATGGCCGACGCCAAGGGCTCGACGGCGTCACTGCGGCTCGGCGCCGTCAGCGCTGACGGCCGGGACGCCGAGTTCTCCGCCTCCGGCACCGTCATCACCTTCCGCGGCTTCCTTGCCGCCTACGAGGAGGGACGCGACGCCGACCGCAACGCGGACAGCGACGACGACGCCGCCCAGGGCTCGCGCCTCCCGAACGTCACCAAGGGTGATTCGCTCGACGCGACCTCCGTCGAGGCGGTCGGCCACGAGACCTCGCCGCCGCCGCGCTACACCGAGGCATCCCTCGTCAAGGTGCTCGAGGAGCGGGGGATCGGGCGGCCTTCCACCTACGCCGCCACCATGTCCACCATCATGGATCGTGGCTATGTGAGCACACGCGGGCAGGCCCTGGTACCCACCTGGATCGCCTTCTCCGTGGTCCGGCTGCTCGAGGAGCACTTCCACAATTACGTCGACTACGACTTCACCGCCGAACTCGAGGAGGATCTCGACCGCATCTCGCGTGGCGAGACCAAGCGCGTCGAGTGGCTGGACTCCTTCTATTACGGCGACCGCAAGGAGACCGGACTCCACACCATCGTGAACGACCTCGGCGAGATCGACGCGCGGCGCATCAATTCGATCGAGATCGCCGAAGGCATCACGCTGCGCGTGGGCAAGTTCGGTCCCTACCTCGAGAAGCCGCTGCCCGACGACGCCCCGGAGGGTACTGAGCCGCAGCGTGCCAACGTACCCGAGGACCTCGCCCCGGATGAGCTCACCGCCGAGAAGGCGATCGAACTCATGGAAACCCCGGTCTCCCAGGAACGGATACTGGGGACCGACCCCGAGACGGGGCGCGAAATCGTGGCCCGCGAGGGGCGCTACGGCCCCTACGTGATCGAGCTCATCACCGAACCCAGTGCCGAGGATCTCGCCAACCAGCCAGTCGAGTACTACAAGAACGGCAAGCCCAAGCCCCCGAAGAAGCCAGCCAAGGTCAAACCCCGCACCGGCTCGCTGTTCAAGACGATGACGGTGGACACCGTCACCCTCGAGGATGCCCTGAAGCTGATGAACCTTCCGCGGGTGCTCGGCGTGGACGCCGAGGGCAAGGAGATCACCGTGCAGAACGGCCGCTTCGGGCCCTACCTCAAGAAGGGCAGTGATTCCCGGTCGATCGGGTCGGAGGAGGAAATCTTCACCATCACTCCCGAA
The DNA here is from genome assembly GCF_015751715.1 of Arthrobacter sp. CAN_A6. Taxonomy (NCBI): domain Bacteria; kingdom Bacillati; phylum Actinomycetota; class Actinomycetes; order Micrococcales; family Micrococcaceae; genus Arthrobacter; species Arthrobacter sp. CAN_A6. The sequence continues at coordinate 614,282 of NZ_JADOUV010000001.1, forward strand.
CAGGCGCTCGAGATCTACACCCAGCCCAAGCAGCGCGGCGGCAGGGCCGTCATGCCGCCGCTCGCTGAATTCGGCGACGATCCGACGAGCGAAAAGCCTATCGTGGTGAAGGACGGGCGGTTCGGTGCCTACATCACGGACGGCGTCACGAACATCACCGTGCCCGGTTCCATGGCCATCGAGGAACTGACGCGGGAGCAGGCCATCGACATGCTGGCCGAGAAGCGGGCGAAGGGCCCGGCGCCGAAGAAGACCACCCGGCGCGCTCCCGCGAAGCGCAAGGTAGCCGCTGGCAAGTAGGCGTACTGTTCGAATCCGGATCAGATGATTATCGAAGGAGCAGTTGGAAGGTGCCCGAAACATGCGGCTAGGTGTGCTGGACATTGGATCGAACACCGTGCATCTGCTTCTGGTGGATGCCCACCCCGGGGCGCGGCCGGTGCCCTTCGCCTCCCATAAGAGGTCCCTGCAGCTCGTGGCACACCTCGACGCGGAGGGCAGCATCACGGACCACGGGCAGGACGAGCTCGTGGGTTTCGTGCGGGAGGCCCGGGAGTTCGCGCGCCGGCACGACGCCGAGGACTTCCTCGCGTTCTGCACCTCGGCCATCCGCGAGGCGGGCAACGGGGCGGCAGTGCTGGCAAGGGTTCAGGACGAGACCGGCGTGGACCTGCAGGAGTTGTCCGGCGACCAGGAGGCATCGGTCACCTTCCAGGCGGTACGCCGCTGGTACGGCTGGGGCGCAGGTTCCATCCTGAACCTCGATATCGGTGGTGGTTCCTTCGAGATGGCCATGGGCTCCGATGAGCTCCCCGAGCTTGCGCTGTCCGTTCCGCTGGGAGCTGGACGGCTCACCCGCAACTGGCTTCCGGAAGACCCGCCGTCGGCGAAGAGCGTCAAGGAGCTTCGCAGGTACATCCGGTCCACCCTCAAGGACGCAGTCGAGCAGTTCGAGCCACTCGGGCGTCCGGACCTGGTGGCGGGAAGCTCGAAGACCTTCCGGTCGCTGGCGCGCATCGCCGGGGCCGAGCCCTCGGCCGCCGGGCCCTTCGTGAGGCGTGAGCTCCGCCTGGAGGACCTGAAGCTGTGGACCAAGAGACTCGCTGCCATGCCCGCCAGGGACCGTATCAACCTGGACGGTGTGTCCGACATGCGGGCCTCGCAGGTCCTGGCCGGCGCACTGGTGGCCGAAGCTGCCCTTGAACTCTTCGATGTGCCGTCCATGGACATCTGCCCGTGGGCCCTGCGCGAGGGACTCCTGCTCCGCCGCTTCGACTCGAAGATGTTCGAGGCCGAGCATCCCCTTCCCGGTATCGGTGTGGGACATGAGCAGCTCGATTCCCGGATCCGGTCCGTACCGAAGGGCGGCGGCTGAGATGGCGTCCGATTCCGGCGCAGCGGTCATTCCTGTCGCCTTGTCGAGTGCATCCGTCTACCCCCTCGCCGTGCACGATGCCTTCGCACTGGCGCAGGACCTCGGGTACGACGGCGTCGAGGTCATGGTGACGAACAACCACGTCAGCCAGAGCCCGGAGATGCTCACTGTCCTGAGCGAACGGTACGAGCAACCCATCCTCGCCATCCACGCACCCACCCTGCTGCTCACCCAGCAGGTGTGGGGCAAGGCATGGACCAAGATCGAGATGTCGGCGGCCATGGCGGCGGAGGTGGGCGCCGCTACGGTGGTCACGCACCCGCCGTTCCGGTGGCAGACGGGTTACGCCGAGGAATTCGCCGAGGGCATACAGCGGGTGTCGGCGGAGTACGGGGTGGAAATCGCCGTCGAGAACATGTACCCGTGGAAGGTCCGGGGCCGGGAGGCCAAGGCCTATCTGCCGCACTGGAATCCGGTGCCGGAGCCGTACGACGCCGTCACCTGGGACTTCTCGCATGCCGCCATTGCGGGTATGGATTCCTTCGAGGAGATCCGGGGCCTTGGCAGCCGGCTCGCGCATGTTCACCTGACTGACGGAACACCCAACGGACGGGACGAACACCTCCTGCCCGGGCAGGGACAGCAGCGGTGTGCCGAGGCATTGGGGTTCCTCGCGGAGTCAGGGTGGAAGGGCGTGGTGGCAGTCGAGGTCAGCACCCGCAAGGCCCGGGGGGCGGGGGAGCGGGAGCAGTGGCTCGCCGACACCCTCGCCTTCGCCCGGAGACACCTGAGTTCCTGAAATCCGGCGGTGCGGCGGTAACCGGAGAAGCGGTTAAAAGGAGATGGCGCCGACGGGTGTCCAGGTGTTGGGGGAATCACCTGTCGCCGCCGGCGCCGGACCGGATCAGGAAAATCCAGCCCCTATCACTCGCACCTTTATGAGGTACTTCAAACCGTACGACCCGAGGTTGTGACGCAACAGGATAATCGCTGGGAGAAGGCTGTGAACGCTCCATGGCAGGATGGGCGTATGACGAATTCTGAGGCCCGGTCCGTTACTTTCCTTGGTTGCGGCTCCATGAACGAGGCGATCCTCGGCGGGCTGCTCGCCGCCGGCCTGGAAAAATCCTCGGTCACAGCAACCGTGCGTCGGGCGGACCGTGCAGCGGAACTCCGGGAGCGGCATGGGATCACCGTGCTCGCCACCGCCGAGGACGCGCAGGCGAACACGGCAGCGGTGGCCGGTGCCGACGTCGTCGTGATCGGTGTCAAGCCGGTGGGCGTGGTGGCGCTGGCGCGCGAGGTCGCTCCGGCGCTCAAGCCCTCTGCCCTGGTGCTCAGCGTGGCGGCCGCCGTTCCGATCGACCTGCTCGAGGATGTGCTGAATGACGGGCAGCCGGTCATCCGTTCCATGCCGAACACGCCGTCGCGCCTCGGGAAGGGCGTGTTGTCGATCTCGGCCGGAACCCATGCCGGCCCCGAGGAGATGGAGCGGGCGCGCGCTCTCCTGGCATCTGCGGGAACCGTGGTGGAAGTCCAGGAGCAGCAGATCGACGCCGTTTCGGCAGTCAGCGGCTCAGGGCCCGCCTACGCTTTCTACCTCGCCGAGGCGATGGCCGCCGCGGGAGAACAGCTGGGCCTTGACGGGGAGCTGTCCAGGTTGCTGGCCAGGGAGACCGTGGCCGGAGCGGGCTTCATGCTCGCGGAGGAGGGGGCCGACGCCACCGCGCTCCGGCGCGCGGTGACGAGCCCCAACGGAACTACCCAGAGTGCCCTGGAAACCTTCGAAGCACTCGGGCTGATGGATCTCATTGCGGCGGGCGCGCGTGCCGCCACGGAGCGGGCCGCGGAGATCACGGTCGAGCTCCGTCAGGCGGACCAGAGCGGGGCCTGAGCCACAGCACCAGCAGGGCAAGGGGCAGCAGGACGCCGAGGCTCGTGAAGAGTTCGAGGGGAAGCGGACCTTCACCGGACACGCGCCCCGTGAGGATGAGCGTCACGGTGATCGACGAGAACATCATCACCGGCAGAAACAGTGTCGTGACGCCGAGTTCCGCGGCTCGCCGCCCCCGCGGGCTACCTTTCGCATGGACGAGGGCGGCCGGGATGAGGAACGCGATCCATACCCAGTGGTGGAACCATGAGATCGGGGAGATGGCGAGCATGACGACGGCGTTGGCGCTGATGGCGCGAACGAGGTCGCCGTCGTCCTCCGCGCGACGGATCGCTGCGTAGCCGAGCGCGATCACCGCGAGGCTCCCAAGGACCCAAAGGGAGCGCTGCGGGCCCCCGCTCGCCCCGAGGTGGGCGAGGAAGGAGTTCAGGGACACGTTGTAGAGGTCAGTGGTGTCACCGACGCGCGCCGGATCGCCGATGGCGCCGAACCAGAACCGGGCCGACTCCCCGGGAACCGCGAGCCAACCGATCCCCACGGTGGTGAGGAAGCCCGTACCCATGGTGAGGACGGCACGCCAGTCCCTGCGTACGAGGAAGATCAGGCCGAAGGCGAGCGGCGTCAGTTTGATGCCGGCCGCGATGCCGATCAGGAACCCGCGCGGCACGCGGCCGGGTGGCCGAAGGAGGTCCGCGACGATCAGCACGAGGATCAGGGGGTTGATCTGGCCGAAGCCGAGCCCCTCCCGCCACGGGCCGCTGACCCCGATGAGGAGCACCAGGAGGACCAGCGCCGCGACCTTGCCCCACCGGGTGCCGGCCCATAGTGGGAGCGCCTGCCGGTCTGCCAGGTAGCGGCGGACCCACCGTGCCACGACCAGCAGGCAGGCCAGGGAGACGGCGGTCACCAGCACCAGTGCACCGGGTGCCGGGAGCAGGGCAAGGGGTATGAAGACCAGTGCGGCGAAGGGCGGGTAGGTGAAGGGAAGGCTGCGGGTGTCCGTCTCGATTAGGGATGCGTCATAGAGCTGCTGGTCTCCGGCCATCCCGAGCAGGGCGAGGGCGCCCTGCCGGTAGACCAGGAGGTCGAGGCCGTGGATCTGCGCTGAGAGAATCACGAGGGCGAGTGCCACTCCCGATCCCGCAAGGAGGGCTAGCGCGCGTGCTGGGGTGGAGGTCAGGGACGGCCCGCGAAGCGTTCGAGGAGGTCCACGTGTCCCGAGACGATCAGCATGTCGCGGCTCGAGACCTTCGTGTCCGCCCTGGCATAGGTGAAGTCCTCCCCGGGGGATTTCACTCCCACCACCGTGACGCCGTACTTCGACCGGACACTGGACTCGGCGAGCGTGAAGCCCTGGGTTTCCTTCGGCGGATACATCTTCACGATGGCGAAACCGTCGTCGAACTCAATGAAATCGAGCATCCGGCCACCCACCAGGTGCGCGGCACGCTGGCCGGCGTCGGCCTCGGGGTAGATCACATGGTTGGCGCCGATGCGCTTCAGGATCTTTCCGTGGGAGGGCGTGATCGCCTTGACCCACAAGTGATCAATCCCGAGGTCCACGAGGTTCGCGGTGATCAGGACGCTCGATTCGATCGAGGTTCCCACACCGACGACGGCGGCGGAGAACTCCTGGGCCCCGAGCTGGCGGAGGGCATCGAGGTTGGTCGCATCGGCTTCGACCACATGGGTCAGGATGCCCGAGAACTTCTGCACCAGTTGCGGATCCCGCTCGATCGCCAGCACCTCGCGGCCCTGTTTCACGAGCTGCTCGGCCGTGGCAGCGCCGAAACGCCCCAGGCCGATCACCAGGACCGGTGCGTTATGTGCTGGTCTTTCAGCCAATGATTGGCCTCTCTTCCGGGTAGTGGTACAGCGTGCTGCGCTGGCGAAGAGCGAGGGCGGAGGCCAGGGTGATGGTTCCCATGCGTCCCGCGAACATGAGGGCTGACAGGACGTACTTGCCCGACGGCGGGAGTTCGGCACTGAGGTTGGTGCTGAGCCCACACGTGGCGAAGGCGGAGATCACCTCGAAGAGAACCCGGTTGAGTTCCTCGCCGGAGATCGCGAGGATCAGTCCGGTCGCCACAAGGACCAGCGTTGCACCCATGAAGATCACCGAGATGGCAACGCGCATGGCGCCCGGGGGAATGGTCCGGCCCCACGCTCGGACGTCGGAATCACCACGCGCTTCGGCAACGATCGCGAGGAACATGACGGCGATGGTGGTCACCTTGATGCCGCCCGCTGTCGACGCCGACCCACCGCCCGCGAACATGAGGGCATCAGTGAGCAGCATGGTGGTGGAATCCATGGCGCCCTGATCCACGAGGTTGAAGCCTCCGGACCGGGTCATGACTGAGGCGAAGATGGCGTGGATGATCTTGTCGGATGCGCTGAGGTTGCCGATGGTCCGCGTATTCGCCCACTCAAGGGCCGCCCACGCGATGGTTCCCACCACGAGGAGGATCAGTGACACGGCAATCGTGAGCTTGGTGTGCAGGGTCCACTTCCGGTAGCGCCACTTGAGCTGGAGAAGCACCATGATGACCGGAAAGCCGAGGCTGCCGAGGAAAACGCCGACCATCAGCGGAACCAGGATCCACAGGTCCGTCTCGTAGGGCACCAGGCCGTCCGAGTGGGGAGTGAACCCGGCATTGTTGAAGGCTGAAATGGAGTAGAAGATACCGTGCCAGACAGCCTGCCAGAACGGTTCGCCCAGCACCATGAAGCGGGGAATCATCACCACGGCCAGCACGATCTCGATGGCGATCGAAGTGGTGATGACGATCCGCAGCAGAGTACCGACCTCGCCGAGTCGGCTCGCATTGTTCATGGACGCCTGGGCGAGCAGCTTGCCGCGGACGCCGAGACGCTTGCTGACGATCAGCGCCAGCAGCGAGGCAAGGGTCAGGGTGCCGAGGCCTCCCACAAAGATACCGAGAAGGATCACCAGCTGGCCGAAGAACGACCAGTGCGTGGCGGTGGAGACCACGGTCAGCCCGGTCACACAGACCGCCGAGACAGCGGTGAACATGGCGTCATGCAGGGGCGTGGCTGTGCGGTCCGCTGTGGCTGCAGGAAGGCTGAGGAGTGCCGTGAAGACCAGGATGACGGCGGAGAAGATGAACAGGGCGAGCCGGGCGGGTGATGAGTTGGCGAAGGAGTCGAGGAAATCGCGGATCTTGCCGAGGAGCCGGAAGTACCCGCTCTGATCGCCGCTCAGCCACCGCGGCTGTTGACTTACCATTGACGCCCGCTCTGCCCCGTTGCTGTCTGCGCCGCGGAGGCGGCGTCGAAAAGGTCCTCCGAGTAGTAAATCACTTCCGCAGTGGCTTCGTGGTCAGGAATTTCCTGAATCGCGTACCCTGTCCTTGATGTCTAACCACTCCGCACCCGCGCTTCCGACACAGGTCGTCTGGGATGAATCGATGCTTGCCTACAACTTCGGTGGGCACCATCCGATGAATCCCGAGCGGCTTGCGCTGACCGCCCTGCTCGCCCAGGACGCCGGTCTGCTGAAGCTGCCGGCCGTGACAGTGGAGCAGCCCTTCGTTGCTGAGGACAGCGAACTGGCGGCAGTTCACAGTGCTGAATACATCTCCGCTGTCCGCGATGTGAGTTCGAATCCCAGCGACTCGCGGCCGGAGTGGGGGCTCTGTACCGACGACAACCCCGGCTTCCTCGGCATGCACGAGGCGAGTGCGAGGCTGGTGGGCGGTTCCCTCCGGGCCGCCGACGCGATCGTCTCGGGAAAAGCCGTTCACGCAGTGAATTTCGGAGGCGGGATGCATCACGCGGCGCGGTCGAAGGCGAGCGGGTTCTGCATCTACAACGATGCCGCTGCAGCCATTCAGCGGCTACTTGACCGTGGGGTGCAGCGAGTGCTCTACATCGACGTCGACGCGCACCATGGAGACGGAACGGAAAGCATTTTCTGGAACGACCCGAGGGTTCTGACGATCTCCCTCCACGAGACAGGAATGAGCCTTTTCCCGGGCACCGGTTTCGCCAATGAGACCGGTGGCGCGCAGGCTGAGGGATATGCCGTCAATGTCGCGCTGCCCACTGTCGCCGGTGATTCCGCGGTGCTGCGCGCGTTCCACGCCGTCGTTCCGCAACTCGCGGGGGTGTTCTCACCGGAAGTCATCGTCAGCCAGCACGGGTGTGATTCCCACACCAGCGATCCGCTGACCAACCTGCGGTTGAGCGTAGACGCCCAGCACGCCATGATGCTCGCCGTGCGCGACCTCGCCGCGCAGTTCTGCGACGGCCGGTGGATCTCCACAGGTGGCGGCGGGTACAACCTGACGAGCGTGGTTCCGCGATCCTGGGCGTTGCTGATAGCAGTGGCGGCGGGAGCGCCGTTGAACCCGAGAAGTCCGGTTCCTCAAGCTTGGCGCGACCATGTGCACGAACGGTTCGGATCAGAGGCTCCGCTACTGATGGGCGACGGCGCCGAGCTGTGGTGGCGATCCTGGGAAGTAGGCTATGACCCCAACGACGAGCTGGACCGCACCGTGATGGCCACGCGCAAGGCCGTGTTTCCCCTTCACGGCCTCGACCCCTGGTTCGACTAGGTTGCATTACTCGGCAGGATACTGCCTTCGAAGATGCCCACAGGCGCATATATCGCTAGGGTAGGCAGATGATTATGGACGATGTGTTTGCCGTCATCGCCGAGGGCACGCGGCGGGAGATCCTTGCCCGGCTCCGGGCAGGGGACAAATCGGTGGGCCAACTGGTCGAGGAATTGGACGTGAGTCAGCCTACGATTTCCAAGCATCTGAAGGTGCTGCGGGAAGCGGGACTGGTGTCGATGAGGGCGCAGGGACAGAAACGGTACTACGCACTGGAGACAGCTCCACTGCACCGCATCGTCGAATGGCTCGATTCCTTCGCTCGGAATGACCCGCGGCTCGCCAACCACTTCGCGGCAGCCCCGAAGGAAGGCGGTAGGTCGGGCACGAGTCTGCCTGCCGAGGCCCTCCTCATCGGCGGGGTGCTCGAGCGCGAGGAGACAGGGGGCGCTCGGTCGGAGATCCTCGCCGCAGCGGCGCTGGCCGTCCCTGAATCGGACGCCGACCCCGCCCATGCGGCGGCTCCGGGGCCGCCCGCAGGATCCGGCACGGACACCGCGTCGGGAGGTCCGCCCGAGGGGACGCGCCAGCAGCACCTCGGCAGGACCGTCGGACGGGCAGCGGAGCGCGCCGCGGACCTTCTGTCGCAGCTGCGGCGCAGGCGCGACCAGGAGCGCTGACTCCCAGTTATTTTTGCTCAGGGGGCTTCCTCTCAGCTGCATCTCCAGCTACCATACGGCCTTGACGGAACAATTCACTTCCGTAACGCGTTGTCCCGTATAGCAGCCGTGGCATCCCTGATGGTGCCGATTCAAGGGCCGGCCCTAGAGCAAAAGGATTGGTGGATGGCAGACGGGACGAACTTCTCGGATGTGTTGTATCTGACGGTGGCCGAAGTAGCCGAACTGATGCGGGTGTCGAAGATGACGGTATACAGGCTCGTTCATGCTGGCGCGCTGCCCGCCGTCCAGTTCGGCAGGTCCTACCGGGTGCCGGAGTCCGCGGTCCAGGAGTACCTCGAGTCCGCCCGGGTGGACGGGCAGACCGCTTAGGGCACGGCCCGGCTCCGCTCCAGCGACCGTGCACAGCGCCCGGTCAAGGTCCACAGCATTTGGCTGTACCCTGTTAAGGAGCGTTTTGGGCGGCTTTCAACTGCCGCTCATTTTTTCCAATGTCAGCATCAGGCGGCCGTGGATCGGTCCCCGATCCGCTACGGTCCCTGAAAACCAACAAAAGTTTGTGAGGACTCTATGGGTTCAGTAATCAAGAAGCGCCGCAAGAGGATGGCAAAGAAGAAGCACCGCAAACTGCTTCGCAAGACCCGCCACCAGCGCCGTAACAAGAAGTAGGGCTGCGCGGCCCTCATCGGCAGCAGTGCCTCGCTCGCGTGGACGCTCTCGGTCTTCCCCGGTCCGCCGTTTCATCTAATGATGATGCGGCGGGCCGGATGTCGTTGAGGTGCCAGCAGGCGCTCCGACGCCGGGCGCGGAACCGGCCGTCAGCGGGCGCGGAACCGGGAGCCGCCCGGACCCGGGAAATAGCCCTCAGCGGGCGCGGAACCGGGAAAAGCTGCGCCAGAGGCCGTAGACGGCACCCGCGCCTGTCGCGGCCCGGAGGCCCAGCGTCGCCGCACGGCGTCCGCTGCGGAAGTCATAGACCGGCCAGTTGTTGGCGCGTGCGTGACGGCGCAGCCTGGTGTCGGGGTTGATGGCCACGGGATGGCCCACTACGGTGAGCAGGGGGATGTCGTTGAACGAATCGCTGTAGCCCCAGCACTTCGCAAGATCCAGGTTCTCCTTCGCTGCGAGGTCGACGACCGCAGCCGCCTTCGCGGGTCCGTGCAGGAAGTCACCCACGAGATTCCCCGTGTACAGCCCTTCGGCAACCTCCCCGACGGTACCAAGTGCTCCTGTCAGGCCGAGGCGGCTCGAAATGACACTGGCCACCTCCACGGGTGTGCCGGTGACGAGCCAGACCTGGCGGCCGGAGCTCAGATGCTGCTCGGCGAGCGCTCGCGCCCCGGGCCAGATCTTCGACGCGATCATCTCGTCGTAGACCTCCTCGCCGAGGGCAAGGATGTCGGCATGCGCAATGCCGATGGCGAAGGCAAGCGCTGCATCCCGCACGGAGTTGACGTCGGTCATGGTTTCCCCGCGCATGATGAAGCGGAGCTGCTTCCACGCGAGCCCGGCGGCGAACCGCAGGGTGAAGGCCTTGCGCTGGTACATTTTCCGCGCAACGTGGAACAGGCTGGCGCCGCGCATCAGGGTATTGTCGACGTCGAAGAAGGCCGCCTCGCCGGGCGCACGGGCCTGCCGCGTCGAGGCGGGCGTCGTGCCCCAGGTGGCTGCCGGCATAGCTCGAGTCTAAGTCCTGGCCAAGCGGGCGCCGTGCCACCGGCAGGGGAGTAGTTTGGGTTCCATGGACGCATTGCCCCCGGAGAGCGAATCCAAGGACGTCGTGCTGCTCACGCGGCCGGATTGCCACTTGTGCCAGGAGGCGCGGGACGTGGTGGAGCGCGTCACGGCGAGCCTTGGGGTCGGCTGGGCTGAGCAGTCGGTGGTCGGCGCCCCCGATCTCCTGGAACGGTTCGCCGAAGAGCTGCCGGTGCTGTTGATCAACGGCGTGCAGCGGGACTTCTGGGTCATTGACGAGGCACGGCTCCGTAAGCTTCTCGGGGGCTGAGCGCGCTTTCGGCGGAGGCCGGCGGGCCCGGCTTGGTGGGTCTGTAGCAGCGGCATAAAGTGGTGGTACGTCCGCGGATCGCCAGGCACGCGGATGGGGGTGCCACTCCCGGCAATACCAGGCGACGCAATGGAGCAGACACAAGTGACGACGTCGAACATGCAGGGGCTTCACCCGGTAGGCGATGGCGGACGCGAGATTCCCCCAGCGTCTCTCACGCGGCTGACCATTTATCTGCGCGCACTGAACTCGCTGCTGGCCGAGGGTGTCGAGCGGGTTTCCTCCGAGGAACTGGCCGACGCCGCGGGAGTCAATTCTCCGATGGTGCGCAAGGACCTCTCCTACCTCGGCTCGTACGGCACAAGGGGCGTGGGCTACGAGGTTCAGTACCTCAACCGGCAGATCGCGACGGCGCTCGGTCTGACGCTGGATTGGCGCGTCGCGATCATCGGGGCGGGTAACCTGGGCCGGGCACTCGCAGGATACTCGGGCTTCGTCTCGCGGGGTTTCGAGATCGTGGCGCTCTTCGATGCCGACCAACTGGTGGTGGGGACCGAAGTGGGCTGGCTGCGGGTGAGTGCCGTAGAGGATCTTGAGGTGGTGCTTGAGCGCACCCGTACCAACATGGCGGTGCTCTCGGTGCCCGCCGCCGTGGCTCAGGAGTTATGCGACCGCCTCGTGGAATCGGGGATCACCAGCATTCTCAGCTTTGCTCCGGTAGTGCTTTCGGTGCCTGCCCACGTGCAGTTGCGCAAGGTCGATATGTCCACCGAGCTGCAGATTCTTGCCTACCACGCACAGCGTGCGCAGGAACCGGAACTTCCCCCGGTGTCCGACGCACGCTCCGCGCCGTAGTCCCGTTCCGCCCTCTAGTACCCCAGCGGGCGCTTCGCGAAGTATTCGTTCGACGGCTTCAGGTAGCACAGCACGATACCGGCGATGCCGAGCAGCACCGAGATGGCAGCAAGGATTCCCGACCCGATGCCGAAGATCGACAGGGCGGCGAAGACGGTGCCGGTGATGCGGGCCCAGTTCTTCCCGCGGCGGATCATCACGGCGATCAGGACATACAGGGCCAGCGAGATGAGCGCGACCACAATGACGATGGTGGAAATCAGGCTGGTGAGCGAAGCGGGATCCAGGCCGGATGCCTCGAGGTCGGCGAGCTGATCCGGCGTGATCGAACCCAGCGGGTTCAGGGACATGAAGACGGCGGCGAGCAGGTTGACGACCCCCGCCGCGATGATAAGCCAGTAAGCGGTATTGACCTTCTGGGGAGCCGGTCCGTTCGCCTGGACCGGCATGCCGGTTTGCCCGCCAGGGTAGGAGTAGCCGGGCTGGCCGTACGGTTCCTGTTGCCCGTACTGAGGTGCCTGCGGGGTGTTCTGGCCATACGGTCCCTGTTGCCCGTACTGCGGCGGCTGCGGCGTGTTCTGCCCGTACTGCGGCGGCTGCGGCGTGTTCTGCCCGTACTGCGGCGGCTGCGGCGTGTTCTGCCCGTACTGCGGCGTGTTCTGCCCGTACTGCGGCGGCTGCGGCGTGTTCTCGCCGTACTGCGGACGCTTCGGATCCTGGGGGTCGCTGCCTGGGGTGTTCGCCGGCGTACTCATGGAGGCTTCCTTCCTCGTGCTGGACGTCTGTCTGCGAGGTCCGCACCAGGCACCTGCACCGGAAGCGGATCCCTGTTCCCTATCCTGCACCTTTTGGCGCGGGTATGCGTTAACGGCGGCAGCCGCCGTCGTACCCGCGTGGGGCGCGACGGCGGCTGCAGTCCCGGGGGTTCTGCCACCCCGGCCCCGGGTCGGGGCGTAAGCAGTTGCTATGCGGCGACGGGAGCTACGAACGCGGCGTCGACGGTAATGGTGACCTTGTCGCCGACGAGCACCCCTCCGGCTTCGAGGGCTGCGTTCCAGGTCAGGCCGAACTCCTTGCGGGAGATGGTCGTGGAGCCTGAAATACCGGCGCGGGTAGCACCGAACGGATCAACGGCGACACCGTTGAACTCGGTGTCCAGCACCACGGGCTTCGTGATGCCACGGATGGTGAGATCGCCCTGGATCTCGTAGGTTTCACCGGCTCCGGTCACGGAGGTGGAGACGAACGTCATCTCGGGAAACTGCTCGACGTCGAAGAAGTCGGCACCCCGCACGTGGCCGTCGCGGTTCTCGTCACCGGAGGAGAACGACGCCGTCTTGATGGTCGCCGTGACCTTGGAGTCCTCGAGGCTGGGGCCTACCTGCAGTGCCGCATCGGTATCCGTGAAGCTGCCGCGGACCTTGCTGATGCCCGCGTGGCGGACGCTGAAGCCGATTTCGCTGTGCGAGGGGTCGAAGGCCCAGGTGCCGGCGGTGAGTCCTGAAGGAATGCTCATGGTGGATCTCCTTGTGATGGTGTGGGGAAGTCGTTACATCCATATAAGCATGCATTTGCATCTTTTATTCCATCCGTCAGTTAAATCTTCAACAATTTTGGCAGACAGTCGGCAGGGGGCAATTTAGCGCCCGGCAGGAACTCTGGGAAACTGGGACCATGCCCCTAGCAACCGTCCACCTGGTGCGCCATGGTGAGGTCCATAATCCCGACGGCGTCCTCTACGGAAGGCTGCCGGAGTTCCACCTGTCCGAGCTGGGCCAGCAGATGGCCGAACAGGTGGCGAACTATTTCGGGGAGCGAAGGAACGACGGCGCCAACCTGGTGTATCTCGCCGCCTCGCCGCTGACGCGGGCGCAGGAAACTGCCCAGCCCTTGGCGGCGGCCCTGAACCTCGACGTCCACACGGAGGAGCGGATCATCGAGGCCGAGAACCGTTTCGAGGGCATGTCCGGCGTCAAGAGCAGATTGAGGCAGCCCCGCTACTGGCCGCTGCTGGTCAACCCCATGAGGCCGTCCTGGGGTGAACCCTATGCGGCGCAGGTTGCCCGGGTCATGGAAGCGGTGCACCACGCCCGCGCTGCCGCGATCACCCTTGCATCCGGCAATACCGACCCCGAACGGCCGGCGGAGGCGGTCCTCGTCGGTCATCAGTTGCCCATCTGGGTCACGCGACTGGCAGCGGAGCGGCGCAGGCTGTGGCACGACCCCCGGCAGCGGGAGTGCACGCTGACCTCCGTCACGTCGCTGGACTTCTCGGATGACACCCTCACGAGAGTCCGTTATACGGAGCCGTGCGCTGATCTCCTGCCCGGTGCGGCGAATGTCCCGGGAGCGTAATAGAATTACTACACGTTGTAGAAATCTGTGAAAGAAGCCGTGAACACACCGAATCCCGCCATGGCCCGCCGCTCCCTCCTGAAGTTCGGAGCCGCACTTGCCGTAGGCCTTCCTGCTTCAGTGGCCCTTGCGTCCTGCGCTGCCGAGGACCCGCTGGCGCAGCAGGCCGCAGCCGGGGACAACAAGAACTACATTGCGGGCGACGGTTCGGTCACGGAATATGCGGCCGGCGAGCGCGGTGAACCTGTCGACCTGACGGGGAAGCTCTTCGACGGAACCCAAGTGTCGAGCGCCGAGTGGGCGGGCAGCGTCACCGTCCTCAACTTCTGGTACGCCGCATGTGCGCCATGCCGCAAGGAGGCCCCGGACCTCGTTGCATTGCACGATGAGTTCGAGCCGCAGGGGGCGCAGTTCTTCGGCGTCAACATCCGCGACGAACGGGCCACGGCCGAAGCGTTCGAGCGCAGCTTCGACATCCCCTATCCGAGCTTCGATGACCAGGACGGCGGCGTCCTCCTCGCCATGACAAGCTATGTACCGCCGCAAGCCGTGCCGACAACCCTGGTTTTCGACAAGGAGGGCCGGATCTCGGCAAGGATTCTGGGCCTGGCAGAGCGAAGCACCCTCAAGGCCCTGATTCAAGATGCTCTCGCAGAGTAGCGCCGGCGAAGCGCCCGCACTCTCCCTTCCCTTGCTCTCAGCTGACAATCCCTTCGCCGATGCCGTCCTCAACGGATCGATGCTCCTGGCCCTGCCAGTGGCACTGCTGGCCGGGTTCGTCTCCTTTGCCTCTCCCTGCGTCCTGCCGCTCGTCCCCGGGTACCTCGGCTATGTCACGGGCCTCACCGGAGTGGATCTCGAGCGGCAGCGGCGGGGGCGCATGTTCGCGGGCATCGGCCTCTTCGTCCTCGGTTTCTCTGCGGTCTTCATGGCCTACGGTGCATTGTTCGGTGCGCTCGGTTCCTGGCTTCGGCTCTCCCAGGACTGGCTGATCCAAATTTTCGGCGGAGTGGTCATCCTGCTCGGCGTCGTGTTCATCGGCGGTTTCTCCTGGTTCCAGCGGGAAAGCCGCATTCACGCGCGCGTGCCCACTGGACTGATCGGCGCGCCGCTCCTCGGCGTCACGTTCGGGCTCGGCTGGGCTCCGTGCATCGGTCCCACCCTGGGAGCCGTGCAGCTGCTCGCCATCTCCGGCGACGATGCCAGCGCACTCAAGGGCGCGGTGCTGACGTTCGTCTATTGCCTCGGCCTCGGCCTTCCGTTCCTCCTCATCGCACTCGGGGTCCGCCGGGGCATGGGAGCGGTCAATTTCTTCCGGAAGCACCGTCTCGTGTTGCAGCGCTCGGGTGGGGGAATGCTCATCGCAGTGGGGCTGCTCATGGTCACCGGGGTGTGGAACCTGTGGATCACCGAGCTCCAGGATGTCCTCGTCAACAGCGTGGTGCTGCCCATCTAGTGCACCGCGCTCCACGCAGGGATCCAGCCAGTAGGGAACCACCACTGAAGAAAAGGTCAGAGTGACTAAGGAAAAGGAAAGCAGCCGGGAGGTACGGTCCGACGCCGTCCTGCCCGCGCTGGGATTCACCGGAACACTGAGGTGGGCCTGGACGCAACTGACCAGCATGCGCACCGCGCTGTTCCTGCTGTTGCTTCTTGCCGTCGCGGCAGTGCCTGGATCACTGTTCCCGCAGCGGTCGGCCAACCCCGAAGTGGTGACGCAGTACATCCAGGACAACCCGGATACCGGCCCCGTCCTCGACTGGTTCCAGCTTTTCGACGTCTATTCCTCGGTCTGGTTCTCGGCCATCTACCTGCTGCTGTTCATCTCGTTGATCGGCTGCGTGATTCCACGCGCGATGGCCCATGGACGGGCCCTGCGGTCACAACCGCCACGGACACCCAAACGGCTTTCGAGGATGCCGGTCTACGGAACCCTGGAGATCCCGGCGGCCCGGGCCGCCGAGTCGGCGATCACGCCGTCGTCCGCTGCCGCCGACGCCGCCGCCGTCCTCAAGAAGCGCGGGTACCGCGTGGAGGTGAGGGATGCCGAAACCGATCGCCCCTCGGTGGGAGCCGAACGTGGGCTGTCGAAGGAGCTGGGAAACCTCGTCTTTCACACCTCGCTGATCGGGGTGCTGGTTTCGGTGGCCGTGGGAAGCCTTTTCGGCTACAACGGGCAAAAGGTGATCGTAGAGGGTGACAGCTTCGTCAATACCCTCGTTGGTTATGACTCGTTCACGCCGGGCTCGAACTTCTCGGGAGACCAGCTTGAGCCGTACTCCATCCGGCTGGACGCCTTCGACGTGCAGTTCGACCGTTCCCAGCCCACCAACTACGGCTCCCCGATCGACTTCACCGCGAACGTCACCACGCAGGACGGGCCCGGTGCGGAGCCCGAGGAGCAGGTCCTCAAAGTCAACGATCCCATCACCATCGGCGGGACCAGCGTGTACCTGGTGGGAAACGGTTACGCGCCGGTTGTCACCATCCGTGACGGCGAGGGCAACGTCGCACTGGAAGGCCCCGTGGTCTCGGTCCCCTCGGACGGCCTCTACACCTCGCTGGTGGTCATCAAGGCCCCTGATGCGAAGCCCGAGCAGCTCGGGTTCGTGGGTTTCTTCCTGCCCACGGCGTTCGTTGATGAGGCCGGGGTGTCCTTTTCCAGGGATCCAGATCCGTTCAACCCCCAGCTGAACCTCAACGCCTACTACGGCGACCTCGGGCTGGACGAAGGAAATCCCAAGAACGTCTACGTGCTCGACACCGAGGACCTCACCGAACTCAACAGTCGCACCAGCGAAAACGGCGGCATCACCCTCGGTGCCGAGGAGACCTACGAACTGCCGGAGGGCAAGGGATCCATCACCTTCGAAGGCCTCCGGCGCTACGTTGCCCTCGACGTACACCACGATCCGGGGCAGCTCGGGGCGCTGGTGTTCTCGACCCTCGCGCTGACGGGGCTCTCCGCCTCGCTGTTCATCGGACGGCGCAGGCTGTGGGTGCGGACGGGGGCTCATGCCGACGGCCGCGTGATGGTTGAGTACGGGCTGCTGGCCCGTGGCTCGGACCATCGGCTGCCCGGCGAAGCGAAGGCCGTCGAGGGTCTTCTCGCCAAACGCTGGCTGGTGCAGCAGCAGCGCACAGGCGAAAATGAATTGCAGACCGCGGGATCGCGCGCCGCCGGTTCCGGCACTGGGGAATCCCACAACGATGCTAAGGACAAGTAATGCCAAGCGTTAACACTGAACTGGGCGGGATCAGCGAGCTGTTCATGCTCCTGGCCTCCATCGCCTACATGGCGGCGTTCGTCTTCTTCGTGCTGGACCTGGTGAAGTCGAGCAAGACCATCAGCGGCGTCGAAGCCCGGCTTGCGCAGGAGCAGGCCGTGCTGACCGGAGTGGGTGGGCGGTCGGGCGTTTCCGCCGCGGTGCCGCCCGACATCGCGACCGCCGATGACTCGATGGACTACGGCTCTGGTCGCCCGAGGTCTTCAGCCCGCATCGCGGTGGCACTGACAGTGCTCGCCGCCGCCATACATGGCGTGGCCGTAGTCACCCGCGGCTTCGCAGCGAATCGGGTTCCCTGGGGCAACATGTACGAGTTCTGCACCACTGGAGCCTTCTTCGTCGCAGCGATCTTCCTGGTCACCCTCACCCGCAAGGATCTGCGCTTCGTCGGATCCTTCGTGATCGGCCTCGTGGTGTTGATGCTGTGTGCCGCGACCGTCGGATTCCCCACCCCCGTGGCAAGCCTCGTTCCAGCCCTCCAGAGCTACTGGCTCGTGGTCCACGTGTCGGTGGCGGTGGCGTCGTCGGCCCTGTTCACGATCACGTTCGCCATGTCCATCCTCCAGCTGGTGCAGACCTCGCGTGAAGCGAAGGTTGCTGCCGGGCGACCCGACAATGCCAAGTTCATGCGGGTTGTTCCCTCGGCCCTCAGCCTCGAGAATCTCTCCTACCGGCTGAACGCGATCGCCTTCGTGGGCTGGACGTTCACCCTGATCGCCGGTGCCATCTGGGCCGAGCAGGCGTGGGGCCGGTACTGGGGCTGGGACGTCAAGGAAGTGTGGACGTTCGTGATCTGGACCGTCTACGCCGGATACCTGCACGCGCGAGCCACCCGCGGCTGGACCGGTACGCGCGCCGCGTGGCTCTCGATCATCGGCTACCTCTGCATCGTGTTCAACTTCACCATCGTGAACATCTACTTCTCGGGGCTGCACAGCTACTCCGGGGTCTAGGCGGAGCGGAGACCAACCGAGCGGTGACCGGCGGAGCGGGTTGTCGCGGGACGTGCGCACTGGCGGCGGGTTTTTGACGCCACACACCCGCCGTTGCTGCGCTACTCTCCAGGGGTGCCTAGGGCGGGCAGCGCCGACCGTCGGTGTCCTCCGGGGCGGCTAGGGGTTCTTGGGGCGCTCGGCGTCGGTGCTGGCGGGTCCGGCGTCGTCGTCTTTCGACTGTCCCTTGACGGGGTTGACCGGGTTGACCGGGGTGGTGGAGTTTCCCGGAGTGGCGGTACCGCCGGCTTTTTCGCCGTCGCCGGTACCCTTCTTCTTTTTCGCCTCCGCCTCGCGAGCCTTGAGCTCCTGTTCCTTACGGCGCCGTTCCGTTTCGCGGGCCTGCTGGCGGCGCTTGGTCTCCAGGTTCTGCAGGAACTGGGGGTCGTCGTCAGGTGCGGTCGGATGCCGGCGGGCTGGCCGCGGAGGGCCGGGCGGAGTGGAGCGCGGACGGCCGAAAAGGAACCACATCGCGGTCCCGATGAGGGGCAGCAGAAGAATGATCACGAGCCAGGCGGGCTTCGAAATGCTGCGCACTTCATGCCTTCTGCTCATGATGCAGTCGATCAGTGCGTAGATGATGACGGCGACTCCGAGAATCGCCAGAAAGAGCAAGAGGCGCGGCATACTCCAAGTGTAGGCGAGTAAACTTGAGCAGTGGCCTTCCTCAAATTCACAGCCCTCCGGCTCCTGCTCGTGATCGTTTTCTTCGTTCTCTGCATGTTCCTGCAGCTCGGTGCGGTGCTCTCCGCGGTGGTCGCAGCCATCCTCGCCTGGTGCATCACGTACCTGTTCTTCCGGCCGATGCGCGACGACGCGGCGGCGGACCTCCAGCGGCGTTTCAAGGACGGCGCACCCCCCGTGCGGAACGGAATGGAGCTCGACGACGCCGAGGCCGAGGACTGCTTCGATTCGAATGCAGCAGTGAACGCTGCTCGCCCACCACGGCAGAACTAGCCCCTGCAAATCCGGCTGCGGTGCGACTGCCCGCTAGCCCAGTGCGGCAGACAGTACGATTCCCAGCCCGAACAGCAGGCTGAAGGCCAGGTTGATGAGCCCTGTCTGCTTGAGCACGGGAATCAGGCTCTCGCGCCGCGAGCCCCTGATCATCACCCTGCTCGGTGCAAGACAAGCCGGCACCAGCAGGAGAACCAGCAGGACCCACGGGTAGCTGGGTGCAAGTGCCAGGGGCAGCAGGACGGCTGCCGCCAGCATTCCGACGTAGCTCGCCCGTGCCGCCGGGTCACCGAGACGAACCGCGAGCGTTAGTTTTCCCACTTCTCGGTCGGTCGGGATGTCGCGCACGTTATTGGCCATGAGCAGTGCCATGGCGATCAATCCGGTGCCTACGGCGCCGATCCAGGCGGGAGCGCTCAGCTGCCCCGCCTGGGTGAAGGTGGTGCCGAGCGTCGCCACGAGGCCGAAGAACACGAAGACGAAGACATCGCCGAGGCCACGGTAGCCGTAGGGGTTCCTGCCCCCCGTGTAGCCCCATGCTGCAGCGATGCAGCCGACTCCCACCAGGAGCAGGAACCATGCCTGGGAGAGAATGATCAGCAGCAGACCGGCGGCCATGGCGGCGGCGAAGCAGGCAAAGGCCGCGAACTTGACCTGCCGTGGCGCTGCGGCTCCCGACCCGGTGAGTCGCAGCGGACCCACGCGGTTGTCATCGGTGCCGCGGATACCGTCGGAATAGTCGTTCGCATAATTGACGCCGATCTGCAGCAGCATTGCCACGGCGGCAGCCAGTGCGGCGTTGAGAGGCCTGAACCCGCCCAGTTCGTAGGCTGCCGCGCTGCCGACGATCACCGGCGCCACGGCCATGGGCAGTGTCCGGGGGCGGGCTCCCTCGAGCCATTGAGCGGCAGTCGCCACGGAAGTTCCTTTTCTGGTTGAGCGAGTTCGGGTGGATGACCGGCGAGTCCGGTCAGGATCCGGCTTTTCCGAGCAGCGCCTGGATGGTCCTGCGGTCGGGCTTTCCGCCTGGCAGGAGCGGCAGCGCATCGAGCGCCAGGACCGACTTCGGCACCGCATGTGCACCGAGTGCGTCCTGCACACGCTGGCGCACCACCTGGGCTTCTGCGGTGCCAACGACGGCGGCAGCCACGGCGGTGCCCCACTGAGTGCTCGGGATGCCGACGACAAGTGCCTGGCTCACTCCGGGGATCGATTCGATAACCTCCGCCACTCTGGCTGCCGACACTTTCAGACCGCCGGTGATGATGACGTCATCCATGCGCCCGCCCACGGAAACCGTTCCGTCCGGGGCGACATCTCCGGCGTCGTCGGTCCGGAACCAGCGCTGTCCGGAGTTGAAGGGAAAGCGCTCGTCGGTGAGCTCGGTGCTGTTGAGGTATCCGTCAGCCAGGACCGGCCCGCCGATCCACAGTCGGCCCTCCTCCGAGGTGACCTGTACGCCGTCGAACGGCACGCCGTCGTACACGCACCCGCCGCACGTCTCACTCATCCCGTAGGTGGTCACGATCCTCAGTCCGTGTTTCCGGGCCTCACTGCGCAGGGCCGAGCCGGCCGGGGCTCCACCGAGCAGGATCGCGTCGAAGCGTTTGAGGGCCTTCAAGGTTCTCGGGGAGGGATCGGTCAGGAGCCGCTGCAGTTGCGTGGGTACCAGTGACGTGAACCGTACGCGGTCGGTGAGTTCCCCGGCAGCGTCGGTGAAGGTGTCAGGCGTGAAGGATTGTGCGTTAGCCAGGGCCCAGGGCTGCGTTCCGGCATACAGCGAGCGCACGAGCACCTGGAATCCTGCAACGTAGTGGACGGGAAGGGCAAGGAGCCACTGGCCCTCGGCCTTCAACGCCAGGGCGGTCCCCATCGCCGAGGCAGCGAGGGCGTCGACGCTCAGCAGAGTCTGTTTGGGCACGCCGGTGGACCCGGATGTGCTGATGACCGCCGCGACCTCGTCGTTGGGCAGTTCGCCTTCGAACCGCTGGCCGGGCTCGCTGTATGGGGCGACCGCAGGCCCTTCCCCGGCAAGTGCGTCGGCGAGGGGCTTGAGCATGGCGAGCGGGTCGAAGCCTGCGGGGGTGTGGATCGGAAGGAGTTCCATGCGGGTCCTAGAAGTAGTGGGGGAAGGCGGACCAGTCGGGCTCCCGCTTTTCCAGGAAGGCTTCCTTGCCCTCGGTTGCCTCATCGGTCATGTAGGCCAGACGAGTGGCCTCACCGGCGAACACCTGCTGGCCGGCAAGGCCGTCGTCGGCCAGGTTGAAGGCGAACTTGAGCATGCGGATGGCCTGGGGGCTCTGGCGAGCGATGTCCGCGGCATAGCGCAGTGCCGTTTCCTCGAGGAACTCGTGATCGACGGCCTCGTTCACCGCTCCGGCGGCCACCATGTCCTCCGCGGTATATTCGCGTGCCAAGAAGAAGATCTCACGGGCCTTCTTCTGGCCGATCTGCCGGGCCAGGAGTGCCGATCCGTACCCGGCGTCGAAGCTTCCCACCGTCGCATCGGTCTGCTTGAAGCGGCCGTGCTGCCGGGAGGCGATCGTCAGGTCGGCCACCACGTGCAGGCTGTGCCCGCCGCCCGCGGCCCAGCCGTTGACGACGGCGATCACCACCTTGGGCATGGTGCGCATCAGGCGCTGCACCTCGAGGATGTGCAGGCGGCCTGCTCGTGCCGGGTCGATCGTCTCGGTCGTCGCGCCCTCCGCGTAGCGGTAACCGTCGCGCCCACGGATGCGCTGGTCGCCTCCCGAACAGAAGGAGTGCCCACCATCCTTGGGGGACGGGCCGTTGCCCGTCAGGAGCACCGTCGCTACATCCGGTGTCATCCGGGCGTGGTCCATGGCTCGGTACAGCTCGTCCACGGTGCCGGGCCGGAACGCATTGCGGACTTCCGGGCGGTCGAAGGCGATACGCACCGTGGGCAGGTCCCGCAGGACATGCCCGTCAGCGTCCCGTTCCACCTGGCGGTGGTAGGTCAGGTCGGCGAAGTCCTCGAAGCCTGACACGACGCGCCATGTGGGAGGGTCGAAGATGTCGGATACCTGGGCGGGAAGATCGAATGTCACCAGCCGAGTCTAGCCGGGCGGCGGATTCCGGACAGGATACGGGCTCTTCGTGGTGGACCTACCCGATGCAGAACTCGTTGTCTTCGGGGTCGGCCATCGTGTACCAGGTGTGCGGCCCCTGTGAGGCCTGATAGAGGAACCTCGCGCCGCGCGCCTCGAGGGAGGCCCGCAGGACGTCCTTGTCCCCGTCGTCGAGGTTGATGTCCAGATGGACCCGGTTCTTTCCGGTTTTCGGCTCGGGGACGGGTTGGAACAGGATGCGTTGCCGCCCCCTGGTTCCTACCTCCTCAGGCCGGCAGATTGCAGCGCCGGCCTTCCATACCCGGGTGCCGCCGTGCTCCACCAGGTCGTCGGGCCGGGCATGACCCGCCTCCAGCATCTCGTCGATGAACGCCTGGTTCGTCGGTTCAACGGTCCACTCCAGTGTTCTTGCCCACCAATCAGCCAGCGCATGGGGGTCGGTGCAGTCGATCGTGATCTGGACGTTGAGAGCCATGGGGAAAGGCTAGGGGAACTGCGTTGGAGCGGAAAGGGCATCACGGACAGATTCGGTCCGTAATGCCGAGGGGCCTGTGTGTGGTTCCAGGAGCATTCGGCCGATCGCACGAGGTATGCCCGATGGCATGGCGCCAGGTCTCGGCGGCACGCTCGGCCGGCCGGTCTCGGAGGATTCCTGCTACAGTTTTTACAGAACGATCGGTCGGTAAATACCGGCTTCGGAAAACCAACGACGATGGAGACGGCCATGGCTGAAGCTTTCCTGGTGGGTGGGGTACGCACCCCTGTCGGTAGGTACGGCGGAGCGCTCTCGGGTGTTCGCCCTGACGATCTCGCGGCGCTCGTGGTGCGTGAAGCCGTGAGCCGGGCGGGGATCGATCCCGCGAGTGTCGACGAAGTAATCCTCGGCAATGCGAACGGGGCCGGCGAGGAGAACCGCAACGTCGCTCGCATGGCGACCCTGCTCGCGGGGCTTCCGGACAGCGTTCCCGGCATCACCGTCAACAGGCTGTGCGCCTCGGGTCTTTCAGCGATACTCATGGCTTCGCACATGATCAAGGCCGGTGCCGCCGACATCGTGGTGGCGGGCGGCGTCGAATCCATGAGTCGGGCGCCGTGGGTCATGGAGAAGCCGGGCAAAGCCTTCGCCAAACCGGGAGACGTCTTCGACACCTCCATCGGCTGGCGGTTCACCAACCCCCAGCTTGCGGCGAGGGACAAGCTCACCTTCTCGATGCCGGAGACGGCCGAGGAACTCGCCACCGTGGATGGCATCTCGCGCGACGACGCCGACCGCTTTGCGCTGCGCTCCCACCAGCGCGCAGTCGCCGCCATCGAAGCGGGCCGGTTCGACGACGAGATTGTGGCAGTCCAGGTGAACCAGGGCAAGCGCTCCTTTTCCGTCACCACTGACGAGGGACCGCGCTCCGATACCAGCCTCGAGACACTGGCGGGCCTCCGCTCGGTGGTGCGTCCCGATGGCGTCGTCACGGCCGGTAACTCGAGCTCTCTCAATGATGGTGCTTCCGCCGTCATCGTGGCGTCAGAAGCTGCGGTGAAGCGTCTCTCCCTCGCTGCGAGGGCCCGCATCATCGACGGAGCATCGGCGGGCGTGCCTTCCGAGATCATGGGTATCGGGCCGGTCCCGGCCACGCAGAAGATCCTTGAAAGGACAGGGCTCAGCATCGGCGACCTCGGCGCCGTCGAGCTCAACGAAGCGTTCGCTCCGCAGGCACTCGCCTGCATTCGCCGGCTCGGGCTGGATGAGGACATCGTGAACCGCGACGGCGGCGCGATCGCGCTGGGGCATCCCCTCGGATCCTCGGGATCACGGATCGCCATCACCCTGATGGGCAGGATGGAGCGGGAGCTGCGCAACGGTGGCGCGGGGATCGGGCTCGCGACGATGTGCGTGGGAGTGGGACAGGGAACCGCCATGCTGCTCGAGGCCGTGTAGTGACCGGCACGGCCACCCTCCGCATCGATGACACCCGCGGCAGGCTGCTGGTGCAGCTCGACAGGCCCGAGGTGCGCAACGCCATCGATCAGCAGATGGTGGACGAACTGCACGAGGTGTGCAGCCGGCTGGAGCGGGAACCGCGGATCCTGATCCTCGCCGGAACGCAAGGTGTCTTTGCTTCAGGCGCAGACATCGGCCAGCTTCGCGAGCGACGCCGGGACGACGCCCTTGCGGGAATCAACTCAACCCTCTTCACGCGGATCGCCCGACTGCCGATGCCGGTCATCGCTGCACTGGACGGCTACGCGCTCGGCGGGGGGGCGGAACTCGCCTACGCCGCCGACTTCCGGATCGGAACGCCCAGCCTGAGGATCGGCAACCCCGAGACAGGCCTCGGGATCCTCGCGGCCGCCGGTGCCACCTGGCGCCTGAAGGAACTCGTGGGGGAGCCGCTGGCCAAGGAAATCCTGCTGGCCGGCCGTGTGCTGGGGGCCGATGAGGCGCTCGCTGCCCGCCTCATCACGGAGATCCACGAGCCGGAGGCACTGCTTGACGCCGCCCACGCCCTTGCGGACCGCATTGCCCGGCAGGACCCGCTCGCCGTCCGGATCACGAAGAGCGTCTTCCATGCGCCGGCGGAGGCACACCCGGTGATCGACCAGCTGGCGCAGGGCATCCTCTTCGAGTCCGATGCGAAATTTGCACTTATGCAGGAATTCCTCGACCGGAAGAAGGACCGCTGATGCCTATCCCGAATCGCGTGGGTGTACTGGGTGGCGGGAGGATGGGCGCAGGAATCGCCCACGCCTTCCGCCTCGCAGGCGCCGAGGTCGTGGTGGTGGAACGCGACGAAGCTGCTGCGGCAGCGGGCCGGGAGCGGGTGGAGTCCGCGTTGGCCAGGAGTGTGGAGCGGGGCAGCACTGCGGAGCCCCTCGATGCCCTCACGTCCCGCGTGTCTGTGGCCACGGACTACGCGGCCTTTGCCGGATGCGGTCTCGTCATCGAAGCGGTGCCCGAGGACTTCGACCTCAAGGCAGCGGCACTGAAACGGGTGGAGGCCGAGCTTCAGGCCGGGGCGTGGCTCGCCACCAATACGTCGTCGCTTTCCGTGAACGCGTTGGCGGCGCAACTGGCCCGGCCTGCAGAATTCTGCGGCCTGCACTTCTTCAATCCCGTTCCGGCGTCAACCCTGATCGAGGTGGTACTGGGAACGGCGACGTCGCCGGACACCGCATCCGCCGCCGCGGAATGGGTCACTGACCTTGGGAAAACCCCGATTGTCGTGAACGACGCCCCGGGCTTCGCAAGCTCGCGGCTGGGGGTGGTCATCGCCCTCGAAGCGATGCGCATGGTCGAAGAGGGCGTGGCCTCAGCGGCCGACATCGACACCGCAATGGTGCTGGGGTACAAGCACCCGGTGGGTCCGTTGCGGACCACCGACCTCGTGGGACTCGACGTCCGGCTTGGGATCGCGGAGTATCTCGAATCGACGCTCGGCAGCCGATTTACGCCGCCGGCCATTCTTCGGGAGAAGGTGGCCCGCGGCGAGCTGGGACGGAAGACCGGGAAGGGCTTCTTCGACTGGAGCTAGTTCCTGCGGACCTTTCCGGGTTTCGTCAGGTCGACCCGCTCCTGAACCGCCGCAAGGTAGCCCAGCTCGTATCCCTCGGCAGTGGGATGCAGGTCATCGGGCTCGCCTAGACCACTGAACTTGATCCATGGCTCCGGAGAGCCGATTCCATGCCCGGTGAACTTCTCAACAGTGTCCACGTAGATGAATTTCTCGTCTTCGGCTGACTCCTCGATCACCTCATTGACGGCATCTGTCGCTGCATTGAACCGAACGGCGTTGGCGCTGAGCAGACCCAACCCACCCGATTCCGGGGAGAACAGGTGTGGGTACCCCGTAACCACGACGGTCGCCTTGGGTGCTGCATCGTCGATCTGGTCATAAAGGATTTCAAGCGTCTCGGCGAGAGCCGGCAGGGCGCTCGTGGCGGCCGAAATGGCCCCTTCGCAAGCGCCGTCGATCCGCGTTACGTCTCCGGGCGTAGCGGGGACTTCGAAGCAGATTGAAGCGACTCCACCGAAGCCGACGTCGTTGCCGCCTGCCGATACCGTGACCAGATCAGTGCGCTTGTTCAGGAGCCGGGCTCCCTCAAGGGTTGCCACCTGCTGCGGCAGGTCGACCGAAGGGTGTGCCTCATTGACCGAAACGAATGCTCCGGCGCAGGTGGCGTCGCCCACCAGTTCGATCTTGTTCCTTGCGTCGAGGAGGCCCGGTAATCCAAGAGGTGATCGACCGCAGAACCCGTAGGAGCCCGCGCTGGCGCCGCCGTCGGGGCGGGCGCCGAAGCCGGAGGCATAGGAATCCCCGAGCGCCACATAGTCGACCAATTTGGGGGAGTGAGCGGCAGCAGGGCCGACACCGGCGGTGGTGAACAGGAGCGAGGAGAGGAGGGTGAGGGCGCCTGCGCGGCGTCGAGCGGGACTGGAGTGCTTTCTCATGATTCAAGGTACTCCCGTTGGTTCCCCGCGCGTATGCATTGTATAGATAAAGTCATGAGATTCTCTCCCGGAACACTGAGCGGCTCCCGAGTGGTTCTTGAGCCGCTTTCGCAGAACCACCATGAAGGGCTGGTGGACGCTGTCCGGGACGGTGAGCTGTGGAACCTCTGGTACACCCGCATCCCCACGCCCGAGGCCATGGCGGACGAGATCGATCACCGGCTCGCACTGCAGGAGGAGGGCAGCATGGTGCCGTTCACCGCGATCGACGCGCGGACCGGCGTCGTCATCGGCATGACGACCTACTGCAACATCGATCGCACCACTCCGCGCACGGAGATCGGATATACGTGGAGCCGGGCCTCCTTCCATCGTTCCGGGTCGAATGCGGACAGCAAGCTCCTCCTGCTGGCGCATGCCTTCGAGGTGGAGGGCTGCACCGCCGTCGAGTTCCGCACCCACTGGCACAACCTGCAGTCGCGCGGTGCGATCGCGCGACTGGGTGCGAGGCAGGATGGCGTGTTACGTTCGCACGTGCGGATGCCGGACGGCACCGTCCGTGACACCGTCGTCTTCTCGATCACTGCATCGGAATGGCCGATGGTGCGGACCGGACTCGAATACAGGCTGGGCGCGACGGCAACGAATACGGCAATGAAGACGGCAACGAGTGAGGAGATGGGAAATGCAGGCGTCGGACATACTTCTTGAGGGATACGGCAGGCTGCCGGCTCTGGTCGGAGCTGCAGTGGAAGGGCTCGACGGCGGCGCCCTCGTCGAGCGGCCGGGTGGCACCGGCAATTCGATCGCCTGGCTCGTGTGGCACCTCACCCGGGTGCAGGACAACCACTTCGCGGAGGCGTTCGGCGAGGATGAACTGTGGTTGCGGGACGGATGGGCGGAGCGCTGGGGACTCTCGCTCGACACGCTCGATACGGGCTACGGGCATTCGAGCGGCCAGGTGGACGCCGTAGGAGTGGAGTCGTCGCTGCAGCTCATCGAGTACTTCAACGCCGTGCACTCCCGCTCCCTCACACTGATTCGTCGTGTGAAGGACGAAGACCTCGAACGTGTGGTCGATGATAACTGGGATCCTCCGGTGACGCTGCTTGTCCGGCTGGTCAGCGTCCTGGATGACTGCCTGCAGCACGCGGGCCAGGCAGCCTATGCGAGGGGCCTGATCTCGAGCACCAGGTCCACCGGGTAGCGTCGCGCGGGGGTGACGCTACCCGGTGAGAGCCTCGTTCGTAGCACAGGGTGATCAGCGACGAGTAGTCACTGATGCGCGAGGAGCCGCCGTTGACGGTCAGCCTCGCTCTCCTGCTCGATCAGGTCTTCACCATCCAGGTCGATGCGAACCGAGTGGAGAGTACCGGCGAAGGCGTTGTCCACAGCGGCATATTCGTCGGTGACCGGCGTGCCGCGGTCGACGCCGATGTTGAGTGTTTCATCGAAGGAGAAATAGTACGCGGTCGTATGCTCGACCCGCCCTTCGCCGATACTGTGCCCGTCGGCGCTCAACTCGACATCGCCTCCCTTGCCGAGCCCGCCGCCGTCGTACCGGAACCGGAAACGCAACTCGTGACTCCCGGCGCCCAGTCGCTCCTCCGAGGTGACGGTGTAGTGGTCGCGACCGTAGCAGTTGTACGCATAGCGCAAATAACCATCAGCGACATACAGGGACCATCCACCGAAGCGACCGCCCTGCGCGATGATCACTCCGTCCGCGCCGCCGTCGGGAATGTCGATCCGGGCGGTAATAGTATGCGACCGGTTCTTGACGTTCGGGGCGGTCTCCTCGGTGAAGCGGCCCATACCGGCCCTGTATGTCACCGACTTCCGGTCCCCGAAGAGGTCGAGGCGCCCGGCCAGTTGCGGATTCTCCCGTTCGGTGACCCGGTCGTCGAGCGGGAAGACGTTGTACTTGCTCGCTTCGATGAGGAACAGTTGTTGTAGCTCGCGGAGCTTGTCAGGATGGTCGGCGGCGAGGTCGTGGGCCTGGGACCAGTCGGTGGTGGTGTCGTAGAGTTCCCAAACGTCCTCGTCGAAGGAAGGCAGTCCCTGCGGCACCATCTCCCACGGCGTGCCATGTCGGGTGACAGCCGTCCAGCCTTCGTGATAGATGCTTCGGTTGCCGCACATCTCGAAGTACTGGGTGCGACGGCGGTCCGCGGCCCGCGGCTCGTTGAAGGTGTAGAGCATGCTGGTGCCCTCAACCGGCTGCTGGGCTACCCCATTGACCGAGACCGGCAGGGGCACGCGAGCCGCTTCGAAAATGGTCGGGGCGATGTCGATGACATGATGCCACTGATCGCGGATCCCTCCGGCATCGATCCCGCCGCCCCAGTGCATGATGATGCCGTTGCGCGTACCGCCGTAGTGCGAGGCGACCTGTTTGGTCCACTGGTAGGGAGTGTTCATCGCCAGCGCCCAGCCCACCGGATAGATGGCGTAGGTGCTCGCGTCGCCGAGCGAGTCCAGCTGTTCGGCCATCCGCTCCGTGCTGTCGGTGAAACCGTGGCCGACCAGGTGCTCGCGGGTGGTGCCTTCAATGCCGCCCTCACCCGAGGCCCCGTTATCACCCATGATGTAGATGAACAGGGTGTTTTCGAGTTCGCCGAGTTCGTCGAGGGCATCGACGAAGCGGCCCACCTGGGCGTCGGTGTGCTCAGCGAACCCGGCGTAGGTCTCCATGAAACCACATGCCACCCGCCGTTCGGTGTCGTCGAGCTCGTCCCACTGCGGGACGCTGGACGCCCATGGAGCCAGGTCTGCCGATTCCGGAACGATTCCCATGTCCTTCTGCCGGGCCAGGGTTGCCTCGCGCTGCGCATTCCAGCCGGCGTCGAAACGGCCCTGGTACTTCTTCTTCCATTCAGGGCTGACATGGAAGGGTGCGTGGGTTGCGCCGAAGGCAACGTAGCTGAAGAAGGGCTTGTCCGGGGTCAGCGTTTTCTGCAGTTGGACCCAATCGATGGCCCGGTCGACGAGGTCTTCTGACAGGTGGTACCCGTCTTCGGGCCGGCGATCCGGCTCCACTGGTGTCGTTCCGTCGTAGAGCTGCGGGTACCAGTGGTTCATCTCAGCGCCCATGAACCCGTAGAACTTATCGAACCCTTCCCCTGTCGGCCAGCGGTTGAAGGGACCCGAGGCGTTGACCTCCCGCGGCGGAGTCTGGTGCCATTTGCCGAATGCGGCTGTGCTGTAGCCGTTGCCGCTGAGGGTCTGTGCGATGGTTGCCGCACTGTCGGGGCGGAAACCCGTGTAGCCGGGAGCGGAAGTAGCCATTTCGCTGGTCACGCCCATTCCGACCGAGTGGTGGTTGCGGCCCGTCATGAGTGACTGCCGGGTGGGCGAACACAGGGCGTTCACGTGAAAGCGGTTGTACCGCACCCCGTCCTCCGACAGCCGCTCCGCCGTCGGCATCTCACACGGCCCGCCATAGGCACTCGAGGCTCCGAACCCCATGTCGTCGACGAGGACGACCACCACATTGGGCGCACCCTCCGGGGGCCGCAATTCGGCAACGGGGGTGAAGCCACCCGTTTGGTCCTTCCTGTCCATCGACGTAGGTATGGAACGCTTTCGCTCCGGGATGGGCAGGATTTCGCGAATTCTCGCATCCATGGTCTCTACTCCCTCACTCCTCGCCAAGCAGGCCGCCGGCCTCGCTGATGAATCCTTCCTGGACCATCCAATCGAAGGCGACCTCCGCCGGCTCCCCTCCTTCCACATCGACCTGTCCATTCAGCTCGCGGATCACGTCGCTTGTGAGTTTCGGCATCACCTCGGCGAAGACATCGGCCACCTGCGGAAAGTCCTCGACCAGTTCGGTGCGTACGACGGGTGCTGCGTTATAGGCGGGGAAGAAGTTCTGGTCGTCCTCAAGCACTGTGAGGTCCAGGGCATCGATGCGTCCATCGGTGGTGAATACTTCGCCGAAATTGCAGGCTCCGTTGTCAGTGGCCGAATAGACCGCGCCCGTATCGTAGATGCCGATGTTCTCGTCCGGCACGCCCTCCGGGGATCCGCGCTCCAGCCCGTAATGCTCCAGCATGGGATTCAGCCCGTCGGACCGGGAATTGAACTCGGATTCGACACAGAATGTGCGCTCCTCCACCGGCAGCTCCGTCAGACCGGAGAGCGAGGAGATTCCGCCAAGACTGTCCACGGCTTCCGATCGGACGGCCATTGCATAGGTGTTGTTCAGGGGGGCCGGCGGGAGCCAGGTCAGGTTGTTCTCGATGTCGGCCTCCCGGACCGCCTCCCACTGCTCCTGCTGGTCCGGAATGCCTTCCGTGTTGCCCAGATAGGTCAGCCAGGCGGTGCCGGTGTACTCGATGGTGATGTCTCCCTCACCAGAGAGCATGAGATCCCGGACGGGCTGACTGCCGGGGACGTTGGTCAGGTCGGTGACGTCGAATCCGGCGGCCTGCATGGCCAGTACCGTGATCTTGCCGAGAATCAACTGCTCAGTGAAGTTCTTCGACGTGACAGTGATCGTTTCTTCCTCGGCCCCGGGAATTTCCTCGATGGAACCCGGGCCGGCCGCCGGCACGAAGGAGGTGGCCGGCTGAAGTCCACAGCCGCAGAGAATCACGGCTAGGCCCGCCAGTATTCCGGTTGCTGCCGCGCTTCGCGTCCGCTTCTGCCTCTTCATCATTACAGTCCCTTCGGCCCTGTCCGCTGTTCGGCGATTCGGGCTCCACTAGTCCCTGAGCAGGGCAGGCGGGGCGATGAGCGCGGCGACTCCGCACACTGTGCCTTCTTCGCCTCGGTCGCCGCACGACGGCGGCTCCGGCTCACCCACCGTAGCGAAGATCACAGTGGGGATCCACCCTGCCGGGTATGCCGGCCGACGCCGGAGCGGGGAAGGGTCACGGGTGCCAAACGTCCATGACGGTTCGGAAGCCACAGTTGCCGGTGGAGGACTCCGGCGTGTTCGAACTGCGCGCAGCTACCCGGTAGCGGTTGCAGTACGAGTCGTGGCAGAGGTAGGAGCCGCCCCGCATCACCCGTCCGACGCCTGTTGCGGGCCCCCTCGGGTTGTCCGTGGGAGTTTCGCGGTAATACCGGGGAAGGAACCTGTCCGAGCACCACTCCCAGACATTGCCGCTGACTTCGAAAAGCCCGTAGCCGTTCGGTGCGAAGGATCGCACCGGCGCGGTGGCAAGGAAACCGTCGTCGCGCGCGTTCGTCGTCGGGAAGACGCCTTGCCAGATGTTGCACCGGTGGTTCCCCTCGCGGTCCAGCAACTCGTTGCCCCACGGGTACCGCAGCCCATCGAGTCCACCCCGGGCGGCATACTCCCACTCGGCCTCGGTGGGGAGGCGGCGGCCGGCCCACCTGCAGTACGCCCGGGCGTCCCGGTGGGACACGTGCACGGCAGGGTGATCGGCGACGTCGCGCCAGCTCGAGTTCCGTCCGTTCGGATGTGACCAGTCGGCGCCACGCACGTTCAGCCACCAGGGCGCACCCGCGGCCTCACCGAGAACGTGCGCGGCAGGAGCCTGGACGGCCAGGTGGAAAACCGCCGACGTACCGTACCTCTCCGCGTCGGTGCGGTAGCTGGTTGCGGAGATGAAGGCGGCGAACTGGTGATTGGTCACGGCCGCGGCATCGATCCTGAACGCGTCCACCCGTACTTCATGGACCGGAGTCTCGCCATCAGCCGGGTTGCCCTCGCCGAAGCCGTCTCCCATCAGGAACGAACCGGCAGGTATCAGTACTTCCTCATGAACGGGACGGACGTCGGCCGCAGGTCCCGCTCCGAATGCGCTGCCTGCCGGCTGGGGGACGCGGGCACCCGAATGGGCCGGACTGTCGGCGCGCGATGGCGCGTCCGCGGCACGGACCGGGGAACAACACGGGTTGATCGAGGATTCAGGGGCATCGTCGGCGTTCATGGGATGTAGTTCCTCTCTGTCTGCCGCACCTGCTCCTTCCGGAACCCCTCGCACGGTAGATCCGATGTCATTGCAGTGGCAGGGCGAGGATGACGTACGCACTCAGCAGCGCCAGCACGATGATTGAACCACCGACGGCGAGTACCGCTACGGCGTCGGCGTGTACCCGCTCCATCTCCACACCTTCGTCGATCCGCAGGTAGCGGCGGCGCTGACGAAAAGAAACCCCACCGGCGCTGATCATGGCCACGCCGATCAGGATCGCAGGGAATCCGCCATAGCCCGGGATCCAGCGCAGGAACAGCAGGCTCACCACCACCATGGCGAGCATGGTGCGGCCCCATCCCAGCCATGTCCGCTCCGGCTGCAGCCCCGGGTCCGGGTGGCGCCTACCTCGGTTCATTCGCTAATTCCCCCGAAGCAGGACGAAAACCACGAAGACAGCACTGACCAGTGCTCCTGCGAGCGCGAGGAACGGAATCAGCAGCGGAATCGGAAGCGGCGCCTTGCGGCGCATTGCCCGCTCCACCCTCACCCAACGGAAACAGGCTCCGCCGGCGATGACCATCGACAGCAGGAGTAGCAACACAGCAACGGTCTTGCGGATTTCCGGATCCAGGACATCGACGGTGAAGGCTTCCACTGCAATTCCGCCGGCCAGCAATGCCAGTGCAGTCCTGATCCACGCCAGGAAGGTCCGCTCATTGGCCAAGGTGAAGCGCGGGTCAGGCTCGGTCCCGCCGCCCAACAGCGTCGCTGAGAGTCTGCCTCTTCCCGCTTCGCTGCCTGATGCTGAGGTTGAACGCACGTGCTCTCGAATCGTCGCCGGGATCGTTGCTGTTCCAACCTACGCTTCCTGTCCCACCCATTGAAAACTGTTCAGAAACCTGCGCAGATAGGCATGGGAGCTGGCGTAGAAGTCCGGCCACCGACACTGTCCGACGTCATCCAGTTGGAGGGGGCTCACTCTATTCCCGCAGCCGTGACCTGGCATGTCCACTCGTTCATCCCGGTGTCGGTGGCCGTCAACCCGACTGGAGCCAATCGGCGAAAGTCGGGCCGCGGCGCTCGACGGTCGCTCCGGGAAGCAATGCGCCGCCGGCCAGGGCCCGAGTTGCTCCCGGGAGCGGGATCGCCACGATGCGGATGCTCGCACCCTTCTTGGCCGCGACCGCTCTGACGAGGTCGAGCAGCTCGCGATCCTCGGGTCCGGCGACCTCCCTCGCACCCAGTGGCGGGCCCACGGCGACTTCACTGATCACTTCGGCTGCCGACGCCGCCGCGATCGGGCGGCTCCTCATTCGCGGCGCAAAAGCGACCTTGCCCACCCGTGCCTGCGAAAGGAGGGTTTCCGTCAGCTCGTACCACTGCGTGGTTCGCACAATGGTGTAGGGGACCTCGCCCTCCACAACAATCCACTCCTGCGCGGCCTTGCCCTGGTAGTACCCCATTCGCCGAAGGGCCGGATCGGCGGCGTTGACGATGGAGAGGAGGACGAGATGGCGTACCTGGCTGCGCTCCGCGGCAGCCACCACATTCGCAGTCATTCCGCCGAGCACCCTGACGGCCCTGCGGGCACTGATCGTGGTGAAGTTCGTGCAGTCGACGACGGCGTCCGCACCCGCGAACGCGGCGTCAAGGCCGACACCCGATGCGGCATCCACTCCGCTGCTGCGCATGGCCCGTACAACGGTATGACCCGAGGAGCTGAGAGAATCCGCGACGAGCGTTCCCATGGTCCCGGATGCCCCGAGTACGACGATTCTCATGGGCAAGTTCTACAGGATTGCCGGAGCGCAGGCGAACGATGCATCGCAGGTTCGCGAGCCGCGCCCTAGGCCGGATTCGGCCGGTCAAGCAGCAGGTTGGTGATGCGCATGCTGCAGAGGCGTGCGCCGTCGTCGTTCGTGAGAACCACTTCATGGGTGGTGAGGGTGCGGCCCAAGTGGATCGGCGTCGCCGTAATGGTGACCGTGCCGGCCCGTGCCGCCTTGTGGTGGGTGGCCGATACGTCGACGCCGACGGCGGTTTTCCCGAGCGTGCCGGCATGGATCACCGCGGCCCAGGAGCCCACGGCTTCGCCGACGGCAAGGGACGCCCCGCCGTGCAGGAGCCCAAAAGACTGCCGGTTCCCCTCCACGGGCATCGTCGCCACGACTTTCTGCACCGACTGCTCCACGATGCGCACGCCCATCTTCTCGTCGAGCTCGCCCAGGACGATGCGCCAGGGCTCACCGGCGGGGGATTCGGTCTCATTGCTCACAGGGGCTCCTCGGGACTGCCGGCGGAATTGCCGGTTACTGTACGCTGGATATATTACCGAACGTCCGTTCAGTTAGTCCCGGAGGCCCTCCGGATGGCGCACGGGCGCAAGCATTCTGGTGAAAGGCGAGTCGACGATGACCTCAACAATGCTGGGCATTGACATAGTTCCGAGCTTCATCGAGGACGCATGGTGGACGCCGAGCCAGGAGACGGTCCGCAATGGTGCGCGCACGGTGGTGAGGGACGCAAGCACGGGCGAGGAGCTCGCCGTCGTCAGTACCGACGGGCTGGACACAGCAGCTGCGGTGGCCTACGCCCGCTCGGCCGGGCAGGCCGCGCTCGGCGCCTTCACCTTCCATGAGAGGGCGCTCAAGCTCAAGGAGCTGGCCCAGTATCTGAACGCACACCGCCAGCCGCTGTATGAACTGTCGGCACGCACGGGTGCTACCCGCGGGGACTCGATGGTGGACATCGATGGCGGCATCGGCGTCCTCTTCACGTTCGGGTCGAAGGGCAGGCGTGAGTTGCCCAACGCGCAGGTGATCGTCGACGGTCCTGCCGAGACGCTGTCGAAGGACGGCTCGTTCCTCGGTACGCATATCCATACCCGGCTTCCCGGCGTGGCAGTCCAGATCAACGCCTTCAACTTCCCGGTGTGGGGAATGCTCGAGAAGCTGGCACCCGCCTTCCTCGCCGGGGTACCCACCATCGTCAAGCCGGCCACCCCGACGGGTTACCTGACCGCCGCCGTAGTGAAGCTGATCGTCGAGTCCGACATCCTGCCCAGGGGCGCCCTGCAACTGATCTCCGGCCCGGCACGGGACATCCTCGACTACCTCGATTACCGGGACATGGTCTCCTTCACGGGATCGGCATCCACAGCGAACCACCTCAAATCCCACTCCAGCGTGGCCACCGGGGGGGTGCGCTTCACGTCCGAAACCGATTCGCTGAACGCCGCCATCCTCGGTCCCGACGCCGTGCCCGGTACACCGGAGTTCGAGGCCTTCATCAAGTCCCTGGTCACCGAGGTCACGGTCAAGGCCGGCCAGAAATGCACGGGCATCCGCCGGACCATCGTGCCCAGGAACCTGGTCGGTGACGTCGTCGCTGCCGCCGGTGAGCGGATCCGGCAGCGGGTGGTCCTCGGTGACCCCCGCGCGGAGGGCGTCACGATGGGCGCGCTCGCCTCCCTGGAGCAGCTGGAGGGTGTGCAGGACGCCGTTCGGGAACTGCTGGCCTCGGGTGGTTCCCTCGCCTACGGCTCGCTCGACGCGCCGGACGTCACCCACGCGGACAGCTCCATTGCACCGGCTCCAGGTGGAGCATTCATGGCTCCTGTCCTGCTGACCTGGGAGGATGTCGAGGCCGGGGCCCTGCACTCGATCGAGGCTTTCGGCCCGGTGGCTTCGGTGATCGGGTACGACGACGTCGCGCACGCCGTGCAGCTTGCCGCACTGGGCGCGGGATCGCTCGTGGCTACCGTCTGCACCAATGATCCGGACATCGCCCGGGAGCTCGTCACGGGAATCGCCGCGCATCACGGCAGGGTGCTGATCCTGAACCGGGAGGACGCCCGCTCCTCCACCGGCCACGGCTCACCCGTACCGCATCTGGTGCATGGCGGGCCGGGACGGGCCGGCGGCGGCGAAGAGCTCGGCGGAATGCGCTCGGTGCTCCACCACATGCAGCGCACGGCGCTCCAGGGGTCACCGAACATGCTTACCGCCATCACCGGCATCTGGCACACGGGCGCGGACCGCTCCTTCGGCGACGTCCACCCGTTCCGGAAGAACCTCGCCGAGCTGCGCATCGGCGACGCCGTCACGTCGGCCCTCCGCGAAGTGACGCTGGAGGACATCACCGCCTTCGCCGAGACCACGGGCGACACCTTCTACGCCCACACCAACCAGGAAGCGGCAGCGGCCAATCCCTTCTTCCCGGGGATCGTGGCGCACGGGTACCTGCTGCTGTCCTGGGCGGCGGGGCTCTTCGTTGATCCGGAACCCGGGCCGGTGCTCGCCAACTATGGTCTCGAGACGCTCCGTTTCATCACTCCCGTGGCGGCCGGCGATTCGATCCGCGTCACCCTCACTGCGAAGCGGATCACACCGCGCGAGACGGACGAGTACGGCGAGGTCGCCTGGGATGCGGTGCTGACCAATCAGCACGACGACGTCGTGGCCACCTACGACGTGCTGACGCTCGTCGAGAAGTAGCATCCCGCCGGCGCCGGCCCCGGGGAGGGGTCAACGCCGGTGCAGGCCGTCGAAAACCATGGTGACGACGTCGTCGGCCAGCTTCTCGGCGGTGAGCGGACCTCCGGGCTTGTACCACTCGACCACGGAGTTGATGGTGCCGAACAGCAGGCGCGTGATGGTGCGCGGGTCGAGGTCGCTGCGGATCGAGCCCTCGGTGCGGGCGGCGTCGACGAGGTCCGACACCTGACGGTCGAAGGAGCGACGCCGCTCCAGGGCTTCGCGCTCCACCGCGGTGTTGCCCCGCAGCCGCAGCAGGAGCGTCACGAAGGGCAGGCGCTCGGTCAGGACCGCGATGGTTCCGCGCACCACGTGCTCGAGGCGCGCGTCGGCCTTGCCCTCGGTGGCCCCGGATTCGGTGAGTACTGCCTCGAGGCCGCCCAGTGCGTGGTCTAGGGCGAGGCGCAGAAGGTCACCCTTCGACGGGACGTGGTGGTAGATGGCGGACTTGCTGATGCCCAGTTGCTCGGCAAGCACGCCCATGGAGGTGGCCTCGTAGCCGTGCCGGTTGAAGACGTCCACCGCGATGGTGAGCACCGACTGCTGGTCGTACCCCGGGCGTCCGCGGCGCGCTGCGGGTTCCTGCTCAATCGGTGTGGTGGCCATGGGTTTCATTTTTGCACGAACGTTCGGTCAGCGCCGGTTGGTCACGCAGGGGACTTGGGCCGGAGGTCGTAGACCCGCTTGAGTTTCCCGCTGGAGCGCACCAGTGAATTCAACTCGACGATGGTCACCGAGCAACTCGATCCGATGTGGATCTTGATCTGCTCGCGCAACTGCTCCGCTGCTTTCGCAGCATCGTCGGGGTGTGCCCCTTCCCGTGGCTCCACGCGGACGTTCAGCTGGTCCATGCGCTGGCCTTCGGGGCGCGTGAGCTCGAGCTGGAAGTGGGGGCTCAGCGCCGGAATCCGCAGGACGAGTTCCTCGATCTGCGTGGGGAAGAGATTCACGCCGCGCAGGATGATCATGTCGTCGCTCCGGCCGGTGATCCTTCCCATCCGTCGCATCCCGGGCCGCGCAGTGCCGGGCAGCAGCCGTGTGAGGTCATGGGTGCGGTAGCGGATGATGGGCAGGGCTTCCTTGGTGAGCGAGGTGAAGACCAGCTCACCGTGCTCGCCGTCGTCCAGCACGGCGTCGGTGAACGGATCGACGATCTCGGGGCGGAAATGGTCCTCCCAGATGGAGGATCCGTCCTTCGACTCGACGCATTCGCCAGCGACACCGGGCCCCATCACCTCGGACAGTCCATAGATGTCGCAGGCGTCGAAGCCCATGCGCGCCTCGAGTTCCTGCCTCATCTCCAGCGTCCAGGGCTCGGCTCCCAGCACCGCCGTCTTGAGCGAGGTCGACCGCGGATCGATTCCTGCCGACACCATGGCGTCGAGGATGGTCAGGAGATAGGTGGGGGTCGCGAGGATGGCGTCCGGTTCGAAGTCCTGGATGAGCTGCACCTGGCGCTCGGTCTGTCCTCCCGACATGGGAATCACCGTGCACCCGAGTTTCTCGGCCCCGTAGTGTGCACCGAGACCACCGGTGAAGAGGCCGTAACCGTAGGCATTGTGGACCTTCCATCCGGTCTTCACCCCGGAGGCCCGGAGGGAGCGCGCCACGAGGGTGGCCCAGCGATCGATGTCGCCGGCGGTGTAGCCGACGACGGTAGGGCGGCCCGTGGTTCCCGAGGACGCATGGATCCGCGCAACCCGCTCCTGGGGTACGGCGAACATGCCGAACGGATAGGTCTGCCTGAGATCCTCCTTCGTGGTGAAGGGGAACTTCGCGAGGTCCGCGAGATCCACCAGGTCGGTGGGATGAACCCCTGCGTCGTCGAACTTTCGTCGGTAGAGCTCCACGTTGGCATAGGCGTGCGCGACGGTGGCCTGCAGCCGCTCGAGCTGGAGGGACTCGATGCGGTCCCGGCTGTAGTGTTCCTCGGGGTCCAGCGTGTCCGGGTGCGCCGGGGATGCTTTGAGGGTCATGACGCGTCCTTCGCGGGAGAGGGTCGGCGGGCTGCGGGGATGGTGCGCGATCGGCCGCGAAATTCCGCGACCGGCCGGTGCGTCCCGCCGTCGTCCGCTGTGACGGTGATGTCGTAGAGGCCGCTGCGTCCTGCTGACGCGCGGCGCGTGGCGACGGCGGTCAGCAGCTCGCCGTCGTAGGCGGGGGAGAGGAACGAGATGTCTGCGCCCGCGGCGACAGTGCGCTCGCCGGTTTCGGTGCCGTCCTCGCGTGGCGCTGCCGAATTGCAGGCGAGGGCGAAGGCCGAGTCGGCGAACGCGAAGATCATGCCGCCGTGGACCATGCCGAAGCCGTTGAGCATTTCGGTGCGGACCCGCATGGTGACCTGCGACGTGCCGTTCCCCGTGGCGGCGAGCTCGATCCCCAACCAGGCCGACGCGCGGTCGTCCGTCAGGAGCCGATGGTGAGGCTTCTTGTCGGACGCAAGCCCCGACGGGGGAAAAGGGACGTCGCTGTCCACCATGATCGCCTTCCAGAATTAGTTACCGAATGTTCATTAGGTAATACTGCCGACGCGGTGGGTGTCAAGCGCCGCGTCGGCAGCTGCGTTCGGGGTCGGCATCGGGAGGACTGCTAGGAGGTGGAGCGCGGGCGCAATTCCGTGGCGCCGAGGGCATCAGCGGCGAAGGCGTAGTCCCATGCCACGTCCTTCCACCGCGAGTAGCGTCCGCTTGCCCCGCCGTGGCCGCCGTCCATCTCGGTCTTGAGGACGATCGGTTCGGGACCGGTGGTCTTCTCCCGCAGCGCCGCAACCCATTTCGCCGGCTCCACGTACAGCACCCGCGTGTCGTTGAAGCTGGTCACTGCGGCGATCCGGGGATATTCCACGGCGCGGATATTCTCGTACGGCGTGTAGTCCTTCATATACCGGTACACATCGGGTTCCGTGATCGGGTTACCCCATTCCTCCCACTCCAGGGCCGACAACGGTAGCTCCGGGTCGAGAATGGTGGTCAACGCATCCACGAAGGGAACCTGCGCCACCACGGCCCGGTATTTCTCTGGGGCGAGGTTCGTGACAGCGCCCATCAGGAGGCCTCCCGCCGACCCGCCCATTGCCGCGATCCTTTCCTGGTCGATCCAGCCGGATTCTGCGAGATAGCTGGTGGCATCGACGAAGTCGGTGAAGGTGTTCTTCTTGTGC
Organism: Arthrobacter sp. CAN_A6; assembly: GCF_015751715.1. Lineage (NCBI taxonomy): Bacteria > Bacillati > Actinomycetota > Actinomycetes > Micrococcales > Micrococcaceae > Arthrobacter > Arthrobacter sp. CAN_A6. The sequence continues at coordinate 654,384 of NZ_JADOUV010000001.1, forward strand.
AGCTTCTTGCCCTGTTCGTACCAGGTGCGGCCCATCTCGCCGCCGCCCCGGACATGGGCGACGACGAAGATGATGCCGCGGTCCAGCAGGGACAGGCGGGCGATCGAAAAGCTCGGATCCACGCTGATCTCATAGCTGCCGTAGGCGTAGATCAGGGCGGGGTTCGTGCCGTCCTGTACGAGGTCCGAGCGCCGGATGACGGAGAGGGGAATGGACGTCCCGTCCGCGGCCGGCGCCCACCAGCGCTCCGCGACGTAGTGGCCGGCGTCGTAATCCCCTCGCACCTCGGTCTCCTTCCGGAGCGCCAGGGCGCCCGTGGCGAGGACGTAGTCGTAGATGCGCGGCGGCGTCAGGAAGGACGTGTAGGACAGCCTGATGATCGGGGACTCGAACTCGGCGTTGGCCAGGCTGCTGGTGAAGAGCTGCTCATCGAATGCCGGTTCGACGGGAGCCGGCTGCCCTGCGGTGCCGAGCCCGGCCAGCGGGAGCACCTGGACGCGGTCGGTGGTGTCCTTCCGGACGGAAAGCACCAGATGGGTGGACGTCACGGCGATTCCGTTGACCCGGACGGCGTCGTCGTGGTGCACCACGGTCCTCCATAGCTGCTCCGCGAGCGGCTTGGCCAGCTCCGGGGCCTCGACCAGGCTGACCATCGAGTTCTTCGCGTGGCGGTTGTGTGTCAGGAGGTAGGAGGGTGCGCCGTCGATCGTCACCGGCTCGGCCTCGTAGAGCACATGCTCATCGCGGGAGATGAGCATTTTGAGGACGGCGTCGGGATCCGTCAGATCCAGCGCGTGGTACTCGCTGTACTCCGAGCAGCCACTGCTGATGAGGAGCTGGGAGCGGTCGGCGGACAGCTCGAAACCGGTCCACATGGCGACGTCGTCGTCCTGGTAGAGGACGGCGTCGTCGCTCACAGGCGTGCCGAGGGTGTGCGCCCGCACCTGGAAAGGACGCCACGAATCGTCGACGACGGTGTAGAAGAGGCGGCGACCGTCGGGGGAGAAGGCAACGCCGTAGAAGACGTTGGGAATCTCATCGGGAAGGAGGGCGCCGGAGGCGAGGTCCTTGACGCGCAGGGTGAAGCGTTCGTCGCCCGCGTTGTCCTCGCAGTAGGCAAGGAGCGAGCCGTCCTCGCTGACGGCCAGCCCGCCGAGGGAGAAGAACGGTTTGCCTTCGGCTTCGACATTGCCGTCGAGCATGATCTGCTCGCCCGGTACCGGTTCGCCGGGAACCACCTCGGGCGGTGTCCAGTCAGCATCGAGGTTGCCGGTGTCCGTCGCGGCGACCCGGCACTGGATGCCGTACTGCTTCCCCTCCTCGGTGCGGGAGTAGTACCACCAACCCTTCTTGCGGGCGGGAACCGAAAGATCCGTTTCCTGGGTGCGGTTCCTGATCTCGTTGAAGATGTCCTGGCGCAGCTGCTCCTGCCCGGAGGTAACGGCGTCGGTGTAGGCGTTCTCGGCGGTGAGATGTTCCACGACCCCGCGGCTCTCCTTCTCCCGAAGCCACTCGTAGTTGTCCACGAACAAGTCCCCGTGGTGGGTCCGCTCGACGGGCATCTTTTTCGCGGGAGGAGGAGTCGGCGCTGTGTCGAAGTGGGTCTCAGCAGTCATGGGCTCCATCTTGCCAGAACGCATTCACCCCACCGCTCCCGGCCTTTCAGCCGCCCCCGGCTGCTCCCGCCACCCCCACCCCTCGCTGATTAAGCACTTGTGGCGGCTATTTCCCGAGAATGCCCGCCACAAGTGCTTAATCAGCGAGGGGTCCGGCCGTTCCGTCAGCGAGGGGTCCGGCCGTTCCGCCGTAATGCCGGGACCACCCGGGACGCCACCCAGGATGGACCCCGGGACAGGTCTCCCGCGTAGATCTTCACCTGCAGCCAGCCCCGTTCGGCGGTCAGCGTGTCGCGGACCCGGTCGGACGCCTGCTTCTCAGGGGTGAGGTGGTGCGCGCCCTCGTACTCGACGCAGGTCCTGAAGCGGAGGCAGCCTAGGTCAACCCACACCGGCGGGGAGCCGTTCGAGCCTTCGATGGGGAAGTTCGGTGTGAATTCGGGCAGCCCCGCATCGTGCAGCAGCAGGCGCAGCCTCGTTTCGGGAGGGGAGTCCACGCCGATTCGCAGAAGCTCTAGAGCTTCCCTTGCACGGATGACGCCGCGAATCTTGTGCTTGGATTCCAGATATTCGCGCAGCTCGCCGAGTGGTACAAGAGGAATCCGCTTCGGTCCGAAGTGCCGATTGTGCGCGCTGACGAGGTAGTCGCCGGCAATCACCAGATCCTCCATGGACAGGGTTGCGGCCAGGTCGAGCCAGGTCCTTGCCGGAGACGTCACCGCGATGCCGTCCATGACGGTCCGCTCACTTGCGTCGAGCCGCCGCTGATGGCCGACGGCGTTCCTGCGGCGGGCGGCCGTCGCCCCCGGAGGCCGGGTGAGGTGGACAGCGGTCTCGTCCTGCAGCCGCCACGGGATGGGGATGCCCAGGAGGAGCGCGGCAGTGGTGTGGCTGATCGTGCCGAGCGGCGTCAGCGCTGCATAGGGTGCGACGGCGTCGAGCAGGGATTCCGTGCTCAGTGCCGGTCTGCGAATCCCCCGGCTCTCGGTCACCAGGTCAGCGGCGCGGCTCCTCGCCCGGGAAACGCCGGACGCGGTGGCTTCCGAGGAGGTGAAGGACCGACCGGCGAGGTGCATCGGGAGCGGAGCTGGTGGGCGCATGTTCCCGATTGTTGCGCTTCGGCGGACGTGCGGGACGGTTATCCACAGCGTCGGCGACAACCAGGCCCAGGGTGATGCCGACGTCGTGCCTGTTGGGTAAGCGGCCCCCCACTGATTCTGCACTTATGGCTGGCAAATCCCGGAAATGGCAGCCATAGGTGCTTAATCAGCTGGGGGTAGGGGGGCGGGAAGCGGTGAAGCCTGGTGCCATCCTGTTGACTGCCACCGCCTGCTCTGGATATCCTGAACGAACGGTCGGTAATTATTTCCGGCGTCGTTCCAGCACAGTGAGGTGACCATCGTGGCGACAACCGCACCGGTTGAGCAGATCGAAGCAGGCGAGCAGCTCTTCAATGACCTGATCGCCCGGGACTCGCGCATCGAGCCGCGTGACTGGATGCCGGAGGCGTACCGGAAGTCCCTCACACGCCAGATCTCCCAGCATGCCCACTCCGAGATCATCGGCATGCAGCCCGAGGCCAACTGGATCACGCGGGCACCCTCACTCAAGCGCAAGGCGATCCTGATGGCCAAGGTCCAGGACGAGGCGGGCCACGGCCTCTACCTGTACTCGGCCGCGGAGACCCTTGGCACACCCCGGGACAAGATGACCGAGGACCTGATCGCCGGCAAGGCACGGTACTCGAGCATCTTCAACTATCCGGTTCCCACGTGGGCCGACATCGGGGCGATCGGCTGGCTCGTCGACGGCGCGGCGATCTGCAACCAGGTACCCCTCTGCCGCGCCTCCTACGGTCCGTACGGCCGCGCGATGGTGCGCGTCTGCAAGGAGGAGTCCTTCCACCAGCGCCAGGGCTTCGAGATCCTGCTCGAGCTGGCGAACGGAACCCCGGCACAGCGCGAGATGGCGCAGGACGCCGTGAACCGCTGGTACGCGCCGTCGCTGATGATGTTCGGCCCGCCCGACGACGATTCGCCCAACTCCAAGCAGTCCATGGCCTGGAACATCAAGCGCTTCTCCAACGATGAGCTGCGCGCCCGTTTCGTGGGAATGATGGTGGAGCAGGTGAAGGCACTCGGCTTGACCCTCCCCGACGCGGAAGTACGTTTCGATGAGGAAACGCAGAAGTGGGAGCACGGCCCGCTGGACTGGAATGAGTTCGCCGAAGTCCTGGCCGGCCGCGGACCCTGTAATGCACAGCGCATGGAGCGTCGCCGTGAAGCACACGAAGAGGGCGCGTGGGTGCGGGAAGCCGCAGCGGCCTACGCCGACAAGCAGGCCGCCGCGCGCGCCGCGTCAGTGAAGGCGGCCTAGCGTGACCGGAGGATCGACGACGGGCGACGACGGCGCAACGGCCCCCAGCACGGGGCTTTCGGAAAAACGCCAGGGCTGGCCGCTCTGGGAGGTTTTCGTGCGGTCCTCGCGAGGCCTCTCGCACGTCCATGCGGGATCTCTCCATGCGCCTGATGCCGACATGGCGGTGCGAAATGCCCGTGATCTCTATACCCGGCGCAACGAGGGCGTCAGTCTGTGGGTGGTGCCGTCGTCGTCGATCATCACCAGCGATCCGGACGCGAAAGGGCAGTTCTTCGAGTCCCCCCAGGGCAAGGATTACCGCCACGCCACCTACTACACGAAGAGCGAGGGAGTGAAGCACCTGTGAGCGAATCAAGCGCCAGCGCCACGCGGATCACCCCCGGCAACGCCCTGCGCCCCGAAGACATTGCCGCATCGGATGCCAGACCGACCGCCGACGTCGCCGAATACGCCCTGTGGCTCGGCGACGATTCGCTGATCCTGGCGCAGCGGCTGGGCTGGTGGATCTCACGGGCGCCGGAGCTCGAGGAGGACGTGGCGCTCGCAAACATCGGGCTCGACCTGATCGGCCACGCGCGGTCCTTCCTCACGTACGCCGGCCATGCGTCGGGCAGGACCGAGGACGACCTCGCCTACTTCCGCCGGGAACCGGAGTTCCGCTCGGCCCACCTGTTCGAACAGCCGAACGGCGACTTCGCCCGGACCATCGCGCGCCAGTTCGTGGTCTCGCATTACCAGTGGGAGTTGTACTCACGACTGGTGCATTCCACTGATGCGACCCTTGCGGCTATCGCTGCCAAGGCGGTGAAGGAGGTGGACTACCACCGCGACCACAGTGCCCAGTGGATCCTGCGGCTCGCCCTCGGAACCGAGGAATCACGGCGCCGCATGGAGGCCGGACTGAAGCTCACCTGGCCCTATGTGGGGGAGCTGTTCACCGACTACGCGCCGGTCGACGCACTGGGGGACGCCGCGGTCCGTCCGAGCTCACTCCAGGCGGCGTTCGACGCGGCGGTCGGAACCGCGCTCTCCGAGGCCGAACTCGAGGTCCCGTCCGTCCCGCAGGCCGTGGGCGGGGGCCGTCAGGGCCGTCACAGCGAGCACCTGGGCTATATCCTTGCCGAAATGCAGGTCCTGGCACGCGAGCACCCCGGAGCTTCCTGGTGACGGTGGCCACCGGAACCAGCGCCGGAACCAGCACCGGAACCAACACCGCCAGCCGGCCGGCGAACGACGACGACGCCCGGGTGTGGGACATCGCCGCGGAGATCTGCGACCCCGAGATCCCCGTGCTCACCATCGAGGACCTCGGTGTGCTTCGTGCCGCGGGTGCGGGTCCGGGTGGGAAAGCAACGGTGGTCATCACACCCACCTACTCGGGATGCCCGGCGATGGACGCGATCCGCGACGACGTCACCTCGGCCCTGAAGCTCCGCGGGTACGACGACGTCAGCGTGAGCATCGAGCTGGCTCCGGCGTGGACCACCGACTGGATGACCGACGCCGGTAAGGCGAAACTCAACGAGTACGGCATCGCTCCTCCCACGGGGAAGGCTGCCGCCGGTCCGGTGAGGATCGGTCTCAGCGTGAAGTGCCCCCAGTGCGCCTCGCTCAACACGCGCGAGCTCACCCGCTTCGGCTCCACGTCCTGCAAGGCGCTCTACGTGTGCCAGGACTGCCGGGAGCCCTTCGATTACTTCAAGGTGTTGTAGATGGCAGTAGTCCTCGCCCCCACGAACAAGCGGCGGACGGCATTCAATCCGCTGACGGTGTCCGAGGTTCGCCGCCTCACCGACGACGCCGTCGAAGTCGCCTTCGCGGTGCCGGCCGCGTTTGCCGATCGATACGATTACCTCCCCGGCCAGTACGTCGCGCTGCGCACCACGCTCGACGTCGACGGCGAACCGAAGGAAGTGCGCCGCAGCTACTCGATCTGCGCCGAGCCGAAGCCCGGCGAGATCAGGGTGGCGATCAAGCGTGACCTCGGCGGGATCTTCTCGGTGTGGGCCAACGAGTCGCTGAAGGCCGGCGACAGCCTCGACGTCATGAGCCCCATGGGCCAGTTCATCTCGAAGCACGAACTGACGGAAGTCAACGACCCCCGGCAGATCGACACCGCGACGCAGACCTCCTTCGCCGCCGTGGCGGCGGGGTCCGGGATCACTCCCGTCATCGCCATCGCCCGGACGGTACTCGCAGCCAACGCGACCGTCCGGTTCGACCTGATCTATGCCAACCGTGCTGCGATGGACGTGATGTTCCTCGAGGAACTCGCCGACCTGAAGGATCGCTACCCCGCGCGCTTCGCGGTACACCACGTACTCTCGCGTGAGCAGCGGATTTCACCCCTGCTGACCGGACGCATCGACGCGGACAAGCTCGAGACCCTGCTGGGGAGCGTGATCCGCACCGACGAGGTGGATGAGTGGTTCCTCTGCGGGCCCTTCGACCTCGTGCAGCTGTGCCGCGACACGCTCGCCGGGCGCGGTGTTCCGGCGGAAAAAATCCGGTTCGAACTGTTCTCGACGGGTGAGCCGAACAGGCCCGAGGGTCAGACCGGAAGACCGGTGCGGGCAGCGGAGGACGGTGAGAATTTCACCATCTCCTTCAACCTCGACGGACTGCAGGGCGAAGTCAAGAGCCCCACCCACGCACGGGAATCCATCCTCAACGCCGCGCTGCGCGTGCGTCCGGACGTGCCCTTCGCCTGCGCCGGCGGCGTCTGTGGAACCTGCCGGGCGAAAGTTGTCTCCGGAACCGTGGACATGGCAGAAAACTATGCGCTCGAACCCGATGAGGTGGAGAATGGTTACGTCCTGACGTGCCAGGCCCGCCCCACGAGCGACACCGTCACCGTCGACTACGACGCCTAGGAACGCTGACATGACGACAAGTACTGCTGACAGCATGATCAGCCTCGAGATCTACGACGGCGTTGTCGAGATCGTGCTCGACGCACCCCACAAGCTGAATGCGCTCGACGACCGCGCGTTGGCCGATCTGTCGGCCGCTTTCGACGACGCCGCCAAGGGGTCGGTACGCGCACTGCTGCTGCGCGGGGAGGGCCGGGCGTTCTGCGCAGGGCGCGACATCTCCGGTGTCGATGCCCGGGACGACGACGCCGGGGGATACCTCGACGGGCGCGTCACGCCGTTGCTGCGAAAGATCGCCGCGTTTCCCGCTCCCACCTTCGCCGCGGCGCAGGGCGCTTGCCTCGGCGTCGGTCTGGGGCTCCTCGTGGCCACTGATGTCGTCTACGTGGCGGACAACGCGAAGATCGGCTCGCCCTTCGCGAACCTCGGAGCCACCCTGGATTCCGGGGGGCACTGGCTGTTCACGGAGCGGCTGGGTGCGCACCGGACACTGGATCTGGTGTACACCGCGGAGCTCATGAGCGGGGCGGAAGCCGTGGCGGGCGGCCTGTTCAGCCGATCCGTCCCAGCTGTGGACCTGCTCGATTTCACCCGGCGTCGTGTCCATGCGGTTGTCGATGGTGCCACCGCCGCCTTCCGGGAATCGAAAAAACTCGTGTCAGCGATCCGGGACCAGCGGCTCGGCCTGTGGGAAGCGCTGGCGCAGGAGAACGCTGCACAGGGCGCACTCAGCAAGACCGCCGACTACGCGGAGGGTTTCGCCGCCTTCCAGCAGAAGCGCAAACCGACCTTTACCGGCTGAGGTTGCGACTACCGGGTGTCAAGGTCCTCGAACACCAGGAAGGTCTGGGTATCGAGCACGCCGGGCATGGACTGCAGCTGATCGAAGATGACACGCCGGAGACCCACGTTGTCCTCGGCGCGCACCAGGAGAAGAACGTCGAAGTCCCCGCCGACCAGGGCGATATGGTGAATCTCCGGGACCTCCCGCAGCTTCTCCCGAAGTTCACGCCAAGCGTGTTGCCGGACCTTGAGCGTGACATACGCGGAGGATTTGAGGCCGGCCTTCGCAGGGTCGATGATCGCGGTGAACCGCGTGATGACGCCGTCGTCGGTCAGCTTGGCGATACGGGAGTAGGCATGCGCGCGGGAGATATGGACGTTGTCCGCCACCGCAGTCACCGACTGCCGGGCATCGCGTGTGAGCTCCGCCAGGATCTTCCGGTCCACCTCATCCAGTGCTCTTTCCACCACGTGTCCACACTCTCCGCCGTAATCCAGCTCACACGATCTCTTCGTCTCCAAGATTAGTCCAATTTGGCAATTACATCCACACTTTTATCGACTTGTGGCGACGATTCGCGGTGAAAGCGATACTTGGGGTGACACAGCATCCATAAGCCGTTGCCGTGTTCCAGGACATCGAGCCGCTGACCGGGCGGCCAATGGAGGCGAAGAATGACTATCCCCGCAAATCGGCACTTCGACAGTCCGACGAAGGACGGCGAGCGCCGCGGCGGCAACCCCGAGGCGGCCCTCCTGCCGTCGTCGAGCCCGGTGCAGCTGATCGATCCCTCCGGCATTCACCAGCACGATGACCGCTATCCGCTGCCCGACGGCGACGAACTGGTCCGAGCCTATGCCCGCCTGGTCACCGGCCGCAGGGTCAACGACCAGGCCAACGCCCTCGTCCGGCAGGGACGGATGGCGGTGTACCCGTCCTCCCATGGGCAGGAGGCATGCCAGGTGGCTGCCGCCGTCGTGCTCGGGAAGCAGGACTGGCTGTTCCCCACCTACCGCGACACCGTGGCCGTCATCACGCGCGGGGTCGACCCGCTTGAGGTGCTGACCCTGCTACGTGGCGACTGGCACTCCGGCTACGACCCCTACGAACACAACGTCGCCACACAGGCCACGCCGCTCGCGACCCAATTGCTGCACGCCGTCGGTGTTGCCCATGCGGCCAAGCTGCGCGGCGAGAACACCGTGGTGCTCGCCATGTGCGGTGACGGCGCCACGAGCGAGGGCGACTTCCACGAGGCACTCAACTTCGCGGCAGTGTTCCATGTCCCTGTGGTCTTCTTCGTCCAGAACAATGAATACGCCATTTCGGTGCCGTTGAAGAACCAGTCGGTCGCGCCGTCCCTGGCACACAAGGGGATCGGTTACGGCATGCCCGGCGAGCGCGTGGACGGCAACGACGTCGCCGCGCTGCTGTCGGTCCTTGGCGCCGCAGTATCCCGGGCACGCGTCGGCGGCGGCCCCTCCCTCGTCGAGGCCCACACCTACCGGATGCAGGCACACACCAACGCCGACGACGCCACGAGGTACCGCTCGGCCGCCGACGTCGACAAGTGGATTCCGAAGGATCCGCTGAGCCGCATGCGGACCTACCTGCGGAGCCTGAACCTGCTCGACGACGACGCCGAGGCCAGGCTCGCAGCGGAGGCCGAGGGGCTTGCCGCCTCGATCCGCGACGGGCTCAACAAGGAGGTCGAGGTGAATCCGCAGGACCTCTTCGCCTATGTCTACTCCCAGAAGACTTCCCAGCTGCGCGAGCAGGCCGAAATGCTCCGCGAGGAACTGACCCGCGAGGAAATTCCATCATGACCCAGATCGCCGAGCGCACGGCAGGCTCCGCTCCCGGTTCCACTGCAGCCCCGGTCACCTTCGCCAAGGCGCTGAACGCGGCCCTTGCCGATGCCATGGAGGCCGACGCCTCGGTCCTGATGTTCGGCGAGGACGTCGGCCCGCTGGGAGGCGTCTTCCGCGTCACCGACGGACTTACGGCGCGTTTCGGCGAAGAACGCTGCTTCGATACGCCATTGGCCGAGGCAGGCATCATGGGCATGGCCATCGGCATGGCGATGAACGGAATGCGCCCCGTCGTCGAGATGCAGTTCGACGCCTTCGCCTATCCCGCCTTCGAGCAGGTGGTCAGCCATGTCGCGAAGATCCCCAACCGGACCAAGGGCAAGGTCCTCCTCCCGATGGTCATCCGCATCCCCTACGCCGGCGGGATCGGGGGAGTGGAGCACCACTGCGACTCCTCGGAGGCCTACTACGCCCACACCCCGGGCCTCACGGTCCTTGCCCCGGCAACCGTCCGCGATGCCTATCTGATGCTGCGTGAGGCGATCGCGCTGTCCGACCCCGTGGTGTTCCTCGAACCGAAGAAGCTGTACTGGTCGAAGGAGACGCTCGACCTGGACGAGCTCCGCCGGACCTTCGACGAGCAGGCCGGGCCCCGGTCCATCGGCAGTGCTGTCGTTGCAAGGGCGGGCACGGACGCCACGTTGATCGCCTATGGCCCGTCGGTTCCCACGGCCCTGGCTGCTGCAGCCGCGGCAGCAGAGGAAGGGCGTTCCCTCGAGGTGATCGACGTCCGCTCGATCGTTCCGTTCGACGACGAGACAGTATGCGAGAGTGTCCGCAGGACAGGCCGCGCCGTCGTGATCGCCGAAGCGCCGGGCTTTGCCTCCGTTGCCTCGGAAATCGTGGCACGCGTCCAGGAACGCTGCTTCCATTCGCTTGCGGCGCCGGTGCTGCGCGTCACGGGCTTCGACATCCCCTACCCTTCCCCGAAGCTCGAATCCTATTACCTGCCGAGCGTCGACCGCATTCTCGATGCCGTCGACGCCCTGCAGTGGGAGGACCGACCATGAGTGCCGAAGCACTGACACCGGCCCTGCTGGTGTTCAACCTCCCTGATCTCGGCGAGGGCCTCACCGAGGCCGAGCTCGTGGCCTGGCTCGTCAAGGAGGGCGACGAGGTGGTTGTGGACCAGGCCATCGCCGAGGTGGAAACCGCCAAATCGGTGGTCGAGGTACCCTCACGCTTCGCCGGAACGGTGGCCGTGCTGCACGGAACTCCGGGGGAAACGCTCGACGTGGGAGCGCCACTGATCTCGGTGCGCGCCCCTGGCACGGCGGAGACGGCGACGCCCGACGTGCACGGTTCCGCGGTCGAAGCCGCTGCCGCAGCCGAGGCGTACCGCTCGGAGGAGCGTGCAGGAATCTCCCCGACGGCTGCGCTCGATCAGGCGCCGGTGCCCGAGGCGGAAAGCGGTTCGGGGAACGTCCTGATCGGTTACGGGACACCGGGCGGATTGACCGGGGGCCGCACCAGGAAACGCAGAACCGAAACGTTCCCGTCGCGGCAGGAAAGTGGGCAGGCCGTTCGTGAACCCGTTGCCGGTGCCTCAGCCGCCGGCGGATCAGCCGACCGCGGCGAAGACGGAATCGCCGTCCGGCGCGCGGTGCTGTGTGTCTCGCCGCTGGTCCGGAAGGCTGCCCGGGAGGCAGGACTGACGCTGGGCAATATCCCCGGCAGCGGCCCGGATGGGCTGATCCTCCGCCGCGACGTCGAGGCAGCGTCGGCCGCCCAGGCAGGACCGCCGTCGTCCTCCCCGCCTGCAGCGAGCGTTGCTGCGCCGGAAACGAGCCCTTCGTCACCCGAGGTGGGAGCATCTGTTCCTGGGACCGATCCGCGCTCCGGGCTGCCGGTGCTCGACCGGACCCCGTTGCGCGGCGTGCGGAAGACCGTGGCGGACACGATGTCCCGCAGCCGGCGGGAAATACCCGAGGCAACAGTGTGGGTGGACGCGGACGTCACGGCTCTCGTCGAGTTGCGGGCCCAACTGAAGATGCGCGGGGCGGAGTCCGCGCCGGGCCTGCTCGCCTTCATTGCCCGGTTCGTGGTGGCGGGGCTTGCCCGGTACCCCGAACTGAATACGCGCATCAATACCCTTGATGACGGCTCACAGGAGATCCTCCGGGTGGCAGGGGTGAATCTGGGGCTGGCTGCACAGACGGACCGGGGTCTCCTGGTGCCGAGTGTCAGGAACGCCGACCGGATGAACACACGGGAGCTCGACGTCGAGATCCGACGGCTCGCCGCCCTTGCGCGCGAGGGCAAGGCGACGCCCGCGGACCTCACTTCCGGGACGTTCACCCTCAACAACTACGGCGTTTTCGGGGTGGACGGCAGTGCGGCCATCATCAACTTCCCGGAATCGGCCATCCTCGGAGTCGGCAGGATCATCGACCGCCCGTGGGTCGTGGACGGCGTACTGGCCGTCCGCAAGGTGACGGAACTGACGCTGACCTTCGATCACCGCGTGTGTGACGGGGGAACCGCCGGAGGTTTCCTCCGTTACGTCGCAGATGCCATGGAGAACCCGGGGAGCGTGCTCGCCGACCTGTAGCCCGGCGAGCTGGACCATCAACTCGAACTGGCTTGTTTCTCGAACTGGTGCGCTGCCTGTTGAACAAGGGCGTGTGCATGCCGCACCACCTCCAGGTCGGTTGCAGGGGCAGCGAGCTGCACCGTCTCAAGGGTGATCAGCTCGACGCCGGGAATCTCCGCCACCTGTGGTTCGAAATCGTGGCCGAGCGCAAGGTCGAGGACGATCAGGGCCTTTCCTGATCGTCGCCGTGAGAGCGAAAGGACGTGTTCGGTGACGGGGGCTCCCGCACCGCTGCATCCGATAAGGATGTCTGCCCGCGCCATCGCCGCGGGCAGTTCGCGGATTCCTAACGCCGTCCCGCCCCTCTGGGTCGTGAAAGCTTCGGCCCGGCCGGACCAGGAGAAGACGCAGATCGCCGAGCAGTCCCGGCTCTTGAGCAGTTCCATGACGCAGCCCGCCAGGTTTCCGGTGCCCAGGACCACCACGCAGGCGTCGGAGAGGGCGGGGCGTGGGAAGCCGGTCGCGATGTCGAGGGCCACCGCGGCAATCGAAGATCCCGTGCTGCACCGGTCCACCCAGGCTTCCACTTCGTCCGCCGTGCGCGACGCCGCCTGAAACAGGCGGACCAATTGCGCGCTGGCCGTGCCCGCCGCCTGGGCCAGGGTCAGGGCCTTGCGAACCTCGGTGGACATTTCGCGTTCGCCTCCGCCCGCCGAATCAAGGTCGGCTCCGACGGTGAACAGGTGCTGCGTGACGGACAGCCCGAAGCTGTAGGCAAAGAGTGAGGAGAGGGGGAGCAGAGCGATACCCGTGCAATGGCTGACGGACCCAAGGGTTTCGGAACAGGCGATTCGGGCCGTTGAGGAGGGCGAGGTTTCGCAGTAGATCTCGAAGCGGTTGCACGTCGCCAGGATCACGGCTCCGATGACGGCGGAGCTCGTGGTCAGCAGATCCTTGGTGATCTGGGATGAGACGGCTTGGAGGAGGGACGTGATCTCAGCGTCGGTACCCCGAAACGGCCGTACCTGCGCCAGGAAGACGGAGCCATCCTGCGCCGGATGAACCTCCGGGTCCGTGTAGTGGGATGTTTCGGACACAATTGTTCTCCTTGCGAGAGCTGCCGACACCTGCTCGGTATCGAGCAGCAGCCATAACTCGTACGCATAGGGTCGCTCAACAACCTTCGGGAATCCTTGAGGTTTGTCGGCGGTATCCGTAGGCGTGACCGGACAAGGTTTTCCCATGGTCCCGCCGCCACGCTGGAGTCATGAATGCTGCCGGTGATCCTTTGGAACCTGGAGAATCCCTCCTTCCTGTCAGCCCGCCTGCCCGCGCGACCAACACCTGGTTAACGAGCAGCAGGGTCATTGCGTTCGTGGTCCTCCTGGCGGTCGTCACCGTCGGAGGAATGCTCCTGCTCGGCGGGAAGGAAAAGAGCAGTACGCCGCTGGGAGCCGCAGCCGTCATCGACGGCGGACTGGCCCGCATCAACGGAATCGTTCCTCTCGAACAGGACGGGTGGACACCCCCGGACGCTGGGGCGACGGACGTATTCGACTCGGCCGCCGTGGCCGGCGCGCACCGGGTGCGGGTGGTGCTGGAACTCACCGCGGTGGAACCTGGGGGAATTCTGTTCGATCCGACGAATTACTCGATCAGCGGGCTGGCTGCAGGGACGAGCGAGCTTCTTCTCGCGGTTCCGGGAAGCCGAAGCATCCAACAGGGAAGCACAGTGAATACGGAGTTGGTCTTCGAGATTCCCGATCGTGCTGTGGAGCTTGCCCTGGAGGGACCCGATGACATGCGTCTGTCCCTCGGTGTTTCGCACCACACCGGCGGCTGAGCGCGTCCTCCATGGGCACTCAAGGCCAGAGCAGGACGCCGAGGAGGTTCTCCAGGGGCACGCTCCCGTAGTCGCGTGAGTCGATGGATCCGGCACGGTTGTCCCCCAGAACGAACACGTGACCTTCGGGGACCCGCACCGGGCCGAAGTAGGTTCCGTCGATGCGGCTGGTATCGATCCCTGGTTCGAAAACAGCCTTTCCATCCACCAGCAGGATCGAATCCTCGATGGCCACTGATTGTCCTCCCATAGCGACGGCCCGCTTGAGGGTAGGCGTACCTCCCTCAGGGCTGGTGAAGACGATCAGCGTGCCCCGCTTCACCTGCGCTTCGGGAAACGGTTTGAGCATCAGCACAATGCTGTTCTGTGCCACTGCCGGTTCCATGCTGTCTGAAGCGACCGTGAGGGGCTCGATGATCCATAGCCGGGCCACCAGAAGCGCTGCCATCAGTAGGAGCGCTATTCCTATTCTCGGGTGGCGCGCATCGGGCGCCCTGCGCGTGTTCCGCGGGAGCGCCCGATGCATGTGCATGGCTTGCCTGGATCCTACTCGCCGGGACCGAACTGGGGTGGTGCGGCTTTGATGGGATGGTTGGGGTCGCCGTCGAAGTCCTTCATCCCCACGCTGAACTGGACCATCATGTCGTGGTCCTCATGCGGAAGGTTATGGCAGTGCACCATGTACCGGCCCCGGTGGGGGCCGAACTTCATGAGCAGCCGGACTGTTTCGCCCTCTCCGACATACACGACATCCTTCGGCCCGCGTTCGTGGGCGAAAGCCGGCCTGCCGTTGCGGCTGAGGATCTGGAAATCGATCAGGTGGATGTGGATGGGGTGGAACCAGCCTCCTGAGCTGTTCTCGAACTCCCAGATCTCCACGGCGTCCAGCTCCACGTCAGCAATCGTCCTGCGGTATTCGCTGGCAATGACGTCCTGCCAGGTGTCGCTGTCGATCGTCCAGAGGTTGGTGACGTCATCACGCTTGACCCGGAAATGGCGGGTCTTGGTGGCCTGGGCGGGCTTGAGGCTCATGGCCTCGCTGGGGACCAGAGCCGTGGGAACGGTATTCCAGGTCGGATCGGTCGTATCGACGGTGTCACCCACGACGTCGAAGGCCATGATCTTGTTCGTGAAGTCATAGTCCACGTTGTTCTTGTTCGAGAGGTTCCGCAGTTCTATCCGTTGCCCCGTTGTGTACCTCCGGAAGTCGATGAGGACCTCGTACCGCTCAGCACCGGCATGACGGTAGTTGGCCACCTGCTGCGGGACGGGTACCAGCCCACCGTCGGTTCCCACGATGATCAGGGGATCACCGGTGCTCAGGGTTGGCCTGAGTGAGCGGGAGATACTGCAGTTGAGGATGCGGAAGCGGTAGATCCGTTTCTGCACCTTCATCACCGGCCACGGTTGGCCGTTGACCAGGATCACGTCGCCCCAGAGACCGGAATGGGTATTGTCGTCGTAGCCGAGGGCGCCGTTGGCGGCGAACATGGCGTCGGAGATGGTGAGGGCGACGTCGAAATTCCCCTGGGGAAGGAGCTTCCGCTCGATCGGGTCATGCATGTGGTACTGCCCCGCGAGACCCGAATAGGCGTTCTGGGCTGTGAAATGCACTCCGTGGTCGTGGTACCAGAGGGTGCGCGCCGGCTGGAAGTTGGGGTACTGGTAGTCCTTGAAGAACCCGGTGTTGGTCACGTCGCTGGCGTAGCCGTCGAACTGCGGCAGGGAAGCGGAACCATGCAGGTGGGTCGAGGTGGAGAGAAGGTGGCCGGCGGTGGGATGGGTTGCAGGAAGCTGGTTGCTGATCCGCACGACCGCCTTGGTGCCCTGATCCAGACTGATGGTCGGGCCGGGAAAAATCGCTTTGTTTGAAAGCTCTGTCTTGTTCTTCAGGATTCCGCTATATCCCAGGATGGGCGTGGACAGCCGGGGAAGAATGCTTGCAACCCCGGCGGTTTCCCTCAGAAAGTAGTAGTTGACGGTTTTCCCATCAGCAGGATCAATTCCTGTGGATGTTTCCTTGAGTATGGGGGCCTCGGTGAATGCCCTCTGAAACGGCCGGGGCATGTCCCGATCGGCGAGCCTACTGATGGATTTAGCTTCGACAAGTGTGGACGGCAGCGACAGTGCGCTTGCCCCCATTACTCCCAGCCCTCCGAGCAGGAGTACTTGTCGTCTTGAAGCGGTCATGATGGTCTCCTTAGAGCTGATCTGGCGCTCTAAGCGTGCTCCGCGGTTCTTGGGAAAACCCTAAGTTCTCAAGCTTGTAGAAGTTTTGTGACGGCTCCTGCGACACAAAGGCGAACGGGCCTGGTGTACTCCAAGTTCTGGAGTACACCAGGCTCGTTCGCCGGTTCTTTCTATCCGAGTGTGCTCTTACTTCCTTACCTGTTCGTCACCGTCGTGGGTCCTGCGACTCCTCCCACCGAGGACTCGATCCAGACGGTTCCGGGGTTGGCGGTTCCTGCAGCGGCGTCGCGAAGCCGGAGGCTGTACACCCCTCCCGTTGCAGGTGCCACGGCCGCGGTGACAGTTGCACGGCCCAGCACGGGGCCGTCGAGGCTGCCCTTGTGGAGGGTGATGGTGCTGCCAACCACGGAGCCGGTGCCGGTGACCCTGAAGTCGCCGCTCTTCCACTCGGCCCTGCCGATAGCCACCCGATCCGGAACCGGTGTGACCTTGACCTCGTCGGTCCGGACATCAGTACCTACCGTCACCGTGAGCTTGAAGGTGAGCGGATTGTTGGTCATCGGGTACTTGTAGACCGGGAGGTTGAAAGTCGGCTTCAGCGTGGTGTCGCCGGTGAGGGTGACCTTGTCCGGATCGGTAGCTCCGGTCAGGACCTGCTCCCACTTGTAGGTGGCGCCGGAGGTGGAGCCGGTGCCATCCAGGGTCACCGGAGTGGCCGTGGTGCGACGTACAACGGTCTGATCCGCGCCTGCCTGTGCCACCAGGGCGCCCTGAACCGTCACCGGATCAGACTTGGCTGACTCAGGACCGGCACCGTTGGTGTTGCTCGCCCGTACCGTGAACTGGTACACGGTGTCGCCCTCAAGGCCGTCATACGTCAAGCTCGTGACGTCTCCAGCCACTGTCTTCGGCGATCCGAATGCCAAGTTGTTCGAGTAGGCCTGGACCGAGTAGCCCATGATGGCCAGATCGGTCCCCCCTGCATCGGGTGCGTTCCAGGCAAGTGATGCGGTTCCCTTGCCTGCTACCGGCGCTCCAGTGAAGGTCGGTGCGGCAGGCAGCGGATCATTGGTGATCGTGTAGGTTGCCGTCATGTTGTTGGAGACGTTGCCGGAGGGGTCGATCGCCGCGTAGGTGATCGTGGTGGTTGCTCCGATGGAGATGGGCCCGGTGTAGAGCGTACCGGCACCGGTACCGCCCGAGGTAATGGGGTCGGATCCGTCGGTCGTGTAGTAGATGTCGGCGCTCGGCTCGTTGGAGGTGAGTGTCACTTCCTGGGCGGTGGGGGATGTTGCACCGTCACCAGGTGTTGCGCTCACGGTCGGGGCTACGGAGTCCGATGCCGGGATAACTCTGGCGGCGGGGAAGGTCTCACCGACGCTACTGACAGCCACGACGTAGAAATCATATGCTTTGGTCGGATCCAAGCCCGTGATGGTGGTGCCGGTATCTGCCTGACCGGTGATTCGCTTGCCGATTTCGTCCTGCTCGCCTCCAACAGTTTCCCTTGAAACGGCAGTGGCACGGTAGCCGGTCACCGCGGGAGTGCCGGGAATCGCCTGGGCCGGGGTCCAGGAGATCTTGACGGTGTCGCCAGCTGTTCCGACGGGCGCGGCCGTCAGGTTGGTGGGTGCTGGAGGCCCCGACTGCGACGGACCGTTGGGGCAGCCGCCCATTCCGGGACCACCGGGTTCACCGAATTCTGCGATCGTGAGGCCCTGACGGTTGCCATCGATGTCCGTGGCTTCCCAGGTCATCGCGCGTGCACCGCCGGCAGCCGCTGCAATCGCGGCGGTCTCTGCTGAGATGAAGTTGTACGTTGCGGTGAAGGTATCCGTCCCGAATGCAACGCTGGAGGTGTATGCGCCTGAATCATCGGAAGCCGGCTCTCCCGGGAGAGCTCGCACGTCGCGCCGCCCGACGTCGGTTTCCTTCATTGCGGGCTCGATGATCCGCTGCTCGAACTGGTCGCGGTCAACACCGCTACCCACATGTCCCTGAATGGTCACGGTGCTGCCGGTGATGGCGGATGGACCTGTGACATAAGCGTCCTGGACCAGTGTGTCAGCGACGACGGTGCCGCCGAACTTGATGGACACGGTGTCGCCGGGAAGGATGTCGGGGGTGACGTTCAGGCCGGTTCCGGCCCCCCAGCAGACGCCGCCGGGGTGGTTGATCTCGAAGGCGACGTCGCCCGCCCCGACGAGGCTGGAGGCCGAGCCGACCACACCGGCTCCGGGGCGGCTGACCTCGACGGTTGCTGTCTGTCCCACCTTTTCCTGGTAGCCCTCGACGGTGATGAAGTCCCTGTTGGGAAACACGACGAGGTTGTCGGGGAACGTGGGGACAGCCGCGGACGCTGATGGAATTGCGAAGATGGAGGACGTGCAAACGACGGCAAACGCCGTCGTGATAATTCCGGTCCGCTTTCCTCCAAGGGACCGTACTTTTGTTCTTCCCTGAACTTCCGGTGCAGGTTTCATGACTACCTCATTGAGTGGGGTGCGAGAGGGCTTCACGCACACACTGAAGCTTGCGACTCCGACCTTGGGAAAATACTGAGTTCTCCGGCCAGGCGGCTTTTCCTCTGGTTTTTCCCCAGACGGGGGCGCATTCTTGTCCTGAGCGGGACGGCAATGGGGTCGTCCTATCGGGCCCGGTGTCCGACCGGGAATATCAGGAGGATCGAAATCATGGGTAGAAAATTTTCCAGGATGATGGGCGGATTGGCAGTGGGCATGCTGGCCCTGACCGGGTGCTCAGGTGCGGCGGAAGAGACAGCTGAAACGGTAGCGGCGGAAGTGACGGAGGCTGAAACAACGGAAGCCGCCGAAACCACGGAGGCAGCGACCACGGAGGCTGCGACCACGGAGGCTGCCGAGACCACCGGGGCGGCCAGCGAGGCGGCCACCGGGGAGGCAACAGGGGAGGCCAGTGCGCCTGCTGCGGTCGGTCCCACCACCCTGGGGGTGGCGGAAAGCGAGTTCGGCGAGATCGTGGTCGACGCCGGAGGAATGACGGTCTACTACTTCACCCGAGACGAAGCCAATTCGGGGGTCAGCGCGTGCACGGGAGATTGCCTCGTCGCCTGGCCACCGGTGATCAGTGAAAGCGAAGTTCCCGAGGTGGCCGGCGTCACCGGGGAAGTAGGCACCATTCAAACCCCCGAGGGTCAACTGCACATGACCATCAACGGGATGCCGATCTACTACTTCGACAAGGACCTGGCTGCCGGGGACGTCAACGGACAAGCTGTCGGAGAGGTCTGGTACGTCGTGGCCCCAGACGGAACCATGATCCAGTAACCCCCACATTCCGGAATAAACCGGAACGTCGCTGGGCAGGGCGTTGCGGGTCAGACGGTTGCGGGTCAGACGAGTGCTGGCAGGTACGAGGGACGCGAGGGTGATTCGGGCCCCAACGCGGCCCAGGTCTCTGCCAGTATCCGCACTGCCTGCTCCGTGTCCTCGGCCGGATAGCTGAAGGGAATTCGTAGGAACCTCTCGAACACCCCGTTGATCCCGAAGCGCGGTCCCGCAGCAAGGAGCAGGCCGCCGGACCGCGCAGCCAGCGCCAGTTGCGAACTCGAGGGTCGTCCCAGATTGACCCAGGTGCTCAACCCCCCGTTGACGTGGGGAACCTTCCACTCCGGAAGTGCCGAGGCGAGCAGGAACTCGAGGTGCTGCCGTCCGCGCGCCAATTGGCCAGCCCGGACTCCGAGCAGCCGCCGGTAGTCCTTCATCAGCTCCAGGGCGATCAGCTGTTCGAGGATGGGGGTGCCAAGGTCATGGGCGAACCGTGCCTGCACCAGGCGTCCGATCAGGTCTGGTTCCGCACGGATCCAGCCGATACGCAGCCCTCCCCAGACAGTCTTCCCCAGGGAACCGATGAGGACCGCCGACCCGTAGGCAGCCAGTGGGAGAACCGGCTCCGGCCCGTCGATGCGCAGCTCGGCCATGGTCTCGTCAGCGATCACCACGGTGTCGTGGCGCGCAGCTTCAGTCAACAGCCGCTCCCTCGATCCGGCCGGCATGACCTCACCCGTCGGGTTGTGATAGTCGGGCATCACGTAGGCAAGGGCCGGGCCGGCCCGCCGGAAGGCCTGTTCCATGCCGTCCTCATCCCATCCTGAACCGGAGCTCACCGAGACGGGAACCAGCCGGCGACCGGCTGCGCGCAGTGCCTCATAGGCGTGGGGGTAGCTGGGCGCCTCGACCAGGGCGCTGTCACTCCGCTCCAGCAGGGTCCGCGCGAGGAGCGAGATAGCGTGCTGCGCGCCGAGGGTGATCATGATCTGCTGTGGTTCGGTCGGCAAGCCGCGCTCGGCATAGCGGTCCGCCACCGCCTGCCGCAACCGGGGCAGTCCCACGGGATCATAGCCAGGGCCGTTCAGATACGCGGGCAGTTCCTGGACAGCCCGCGCCGTCGCCTCAGTGAACTGGGGAGCGGCGGGAAGGGCCGCCTTGCTGAAATCAAGGAGTCCCGCAGGGTTGTCCTCCGGTGGGGGAGTGCCGCTGCCGGGCATGCCGACGATGCTCCCGGACCCCCGCGTGCTCGATACGTAGCCCATTCCACGCAGGCTGGCGTAGGCGGCAGCCACCGTGGTCCGGCTGACGCCGAGCTTCTCCGCCAGTTCCCGCTCGGCCGGCAGGCGTGTACCAAGCGGAAGGCGGCCATCCAGCACCAGCAGCCGGATGCGGTCAGCGAGGGCGGTATACACCGCGGTGTTGCCCCGCCATTGCCCGAGTTCCGACGAAAGTCGATGAGCGGAAAGTACCAGCATGATGCCAGAGTAGTAGAATTGGCATCTTGTGGTAAGTCCAATTCGACGATTGAGTAGCACCATGCCTTTCCTTTCGATCCGCCGCTGGGCTCAGCTTCTGATAGGGCTCTTCCTCTATGGCGTGTCCCTCGCCATGATGATCCGCGCCGGACTGGGTGTCTCCCCCTGGGACGTCCTCAGCCAGGGGGCGTCGCTGCAGTCGGGCATACCGTTCGGTTGGATGACCAATATCATCGGTGCACTTGTCCTTCTGCTGTGGATTCCACTGCGCCAGAAGCCCGGGGTGGGAACGGTACTCAACGTGCTCCTGGTGGGCCCCAGCGCCGAGGTCGGCCTGGTGCTGATCTCCGAGCCGGATCAGCTCTGGGCGAGGGTGCTGCTTTTCACCGGCGGACTGGTTCTCCTCGCCGTGGCCAGCGGCCTCTACCTCGGTGCGCGCCTGGGGCCGGGACCGCGGGACGGCCTGATGACGGGCGTGCACTTCCGCTACGGACTGCCGATCTGGCTCGTGCGGACCACCATTGAAGCGACAGTCCTCGGCATCGGGTGGATCCTCGGGGGAACCGTCGGCCTGGGGACGGTGGCCTTCGCGCTCCTGATCGGCTCCCTGATCAACTTCCTGCTGCCACTGCTCCGCGTGCCCGAGCGCCCGGATCCAGGGACGACGACGGCGGAACCGCTAGCCGCCAAGCCCGCGCCCTAGGAGTGTCGACACCTAGACTGGGAACGCCTCCGATCGAAAGGGAACCCATGTCCACCGCACTTCCCGAGTCCGTGCCGGATAATCCCTGGAGGGAACTCGGCTCCAACGTGTGGACGCTGTCCACTCCGGGATTCGGATTGAACACCGGCCTCGTGCTGGGTTCCGAGAAGGGTCTAGTCATCGATTCCGGAGCAGGCCCCCTCCAGGCACGTCAGATTTATCGAGCCGTCCGGCAGCGAACCGACCTGCCCCTCGCCGTCGTGAATACCCACGCGCACGGGGATCACTTCTTCGGGAACAGCTACTTCGCTGCCCAGGGCGTCGAGGAATTCTGGGCGACGGCGCGCTGCGGTGAAGTGAGTTCCGAGCACGGCGAAGCCCAGCGCGGTCTGGTAGCCGGCATCGAGCCGGGCATGGCGGCGGACGACGGCGACAACACCCGCATCCTGCCTGCCAATCGCCTGGTGGAAGATGCCCCGGTGGACCTGGATCTGGGCGATGTCTCGGTGACGCTGTTCTATCTGGGCCGGGGACATACCGACCACGACCTTCTGGTGGGTGCCGGAAATGTGCTCTTCACGGGTGACCTCGTGGAGGAAGGAGCGGACCCGGCGTTCGAGGATTCCTTTCCTTCGGACTGGATCCGGACCCTCGGCAAGATCGTCGCGCTCGAGGACCTGTACGACGTCTTCGTCCCGGGGCATGGACTTCCTGTGGGAGTGGAGCATGTGCAAACGCAGTTGAACAGGATGCGTTCGGCCATCCGGGTGACGAAGGTGGCCATGGATGAGGCGTCCACCGACATGACCAAGGCCATTCCCCTGCTGCCGTACGGCCCGGAACAATCGCGTGCGCTCCTCACCCGGCTCCGGACCTTGGCACACTGGCAGTGGCTCGACCGGAAGCACTGACGGCGGGGGAATCTAGCGCCCCTGGTCGGGACGCCCGACCGAACACCTTGCGCTCAAGGGAGTCATTGCGGAACTTGTGCCCTGGATCCATGCGTTCCGCGAGCTCCCGAAAATCGGAAAGGCGCGGGTAGAGCGGTTCGAGCGCCTCCGTTTCCGCAGCGAACAGCTTGCCCCAGTGGGGACGCGCCGACAACGGCGCCAAAGCAGCTTCGAGCTCCGGCGGCAGGGCTTCGACGGCGGCTTGCTCGGACTTCCAGGTCAGGTGGAGCCCTACGCATGCGCGTTCGTAGCTGCTGCTCAGCCACAACCGATCCGCTGCCATGGTGCGGATTTCGGACACCTGGAGCAGGGGGCCCAGACGTCTCCCGAAGGACCGCATCACCGTGATCGCTTCCACTGCGTACTCCCGTGGCACCAGATATTCGGTCTGCAGTTCCTGACCGCTGCTCGGAAAGAACTCCATGCGGAAATGTGTAAGGCGGTCGGACCATGGCCCGGGGACTCCGAACTGTTTGGTGCAGTTCTCTGCCGAGATACCGGGGAGGGGATGCAGTGCGGCTCGTGCAGGGGTGCCGCCGAAAAGATGGGTCGTCGGGCCGGGTGTGTCGGTCCGGTTGTTCAGCGACGCCTGATTGACGACATCGCTCACCCAGTCCGTGAAAAGGCTGACGCTGTAGACGGCTGAGTCACACTGACGGTGCGTCGGTTGCTTCTAGGTGCTGGGTCCTGAAACCCCTCGGCGGCGGCGAGGCTATCCCTTAAGAGCAGCCGTAGTGTTCAGCACCTACGCAGCGGGTGTATGAAGGGTGATGAGCTGTTCTCCGAGTTTTTTGGTCCTTCGGGCGGCGTTCGGGTCGGTGCCCAGGCCGGCGACGACGGAGCCCTGCAGGAGGATCATCCAGCACTGTGCGAATTCGTGGGGCTCATCCAGACCTATCGCGATTGCAGCTTCTTCTACCGCTGATCGCGCATCATTCAGATATGCGAGGCTTGCCGCGCCAACAGGATGCCCGGACCCGGCCTCGAGTAGGGCGTTGATGTAGGGGCAGCCGGTGAAGTCGGGAGTATGGAACCACTCATCGAAAATCTCGAAAATGGCCAGAAGCTGCTCCCGCGGTGTGGTGCCGCGTCGTTCGGACTCCGCCGCGAGATAGCCGATGGTAAAGAGCTGCTTGCGGCGTTCGAGAAACGCGAGGATCAGGTCTTCCTTGGAAGGGAAATGGGTATAGAAGGTGGCTTTGGCAACGCAGGCTGTGCTGATGATTTCGTTCACCCCGACGGCCCGGACACCTCGAAAGAGGAAGAGATCATAGGAGGCCGCCAAAATTCGCTCACGAGCATCCGCCACCGTCGTCTCGATCGCAGTTCCCATGAATCCCCTCAGGTGCGGTGATGATTCATCCACTCTATAGCAGACAGACATGTCTGTCCGTGGTTATACTAAGGTGCCCGGCCGTTCCCCCAGCGGCCGGGCACCGGATAGGCAAAATCCCGACTCCGCGGTGCCGGCGCCGATAAGTCCCTCAGGCCTTTCCGTGCTGGCACCGGCATCCGTCCATCTGGCTGGGACTGGAATACGTGAGTGAGGCACCCAGTGGCGACGTCTTCCCGCACGAAAGTTAGATTCCAGCTCGATCACGTCGGCCACGGTGTCCTGCTCCTCCGGTGGGACGAAGCTCTGGCAGTAACCGCGCAGGATGTCCTGACGCTCATCGAGCACCAGGATTCATTAAGTCCAGGCAGTGCTGCCCCTATCCTCGTGGATCTCAACGGCATGATGACCCTGTCCAGGGATGCTTTCGCTCTGCTTGCAGCATCACTGAACGCCTCGGCGATAGCGGCGCTCGGGACCTCAGCTGTGGAGCATGTGCTGATCGAGCATTTCCATGCCGTGCACAAGCCGCCGTACCCAGTGGAGTACTTCGAAAGCTCCACGAAAGCCCTCGACTGGCTACATCACGTGAACTCCTGCTGACGGTGCCGTCAGCGATGTCATCGGTCGGATCCTGCCGTCCTGGCACCCCTTCTCAGCGCGATTACCGACGGCTTCTTAGCGCGATTACCGACGGCAAGACCGGCAACTGAGAAGCTTCGTTATCAATTAGCCGCGTAAGCGAGCTGGTGTGACGGCTTGAAGTGAACAGATACTGGATTATGGATCTATCTCATGAATCCGAAGCACGACCACCCACTGCTGAGCACGCGAAGCGGGCAGACAAGGCAAGACCGTACGGGCAATGGTCATCCCAACACCGTGAAGCGAACAGCGCGCTGCGCCAAAAGGTCCAACGCCGTTGGGAAAGCCTGCGCAAACTCAACGCCCATCAGCAGGGCCATAAGCCGACCTGACCAGAAATTCCGTGCTGGATTGGCGAGCTTGTTATCCAGTCACAGCGGTCGATCGCGACTGCTGAAGGTTCGGTTGACTCCTCACAGGTCAACCGAACCTTCAGCAGTCCCTCCAGGCCGATCGCCCGGGCCCGCAGGACCATCCTTCATCAGACGTTGAGATCCACGATCGGGGGCTGCAGCGTGAGCGACCGCACCCGGGTGGTGCGGAAACTAGGCTGAGGGGTGTGGATTTCACCTCGGTCGATCGCCAGTATGAGCCCTATGTCCGTCCGATCGACCCTACCGTGGCACGTGCCGCGGAGTCGTGGAGGTGGCGCCAATGGGAAGTTCATCTTGAACATGTGGGCTCCACGGAAGCACCGGTTCGGATGCTTCTAATCCATGGTGCAGGAGGAAACGCTGCAGCGATGTGGCCCTTCGCCGCGCATCTGTCGCAACTCGGAGCTCTCGTGACCCCCGTGGACCTGCCTGGTTACGGGCGCACGCGTCCAGTGGGAAGCGGGCAGGTCTCGTATCAGGATTGGCAGGAGCTTCTGGTGGATCTCACGGAGCGCATTGATGACGACAGGCCGTTGCTGCTTCTGGGTGCCAGCATAGGCGGGATGCTGGCCCTGGACACAGCCGTTTTGAGCGGCAGGGGTGATCGGGTCATCGCGACGTGCCTGCTTGATGCCAGCGATCCTGAGGTTCGATCGGCGATCGTGCGCGCCCCGTGGATGGCCCGGCTCTCCAAGCCGTTCCTCAGGTTCATCAGAGGGCCATTCCGGCGGATACCCCTTCCTCTGCGGTGGATCGCTCCAATGCAGAGGATCTCCAATGATCCCCGGCTATCGGCCCAAGTACTGCAGGATCGACGCGGGGGCGGCGGATCGATGCCATTGGGTTGGTTTCGGACCTTCCTGGAAGCCGGCCCGGCCGTGCTTCCCGAGTCCTACAGCGGGCCCCCTGTGCTGCTGGTCCATCCCGAGGATGATCGGTGGACACCCATACAAATCAGTACCCAGTACTTGAGTCGATTAGCCGGGAAGCATCGCTTCATCGGAATCACCGGATGCGGACACTTCCCCATCGAGGAACCGGGCTTCCAGCAGTTCCTCGATGCGGTGCGTATGGAAATTGAATCCGTGATCCGCACACACCCTCTACCCAGGGTTGCTCGCTGAACATGACTGCTAGGCAATGCTTCAATCAGTGATCTGTACGGTCCTATAAGCCGATCCTTCATCACAACGGTTGAATGAGGCTGGTTCCTTGTCCTGTAGCCCATAGTTTTCGCGATATCTCCTACCTCGATTGCCGTCCCTGATGATGGTTCTGCGTGGGAGGTCACCAGATGCCTAGGTGATCCAGGAGGATGCGGGTGCCAATGAGGATGAGAATGATGCCGCCGGCAATTTCCGCTGGTTTGCCGAAGCGGGCCCCGACTCGGCGGCCGATGAGCACGCCGAAGAACGCAAGCACCAGGGTGGCCCCGATGAGGAACATGGCACCGGTGATGGATACAGGGATGAAGGCGAAGGTGATGCCGACCGCAAGGGCGTCGATGCTGGCGGCTAGCGCGAGAACCAGAAGTTTACGAGTATGGAGCCGGTCAGAGTCCTCCTCGGTGTCCTCGTGGGGTGAGAAGGCTTCCCAGAGCATTCTGCCGCCGATCAGCAGGAGCAATCCGAAAGCCACCCAGTGATCGATCCCGGTGATGTACCGGGCGAATTGGGTACCCAGCAGCCACCCGATCAGGGGCATGAGGGCCTGGAACAGACCAAAGGAAACAGCGATGATCAGTGCGTGCTGAACATTGAACTGGCGCATATGAAGGCCTTTGGTGAGGGTGACGGCAAACGCATCAGCGGACACACCAAGGCAACGAGGAAAAGGGCCCAAAAGGACATAGGTGGTGGAGTCGCGATGGAGCGCCTCAAAGCGCTGGGAACGTGGCGAAACGCCACGACGCACGGGTGGAACCGCAGTCGCCACTTACCACCCCGACACACCAAGTGTTTGGGGGAGCGACCAATCAGGCATAGCTTAGAGAGCCGGAAACCCCCTTGGTCGGGCCGATGCGTCGCAAAAACTATGTGTGCCACGCTCTATCTTCTTATGGCCATCCACCATGGAGGAGTGTTTAACCAGTTCAGACATGCCGGAGTAACGCACCAGCACCTGCAAGCACTCACCTACTGAGAATCCTTCACTAAAGCGGGCCAACCAGAGCCGCAGGCAATTTATCCAGGTCCGTACCGCCATCTTGCCCGCCCAGAGTGAGTGCTTCGTCGACGGTGGTAGGCGGCATTACCACGAGCTTCCTCACCGCAACCTGCAGGACTCCCAGGTCGCTGCTGATATAGGTTCGTAGGATGACCCAACAGGTAGGACAGCTTGCATCCATTTCCCTTGACTGCCAGGACGCCGACGTCCTGGCGGTGTTCTACTCCCGCCTTCTGGGACTCGAGGAGGCCTTCGCTACCCCGGACCGTGGAGTGATTGCCCTGTCAGGAGCGGGGCCGATGCCATTGAAGCAGCTGAGGCGTTGGGCGCTACGCCGGCGGAGCACCAACCAACTCCCGGGCAGTGGCGCGTGCTGCTGGATCCGGCCGGCCATCCTTTCTGCCTGACCGCCGTCCGCCCGGACTGATCGTAGGCGGGGCTTCGTCATCAGCGGAGCTATCAGAATTGGGGGAGAAACGAGAAAGAAACGATGTTTACTGCCAGTGTTGAGGATGATTTCCTCAGGTTGAACTGGAACCCGGGGGTGCGCATCGAGTACGCGGATGCAGTCGAAGCGGCCCTGGCGTTGCACACCCTGCGGGGCGGGGAGCCCATGCCGCTTCTGGTGAATATCGTGGGCTTGCGGGGTGTGACAGCTGAAGCTCGTGCAGGAATGAACGCTTACCGCTCGTACACGAAGGTAGCTCTGGTGGGGGATAACCCCATGGGGGCGGTCCTCACCGCTTTCGCGGGGCGTTCGCCGACCCCAACACGGTACTTCACCTCAGAAGACGAGGCCATTAAGTGGTTGATCCGCAGAACACCCCCACAACAGCTCGAATGAGGGACTAATTCCCGCCCTCTACTTACCTTCGCCTTCACCGTGATTTAGGTGACGGTGAAGATGGGGCTGAGTCCGCTCGTGAGGGGGCTGCTGACGCGGGCACCCTTGAGTGGTGGCTGTCCTAAGGATTCTTACTGGGGAAGGATTCTGGAGAGTTGGTGGCGGTCGTATTCACAGAAGCTGAAGATGGCTTCTTGACGAATTCCTCCTCGTCGCCTCACGCGAACGGCTGGGTGGCGCGTTCTCATCGGACGCCGACAGCGCACTGCGCTCTAAATCCCGGTCCTGCCCTACCGTTTCGTGGTGCGCAGGTCGCCAGTGCACGCGACTTAGCTCATTGACGGCTGAGCTACTCTGTGTCAGAGTCCCGGTCATGACGGAGAAGGTGGCGACCGCGAGTCCGCGCCTCGTGCGTCGTGCCCCAGTGGCGATTGGCGTGCTGGTGACCATTGTGTTGGTGTTCGCGGCGATGCGGGTATGGCTGGACTGGCCGAACATTCTCGCGGGGACCACACCCGGCGACGACTTCGCCGAGCGGTACGTCGCCCACCCGCGGCTGGCCTACCTCCATATCGCGCCGGGTGTCATCTACCTTTTGGGAGCCCCCTTGCAGCTGTCGAGGCGGTTCCGCACCCAGCACTACGACGTGCACCGGCGGCTCGGTCGGGTACTGCTCAGCTGCGCGTTTGTCGCTGGACTGTTCGCGCTCCTCTTCGGGGTGCCCCACGCCTGGGGAGGCGCACCAGAGGCCGCGGCGACGGTGGTGTTCGGCTCCTGGTTCCTGGCCTGCCTCGCGCTCGCGTTCCGAGCGATTCGGCGTAAAGACGTACGCCTGCACCGGCGCTGGATGATCCGCGCGTTCGCCGTCGGCATCGGCATCGGCACCATCAGGATCTGGGTGGGAATCTTCGAGGGCGTCGAGCAAACCCTCTCCGGTGGAACGACTCCGGGCACGCCAGACCCGACGATGTTCGGGATCGCGTTCTGGCTGGCGTTCACGATGCACGTCGCCCTCGGCGAGTGGTGGTTGCGCCGCGCCCCGGCCTTGACCGGATGACAACCGATGAGATCGTGCCCGACGACAGCTCCGTGAACCGACGATAGTCGTTGCCGCTGTCGTCTTCCCCGGCTTCCTCGATACCGTCCTGAGAGCCGCCACAACTCAAAGCCAGCGCTAGGAACCACCTTCAGCTACTTCGGCTGGCCTTGCCTGTTCGGGTTCCTGGCAAGCATTGATGGGCCGGCATGTATACGGGCTTTCGGTGGATAGGGCCTTGGCATGTGTGGAAGCCTTTCAGCGAAGGCCCGATCCTCAAACCATTGTGGGTAGTCACCCCCCCCCCGGGGTTGGTCAGGGACAACCAAACCGTTGGCAGTCCCAAGCGCGCTGTAGAGGACGTGTTGTTGCAGATGGATCGGAACGGGAACTACACGTGTTTCGTTGCTGGTTGAAGGGCTGTTGATGTTCTCGCATCACGATGAAAGGATTATTGATGGTGTCGATACCGGATCTGGAGCACGAAAAACGACCGCTGTCGGAGGCCGAGGCGGAGATCTATGTTGCGTCCGTGTGTTTCAAGACCGGCCCTCCGGGGACCGTGGGCGTGGAGATCGAGAGGATCGTGCACGATCCTCTCGATCCGCGGCGGGCTGTACCGGTGGCGGAAGTCCAAGCTGCCGCTGCTCAAACGGAAAGCGAGCTTCCCGGCAGTGGTGTCATCACCTACGAACCGGGCGGGCAGCTCGAACTGAGCTCGGCCTGCGGAGTTGACCTTCCCTCCGTCATCCAAGCAGCAAGGGCAGATCTGGCTGTTATTGACAGGTCTATCGAGGATGCAGGACTGTCCTTCAGCAGCGTTGCACTGGATCCCTCCCGCCCTCCGGTGCGGACCCTCGACCATCCGCGCTATGCGGCCATGGAAGCCCATTTTGACCGATCAGGTCCTGCAGGCCGGACCATGATGTGTTCCACCGCTTCCCTGCAGGTATGCCTGGATGCCGGTCTCTCCGGGACGGGTACAGGTAGTGCGGTGCAGCGCTGGCAGCGTCTCCACCAGCTCGCGCCGGTGCTCGTCGCGCTTTTCGCCAACTCCCCTTTTCGTTATGGATCACCCAGCGGCTGGCAGAGCACCCGCCAGGCCGTGTGGCTGAAAACCGACCCGTCCCGCACGTCACCCGTTCCGGTTTCCGATGATCCGCCCACCGCCTGGGCCCGCTACGCCCTCGACGCTACGGTTCTCTGCATCCCGGCATCGCACGGTTCATGGGAAGCGCCGCGCGGTCTGACTATGCGGGGCTGGCTGCGCGGGCAAGGGCCCCGGCCGGTTACGCGGAAGGACCTCGACTACCATCTCAGCACCCTCTTTCCGTTCATCCGCCCCCGGGGGTTCCTGGAAATCCGGGTAATCGACGCCCAGGCGGGCTCCGACTGGGAGGCCGTCGCAGCAATGACGACTGCACTGGTGGATGACCAACGGGCAGCTGACATAGCTGCTGAAGCCTGCGCGCCCGTAGCTGCGCTACCAGATCCGATGACTGTCGCGGCCCGGGACGGATTGGCGGACCCTGTCCTCGCCGCAGCAGGGCTGGTGTGCGCGGAGGCAGCGCTGGGTGCCATGGAACGGCTGCACGTTGATGCAGGAACGAGGTCCCGGGTGGAAGGCTTTCTTGAAAATCACACCGCGCGGGGCCGCTCTCCCGCCGACCAGCGGATCGAGGATTGGCGCCGCACCGGACGGTTTTCCGGGCTCGTACAGCGAAAGGAAAGAATCCGATGACGAATACGGTCTCAGCAGCTACTGGCGCTGCCCCTGACAGACTGCGCGCCTTCATTGCGGAGGGCCTTGAGCGTGCGCGTCGTCGTACCCACGCGCTCACCGCGTGTGACGAGGAAGAGCTGCTCAAACAGCATTCACCCCTGATGTCTCCCCTGGTCTGGGATCTGGCGCATGTCGGCAGCCAGGAGGAACTATGGCTGGTCCGCGACGTCGGCGGGATGGAGCCGCTTCGCCCGGAGATCGACAGGCTTTACGACGCGTTCGAGCATTCGCGTAGCAGCCGCCCCTCGCTGCCGTTGCTGGCACCTTCGGAATCCCGGGACTACCTCACCGAGGTGCGTTCCAAGACCCTGGACATCCTTGAAAGGGTTCCCCTGGAGGGTTCGCCGCTGCTGCACGGCGGGTTCGCCTTCGGCATGATGATCCAGCATGAACAGCAGCACGCCGAGACCATGCTGGCCACCCATCAGCTCCGGGTAGGCGAACCCGTGCTGCACCCGGTGGCTCCGGAGCCCGGTGTGCTGGCCAGCGGTGTCATCGGGCTTCCACCGGAAGTGCATGTGCCGGCCGGGCCCTTCACCATGGGCACCTCGGTGGAGCCCTGGGCGCTGGACAATGAACGGCCTGCCCATCAGGTGCACGTTCCCGGCTACTGGATCGACACGGTGCCCGTCAGCAATGGCGCCTTCCTGGATTTCATCAATGACGGCGGCTACGCGAACCCGGGCTGGTGGACCGCTGAGGGATGGAATCACCGCAACGATGACGAGCTGACTGCGCCGAAGTACTGGACGCGGGATGGTCACCAGTGGTGGCGGACCCGTTTGGGTGTCCTTGAACCAGTCCCCGCCGACGAACCCGTACAGCACGTCTCATTCTTCGAAGCCGAGGCCTACGCAAAGTGGGCCGGACGGCGCCTGCCCACCGAGGCGGAGTGGGAAAAAGCAGCTCGGCACGACCCGGTCAGCGGCCGCTCCCGGCGCTACCCCTGGGGGGATGAGGACCCGACGTCCAGCCACGCGAACCTGGGAGGAGCAGCGCTGCGACCTGCCCCTGTCGGCTCCTACCCCGAAGGGGCGTCGGCGCTGGGCGTCCGCCAGCTGATCGGAGATGTGTGGGAATGGACCTCCAGCGACTTCGGTCCCTACCCGGGGTTCCGGGTGTTCCCCTACCGGGAGTACAGCGAAGCCTTCTTCGGCGGAGGCTACAAGGTGCTGCGCGGTGGTTCCTGGGCCGCCGACGGGGCAGCGAGCCGGGGCACGTTCCGGAACTGGGACTACCCCATCCGGCGCCAGATCTTCACCGGCTTCCGCACAGCGCGGGACGACGTTCCAGGCCGGGGGGAATAGAAATGTGCCGTCACCTGGCTTTCCTTGGACCTCCGACGCCGCTCGCCACGCTGCTGGTGGCCCCCGAACACGGCCTGCTCCGGCAATCCTGGGCGCCACGGCGCCAACGCAACGGCACGATGAACGCCGACGGGTTCGGCGTCGGTTGGTACGCCGCAGGGGATCCCATCCCGGCCCGCTACCGGCGCGCCGTCCCCATGTGGACGGACCAATCCTTCGCTGACCTGGCGCGGGTGACCACCAGCGGAGCGGTATTGGCTGCCGTGCGTTCGGCCAGCCCCGGTACGACGCCGGACGAGGCGGCCGCTGCGCCCTACGTTTCGGGAAAGTGGCTTTTCAGCCACAACGGGCGGATCGACAACTGGCCGCAGTCGGCTGAAGTACTGGCCGCGACGTTGCCGCCGGCACGGCTTCTTGCCCTGGAAGCCCGGGTGGATTCGGCCCTGCTGTGGGCACTGGTCCTTGAACAGCTCGAATCCCGGGACGGCGGCACAGGCTCGGCTGCGGACGCGCTGGCACAGGTCGTGGCTGACGCATCCGCCTCCAGCACCGGACGCTACAACTTCCTGCTTACCGATGGAAGCTCAATTGCTGCCACAGCTGCCGGCGACACCCTTTTCTGGCGCTCAGACAGCAGGGGTACCGTCGTTGCCAGTGAACCTTCCGACGACGGCGCGGGATGGCACGAGGTCCCGGATCAGTCCCTGCTCGTCGCCACCTCGCACGGGGTCGATATCAGCCCGATAACCCCAGCAGAGATGGAGTTTGCGCTCAGGTGAATCGTTCGAGGATTGCACTCAAGATCGTCCATCACCTGCCACCGCACTACCTCGAGCGCATCCTGTGCGAGGACGTATGGAAGGGACGGACAAACCGGCGAAGACCCTACCGCCCAAGTGGACCTACGACCGGTGGCTTCTAATGCTATTGCGTCGGCGTCCGCGAAGATCAAGGGATCGCGGTGACTCATCAATGATGCCCGTACTACGTAAGAATTTATAGGCCCTCACGAGTTCCCGCACGTTCAATGAAGGGCATATCCCGTGATCTGTGAGACGAGGCTCCTGTGCCAGCCGGAGGGGCAGATTGACGGGTCGGTGTACTTCGGGAAGTACTGACGTAGCCGGCCATCTGTGTCAAAAGCCCTGCGATGTCACGGCGGAGGACGAACAGGCCCTGCGGGAGGTCGCCGAAGCCGCGGGCAGTGCGTCGCCGATGCGCTGTTGGGTGTAACGGATCGTGTCCTTGCGACAGCTTGCGATCTAGAACCCTGGCAACAAGCAAATCTGTTGTCAGTCTGTGTAACGATCTCCTTCTTTCTTTCTCTTCCCCGAGGTGGCGTGTTCTCTGGGATTACAAGGAAGGGAGGGGTGGACCACTTCCGCGGAGATAACGATGTGCACGGTGGGCAAGTTTTTCGCCTTGCGCTGCTCCGCCCTCACAAGCCACGGTAGTAAGCAGACTGATCTGTTGCTGGACACGTACTCCATACCTACCCGTAAGTATCCAGTAGGCGGCGCCAAGGCGTTGAAGGAAAGTGTCAGCGGTAGGACTAGTGCCCGTGAAAGGGCGCCTGATAGAGAGGAAGCGGTACTGATCATGGCACCAGAAGACAAAGCGGGTGCGAGCACCCCGAAGAGCCGGCGTAACGACGTCGTCGCAGCGGAGAAGGAGCGGTTCGGTGGCATCAAGATCGGATCCGCGTTCTTCGGCTGGTTGACCGCGATCGGCCTGACGGTCATTCTCAGCGCGATCGCCACGGCCATTGGCGCGGGCGTTGGTGCGGCGAACACCAGCAGCGCGAATGAGGCAGCCAACCAGGCCACAGAGAATGCGGAA
The DNA here is from genome assembly GCF_015751715.1 of Arthrobacter sp. CAN_A6. NCBI lineage: Bacteria > Bacillati > Actinomycetota > Actinomycetes > Micrococcales > Micrococcaceae > Arthrobacter > Arthrobacter sp. CAN_A6. The sequence goes on from NZ_JADOUV010000001.1 coordinate 688,236, forward strand.
ACCATCGGCATCGTCAGCGGCATCGTCCTTGCTGTCATCCTGTTGATCTCCTACTACTGCGGTGGCTATGTCGCCGGCCGCATGGCACGCTTCGACGGAGCTAAGCAGGGCGTCGCCGTTTGGCTCTGGGGAATCATCATCGCGATCATCCTCGCGATTCTCGCCACCGTAGCGGGAGATCAGTTCAACGTCCTGTCCAGCATTGGGGGCGCCCCGAGTATCCCGGTCGACGGCAGTCTCCTCACCACCAGCGGTTTCATTGCCCTAGCCATTGCCGTCCTGGTACCTCTGATCGGCGCGATCCTTGGCGGTAAAGCCGGCATGCACTTCCACCGCAAGGTCGACCAGGTAGGCATCGACCACCAGACTGGGCTGACCTCCTAAGCTGACACGGTCGGCTGGTTAAGCGCGCGCTGCTTCGGTAACGCGCGCTTGGCTTGACCAGTTTCCCTCTCCACCAAATTGTCGAGGTAAAGCCTGATGCCAATCGAAACCGCCCCTGATCCACAGGACGCCTTTCAAGATCCCACCCAAGACCCAGGGCGAGATCAGCAAGCACCGAGCGAGAGTTCCAAGGTAGATGCCGATTCCGCTGAAGAAAGGCTCGAAGAGCGTGCGGCTACCCCTGCTCTCGAAGAGGACGAAGACAGCCTGGCGAAACCCGAGAACAGCTAATCCCATCGGTCACCCCGGTGTCATGGATTCTTAACCATGGAGCCTGTCATAGGACAGGATAGGTCTGCTTGGTGCATCTCCTTATGGGGAGGAACACTTCAGTGAACTACTGAGATTGTTTTATCCCATGATCAGTGGTGCTGGCAGGGTCACGTTTTGTCGTTTTTTATAGTAGGGGGACGGGTTCCTGTGGTTGCGAATGCTGTTGGGGTGGTGGTGACGGGTATGGGGGCCATGACTCCAGTCGGGGATACTGTCGCTCGGACGTGGAAAGCGCTGTTGGAGGGTCGGTCGGGAATCACGCTGCTGGACCAACCGTGGGCGCAGGAGTTGCCGGTGCGCGTAGCCGGGCTCGTCGCGGCGGAGCCCGCTGCTCTGCTGTCGATCAGGGAGTACCGGCGGATGGATCGTTGTGGTCATCTGGCGCTTGTCGCATCCCGTGAGGCATGGTCACAGGCCGGGCAGCCGTCGGTTGATCCTGACCGTCTCGCGGTGGTGATCGGGTCCGGTTACGGCGGTCTGGGTACGGTGGTGGCTCAAACCCGGGTCCTGGATAGTGGCGGCCCGCGTCGGGTGTCTCCGCATACGGTGACCCAGGTCATGGCAAATAGTCCTTCGGCGTGGGTATCGATCGATGTCGGCGCCCAGGGAGGCGCACGCACTCCCGTGAGCGCGTGCGCCTCCGGTGCTGAAGCGATCGCCCAGGGTACTGAGATGATCAGGTCGGGTGCGGTGGATGTCGTTGTTGCTGGGGGAGTCGATGCTTGCGTGAACGAGTTGGCGATCAGTGGTTTCGCTCAGCTTCGGGCGCTTTCGACGAGCGAGGGTGACCCGGCGGGGGCTTCGCGGCCTTTTGATCGGGACCGGAATGGTTTCGTGATGGCCGAGGGGGCCGGCATCGTTGTCCTCGAGCGGGAGGAGTTCGCTCGTGCGCGGGGAGCGGAGATCCTCGGTCGGATTGCCGGGGCTGCCGTCACATCCGATGCGGGAGACATTGTGGCAGCTGACCCGGAGATGCAGCAGCGCGTCATGCGCAAAGCTCTTACGGCAGCGGGTATTTCGACATCGGATATCGGCTTCGTCCACGCGCACGCTACGTCGACCCCGATCGGTGATCTTTTCGAGGCAGGTGCCATCACTGCGGTGCTCGGAAATCAGGTGCCGGTCACCTCGACCAAGTCCATGACAGGGCACTTGCTGGGAGGAGCCGGAACCCTTGGTGCGATCGTGACCATTCAGGCCCTCCGGACAGGAAGGCTTCCAGGCACGCTCAATCTCAGGAATCCCGACCCAGCGATCAGCCTCAACCTCATCAACGCCACGACCGAATGCGCCGGGGCCTCTGCTGCCATTACCAACGCCTTTGGGTTCGGCGGTCACAGCGCTGCCCTCGTTATTACCGCGGCCTAGAGGCCGTCCACTGATTCGTGAATAATTCCACCGAGGCATGTAGTGGTGCTGGGCCTGGCCCGTCAAGTGGATTCGGCCTACCAACGCTAGTAGTCGCCGGGTAGGTCAGGTAAGTACTTCGGCGCGAAAGCGCCGCCCGATAGGTGTATCAGCCAAGGATTTGCAGGGAGCGCGGGACACTTTCAATCCTCACCGCAGTATTTGATTCGGCTGATTTCACTTCCCCGTCAATTTGATAGGGAATAGGTTTGAGGGTTGTGAACTCGTACCGCTCCATGCTCGGCTGATCCCCCAGACCTTTCGTCGCGGCACGCAACGCAGTCAGGAGGATCCGCCACTTGGCCATGTGGGGGAACGTGATGACTTCGAACTTGCCGTCGGATGGGTGGTCATCCGCCTCGCTGAGCGTGGCGTATTTCGCCATCTGCGAGATATTCGCGAAGACCAGGCTGTCGAACTTTCGGTGTACCCCGTCGCTCTGGCGAATTTTGAAGGGCTTGAATTTCGAGAACGTCCGCACCACGGAAAACATCTCCTTGATGGCGCCCTTGCTGCCCTTCTCCAAATCAATGGCCATGATGGGGGTCAGCCCGAAGCCGATGTAGGAATGCGCGTACATCGACTCTGAAACTGGCCCGTCTCCCGTGCTGATGCGCAACAGATCAATTCGGCGGACCTTGCCCTCAGCAATAGCCTCCGCGAGGGGTTGCCGACCAGTCACACGGCTGTGGTCATTGGCGTTGCCGGCTGCCAGAACCGCACACACCGCGTCCTTGCTGCCGCTGTTCATCACACCATTGACGACCTCGTTGTACCCGCCGTCACCACTAACCGAGACCACGAGAGCATTCCCGGACGAGGCTGCCTCGTTTGCCAGATCGATGGCGTGACCGGCATGCTGGGTCGGCTGCAGACGGATATTTGGTCCTTCAGGCAGGAGCGATGCTAATTCCTCACTGAGCCCGCTGGCCAGCTTCGGGGCGTTTCCAGTGCTGTTCGGGTTGAAAATGATGGTGATCGAATCAAACCTGCGCGGCGTATCCATAAATCTACCTTCCCTAATCGCTGCATCGTCAGCAGCGCTGCGGAAATAACCGCCAGACCCCAATCATAAGCTAGCTTAGGATCCTCGCTGGCATGGTTCTTACACATCCGACGATCGGAAGGACTGCCAGTGACATCGTTAGAAGCGGCTCGATCGGAAACAACAGCGGCTTCCAGGCTTACCTGTGAGGCAAACATGGAATTCGCTGTCGGCGCGCGAGGTGGGCAGTGTTGCGTGCCAGACCAGAATTAGTGGCGGGCGCGGTATGGGCCCGCCACGACACCAATGGCGCCGGCAAGCACGAGCGCCACAATGCTCAACACGCCGACGACGACATAACGCAAGGAATAGGCCCTGTCTGCTGGTTGTGTTGCGGCGTAGATCGGTGGCAGTGTTTCGGTTCCCTCTGCGGGTGGCTGCGGCGTGACGGCGGACGAGGTTTCACCGGTAGAGCCCAGGTTACGAGCCTGGCTGACGTTTGGCACGCTGAGTTTTGAAGGAAGGGTGCCTTGTGGGGCCAGAGGAGGCATCATTCCGCTTGCGGGAGCCGGTGGAGGTGATAAGCGCTTGGGGTTCACGATCGGTGCTGGGGCGGCTTCAACAGGAGCACGTCTGATGATGGTGCCGCTGGTGTCGCTGGTGTCGCTGGTGTCGGTGTTTCGGGGATTTGGTATCGGTCCCGCAGCGGCTTCAGTGTCGATCGGCGCAAATTCGGCAGGTTCATTAGGTTCAGCATTGGGTGTGGTCGGGAATGCAGAGGGTGCTGGTTGGATAGGTGGCGTGGTGAGGGATGCAGGGGGTACCGGTTCGTTAGGCGACACCGGAACCGCGAGGACCGGTTCCTCGCCCGGCGGTATGACAGGTGGAGTAGAGGGCTCCAGCGTCGGAGGATCAGTGCTGTCAATGGGTAATGGCTCTGGTCCCGGGATGATTGACTCATCAGCTGGCATCATCGTCTGCGCCGCATTGCCACTGCCGGGGGCGGTGTCCTCGTCGAAAGCCGGGGCCGGACTCGCGAGGATCAGCCCGGCCGTTGATAGCAGGACAGTTAGCGCTATTGAATGTGCTGCGTAAGGGCGCATTGCAGGTCTCTTCAATGTGGGTAGGTTCGGTGAAAACGGCCGCTGGGTGCTCAGGGTCACGAATCCGGCGTAAACGAGGTAACAGGCTCAGCAGCACACCCTGCTGTTGTATCCGAATCGCCTCAGCATTTATTCGTCATCGCTCATGCCAGAGCTTGGTCCAACACTCAAAGATTTCAAAGCTCAACCTCGCGGCGGCCGGCGAGATCGCGGGAGGCCCGATCACAGGTGAGCCGAATCAGCATTTTACCCTGCTCGGTTCGGCCGAGGTCCTGTAAATGGATTCGAAAATTTTGCCCATGAGGGACCACGGTCATCGTGCGGCTCCACCCGCAGGATGACCGCGTGGAAGTCATCGAAGCAGTGAACGCACGAACGACGCTCTCGGTCTAAAGGATGGTGCGTTGCCGTTTGCCTTTGAGGATGGGTAACTGCAACAGCGCAAGCCACATAGTGATGGGTAGGACTGTATAGGGCCAGGTTTCACCAATCTGTCACACCGGTGCGCGGGCAGTATGTCTGAATGCGTCTGTGAGCGGTCGTGTTTTTGATTGCGGTGTACATTGTCCGTTCGCCGAGGTGGGACGAAATGGGGATACCAGTATCATCGGGTCAGGATTCTTCCTCATGGGCGAGGTCGAGTTTGATTTGGCGTCATTGGTGTTCGCGGCGGCTGTAGGTTGCTTCTCGCACTGCTTGGTCGCCGTCGAAGTTTGATCCCAGGGCTCCTGCTGTGATGCCCATTGATGCGGCCAGCCATGACAGGTTCAGGTAGTGGTTGCGGTCGTATGGTTTTGTGAGACAGCTTGATTGGAGCCTCCGTTTCAGATGACCGCTCATAGTAAGAAGACGTACGACCCCGCGTTCCGTGATG